>JBBQEV010000031.1:0-38019 GCA_038321325.1 Solirubrobacterales bacterium
CCAGCGACGAGCCGACCGCCCCCGAGACGAACACCCAGACCAGCGCCCGCGCCGGCGCCAGCCGTAGCGCCCCGAGGTTCTTCACCAGCCAGGGAAGGGTGAGGATCACCTGCACCAGGTGCTCGAAGAGCACGATGGGAAAGGCGTGCAGCCCCAGCCCCTCGAGGCGGGAGCGGAAGAGGTTCTCCGCACCCCAGCCCGCCGCCCCCGCCGACACCAGCGCAGGTCCGCGCAGCCCCCTCGCAGCCTGCTGCGGTGGTGGGCGCTGGTTCACGTGCACGCGGGCCCGTCCCATTCTCGGGCCGGGGCGGGGGGGGGTGCCCCCCCCGGGGGGGCTAGTTCCGCCCCGGCCCACGCCCCGCGGACTACCCCGCCAGCGTCGCCTCCAGGGTGATCTCGCCCACGCCCGCCAGCGCCTTGCTCACCGGGCAGTGCTCCTTGGCGTCCTGTGCCGCGGCCTGGAAGGCCGCATCGTCGATCCCCGGCACGGTGCCGACGGTCGTCAGCGCGATCTTCGTGATCGTCGGGGCGCCGTCGACGATCCGCAGCGTCACGACCGCCTCGGTCTCCACGGAGTCCACCGGCGTTCCCGCCTCGGCCAGCGCGTTGGAGAGCGCCATCGAGTAGCAGGCGGAGTGCGCGGCGCCGATGAGCTGCTCGGGGTTGGCGCCGTCACCGTCCTCGAAGCGGGATTTGAACGAGTAGCTGCCGGTGATGTCCTCGCCTGCCCTGAACGTGCCGCTGCCACTCTTGAGATCGCCCTGCCACTTTGCGTTGCCCTTGGAAGGCATGTCGTGCTCCTCGGTCATTCGTCGTCGGACGGAAGATTCTGTGCCATCATCTTTAGCGACGTGACGCGCCAGGCCTCCCCCATCCGTACTCCTGGCACGTATCCGTCCTACGCCACCTGGCGATTTAGCTAGGCGCTCGGCCGGCCGCAGCACGCCGTCTGAACCTCGAAGACCTCAGGGTCGAGCGCCGTTTTCCTGGCCGATCAGTGGCCGCAGGATCTGAAAAGAGCTTTCTCCCAGGCAGTCGCGAAAGGAATGACCACCGAATGATGATCGTCATGAAGCAGGACGCCAGCCCCGACCACGTCGACCGGGTCATCGCTCGTATCGAGGAGGCCGGCGCCCGCGCGCACCGCTCCGCCGGCGAGGCGGTGACGGTCATCGGCGCGATTGGCGATCTCGAGCACATCTCCGGCCTCCAGCTCGAGGCCGACGAGGGGGTCGACCGCGTCGTCCCGATCACCAAGCCGTACAAGCTGGCCTCCAATCAGTTCAAGCACGGCGAGCGCTCGGTCTTCGACATCGGCGGCCGCAAGGTCGGCGGGGAGCACTTCGCGCTGATCGCCGGCCCGTGCACGGTCGAGAACCGCGAGCAGATGCTGCTCGCCGCCGATCAGGTGCTCGAGGGCGGTGGGACGATGCTCCGCGGCGGCGCCTACAAGCCGCGCACGAGCCCCTACGCATTCCACGGCCTCGGCGTCGAGGGCCTGAAGCTGCTGCAGGAGGCCAAGGACCGCACCGGCCTGCCGATCGTCACCGAGTGCATGGACGCCCGCGACCTGGAGGCGGTCGCCGGCGTTGCCGACATGATCCAGCTCGGCGCGCGCAACATGCAGAACTACACGCTGCTGACCGAGATCGGCCGCTCCGGCGTGCCCGTGATGATCAAGCGCGGGTTCTCCTCGACCCTGGAGGAGCTGCTGATGGCCGCGGAGTACGTCCTCAAGGAGGGCAACGAGAAGGTGCTGCTCTGCGAGCGAGGCATCCGGACCTTCGAGACCGCCTACCGCTTCACCCTCGACCTCACCGCGGTGCCCGTGCTCAAGGAGCTCTCCCACCTCCCGGTGGTCGTCGACCCGTCGCACGCCGCCGGTCGCCGCGACCTCGTCGAGCCGCTCTCGCTGGCGGCCGCCGCGGTCGGCGCCGACGGCATCGTCGTCGAGGTCCATCCGGCGCCCGAGGAGGCCGTGTGCGACGGCCCGCAGCAGCTCCGCGGCGAGGACTTCGCCGCCTACGCCCAGAAGGTCGAGCTCGCCACCGCGCTGGCGGGCAAGGCGCTGAGCGCGGCCGCGGCGTGAGCCGGGGCCCGCGGGCCCGGGCCGCTCGCCGGGGCCCGGTTGGCCGCGCGCTCACCGGTAGCGTGCGCTGAGTGCGGATCGCGGTGCTCTGCGTGGGGCTCATCGGGGGGTCGGTCGCCCTCGCGGCCCGTCGGCGCCTCGGCGCGCAGGTCGTGGGCTGGGACCCCGATCCGCGCGCGATCCGCACCGCGGAGGACCGCGGCGCCATCGACGCCGGGATCGCCGAGCCGGCCGCGGCCTCCGGCGTCGACGTCTGGGTGGTCGCCACGCCGGTTGCGAGCCTGGAGGAGCACGTCCGTGCCGCGCTCGCCGTGGCCGGGCCCGACGCGGTCGTCACCGACGTCGGGTCGACCAAGCGCGCGCTCGTGGACGCGGTCGACGACCCGGCGTTCATCGGCGGCCATCCCGTCGCGGGCGCGGAGACCGCGGGGGTCGCCCACGCCCGCGAGGACCTCTTCGACGGCGCCACGTGGTACCTCACGCCGCGCGCGGACGCCCCGGGCGACAAGTACGAGCGCCTGCACCGCTTCGTCTCCGCCCTCGGCGCGGTGCCCACCGCGATCGGCCACGACGAGCACGACCGGGTCATGGCGGCGGTCTCCCACCTGCCGCACGTCCTCGCGAACGTCATGGTCGGCCAGGCGCACGCCGCGCTCGACGGCGACGCGCTGCCCGCGACGGGCGGCTCCTTCCGCGACGCGACGCGGGTCGCGGGCGCCAACCCGGCCCTGTGGGCGCAGATCTACGCAGAGAACGCCGCGGCGCTCGGCGCTCAGCTCGACCAGGTGCTCGAGGCGCTCAGCGCCGTTCGCGGCCGCCTCGGCGACCTGGAGGGCTGGCAGCGCCAGGCCGCCGCGCAGCGCCGCGCGCTCCTGGAGGCCGACGCCCGCGGCGGCCCGCTGGCCGAGCTGCGGGTCCTCGTCCCGAACCGGCCGGGCGTCGTCGCCGATCTCGCGCTGACGCTCGGCCGGGCCGGCATCAACATCTCCGACATGTCGCTGGCCCCGGCGTTCGACAACCTCGGCGGGACCATCGCCCTGTGGGTGTCGGTCGCCGACGCCGACCGGGCCGCCGCACTCATCACCGGCAAGGGGCTGACGCTCGCTTGAGCGTGTTCGTCGCCCCGGCCACCCGGCTGCGCGGGACGATCCAGCCGCCGCCGGACAAGTCGATCTCCCACCGCGCGGCGATCCTCGCGACGCTGGCCGTCGAGCCGGTGACGATCCGCAACTACCTCGACGCGGCGGACACCACCTCGACGCTCAACGCGATGCGCCGCCTCGGCGCGCTCGTCGCCGAGCACCCGGAGCACATCGTCGTGCGCGGCACCGGCCTGCGCGAGGCCGCCTCCGTCGAGGCGCCGATCGACGTCGGCAACGCGGGGACGCTGATGCGCCTGCTCCCGGGCTGGCTGGCCGGGCAGGAGGGACGCTCCTACGTCCTCGACGGTGACCCGTCGATCCGTGGGCGCCCCGTCGACCGCGTCGCCGAGCCCTTGGCGCGGATGGGCGCCGTGGTCGAGGCGACCGGCGGCCGCTTCCCGCCGTTCACGGTCCACGGGCGCCGGCTGCAGGCCGCCGACCACACGCTCGCGGTCGCCTCGGCCCAGGTGAAGTCGTGCCTGCTCATCGCGGGTCTCGTCGCCGACGGCACCACCACGGTGACCGAGCCGGTCCCGAGCCGCGACCACACCGAGCGCCTGCTCTGCTCGGCCGGCGTCCGCGTCGAGCGCGAGGGGACGCGGGTGAGCGTCTCAAACCAGGACGAGCTCGTCCTCGACCCGATCCGGATCCCCGGGGACCTCAGCTCGGCCGCGTTCGTGATCGCCGCCGGCCTGCTCGTGCCGGGCTCGCGCCTGCTCGTCACCGACACCTCGGTCAACTGGACGCGCACGGGCTTCTTGGCCATCGTCGAGCGGATGGGCGGCATCGTCATCGGCGACCTCGAGGCGCCCGGCGACACGGTGCGCAGCGTCGAGCCGGTGTCGGACCTCGACGTCACCGCCGGCCCGCTCCGCGGCACGGTCGTCACCGGCGGCGAGGTCCCGCTGGCCATCGACGAGCTCCCGCTCGTGGCGCTGCTGGGCTGCTGGGCCGAGGGCATCACCGTGGTGGAGGGCGCGGCCGAGCTGCGCCTCAAGGAGAGCGACCGCATCACTCGCGTCGTCGAGGGCCTCCGCGGCCTCGGCGCAGGGATCGAGGCCACTCCCGACGGCTTCGTCGTCGAGGGGACGGGCGGCTTGCGCGGCGGCACCTGGGCCGCTCACGGCGACCACCGCCTGGCGATGCTCGGCGCGGTCGCGGGCCTCGCGTCGCGGGAGGGCGTCGAGGTGGTCGGGATGGAGGCCGCGGCGGTGAGCTACCCGCGCTTCCTCGACGACCTGGCGACGCTGGTCTGACGGCCGGCCGGTGCGTCGCGGGCGTGGCGCGCCATCATGGTCGGCATGCTCGTCGCCATCGACGGCCCCGCCGGGGCCGGGAAGTCCACGGTCGCCCGCGCGGTCGCCGAGGCGCTGGGCTTCACCTACCTGGACTCGGGAGCGATGTACCGGGCCGCCGCGCTGGCCTGCTCCGGGCCGGCCGCGGTCGACCTGGCCGCGGTCGAGATCGCGTTCGCCGGGGACCGCGTGCTGCTCGACGGCGAGGACGTCTCGCAGGCGATCCGCACCCCCGAGACCTCGCAGGCCGCGTCGCGGCTGGCCACCGACCCCGGCGTCCGCGCGGCGCTCGTGGCCAAGCAGCGCGCGCTGATCGCCGCGGGGGACTGGGTGGCCGAGGGGCGCGACATCGGCACGGTGGTCGCCCCGGACGCCGAGGTGAAGGTCTGGCTGACCGCCGCCGCCGAGGAGCGCGCGCGCCGCCGCGAGATCCCGGTGGCCGACCTCGTCGAGCGCGACGAGCGTGACGCCGGACGCCTCGACTCGCCGATGGTCGCCGCCGCCGACGCCGTCGAGGTCGACACGACGGGGCTGGAGGTCGCCGCCGTCGTCGAGGCCATCGTCTCCCTGGTTCCGCGATGAAGGTCGCGGTGGTCGGCTACCCGAACGTGGGCAAGAGCTTTCTGGTCAACCGCCTCACGCAGACTCGCGAGGCCGTCGTCCACGAGCGCGCCGGGATCACCCGCGACCGCAAGGAGATCGCCTGCGAGTGGAACGGCCGCCGCTTCACGCTGATCGACACGGGCGGCATGGACTTCCTCGACGCCGACCCGATCTCGGGTTCGATCCGCGAGCAGGCCCAGGCGGCGCTCAACGACGCGCAGGTCGCGCTGCTGGTCGTCGATGCGAAGGCGGGGATGCGCCCGGGCGACGAGGAGATGGCCGACCTCCTGCGCCGCTCGAAGCTGCCCGTCGTCGTCGCGGCCAACAAGATCGACGCGCTGCACGACACCGCGCTGATCTACGAGTTCCACGGCCTCGGCCTCGGCGACCCGATCGCCGTCAGCGCCGCGCAGGGGCTCGGCAGCGGCGACCTCCTGGACGCGCTGGTCGAGCGGCTGCCCGAGGACGACGAGGCGCCCGAGGACGATGTCATGCGGTTGGCGGTCGTCGGGCGCCCGAACGTCGGCAAGTCGACGCTGGTCAACCGCTGGCTGGGGGAGGAGCGGGTGATCGTCTCCGAGGTCGCGGGCACCACGCGCGACGCGATCGACCTGCCGCTCGAGATCGACGGGCGCAAGCTCATCGTGGTCGACACGGCGGGGATGCGCCGCCAGGCCAAGGTCCAGGAGTCCGTGGAGTACTTCACCACGCTGCGGACCCAGCGCGCGGTCGAGCGTGCGGACGTCGCCCTGGTGATCTGCGACGCGAAGGACGGGATCACCGCGCAGGACCTGCGGATGGCCGAGCTCGCGATGAAGGAGCACTGCGCGACCGCGCTCGTGCTCAACAAGTGGGACGAGCACCCGCTCGACGAGGAGGAGCTCAAGCACGAGCGCGCCCACGCGCAGAACAAGCTGCGCCTGCGGCCGAAGGTGCTCACGGCCAGCGCGAAGACGGGCCGCCAGGTGTCGCGGATCCTCGAGGAGGCGATCACCCTCGGCGACAAGATGTCCGGGCGCATCCCGACGCCCCAGCTCAACAAGTTCCTCTCCGAGGTCCAGCAGGCGCGCCAGCCGCCGGCCAAGCAGGGCCACCGCCTCAAGCTCATCTACATGGCCCAGATCGGCGAGCGCCCGCCGCGCTTCGCGATCCAGGTCAACTCCCGCAGCCGGGTGACCCGGGACTACGCGTACTTCCTCGAGAACCGCCTCCGCGCGCGGTACGGGATGGACGGCGTCCCGCTGATCATCGACTTCAACGAGCGCACTCAGCGGCGCAGCGAGGTGCGCTGAGGGTTCACGATGGCGGCCCAGCGACGATCTCCAGCGGTGGAGCGTCGAGCACGATCGCGTTGATGCATCCGGCGATGGCGGTGAAGTGATCGACGTCGGCGGTCGCGATGTCGCAACCCGCCTCCCACGTGGCGCAGGCGATCTGGATGTCGTGGACCCACGCGACGCGCGCTTCCGCCTTCGAACGCGTCCTGCGACGACCGCTCGCCGGCGAGACCGGGAGCAGCGCGCGCACCTCGCCCGCGAGCAGAGCGGCGTCCGCGCCGAGCGTGATCACTCGAGTGTGGCCGGCGGCGACGAACTCCCGAAGCCACGCGTGCAGCCGCGCGAAGTCCGAGCGTCCCGCGTCGGCCGCCTTGCGCATGCCGTAGGAGAGCTCGAGCAGCGAGATCGTGGTGATCCCGACAGGGTCACCGACGCTCGCCTGGCGAGACACGTCATCGAGCAACGGAGATCCGGGACGCAGCCGTGACGCCAGCGTCGTGTCCCAGACGAGCGCGCTCACGCGCCTGCGGCGAGATCTCGTCGCAGCGCGAGTGCTTGCTCCTCGGCGTCCTCGACGGTCGGGAATCGGCCCCCGTCGTCAAGCAGTGGTCCGCGGGCGCGATAGGCACCGACCCGCGACCGGGCGGTCTGCTCGACGGAGCGCTCACGCTCCACCAGATCGAGCCCCCGTACGACGAGCTGAGCGAGGATGTCGTTCGGCGTCGTCGCCTGCTCGACGGCCAATGCGCATGCGCGATCCCACGCCTGCGTCGGGATCGTCAACTGCGCACGGCGACCTTGCCGGCGTGGTGCACGCTGCCTCGTCGCGGGGGACTCGGGGGCCATGAGCCGAGCTTAGCGCAACATTTGTCGCGCTACGTCTCGTGGGGCAAGTGGCGGGCCGGAGCTCGCGCGTCCGCGCCGCCGAGCCCGGGCGGCGGTCGCGTCGCTATCGTCCCCGCCCAAATGACGACGCTCAACGACAACGAGTACCTGTTCACCTCCGAGTCCGTGACCGAGGGGCACCCGGACAAGGTCGCCGACCAGATCTCCGACACGATCCTCGACGCCATCCTCGCCGAGGATCCCTACGGCCGCGTGGCCTGCGAGACGCTGGTGAACACCGGGCTGGTCGTCGTCTCCGGCGAGATCACCACCACGACCTACGTGGACATCCCGGCGCTCGTGCGGGCCAAGGTCAACGAGATCGGCTACAACCGCGGCGAGCTCGGCTTCAGCGGCGACGCGGTCGCGGTCATGTCCGCGATCGACAAGCAGTCGCCGGACATCGCCCAAGGCGTCGACTCCGCGCAGGAGGTCCGCGAGCGCGGCGACGTAGACAAGGTGAATCTCGCCGGCGCGGGCGACCAGGGGATGATGTTCGGCTACGCGTCGGACGAGACCCCCGAGCTCATGCCGCTCCCGATCTCGCTGGCCCACCGCCTGGCTCAGCGGCTCGCGGCGGTCCGCAAGGACGGCACGCTCGGCTACCTGCGGCCCGACGGCAAGACCCAGGTGACCGTCCGCTACGTCGACGGTCGCCCCGTGGAGGTGGTCAAGGTGCTCATCTCCACCCAGCACGACCCCGACGTCGCACAGCCGCAGATCCGCGAGGACCTCTGGAACCACGTCGTCGTGCCCACGATCCCGGGCGACCTGTACGACGAGGCCAAGCTCAAGACCGTCGAGGACTACCTCGTCAACCCGACCGGGATCTTCGTCATCGGCGGCCCGGTCGGCGACGCCGGCCTGACCGGCCGCAAGATCATCGTCGACACCTACGGCGGCATGGCCCGTCACGGCGGCGGCGCGTTCTCGGGCAAGGACCCGTCGAAGGTCGACCGCTCGGCCGCCTACGCGGCGCGCTGGGTCGCGAAGAACATCGTCGCCGCCGGCCTGGCGCAGCGCTGCGAGCTGCAGGTCGCCTACGCGATCGGCGTGGCCCATCCCGTGTCGGTGATGGTCGAGACGTTCGGGACCGAGCGGATCGCCCGCGCGCGCATCGCCGAGCTCGTCTCCGAGCACTTCGACCTGCGCCCGGGCGCGTTCCGCGAGGAGCTCCAGCTCCACCGCCCGATCTACGCCAAGACCGCCGCCTACGGCCACTTCGGCCGCGAGCTGCCGGAGTTCACCTGGGAGCAGACGAACAGGGCCGACGCGCTGCGCGCGGCCGCGGGCCTGGAGGTCGCGGCCGTCTGAGCTCACCGGCGCGCCGGCCGCGCGCGCCTCACGTTCGTGGCGGGCGCGGCGTCATGACCTCATGACCCCGCGCCAGGCCGCGTCCCTGGTCGTCCTCGCGGCGATCTGGGGCTCGTCGTTCCTCTTCATCCGCATCGCCGTCGACGCCCTGGGCCCGGCGGTGCTCACCGAGGTGCGCGTGCTGGTCGCGGCCGGGGCGGTCGCGGCGTTCGCCGCGCTGCGCCCCGGGGCGCTCGGGCTGCGCTCGCGCTGGCGCGACTACCTCGTCCTCGGCACCTTCGCCGCGGCGCTCCCGTTCGGCCTCATCGCGGTGGCCGAGCTCGAGCTGCCGGCCTCGCTGGCCTCGATCCTGAACGCGACGCCGCCGATCTGGTCGGCGGTCATCGCGGCGGCGCTCTTCGGGGAGCGCTTCACCGCCCGGCTGGTGGCGGGCCTCGCGCTTGCGCTGGCCGGCGTGGCGCTCGTCGTCGGCCTCGCGCCCGTCGAGGTCGACCTCCCGTTCGTGCTTGCCGTGCTCGCGATGCTCGCCTCCGGCCTGCTGTACGGCGCGATGGGGCACTTCTCCGCGCGCCGGATGCGGGGGGTGGCGCCGCTCTCGCTCGTCGTCGGCCAGCACGCGGCGGCGGCCGTGGTCCTGCTGCCGGCGGTGGCGCTCGTGCCCGTCCGCGTGCCGCCGCGGGTGGGGGAGTGGGGCGCGGTGCTCGCGCTCGGCCTCGTCTGCACGGCGCTCGCGTTCGTCCTCTACTTCCGCCTGATCGCGGCGGTCGGCGCGACGCGGACCCTGACCGTGACCTTCCTCGTCCCGGTGTTCGGCGTGCTCTGGGGCGCGCTCTTCCTCGGCGAGGAGCTGCGGCCGTTGCAGGGGATCGGCGCGCTCGTGCTCCTGGCCGGTGTGCTGCTCGTGGTCGCGCGGCCGCCGGCGACACCGCCGCCCTGAACGCTCGGGTGGCGCGGTCCCATGCCGGAGCCGGTGGCGCCAATCTCCCGTCACGTTTCCCGCAAAGCTTCGCGGTGTGGCTAGACTGCGGACCGTTGACACCACTTCACGCTGAGATCGCCGCGCCCGCGCCGCGATCCACCCACCGATAGTGCCGGTACCGAGAAGGTTCGACCGGCGCCCGCCCGAGCGGGACACCACCCGGATCAACGAGCGCATACGCGTTCCCGAGGTCCGGCTCATCGACGAGAACGGCAACCAGATCGGTGTCATGCGCACCGACGAGGCGCTGCGGTACGCCCAGGGCAAGGATCTCGACCTCGTCGAGGTCGCCACGGAGGCCAAGCCGCCCGTCTGCCGGGTCCTGGACTACTCGAAGTACAAGTACGAGCAGGCCCAGAAGCTCAAGCAGGCCAAGAAGCACCAGCAGCAGATCGTCGTGCGCGAGATCAAGTTCCGCCCCAAGATCGCCCAGCACGACTACGACACCAAGAAGGGCCACGTCGAGCGCTTCCTGCGCCACAAGGACAAGGTCAAGGTCACGATCATGTTCCGGGGGCGTGAGGTGACCCATCCCGAGCGCGGGGTGATGATCCTCGACCGCCTCGCGGAAGACCTCGCCGAGCTCTGCCAGGTCGATCAGCGCCCGATCCAGGACGGCCGCAACATGACCATGCTGCTGGCGCCGTCGAAGGCGGTGCTCGCCGACGCGGTCGCCGACGGCCACGCCGAGGACGGGACCGACCTCGACTCCCTGGAGGACCGCGACGACCAGCTCGCGTCGGCCGAGGCCGTGCCGCAGTCCGGCGCGCCGGCCTCCGACGGCGACGCGCCCGACGGCACCGCGGCGGCTCCCGGCGACGAGTCCGCCGTGCTCGGCGACGACGCGAAGGACGGCAAGGTCAAGCCGACGCGCACGATCCAGTCCGACGCGGAGAAGGCCAACGTCGTCGTCACCGACGACGGCAACATCGTCGGCGCCGAGGACGAGCCGCTCGGCGCGCTGCCACCGCCGCCGAAGGCGCCCGCGGCCAAGAAGCCCGTGCCGAAGCCCGCGGCGCCCGCGAAGACCGAGGAGCCGGCCACCTCGGCCTAGGCGAGATCGCTGCGCCTGTGGCCGGCGGGCGCGCGGGCGACGAGCTGCGCCACCATCCGGGGCCGGTCGCCCTGGACCAGGCCCTCGTGGTGTCGCACCGGCTCGAGGTCGGCGAACAGCCCGAGCAGCTCACCGGGCTTCAGCACGGAGGCGGGTTGGCTCGGGCCCCACGGCTCTTTGAGGTGGTCCGTGGTGAACGTCTCGAAGAACAGCAGCCCCCCGGGCGCCAGGGCCCTGCTCAGCGCTCCGAGCAGCGGCCGGTCGAGGAAGAACATGTCGAGCACCACGGCGTAGGCACCGGTCTCGAGCTCTGGTGCTTCGCGGAGGTCCGCGCGCCGGGTGTCGACCGTGACGCCCCGCCGCTGCGCCTCCTGGCCCAGCAGCTCGAGCGCGACCTCCGAGACGTCGAGCGCCTCGACCGTGAACCCGAGCTCGGCGAGCAGCAGCGCGTTGCGCCCGCGGCCACAGGCGACGTCGAGGACCCGGCCGCGCGGCTGGGCCTCGAGCAGGTCACGGTTCTCGGCCACCCAGGAGGCGGCGGGGCCGATCTCGTCGCGCTTGTTGCGGTACTGCTCGTTCCAGCGCTCACGGTCGGTGGTGAGGGGCACTTCCGGCGGAGGATTCATGTCTGTCCGTGGGTCGGTGACGTGGTCGCGAGCGGCGGCGGCGTAGTAGTACCAGGCCGGGCCGAAGCCGAGTGAGCTACCATCCCGCCCTCGTATGCCGAAGATGAAGACCCACTCGGGTGCCAAGAAGCGCTTCAAGCTCACCGCGAGCGGCAAGGTCAAGGCGCGCCACGCCAAGACGAGCCACATCCTCGAGAAGAAGTCGCAGAAGAAGAAGCGCTACCTGGGCAATGACCTGATGCTCGCCGACCAGGACGCCAAGCGCGTCAAGAAGCTGCTGGGAGTCAAGTCCAAGTGACCCGCGTCAAGCGCAGCGTCCACGCCAAGAAGAAGCGCCGCTCGGTGCTGGCCCAGACCAAGGGCTTCCGTGGTCAGGCCAACTCGAACTACAAGCGCGCCAAAGAGGCCCTGCTCAAGGCGGACTCCTACGCCTACCGCGACCGGCGCAATCGCAAGCGCGACTTCCGCAAGCTGTGGATCACGCGCATCAACGCCGCGGCGCGCCTGAACGGGATGCCCTACGGCCAGTTCATGCACGGTCTCAAGCTGGCCGAGGTCGAGCTCGACCGCAAGGTGCTCGCCGACATCGCCGTGCGCGACGCCGAGACGTTCTCCCGATTCGTGGAGGTCTCGCGAGAGGCCATCGCCAACCAGCCCGCCCGGGAGCCCGTCGCCGCGTAGTCCCCGCCACACCAGCAGCACCCCGGGCGTCGCTCCTCTCGCAGGACCGGCGCCCTTCTCTTTTTCCATGATCACGTCAGCCCAGAACCCGCTCCTCAAGGAGATCAAGCGCCTTCAGCGCAAGCGGGAAGGCGGGCGCTTCGTGGCCGAGGGGGAGGACCTGATCGCCGCCGCCGACGCGGCGGGCTGGCGGCCCGTCCACCGCCTCGTAGCCGGGGTCGACGTCGAGGCCGCGCTGCTCGACGGCATCTCCGCGCTCGGCTCGGGCACCCGGGTGCTCGCGGTCTACGAGCAGCGCTGGGCGCAGGCGGCCATGGGCCCGCTCGCGCTCTACCTCCACGGCGTCGGCGACCCCGGCAACGTCGGGACGATCCTGCGCAGCGCCCTGGCCTTCGGCGCCGCCTCGGTGATCCTCGGCCCGGGCTGCGCGGACCCCTACGGCGCAAAGGCGGTGCGGGCGTCGATGGGCGCCGTGTTCTCCGTCCCCGTCGCCCGCGCGGCGCTCGACGACTGCCCGGCGCCGCGCGTGGCCCTGGTGGCGCGGCGGGGGGAGCGGCTGCGGGGCGGCGACGCTTCCGCGGGAACGCTCGTGGTGGGCGCGGAGCGCGCCGGGCTGCCCGAGGAGCTCTTGGCCGCGTGCGACGTCGTGGCGCACATCCCGATCGCCGGGGAGTCGCTCAACGCCGCGATGGCGGCGACGGTGGCCCTGTACGAATGGACCAATAGGTTGGGCCCCGATGAGTGATCTGCTCGGGCGCATCGACGAGCTGCGGGCCGAGGCCGAGGAGGCCGTCGGCGCCGCCGCCGAGACCACCGGCCTGGAGGCGTTGCGCGTGCGCTTCCTCGGCCGCAAGGCCGAGCTCCCGAACCTCCTGCGCGGCGTCGCCGCGCTCGAGCCCGCGCAGCGCGGCGCGGTCGGCCGGGCCGCCAACCAGGCGCGCCAGGCCATCGAGGCGCTGATCGTGGAGCGCTCCGGCGCGCTCGCGGGCGCCGAGCTCGACGCGCGGCTGCTGGCCGACCGCGTCGACGTCACGCTCCCCGGCTCCCCGGCGCGCTCGGTCGGGCGGCTGCACCTGCTCACCGCGACCCGCCGCGAGATCGAGGACGTCTTCCTCGGCCTGGGGTTCTCGGTCGTCGAGGGGCCCGAGGTCGAGACGGTCGCCAACAACTTCGACAAGCTCAACCACGACCCGGCGCACCCCGCGCGCTCGCTGCGCGACACGTTCTACGTCAGCGCGACGGTGGTGCTGCGCACGCACACCTCGCCGATGCAGGTGCGCTCGATGGAGCTTCAGCCGCCGCCGATCGCCCTGATCGTCCCCGGCCGGGTCTACCGGCTGGACTCCGACGCGACCCACACCCCGCAGTTCCACCAGGTCGAGGGGCTGTGGATCGACGAGGACGTCACGCTCGCCGACCTCAAGGGCGTGCTGCTCGCCTTCGCCCGCGCGATCCTCGGCGCGGAGCGGGAGGTGCGCCTGCGCCCGCACTTCTTCCCGTTCACCGAGCCCTCGCTGGAGGTCGACGTCTCGTGCTTTGCCTGCGGCGGCACGGGCGCCCTTGCTCGGACCGGCGCCCGCTGCCAGCTCTGCAAGGGGACGGGCTGGCTGGAGATCCTCGGCGCGGGGATGGTCGACCCGAACGTCCTCGCCGGGATCGAGGCCCACGACTACGATCCGGAGCGCTGGCAGGGCTTCGCGTTCGGGCTCGGGATCGAGCGCATCGCGATGCTCAAGCACGGCTTCCCCGACCTCCGGCAGCTCTACGACAACGACCAGCGGTTCCTGGGGCAGTTCGGATGAGGGTCCCGCTCTCCTGGCTGCACGAGTACGTCGTGCCCGCGCTCGGGCTGCGCGAGCTGGCCGCGCGCCTGGCGATGACCGGCACCGAGGTCGACGTCGTCCACCACCACGGCGTCGACGCCGTCGAGCGCTTCGTCGTCGGCCGGGTGCTCACCGCCGAGCCGCACCCCGACGCCGACCGGCTGCGCGTGTGCACCGTCGACGTGGGGGAGGGCGAGCCCGCGCAGATCGTCTGCGGCGCGCCCAACGTGGCCGCCGGGCAGACGGTCGCGGTCGCCCGGCCCGGCGCGGTCATGCCCGACGGGACGAAGCTCAAGGCGGCCAAGCTCCGAGGGGTCGTCTCCGCGGGGATGATCTGCGCGGAGGACGAGTTCGGCCTCGGCGCCGAGCACGACGGGATCATGGTGCTCGACGGGAGCATCCCCGCGGGAACGCCGCTGGGCGGCGTGCTGCCGATCTCCGACGACGTCCTCGAGCTCGAGATCACGCCCAACCGCCCGGACTGCCTCGGCGTCTACGGGGTCGCGCGCGAAGCCCACGCCGCGACGGGGGCGCCCCTCGCGCCGCCCCCGTGGGCCGACGATCCCGGCTCGCCCGAACCGCTCGACCCGGGCGTGGCCGCGGTCGTCGTCGAGGATCCCGACCTCTGCCCGCGCTTCACCGCGCGTGTCTTCGAGGGCGTGCGGCTCGGGCCCTCGCCGCTCTGGCTGAAGGCGCGGCTGCTCGCGGTCGGCCAGCGGCCGATCAACAACGTCGTCGACATCACGAACTACACCATGCTCCTGACCGGGCAGCCGCTGCACGCCTTCGACCTCGACCGCGTCGCCGGCGGCACGCTCACCGTGCGTCGCGCCCGCGCGGGGGAGACCCTGACGACGCTCGACGGGATCGAGCGCACGCTCGACCCGGACGTCGTGCTCATCGAGGACGCCGACGGCCCGACCTCGCTCGGCGGCGTCATGGGGGGGCAGCGATCGGAGGTCGAGCCGGACACGACCCGGGTCCTGCTGGAGGTCGCCACCTGGAACGGCCCGAACCTGAACCGGACGATGGCCAAGCTCAACCTGCGCTCCGAGGCCGGCGCGCGGCTGGAGAAGTCGCTCGCGCCCGAGCAGGCGCTCGAGGCCCAGGCCGTCGCGACGCGGCTCATGCTCGACCTCACCGGCGGGACGCTCGTGCCGGGGACGATCGACGTCGGTGGCCCCGGCCCGCCGCCGCGGACCATCCGCCTGCGCGACGCCCGGGTCGCGCGGCTGCTCGGCGCTCCCGTCTCCCGGGAGGAGTCGCGGCGCGTGCTCGAGGCGCTCGGCTTCGGGGTCGCCGACGCGGAGGGCGGGCTCGACGTGGCGGTCCCGTCGTTCCGCCGCAACGACGTGACCCGCGAGGTCGACGTGATCGAGGAGGTCGCGCGCCTCTCGGCCCTCGATGCGCTCCCCGCGACGCTCCCGGAGAACCGCACGCTGGCCGCCGCCCGGCTCACCCCGGCCCAGCGTGGCCGCCGGCGCGCCGAGGACGCCCTCGTCGGGCTCGGGCTCAGCGAGATCGCCGGCTGGTCGTTCACCGACGCGGCGACCCTGGAGAAGCTCCGCCTCGGCGCGACGGCGCACGTCGCGCTGCTCAACCCGATGAGCGAGGCGCAGGCGATCCAGCGCCCGACGATCGTCGGTTCCCTGCTCGACGTGGCCGCGCACAACGTCGCCCGCGGCACCACCGCGCTCGCGCTGTTCGAGAGCGCCGCGGTGTACCGGGTGGGCGGCGAGGACGGCCTGGCCGACGAGCACCATGCGCTCGCCGCGCTCCTCCACGGTCCCGTCACGCCCGGGGACTGGCGCGCGGGCGCGGCGATCGCCGCGGACTTCTTCGCGATCAAGGGCGTCCTGGAGCACGTGCTCGCCACGCTGCGCGTCGAGGCCGCCTTCACCCCCGCCCAGGACGCCTGGCCGTTCCTGCACCCCGGGCGCAGCGCCGCCGTGGCGATCGACGGCACGCGGGCCGGCTTCGTCGGCGAGGTGCATCCCGCGGTCTCGAGCGCGTGGGACCTCCCGCAGACCGCCGCGATCTTCGCCGTCGACCTCGGCAGGCTGCTCGCCGCCGCGCCCAGCGTCACGACCTACTCCGACCTCACGACGTTCCCGGCGCTGCGGCTCGACCTCGCGGTCGTGCTCGACGAGGCCGTTCCGGCGGCTCGCGTCCTCGCGGTCGTGCGCGGCGCGGGCGGCAACCGCCTCGCCGACGCCTCGGTGTTCGACGTCTACGCCGGTGAGCAGCTCGCCCCCGGCAAGCGGTCGCTGGCGCTGCACCTGGAGTTCCGCGCCGCCGACGCCACGCTCACCGACGCCGACGTCGCCCCGGCGCGCGAGAAGATCGTGCGCACGCTCGCGGCGGAGCTGGGCGGTGAGCTGCGTGGGTAGCGCGAGCGCAGGTCGACTTGTCGGTTTGCCACCGCAGCGGTGGCAAACTGACAAGTCGACGGGAGGCGGGGCGCATGGCTAGCCGGGTGCTCGTCGCCGGGGCGAGCGGCTACGCCGGGGCGCTCGCGGCGCGGCTCGTGCAGCGCCATCCGCGCCTGGAGCTCGCGGCGGTCACGTCGCGCTCGGACGCCGGCCAGCCGCTCCGGGCGCTCTACCCGCACCACCGCGTCGACGCGGTGCTCGAGGTGCTCGACGTCGACGGGCCGCACGGGGAGGTCGACGCGGCGATCGTCGCCTACCCGCACGGCGCCGCCGCCCCGGCCGTCGCGGCGCTGCGCGCGCGCGACGTCAAGGTCGTCGACCTCAGCGCCGACTTCCGGCTGCGCTCGCTGGCGACCTACGAGGAGTGGTACGTCGAGCACACCGCGCCCGCGCTGCTCACCGGTGCCGTCTACGGCCTGCCGGAGCGCTACCGCGAGGAGCTCCGCGAGGCGGAGCTGGTCGCCAACCCCGGCTGCTTCCCCACCGCCGCCGTCCTCGCCCTCGCGCCGCTCGCCCCCTACCTGACCGACGTCGTGATCGACGCGAAGACCGGCGTGAGCGGCGCGGGCCGCGCGGCGACCGACGCCACGCACTTCGTCTCCGTCGACGAGAACGTCACGCCCTACAAGGTCGCCCGGCACCGCCACACGCCGGAGATCGAGCAGGAGCTCGAGGCGGCCGGCGGGCCCGCGGGCCTGGCGATCTCGTTCACGCCGCACATGCTCCCGCTCGACCAGGGCGAGCTGCTCTCCTGCTACCTGCGCCTCCACGAGGGGGCCCCGCCCGCCGCGGAGCTGCTCGCGGCCGCCTACGCCGGCGAGCCGTTCGTCGAGCTCGTCGCCGGGCCGCCCGGGGTGCGCGACGTCCGCGAGACGAACGTCTGCGCGCTGCACGTCGCCGAGGACCCGCGGACGGGCCGCACCCTGGTCTTCGCCGCGATCGACAACCTCTGGAAGGGAACCTCGTCGCAGGCCGTGCAGAACCTGAACCTCATGCTCGGGCTGCCCGAGAGCGAGGGGATCGCGCCGTGAGTGGATTCTTCACCTCGCGCTGGGTCGACGTGCCCGCCGGGCTGACCGAGGTCGCCGGGGGCGGGCTGCCGCAGGGCTTCCGCGCCGCGGGCGTCGCCTGCGGCCTGAAGGCCGACGGCGGGATCGACCTCGGGCTCATGGTCAGCGGCCCGCCGGAGACCGTGAGCGCCGCGCGCTTCACGCGCTCCGGCGTCCTCGCCGCGCCCGTCCTCGTCTGCCAGCAGCGGGCGCGGCTCGACGCGATCCGCGTCGTGGCCGCGAACTCGGGCACCGCGAACGCGGCGACCGGCAACCGCGGGCTCGACGAGGCCGCGCGCATGCAGGGCGCCGCCGCGATGGCCGCGGGAGCGGAGGCCGACCAGGTCGCGGTCTGCTCGACCGGCGTGATCGGTGTGCAGCTCGACGGGCGCAAGGTCGTCGCCGGGCTGCTGGCGGCCTCGGCGCAGCTGGGCGCCGACGACGCCGGCTTCACCGCCGCGATCATGACCACCGACGCGTTCGAGAAACGCGTGACGCTGGAGCTCGAGCTCTCCGGCGGTCCCGTGCGGATCAGCGCGCAGGCGAAGGGCGCCGGGATGATCCAGCCCGCGTTCGCAACGATGCTCTGCTTCGTGCAGACCGACGCGGCGCTCGAAGCCGTCACCGCCGACCTGCTGCTCGGGGTCTGCGTCAAGCGCTCCTTCGACCGCATCTCCTTCGACGGCCAGCTCTCCACCAACGACACGGTGATCCTGCAGGCCAGCGGCGCGTCGGGCGTCCGCGTCGCGCCGGAGTCCGCCGACGAGATCGCGTTCGGCCAGGCGCTCGACGCGCTCCTGCGCCAGCTCGCGCTGCTGATCGTCTCCGACGGCGAGGGGGCGCGGCGCGTGGGGCGCGTCGTGGTGCGCGGCGGGGACGCCAAGGGCGTCGACCACGTCGCGCGGGCGATCGCGAACTCCCCGCTGGTCAAGACCGCGCTCTACGGCGGCGACCCGAACTGGGGTCGCATCGCGCAGTCGATCGGCATGGCCCTCCCCTACAGCCACCCGCTCGCCTTCGACATCGCGATCGAGGGGATGCCGGTCGCCGCGGGCGGGCAGGCCGTCGCCCACGACACGCCCGAGCTCGCGCGGCGGGTGAGCGCGGAGGAGGTCGAGTACGCCGTCGGGCTGCCGGGCGACGGCGCCGAGACCGAGGTCTTCTTCTCCGACCTCGGCCACGGCTACATCACCATCAACGCGGACTACACGACGTGACCGTCCGGCCGCAACGCGACGTCGGCACCCTCCTGGAGGCGCTGCCCTACATCCGCGAGTTCCACGGCAAGACGATCGTGGTCAAGTACGGCGGCGCGGCGATGGTCGACCCGATGCTCCGCGAGGAGTTCGCCCGCGACGTCGTGCTGCTCAAGTACGTCGGGCTCAACCCGGTCGTCGTGCACGGCGGCGGGCCGGAGATCACCGACTACATGGAGCGCCTCGGGCTGCCGGTGAAGTTCGTCGGGGGCCTGCGGGTCTCCGACGCGCAGACCGTCGAGGTGGCCAAGATGGTCCTCGTCGGCAAGGTCAACAAGGACATCGTGCAGCGCCTCGGGCGCCACGGACAGGCGGCGGTCGGCCTCAGCGGGGACGACGGGAACCTCTTCCGGGTGTCGCGCCTGGCCGCTCCCGGCGGCGAGGACATCGGCTTCGTCGGGCGGATCGACCGCGTCGACGTCGACGTGCTCAACCACATCGCCCAGGACTACATCCCGGTGATCGCGTCGGTGGGCGCCGATCGGGAGGGCAACTCGTACAACGTCAACGCCGACGAGGCCGCCGCGGCGGTGGCGCGGGCGATGGGCGCCTACAAGGTCGTCTTCCTGACCGACATCGAGGGCTGGATGCGCGACCCCGAGGACCTGGACTCGGTCATCTCCCAGGCGCCGACCGACGAGGTCGAGCGGGCGCTGGAGCACATCCACGGCGGGATGCGCCCGAAGCTGCAGGCCTGCGTCGACGCGATCCACGGCGGGGTCACGTTCGCCCACATCGTCGACGGCCGCGTCCCGCACTCCCTGCTGCTCGAGCTGTTCACCGACGCGGGCATCGGCACGAAGATCCGGGCGGCCACCTGAAGATGATCTCCGACGACCACCTCACCGCGAACTACGCGCGCTTCGGAGTGGAGTTCGTCCGGGGGGAGGGCGCCCGGCTGTGGGACGCCGACGGGAACGAGTACCTCGACTTCCTCGCCGGGATCAGCGTCTCGAACGTCGGCCACTGCCACCCCGCGGTGGTCGCCGCGATCCAGCGGCAAGCCGCCCGGCTCATCCACGTCGGCAACCTCTACTACACCGCGCCGATGGTCGCGCTCGCCGGCCGCCTCGCGCGCAGCTCGCTCGGCGACGGCACGAAGGTCTTCTTCACGAACTCGGGCGCGGAGGCGGTCGAGGCGGCGATCAAGTGCGCGCGCAAGGCCAAGCAGGGCGGCGACGTCGTGTCGCTGCACCGCGGGTTCCACGGGCGCACCTACGGCGCGCTGAGCGCGACGCCACAGGAGGCCAAGCAGGCGCCCTTCGCGCCCATGGTCCCGGGCTTCCGGGCCGTAGAGCCG
This sequence comes from Solirubrobacterales bacterium, assembly GCA_038321325.1. GTDB lineage: Bacteria > Actinomycetota > Thermoleophilia > Solirubrobacterales > Solirubrobacteraceae > Paraconexibacter. Next base: position 19,806 of record JBBQEV010000031.1, read on the forward strand.
ACCGCGGCGGCGATCCGGGCGACGGTCGACGACCGGACGGCCGCGCTGATCCTCGAGCCCGTGCAGGGCGAGAGCGGCGTCTGGGTCCTCGGCGACGACGTGCTTCTCGCCGCGCGCGAGGCCTGCGACGCGCACGGCGCGGCGCTGATCTTCGACGAGGTCCAGTGCGGTCTCGGGCGCACCGGGACGCTGTGGCACTTCGAGCAGACCCCGGTCGTCCCCGACCTGCTCACCACCGCGAAGGGCCTCGGCGGCGGGCTGCCGATCGGCGCGCTGCTCGCCGGTCGGGCCTACGCCGGCGTGTTCGCCCCCGGCGACCACGGCTCGACCTTCCCCGGCGGGCCGGTGATCTGCGCCGCCGCGCACGCGGTGCTCGACGTCGTCGGTGACCCGGCGCTGCTCGCGCGGATCCGCGCGCGGGGGGAGCGCGTCCGCGGGGCGCTCGCCGAACTGCCGGGCGCCGGCGCGGTGCGCGGCGCGGGGCTCATGAACGCCTTCGACCTCGTGGACGGCGGGGCGCCCGACCTCGTGCGCCGCGCGCTGCTCGAGGAGCGCCTGGTGCTCAACGCGACCGGCCCGGCAACCGTCCGCCTGCTCCCGCCGCTCGTCGTGACCGACGCGGAGGTCGACGAGGCGCTCGCCCGGCTGCGACGCCTGCTGGCCTAGCGCTCGCCCTGAGCGTTGAGCGCGGTCTTCTTCGCGCGATCCGCGAGGTAGAGCGCGCGCTCGGCCCGCTGGCGGCCTACGCCGCCGCCTGCCCGGCGGGCTCCTCGGTCGCCGGGGCCTCGGCCGTCCGCACGTACGGGTCCGGGCTCGTCGCCGCGCCGCTCTCGGCCAGGAAGAGCCGGACACGCTCCATCACGTCGGCGTGCGCCTCGCCCTCGCGGGGCCGGATCGGGGCGCCGAAGCGGATCTCGATCGGGTGGCGGCTGCCGAGGCCGGGGCCGGGGCCGCGCTGCATCCAGCGCCGGCCCGTCGGCATCGCGGCGTGGGTGCCCGCCACGTGCACCGGGACGATCGGCAGGGCGTGCCGCGCGGCGAGCACCGCGGCGCCGGAGCGCAGCCGGCCGACGCTTCCGTCCCGCGAGCGGGTGCCCTCGGCGAAGAGCACGAGCGACCAGCCCGTCGCGAAGAGCTCGTCGAGGTGGTCGACGCGGCCCGCGCCCAGGCCCCCGCCGCGGCGCTCCAGCGGGACGGTCCCGAAGGCGAGCGACACGGCGGCCGCGAGCTTGGGATCGGAGTAGAAGTAGTCGGTCGCCGCGGCGACGACCGTGCGCCGGCGCCAGCGCGGCGGCAGCGCGCGCAGCAGCGCGGGGGTGTCCATGTGGCTGGCGTGGTTGGCCACGAAGATGACCGGCCCGCGCTGGCTCTGGAGGTTCTCGTGGCCGAGGACCGTACGGCGGGTGTAGGTGTCCATGCACGCACCCAGGACCCCGCACACGATGAGCTCGCGGGCGGCCCGCGCGGGGACGGTCCGGGCCCACGGCGCGTCGAGGGCCGCCGGCTCCGGAGCGGGTTCGCTCGCTCTCATGCAGCCTGCTACTCCGGAGCGCCGGTGCGGTTTCCCGCGGGCGCGGCAACCTTTCGTGCTCCGACGATCTTGCCGGGGTTGAGGTTCCCCCCGGGGTCGGCGCCCGCGAAGAGCGCCTGCAGCAGCGCGACCCCCGGAGCGGACACGTCCTGCTCGAGCCACGGCGCGTGCTCCGTGCCGACCGCGTGGTGGTGCGACAGCGTGGCGCCGTGGTCGACGAACGCCTGCTGGACGGCGCCCTTGACGACGTCGTACTGATCGAGCGCATCGGCGCCGCCGGGCGCGGGCAGGAAGCCGAACGTGAAGTAGAGGCAGGCGCCCGAGTGGTAGGAGTGCGAGAGGTGGCACATGACGTAGCCCTGCACCCCGAGCGCCGCGAAGGCGCCGTCCGCCGCGCCGCGGGCCGCCTCGTAGACCGCTTGGAGCCGGCTCCAGGGCGCCGCGGTCTCCGACACGTCGGCCAGGCACCCGCGGTCGAGCAGGAAGTCGCGGATGTACGGCGTGTCGAACTTCTTCTGGTCGTAGAGCTCCCCGGGGCTCGCGCCGATGCACACCCCGCCGTGGCGGGTGACGATCCGCCCGACCGCCTTGCGTTGGACCTTGACGTGCTCCCCGGTGCCCTCGTATCCGATGAAGGAGAGGCACATCGCGCCGAGGTCGAAGCCCTTGCGGCGCTCCAGGAACGTCGTCAGCGCCTTGGACTTCAGCCTGTCGACGGGTGAGGAGCGCTTGCGGGTCGCGAAGGAGAAGAGGGTCTCGGGCGCGTCGGAGATCCGGGTGATCGAGGGTGCGACCTCCGCGGCGGCGATCTCCTGCATCGCGGCCAGGCCCGAGGTGAAGCTGGGAAACAGGTAGCCGAGGATCACCCGGGAGTCCGGGACGCGCTGGACGTGCACGGTCGCCTCGGTGATCAGGCCGAGGCGACCCTCGGAGCCCAGCACCATCTCGCGCAGGCTCGGGCCGGTCGACGCGCTCGGCACCGGCCGCGTGACGAGCGTGCCCGCGGGCGTGACGACGCGGACGCCGCGGGTCAGGTCGGCGATGTCGCCGTAGCGGTCGGACTGCATCCCCGAGGAGCGGGTGGCGATCCAGCCCCCGAGCGTCGAGTGGGTGAACGAGTCCGGGAAGTGCCCGAACGTCCAGCCCTGGCGGGAGAGCTGCTGCTCGAGGTGCGGGCCGAAGACGCCGGCCTGCACGCGCGCGGTCCGCGAGGCGGCGTCGATCTCCAGCACGCGGTCCAGCCGGGCCATGTCGACCGAGACCACCGGGCGCTCCTCGCCGGCCTCGGCCTCCAGGCTGCCGGAGATGCTCGAGCCGCCGCCGAACGCGATGACCACCGCGTCGGCGGCCAGCGCCGCCCGCAGGACCGCGGTGACCTCGTCCTCGCCTCCCGGCCGCACGACGACGTCGGGGATCCGCGGGAGGTCGCCGCGGCGCTGGCGCACGAGGTCGCGCAGGCTCTTGCCGCGCGCGTGGACGACCCGGTCGTGCGCTTCGGTGGTGACGTGCTCGGCGCCGACGGCGTCCTCGAGCGCGGCGCGCAGCGCGTCTCCAAGCGTGGGCTCGGGGACGGTCAGCGCCGCGAACGCCTTCGGCGGCTCCGCGCGCTCAGCGACGTCGAGGCCGAGGTGCTCGGCGATGAACGGGCGCAGCCCCGGCTTGTCCTCGTGCGTGAAGGCCACGCCCTCCAGCCCCCAGCCCCACCACTTCATCGCCGCCATCTACGTGCTCTGATTCCGAAGTTCCGTGGCCGGATCCGAGCGCCTCGCCGGGTCCTGGCGCCCGGCGACGGCCCCGCAAGTACGCCGAGTACGAGCAAGGCCGTCGCCGAACGCCATGACGCGACGATCCATTTCGGATCCGGCGACGGAACTTACGACCCAAAGCACTGAGCGAGCGTAGGCGATGGATCCATATCCTGCTGAGGCGATGCCCGAGACCGAGCGCACGCCGCATACCCGCACCGCGAGCTACCTGGCCGAGAAGGGCGAGGTCTCGCGCGTGCTGCTGCTCTACTCGGGCGGCCTGGACACCAGCGTGATGCTCAAGTGGATCCAGGACGAGTACGACGCCGAGGTGGTGGCGCTGACCGTCAACCTCGGCCAGCCCGGCGAGGACTACGACGTCGTCAAAGGCAAGGCGATCGACCTCGGCGCGGTCGCGGCCGAGGTCGTCGACGCCCGCGAGGAGTTCGCCCACGACTTCATCCTCCCGGCGATCAAGGCCAACGCGATCTACGGCCTGGCCTACCCGTTGTTCACCGCGCTCGGGCGCCCGCTGATCGCCAAGCTCGCGGTCGAGTACGCGCTCAAACACGGCTGCGACACGATCGCTCACGGCTGCACGGGCAAGGGCAACGACCAGGTCCGCATCGAGGCGACGGTCGCAACCCTCGCGCCCGGGCTGAAGGTGATCGCGCCCGTCCGCGGGTGGCAGATGGGCCGCGAGGAGGAGATCGCCTACGCGCGCGAGCACGGGATCCCGATCAAGGGCGGCGCGGAGCAGACGCCGTACTCGATCGACGACAACCTCTGGGGCCGCAGCTCGGAGGGCAAGTGGATCGAGGATCTCTCGCACGCACCCGACGACGACGTCTTCCAGCTCGTCACCCGGCCCGAGCTCGCGCCCGACGAGCCCGAGACCATCGCGATCACCTTCACCGAGGGCGTGCCGACCGCGCTGGACGGTGAGGAGCTGGGGCTCGTCGAGCTCATCACCCGCTGCCAGGACATCGGCATCAAGCACGGGGTCGGGATCGTCGACCACATCGAGGACCGCATCGTCGGGCTGAAGGTCCGTGACATCTACGAGGTGCCGGCCGCGACGCTGATCCTCGCCGAGCACGCCGAGCTCGAGCGCCTGGTCTGCACGATCCACCAGAACCAGTTCAAGGGCGAGCTCGACCGCAAGTGGGCCTATCTCGTCTACGCCGGGCTGTGGTGGGAGCCGCTGCGCACCGATCTCGGCGCCTACATGGACGAGGTCTCCAAGCAGGTCACGGGAACGATCGCGGTCAAGCTGTTCAAGGGTCACGCGCGCGTCGTGACCCGCGAGTCGCCGAACGCGGTGTACGACATGCAGCTCGCGACGTTCGAGACCTCGGGCGGCCTGTTCAGCCAGCAGGCGTCGCCCGGCTTCATCGAGCTGTGGTCCCTGCAGTCGCGACTGGCCTATCGCCTGCGCAACGGCGAGTCGGACCCCGCCGAGCCGGTCACCGGCGACTAATCTGCCATTTTTATGTAGTCGCCCGGTGGCGGCGTAGAATCCGGGAGACGTGGCCGTGCCGTCCGACCCTGATGCCCCCTTCGACCCCGAGACCGGCCGCGTCGTCGATCCGGGGGTGCTCGCGGAGCGCCGGGCCCGCCGGACGGACCTCGCCGGCGACCGGGGGCCCGAGCGCGGTCCACGCGGCGAGCGCGTGGTCGCCGCGCTCGAGCAGCGGCTGGAGGAGGCCGGAGGGCGCCTGGCCGCCGCCGAGCGCGAACGCGGGACGCTGGCCGCCAATCTCCAGCGCGCCGAGCGTGAGCTGACGGCCGCGCTCCAGCGCGGGTACGCCGAGCAACGGCGGCGCGTCGAGCTCGAGGCCGAGTCGGGCAGCGCCCGGCGCCTGGAGGCGGAGGTCACGCGTCTGCGCGCCGAGCAGCGCGATGCCGGTCGACGAGCGACCGAGATCGTCCAGGCGCTCGCGGGCGCGCGTCGCGGGGTCGACACGGCGCGCACGGAGGCCGCGCAGGCGCTGGCCGCCGAGCGGGAGCGGCTCGCCGCCGAGGTCGGCCGGTTGCAGCACGAGCTCGAGCGCCGCGTCACCGTCCAGGAGGAGGTCGGCGCGCGGATCGGCGGCCTCCGCGACGCGCTCGAGGAGTTGCGGGTGCGCGCCGAGGCGGACGCTGCTCAGAAGCGGCGCTCCGACGAGGCCGTCGCCGACCGCGAGCGGCTGCGCGCCGAGCTCGTGGTCCGCGAGGAGGAGCAGCGCGCCGCGACGGCGCGCTTGGCAACGAGCCGCGCGGAGCTCTCGGCGCGGGAGGCGGAGGCCGAGGCCGCTCGCGCGCGCACCGCCCAACTGGAGCGCGAGCTCAAGGCGGAGCGCCTCCGGCGCACCGCACTCGAGGCGCTCGTGGAGGTCGAACGCGTGGGCTTCGCGACCGAGCTCGCCGACGCCGAGAGAACGCTGCGCTCCGAGTTCGAACGCCGACGCAGCGCTCACGAGGCCGGTCTGGCCACGGTCGAGCGCCTGGTCGACGGGCTGCGGGCCGAGCTGGATGCCGCCTTCGCGGAGCTCGAGCGCCGCGACGCGGCCGAGCGGTCCGCGAGCGAGGCCACGGAGCTCGGCCTCGACGTGGCCGGCGTCGAGCAGCTCACCGCGCGGCTGGCCGGCGCGGCGTCCGCCGCGACCGAAGCGCGGCGGCTCGCGGCGGCCGCGCTTGAGCGCACCGCGGCGCTCGATCTGCGGCGGGAGGCGCACCTGACCGGCCTGGTCGGAGAGCTCCGAGCCGCGCGCGCACGGGCGCAGAGCGCCGAGGCCGTCCGCTCGGTGCTGGAGGCCGAGCTCGCCGGACGCACGACGCTCGAGTCGCGCCTCGACGGGGCGCTCGCGGAGCTGCGGGCGGGGCTCGGCGCGGCGCCACAGGGAGATGCCCCGGAGGCCGACCCCGACCTCCGGCACGCCGCGGAGGGCGCCGCCGCCGCGCTCGACACGTCCGGGGAGGAACCGGGGCGCCCACGGGCTCCCGGCGACGGCAGCCCGCTCCGCGACGCCCAGCTCCCCGCCGCGCTTGCCGGCCACCCGGCGCTCGCGCCTCCCGGCGAAGCCGTCACCGCGAGAAGAGAGCCGACCACGGTGGTCGTCGACCTCGCGCGCGCGGCCGCCCGCCTGCGCGCAGCCGGGCAGGAGCCGGGGCACGAGCCGCCCCCGGGCGCCGGAGATGCCCTTCAGGCGCCGGGGCCCACGGCCCTACCGTCCTCCGGCCCGGCCGACGTGCCGGGGCCGGAGCCGGTCGGCGATGACGCCGTCAGCCCGGAGGTTGCTGGCGCGCCGGAGCAGCGCGCCGACTGGGAGGCGGTCGACCGCGGCGAGTTCGCCCCCTCGTCCGCGCCGGACCCGCTGGCCGGGCGCGCCGACGACGGGGCGGCGATGGCCCCGGCTGCGGCGACGACCGGGCCCTGGTTCGGCGCGGCCCTCGCGAGGCTTGCCGCCGTCGATGCCGCGACCGCCGAGCGGCTGCTCGTCGCGGCGCTGCCCGTCCAGGCCGGCCGGACCGGCAACGACGTCACCTATCACCTCGAGCTGCCCGCGACCGGCCACCATCACGTGCGCGTCCGGCGGCAGCACGATGTCGTCGTCACCTCGGGTGGGGCGCAGGCGCCCGGAGACCCCGAGTTCCGCCTGACGGGTCCGGTCGCGGCGCTCGCGCCACTGGTCGCCGGGGCGCCGCTCCGCCGCCTGCGCGGGGTCACCGTCCGGGGGCGCCGGCGCCGACTGCGCCGCCTGCTGCGCGCGCTCGCCGCGCCCGTCGGCCTGCCCGAGCTGCTGGCCGCCGGCGTCCGCCCGCGCCCCGGTGACCTGCTCGCGCTGTTGTGCCTCGGCGTGCCCTCCGAGCGGGTCCGGGGGGCCGACTTCTGCGTGGCCTACGTCGTCGTCGGCGCCGACGACGGTCGCGACCGCACGCTCGTGCGCGCCGAGCCCGACGGGGCGCTCACGGTGATCCCCGAGGCCCCTGAGCTCCTCGTTGCGGACGCCACGGTGACGGTCGCCGCCGACGGGCTGCTCGGCCTGCTCGCCGGGACCGCGCCCGCCGTGCACGAGGGCGACGCTCAGGCCGTGGCGTCACTCCGGGGCTGGCTGCGGGACGTTCAGGGCCTCCCCGCCTGATCGCCTCGGGGCTCGCCCGCGGAGCCCTGCCGCGAACCACGGCCGCGACAACGTCGAGTGCCCGAGCGCTCGCTTCCCGGAAGGTGCGGGAACGAGCGCGCCCCGGCGACCTATCGCGTCCGCCGGGCCACCTAGCATCCCCGCAAGTCGTGACCGTCCCCGCCTGCGCCCACCTGCACGTCCACTCGGAGTACTCGCTCCTCGACGGAGCCGCCAAGATCGACGCGCTCGCCGAGCGGGCCGCGGCCTTCGGGCAGCCCGCGCTCGGGCTGACCGATCACGGAGTGATGAACGGCGCGGTGGAGCACTTCCTCGCCTGCCGCAAGCACGGCGTCAAGCCGATCGCGGGCTGTGAGATCTACCTCGTCGACGACCACGCTAGCCGCGGCCCGGGCCGCGTGGAGCGGAACCACCTGACGCTGCTGGCCGCCTCCGACGAGGGCTTCGCGAACCTCGTCAAGCTCTCGAGCGCGGGCTTCTTGGAGGGGCTGCAGCGCGGCAAGCCCAGCCTCGACATGGCTCAGCTCGAGGCGCACGCGGAGGGGATCATCGCGCTCACGGGCTGCCTGGCCTCGCGCTTCTGCCAGCGGCTCGTCGCCGACCAGCCCGGCGAGGCCCGCGCCCACGTCGACGAGCTCATGCAGGTCTTCGGGGGCGACGACGTCTACTTCGAGGTCCAGAAGAACGGGATCCCCGAGCAGGACAAGGCCAACGCGGGCATCGTCAAGATCGCCCGCGAGGTCGGCCGCCCGCTCGTCGGGACGGGGGACGTGCATTACCTCGGCCGCGAGGACTACCACCACCACGCCGCGCTGCTCTGCGTCCAGACCAAGAGCACGCTCGCGTCGCCGAGCATGTCCTTCGACACGAACGAGTTCTTCCTCAAGAGCAACGAGGAGATGGCGACGGACTTCGCGGAGTGGCCGGAGGCACTGGCCTCGACCGTCGAGATCGCCGAGCGCTGCGAGCTCGCCATCGAGCTCGACAAGCAGCTCATCCCGCGCTTCCTCGCCGAGGATCGCGACGAGGGCGAGTTCCTGCGCGACCGCGTCGTGGAGGGGCTGCGACGGCGCTTCGGCGACCCGATCCCCGCCGCTGCGGTCGAGCGCATGGAGATGGAGCTCGGCGTCATCGCCAAGATGGGCTTCGACGCCTACTTCCTCATCGTGTGGGACTTCGTGAAGTGGGCGAAGGACCACGGCATCGCCGTCGGCCCCGGCCGCGGCTCGGCCGCCGGCTCGCTGGTCGCCTATGCGCTGCGGATCACCGACCTCGACCCGCTGCATCACGACCTGCTCTTCGAGCGCTTCCTGAACCCCGAGCGCGTGTCGATGCCCGACATCGACATCGACTTCTCGGTGAAGGGCCGCGAGCGCGTGATGCAGTACGTCGTGGAGAAGTACGGCCGCGAGTCGGTCGCGCAGATCATCACCTTCGGCAAGATGCTGCCGCGGGCGGCAACGAAGGACGCGGCGCGCGTGCTCGGCCACGACTACGGCGTCGGGGACCGCCTCGCCAAGCTCATCCCCGACCCCGAGCAGGGCCGCTCGCCGAGCTTCGAGCAGTGCCTCGCGGAGGGCGCCGACCTCCGCAAGGAGTACGACGCCGACCCGATCGCCAAGCAGGTCATCGACGTCGCGCGGGGCCTGGAGGGGATCGTGCGCAACAACTCGATCCACGCCGCCGCGGTGGTGATCGCGGGCATGCCGCTGACCGACGTCGTCCCGCTGCAGCTCGCCGACGCCCGCTCGCTCGACGCGGACGGCAACAAGGTCTACCGGATGGTCACGCAGTACTCGATGAAGCCGATCGAGATGCTCGGGCTGCTCAAGATGGACTTCCTCGGGCTGCGCAACCTCGACGTGATCGAGGCGGCGCTGGACATCATCGAGCGCTCCTCGGGCGCGCGGCCGGACATGGACGCGCTGCCGATGGACGACGCGGCCACCTACGAGATGCTCGCCAAGGGCGACTCGGTCGGCGTCTTTCAGTTCGAGTCCGAGGGCATGCAGGGGGCTCTGCGTCAGGTCAAGCCGACGGAGTTCGACGACCTCGTCGCGCTCGTCGCCCTCTACCGCCCGGGCGCCATGGACCAGATCCCGGCCTACGCGCGCGGCAAGAAGAGCCCGGGCCACGTGGAGGTCCGCGACGACCGCCTGGAGCCGATCATCGGCGGCACCTACGGCGTGATCCTGTACCAGGAGCAGGCCATGCAGATCTCCAAGACCCTCGCGGGCTTCTCGGGGGCCAGGGCGGACGACCTGCGCAAGGCGATCGGCAAGAAGAACCGCGTTGCGATGGCCAAGCTCGAGCCCGAGTTCCGGGCCGGCTGCGAGCGCTCGGGCACCGTGCGGGCCGTCGTCGACTGGCTCTGGGAGACCAACGAGAAGAGTGCTGACTACTCCTTCAACAAAAGTCACGCTGCGTGTTATGCATTGATCTCCTACCGCACCGCATGGCTGAAGGCGAACCACTGCGCGGAGTACATGGCGGCGCTGATCTCCTCGGTGATGGACACCAAGGACAAGGTTCCGTTCTTCGCCGCCAAGTGCGAGGAGATGGGGATCGGGGTGCTACCGCCCGACGTGAACCTGTCCGACCACGAGTTCGTCGTCGTCGACGGCGACATCCGCTTCGGCCTCGACGCGGTCAAGGGCGTGGGGTACGCGGCGGTCGAGGCGATCAAGGCGGCGCGCGAGGAGGGCGGGCCGTTCGCGTCGCTGTGGGACTTCTGCGCGCGCGTGGACCCGCGCGCGGTCAACAAGAAGGCGATCGAGGCGCTCGTGAAGTGCGGCGGGTTCCTCTCCACCGGGGACTCGCGCAAGGGGATGCTCGCGGTGCTCGAGCAGGCGCAGGCCGCCGGGCAGAAGACCCAGCAGGACGCCCAGATCGGCCAGGGCTCGATCTTCGACATGTTCGACGCGCCCGAGGGCGACGGGGCCGGGCGGTCCGCGGACGCGTTCACGCCGGCCTATCCGCCGATCTCGGCCGAGGAGTTCGAGCAGGGCGAACTGCTGGCGATCGAGAAGGAGGCCATCGGCCTGTTCCTCTCCGCCCACCCGCTCAAGGAGGTGCGGGAGGCGCTGTACGCGAAGGTCGACTGCCGGCTGTCGCAGGTCGGCGAGCGCAAGGACAACGACTGGGTCACGGTCGGCGGGATCGTCACCCAGGCCAAGAAGATCAGGACCAAGAGCGGCGAGATGATGATGTTCGCCACGCTCGACGACCTCGAGGGCCAGGTCGAGCTCCTCCTCTTCCCCAAGACGCTCTCCGAGTTCGAGCCGCAGGTCGACGACGTGCTGCTCGTGCGGGGCAAGGTCAGCCTCAGCGACAAGGGCACCGCCGTCCTGGCCCAGCAGGTCGACCCCTTCAGCCCGACCGAGGCCGAGGTGGAGCGCGCCCGCGACGCGGCCGCTCAGGCGCCGCAGGCGCCGGACGCGCTGCGGCTGCGCGCCGACGCCCGGCGCCTGCCCGCGTCGGTCATCGACGACCTCAAGCACCTGTTCGTGCAGCATCCGGGCGCGGCCGAGGTCGTGCTCGAGCTCGACACGTCCGGCGGCCCGCGTCTCCTGCTCTTCGGTCCCGGCTTCAAGGTGAAACCGACGTCGAGCCTCAGGGTCGAGCTCGACGGGATCCTCGGGCCGGCGCCGGCCCGCCCGGCGGCCGGTCCGGACGACGAGCGGGCCGAGCGGCCGGCGGTCGTCGCGGAGGCGGAGCCGTCGATGGCGTGAAGCACCGCGTGGCGTCGTTGCGGGTTGTGGATGAGGCGGTGGTCACCGCGGGCTCGAGAAGGCCGAACCGGCTGCTATACGACCGGTTCCGCCTTCTCGCGGGTCACGCCGCTCGCCCGACGCCGAGCCGCCCTCCGGACGCGGGATCTCTCAACGACCTGCTCGCGCGGCGCCCGTGAGCGCCGCCGCCGACACGACGCGCCGCCGCCGTCACTCGCCTGTCAGCCTCGAGCGGCCAGCCCGCGCCGGCGCAGCGCCTCGCAGCGGCGGATGTCTTCGGGGCCCGGATCCTTCGGGTCGCTGAGCGTCTCCAGGACGCACGGCAGCCCGTCGAAGCGCGGCTCGGAGAGGAAGACCGCGCAGCCGTCCTCGCCGAGCTCGCCCGCGCCGACGACGGCGTGGCGGTCGACGTTGGAGCCCAGCGCGACCTTCGAGTCGTTGAGGTGAAGCGAGCCGAGCCGGTCGGGACCGCAGAGGCGGTCGTGCTCGTCGAGGGCGTCGGTGAGGCCGGCGGCGGTGCGGATGTCGTAGCCCGAGGCGTAGAGGTGGCAGGAGTCCAGGCAGACGCCGAGCCGGGCGTCGCCACCGGCGACGTCGAGGAGCGCGGCGAGCTCCGCGAACGAGCGGCCGAGCGTCCCGCCCGAGCCCGCGGTGTTCTCCAGGTGGAGCGGGCACGACTCGCTTTCGGCCAGCGCCTCGGCGATGAGCGCTCCGGCCCGGGCGATCGCCTCGCCGACGTCCCCTTTCAGCGCGGAGCCCGGATGCAGGACGACGGCGGCGGCTCCGAGCCGGTCGCCCGCGCGCAGCGAGGCGGTCAGCGACGTGAGCGTCTTCGCGCGGATCTCCTCGTCGTCGGAGCCCGCGTTGAGCAGGTAGACGGCGTGGATCAGCAGCGCGTCGACCTCCGAGGCGGCGAGCGCCCCGTGGTAGGCGGCCACCGCCTCCTCGGCGTACTCCGTCGCCTTCCAGGCCCGCGGGTTCTGGTTGAAGATCTGGATCGACCGGGCGGCGCGCTCGGTGCCGCGCTCGACGGCCTTCGCAGGCCCGCCGGCGGGGGAGACGTGGGCGCCGATCAGCACGGCGAGACCACGAGGCGATCGCTGCGGGGCATTGCCTAGAGTCAACCGCAATGCCCGGCCCGACGCGCGTCCGCTTCGCCCCCAGCCCGACGGGAGCGCTGCACATCGGCGGCGCGCGCACGGCGCTGTACAACTGGCTCGTCGCCCGGCAGTCCGGCGGCGCCATGGTGCTGCGCAGCGAGGACACCGACCGCGAGCGCTCGACGCCGGAGAACCTGGAGCAGATCCTCGACGCGCTGCGCTGGCTGGAGATCGACTGGGACGAGGGCCCGATCTCGCAGGTCGAGCGCTCCGGCCGTCACCGCGAGGTCCTCGACGACCTGCTCGCCCGCGGCCTGGCCTACCGCACGACGGCCACGGCCGAGGACGTGAAGGCCTACAAGCTCGAGCACGGCGACGCCGCGGGCTTCCGCGGTGAGCCCAGTCCTGACGGCCAGGGCGCGGTGCGCCTGCGGATCCCGGACGCCGACCTCGTCGTCTCCGACCTCGTGCGCGGCGACACCACGTTCCGGGCCGCGCACCTCGACGAGCCTGTCGTCGCCCGCGCCGACGGCACCGCGCTCTACAACTTCGCGGTCGCCGTCGACGACCACGACGCGGGCATCACGCACGTCATCCGCGGCGAGGACCACCTCTCCAACACCCCCAAGCAGCTTCTCGTGTACGCCGCCCTCGGCGCCGATCCGCCCACGTTCGCCCACCTCCCGCTGCTCCACGGCCACGACGGCAAGCGGCTCTCCAAGCGCCACGGTGCCGCTGGCGTACAGGAGCTGCGCGAGGCGGGCTACCTCCCGGCTGCGGTCCGCAACTACATCGCGCTGCTCGGCTGGGGCGACGCGGATTCCGAGACGCTGATCTCGACCGCCGACCTCGTCGAGCGCTTCGACCTGGCTCGCGTCTCCAAGAGCCCGGCGCGCTTCGACGAGGCCAAGCTGCGCTGGATGAACGGCCGCTACCTGCGCGAGCTGACGCTGGACGAGCTGACCGTGGAGCTCGAGCGCTTCACGGGCCGTTCGGGCCTGCGCGCGGGCGCCGAGATCTCGGCGGAGAAGATCCAGACGCTCGCGGACTTCTGGCCGCTGACGGGCTTCCTGTACGACGGGCCCGCCGACGACCCGAAGGCCCGCGGGAAGTGGCTGACCGCCCCCGGCCACCGCGCGGCGCTCGCCGACGCCCGCGCAGCGCTCGCCCTGCTCGACCCGTTCGCGGTCGCGGAGATCGACGCGTCGCTGCGCGGCGTCGCATCCGCGCGCGAGGCCAAGCCCAAGGACGTCTTCCAGCCCGTGCGGGTGGCGGTCGCCGGCACGGCCGCCTCGCCCGGGCTCTTCGAGTCGCTGGCCACGCTCGGGCGCGACGAGACGCTCGCCCGCATCGACGCCGTGCTGCTCGCGGCAGAGGCGCCGGACGTGGTCGCGTGACCGCGCACGCCGTCGTCCGGCAGGAGGTGCCGGCGAGCATCGAGGAGACGTTCGACCTCGTCCACGACTACCCGCGGCGGCTGACCTGGGACACGCTGCTGCGCGAGGCTTACACCGTCGGGGGCGCCCCGCCCGCTCAGGGCGTCGAGGCGGTCTGCAGCGCCCGGTGGCGGCTCGGCGGGCTGAGCTTCCGCACGCGCTACGTGACGTTCCGGCGCCCCGACCTCGCCGCGGTCACGCTCGTCAACCGGCCGCCGCTGTTCGCGAGCTGGGCGGCGTCGATCCGCCACCGCACGCTGGAGGAGGGGCGCAGCGAGGTCGTCTACACGTTGACGTTCACCTGCCGGCCCGAGCTGGTCGCCCGCGTCGTCGAGCCGATCGCCCTCGCCGCCTTCCGGTGGGAGACCCGCCGCCGGTTGCGCGCGCTGGCCGCGCATCTGGGCGCAGGCGAGCAGCTCGCTGCGCGGGCCGCGCCGCGCTAGTTCGCGCCGCGCGCCGCAACGGATCATCGCGAGCGCTCAGCCATTCGTCCGTTCCTGCCGATAGGGACCGGGACCCCCTTCGAGGAGCCCCCACGATGAGCACGCCCGCTTTGAGCCACGCCACGAACATCAACGCCGACGCGCAGCGCAACCACAACGAGGGCCACGGACGGCGCCTGACCTCGGCCTTCGAGGCGCTCGAGGCGTTCCCCGCGCTGGCGGAGTCGCGCAATCGGCTCCTGCGGGTGGTCTCGGAGGAGCGCCCGTCCACGAGCGACCTCGTCAACGCGGTGGAGTCCGACGTGGCGCTCGTCATCTCCGTGCTGCGCCTGGCCAACCAGGTCGAGGGCAAGCGGCGCGGCCGCGTCGAGTCCGTCGTCGAGGCCGTCGACCTGCTCTCCCCCGAGGCGGTCCAGGCCCTCGCCACCCGGGCGCGCACCTTCGACTTCTTCGAGCGCTCCGCGGTGTGGGACGCCGCGCCCGAGCGCTTCCGCCTGCACGGCGTGGCGACCCAGCGCGCCGCCGACCGCCTGGCGACGGAGGCCGGCTACGAGCACCGCGACCGCCTCATGGTCACGGCGCTGCTGCACGACATCGGCAAGCTTGTGCTGATGCACGCCTACCCGGGCTACCCCAACCAGGTCCACGGCAACGCGCGCACCCCCGAGGAGCGCATCCACCGCGAGCGCCGGGAGCTCGGCGTCGACCACGCGCTCGTCGGCGGGGTCCTGGCCCGCCGGTGGGGCCTGCCCAAGCAGATCGCCTCGGTCATCGAGCGCCACCACGCCGACGACGCCACGGGCGAGGCGGCCTTCGTCCGCCTGGCCGACATGCTCTCCCACTACGCGCAGGGCGGTCAGGTCTCCCCGACGGAGCTGCTCAAGTCGGCCCGGGTCATCGGCCTGGGGCCGGCCGAGCTGCGCAGGGTCATGTACGACCTGCCCTATCCCGTCAAGGGGCGCGTCCGCCAGGTCGATCCGTGCCCGCTGTCGACGCGGGAGGTCGAGGTCCTCAGGCGCTTGGCCGAGGGCAAGGTCTACAAGCAGATCGCGCTCGAGCTCTCGCTGAGCACCTCCACCGTACGCACGCACCTGCACAACATTTACGGCAAGCTCGGCGCCGTCGATCGCGCGCAGGCGGTCCTCATGGCCACCGAGCGCGGCTGGCTGTAGGCCTGGGCGGTCAGTCCTCGTCCGTGTCGCGCGGGCGGGGACCAAAGGTGACGTCGACCTCCTCGAAGCCCTTGAGGCGCTGTGCCTCCGCCTGGCGGGTGTAGGCGAGCCGGTCGCCCGCGGTGAGGTCGACGCTGTCGGTGAACGGGGTGAGGAGCGCCCGCGGGTAGAGCCGATCGGTCCGCACGACGTTGACCTCCACGCAGAGCACGACCGCGACCGCGGTGACGTAGACGAACGCGATGAGCCCGAGCACGAGCGCGAAGACGCCGCTCGTCGCGCTCGAGCGGTCCACGATCCAGCCGACGTAGCTGGCGCCGGAGAGCTGCAGGCCGAGGTAGACCAGCGCGGCGAGCAGCGCTCCGGGCGCGACCTCGCCCAGTCGCAGCGCCCGGGCGGTGGCCAGGCGGAAGGCCGCAGCGAAGATGCACGTGTTGACCGCCGCCGTGGCGACGAGCACGATCACGCGGAGCGTCCCGGAGCCGAGCTGCTCGCCGAAGCCCCCGGCCGTGCTGATCGACGACACCGCCGTCGTGGCGAGGACGCCGAGCCCCACGGTCGCGAGCAGCAGCACGCTGATGCCCCGCGCCTTGAACGGGTTGGGCCGGTTGTTGCGTGGGACCGACCATGCCGCGTTCATCGCGTTCTGGACGGCCTGTGCGACACCGAGCCCGCCGTAGAGGGACCCGAGGCCACCCACGACGAGGCCCCCGGTTCCGCCGCCGATCTGCCCCGGCCGGCCGAGGTCCTGGCCGATCACGGGGAACTGGCTCAGGGCGGAGTCGAGGACTTGGCGCTGCAGGCCGGGATCGCCGCTGAGCACCAGGCCGAGCCCGGTGGACAGGAGCAGCAGGAGCGGGAACAGCGCGAGGACGCCGTAGTAGGTGATGAGCGCGGCGAGGTAGGCGCCCTGGTCGTCGTAGTACTTGTAGACGACGGCTAGCGGGAAGCCGACGCTTGGGTGCCGCTGCTGGAAGGCGTCGATCCGCCGGGTCAGCGACACGCCACGAACCTCGGCCGCGACACGACGGCGACCCATATCGCGGCCGCGACGCCGACGCCCGCGGCGTCGATCGCGACGTCGAACGGCGAGGCGTGCCGGCCGGTCACGAACGACTGGTGGACCTCGTCCGACACCGCGTAGGCCAGCGTGATCGCGAGCGCGCGGCCCGTCGCGGGCGGCCGCGGCCCCGGTTGCGCCCACAGCCAGAGCGCCCACAGCAGGCCGTACTCCGTCATGTGCGCGGCCTTGCGCAGCACGACGTCGAGACCGCCCTCCACGTGGGGCAGATCCGGCCGCGACGACAGCAGGAAGATCAGTCCCATCAGCGTGAGAGCGGGGGCGTAGCGGACGGCGGAGCGCATACAGTGCGCAGCGGAAGCTAGCCCGCCGATGATCTCGATCACGACCAAGAGCCCCTACGCCCTCAAGGCCCTCACCGAGCTCGGCCGCAGCGGCGACGCCGGTCCCGTGCCCATCGGTGAGCTCGCCCGCCGCCGCGACGTCCCCGTCCAGTTCCTCGAACAGCTCTTCGCGACCCTTCGCCGCGCCGGGATCCTGAAGTCCCAGCGCGGCGTCAAGGGCGGCTACTCCTTCGCGCGCCCGCCCGCCGAGATCACCGTCCTGGAGATCGTCGAGCTCCTCGACGGCCCCCTCGGCCGCGAGGCCGAGGGCGTCTTCGCCGACGCCGCCGGCGCCGCCCGTTCCGTCTTCGCCCGCACCACCATCGCCGACGTCGTCGAGCGCGAGGCGCGCGAGGCGGGCGTTGCGATGTACTACATCTAGAAGTAGTACGACGGACACAGGCGAAAACCAGCATCCATGGGGTTTTCGACCGCAGTTCGGGGGCAGCGAACCGCACGATAAGCGGCACCTACTGCCACTCCACTGCCACTTTGGAGCGAGGTGGCACTCGCCGCGGCGGTGTTCGTCGGCGATTGCCGCGTGAGGGTGGAGTGTTCCGCGCCGACTCGTGCGTGCCCGCCGACTACCTCGAGCGGAACCGAACCCATCGCCGCTCGGGTAGGTCTGCGAGGCCGACGAGAAGGGCAAGTCGATGACGCACAAGCGCGTCATTGAGGTGTTCGTCAGCTCGTCGGCAAGCGCCTGGCCAGCAGCTGTCCGGCAGGCGGCGGCGGGGCCGAGGCGCCTGCCCGGCCGCGGTCCGGCGCGGGTGTCGCTCGCCCAGGGGCCCGGCGGCGCCGCAGGGCTACCGCTACTCGATCGCCCTCACAGGGGCGACGTCGCGTCGCACCGGGTCGCCGCCCGCGGCGGATCCTCGTGGACTTGAGTTCGGTCGTCACCGTCCACGTTCGGGTCCCACATATCGCGCGGTGTCCGGGTGGCGCGTTCGTGGCGCGGTAGGGCTGCGGTGGAGGTGGGGGCTGCGGTCGTCTTGGTCGATGGTGGTCTGGTCGGTGAGCGCGTGGTTGATCGATGGGGTTTGGGTGCCGGGGGTGCGCATGGCGGCGGCGAGGCGGTCGATGCGGTCGGTGTCGTCGCCGTCGATGCCGAGGTCGTCGCGGCAGACGTGCCAGTCAATGCCGCCGCGTGCGCGGGAGGCCTGGACGTAGGCGCCCTCCCGGGTCGTCTGCCATCCGCCGGTCAGCGAGACCGCGCGGTTGACCGTCGCTCCCTGCTGGCGGTAGAGGTGCTGGGCGTAGGCGAGGCGCAGCGCCCCGAGGGCGTTCTCGCCGACTTCGACGTCTCGCTCGGTCCCGTCGAGACGGACCAGGACACGTCGCCCCTGGGCGTCGACGGCGATGATGTTGCCGCGGCTGCCGTTCTCGACGCGTGTTGAGCGCCGCTCAAGTTGGGCATGGGATGGCCGGTTTGCGCCGTTCATCGTGGTGATGGTGGTGGCGGTGGTGGCAGGCTTGGCGCGTTCCTGAACGCGCGAGAGCCCTCCCGTGAGCTTCGTCGGCGTCGGGA
>JBBQEV010000032.1:0-36717 GCA_038321325.1 Solirubrobacterales bacterium
CAACAAAGTCCGCCTCATCACCCGCCGCGCCTACGGCTTCCACTCAGCCCACGCCGCCCTCGCGCTCGTCCATCTCTGCTGCGGCCCGATCACCCTGCAGCCACCACACGAACTTCACCTACATCCATAGTCAGAGAGCCCCAATTGCGCTCAGGCGGGTTCGCGACGAGCGCACCCGACTCCAACGTCGTGCTGTCGGTGTACTCGAAGTGGTGGCCGTGCGTCTTCCCCCAGCACGGCGAGGGAAGGAAGCACGAGCGGCCGATCACACTCGCGGAGTGGCAGGCTCAGCTCGTCGACCAGCATCCCGGCCCACTGCTGCGCGGACTGATCCACTCCGACGGCTGCCGCTTCATCAACACCGGCACCAACTGGAGCCACCCGCGCTACAGCTTCAGCAATCGGTCCGCGGACATCCGGCGGATCTTCTGCGACGCGTGCGACCGGCTCGGTCTGCGGTGGACCCTCGCGCCGCACACGGTCTACGTCTCACGGAAGTACGACGTCGCTCGCCTGGACGAGCTCGTGGGGCCCAAGGGATAGCTCCAGCACGATTGCCGTTCTGCGCGACGTGAGCAGGGACCCGCCAGATCAGCCGGATCCCGGAGACGTTGGTACGCTGCGCACCCTCGCGCCGCTATCGTCCAGGGGACTAGGACGCCGCCCTCTCACGGCGGAAACCCGGGTTCGAATCCCGGTAGCGGTACCTCGAAAACGCCCACAGATTGGGCATTTTCACGTTCTCGGGCCGGCGCCCGGCGAGGCCCGACCGTGGCAGGACCGTGCGCCGGAGGTTCCCGCCGAGCGCGGGCCTAAGGTGATGGAGGAATGGAACGGTCATTCGACAAGCGCGCGGACGGTCATCAGGGCTGGCCGTTCGAGACCAGCGCTCAGCTTGCATCGCTGGCTGAGCGCCTCATCGCCTTGATGAGTGACGTGGTGCCTGCGGATGAGATCGAAGTCCGCCTCAGGGTTGAGTGGAAAGACGGAACCAGCGACAACGCGCGGAGTCTTGAAGAACTTCGCAACGCGGCGGATCTAGATCAAGAGCGACGGGTCGACGACGCTCAGGGTATCTCGTTCAGGGCGTTGCACCACTCGCACCCAGGCGGTTGGGCTTATGTCCTCACCGTGGCCCACCCGATCACGGGCGAGATCCATCGCTGGGAAGGGGCGGGGCACTCGATGTCAATGAGCAACAACCAAGCCGAGCTGACCGCCGTAATCGAAGGGCTGACCGCGATCAGGAGACCCTCCTCCGTCACTGTGCACGCAGACAGCCAATATGTGATCAGGGCTTTCAACGAAGGCCGGATCTCGGCGTGGAAAGCCAGAGAGTTCCGCAAGATCAAGAACGTGCCGCTGTGGCGGAAGTTGATCGAGCAGGCCGACAGGCATTCCGTCACCTGGGAGTGGATTCCAAGGTCGACTCACGTCGAGAACAAGGACTGCGACAGACGCGCCGGGCAGCAGCGACGACTGGCGATGCGATCTCTTGGGCCCTGATCGGCCGAGCTCCCGCCACCGCCACCGAGGTCAGGCAGTTCGCCTGCCCGGGCGGTCAGGCGTTGCGGGCTCTGCGGGCGGTCAGGCGGCGGCCTGCCGCGCGGCCAAGTAGCCGATGCTGAGCCCGGCCTCAAAGGCCTCGGTCACGGCCTCGGACCGCCCGCCGAACACGAGCCGCGCGAAGGCGGCTCACGTCACCATCGACGACGCCACTGACCAATTTGACCAGAATGGTCAAAGCCTGGTAGGGTGTCTGCATGGTTCCCATCCCTCCTGTCGCTCTGGATGCGGCGCTCGGCTTCCGGTCCGAGGACTTCACGAAGGCCAAGGCCGGCCTGTCCGATCTCATGACGGGCGTCGTCCACGGGCACCGGCCTGTCGAGGTCAAACGGCACGGCGGCAAGGAGCGCATGCTCTTGGTGGCTCAGGAGGAGCTGCGGGCGCTGGTGGCCGGCTCCCGCTTCGAGACACGTGCGATCTTCGACGATGGCGAGGTGTCGCTCAGCCTTCCCCAGTTCACGCTCATCGGCGCGGGCGCGACGTTTGACGAGGCCGTCGAGGACGCCCTCGTGCTGCTGCGGCAGTACTGCACCCACTTCGTCGAGCGCTGGTCGTTCTACCGCGAGACCGGCCGCGCATCGCTCCTGCCACTCGTCTGGAAGTTCGCGCTCACCCCGGAGGACGAGCAGCGCGACCTGCTGCTCGCCCCTCCGGAGGGCCTCGCGTGACGCCGAACGCCCCCACGTTCAACCAGATCGAGACCTTTCTCAAGGCGGACGGCTGGACCGAGGTGACGGGGCAGCAGGGGTGGGGCTCGAGCCACCGTGTCTTCGTCAAGCATCCAGCCCCCGGCGAGCCGCTGGTCACGCACATCTCCCATTCGGGCCACAAGTCGCCCGGGGCCGGGCGCTTCAGCGAGATCCTCCGCGACCAGGTGCAGGTCAACAAGGCCGACTTCTGGCAGGCCATCTCGAGCGGCAAGCCCGTCGATCGCCCGGTCGAGATCGAGGAGGAGGTCGTCGCTCCCCACGGTTGGCAGGTCCTCGAGCTGCTCGGCCAGATGCACTTGGACCCTACGGAGCTCGAGGGCATGAGCCCCGAGGAGGCGCAGGGGCGCATCGATGACTGGCGCGCCTCGGACGGCGCCTGAGGACTTGAGCCGGCAGGTAGGGCTGAGGGCCTCACTCCGTCGGCGAACCCTGGCGCTGGCCGGGGAACACGCGCACGGCACAATCCCACGGCACAGGGGCTCATGAACATCGCCGTCGGCATGGGGACGCTGCGGACGCGCGTCGGACGCGGCCACGGCGGCTCGACGTCCCGGCCCCACGCGTCAGCGCCAACCCGAGCTCGCCACCAACGCGGCGGCCACGCTCGCGCAGATCGTGCTCGACACGTGGCGCGACCCGACTCGCCCCACCGCCGGCCGGTGCAGCTGCCCGGGGACGGGCAGTCTGCCTGAGGTTCTTGCCCGCTGAGCACGCCGTACCCTTTCGCTTGCGGCGGCTCCAGTAGCTCGCAGACCAATGCTCACGGGCTATGCGGACTCCTAGAACAGCCCTACTCGACAGCTCCCATGTTGATCGCCAGCGCGAGGGCTTACCGCGTCCGCGACAGGCAGAGCCTCCGCAATCGCCGGGAGCCGTTCAGGCAGCAACGTTCGCCGGGTCGCGTTGATCATCCGCGTTGAGACGCTCGCGCCCCGATCTCAGCAACACCGGTCCTGGCGTGAATGCCAGGATCGACGCCATCGCGAATTTCGGTGACGAATCCGCAAGTCGCATCGAGAAGAAACCATAAATAGCATTGGGGATGACACTCAGGGCTCGAGGCGCTCACGCCGAGGCAAATATCGCCCCGCCGCTCCTCCCGATCTGGCAGCATTGAACTCCCGTCCCGCCTGCCTGAGGAGCACACATGCCCGAGTACGCGCCCGGAACCCCGTCGTGGGTCGAGCTGTCGTCGCCCGACACCGATGCCGCCGCGACCTTCTACGGCGAGCTCATGGGCTGGAGCGCGACGGATCCCGGGCCCGTCGAGGAGACGGGGGGGTATCGGATGTTCCAACTTGGTGGGCAGAGCGTCGCCGGTCTGATGGGTCACATGCAGGAGGGCCAGCCCACGACGTGGGCGACGTACATCAGCGTCGCGGACGCCGACGACACCGCGGAGAAGGTCAAGGCGGCCGGCGGCGGCGTCGCCGTCGAGCCGATGGACGTCATGGACATCGGGCGGATGGGGTTCTTCGCCGATCCCAGCGGCGCGGTCTTCGGGGTCTGGCAGCCCAAGACCTTCGCCGGCGCCGACGCCGTGAACGCTCCCGGGTCCTTGTGCTGGAACGAGCTCCTGACGCGTGACGCCGAGGCGGGCAAGGCGTTCTACCCCGCGGTGTTCGGCTGGACGGCGGGGCGGCCCGGGTTCGAGGGTGCGCCGGAGAGCTACACCGTCTGGGAGCTCGACGGTGCGTTGGTCGGCGGCATGATGCACGTCACCGACGAGTACTTCCCACCCGAGGTCCCGTCGCACTGGAGCGTGTGCTTCGCCGTGAGCGAGTGCGACGCCACCGTCGCCAGGGCCCGCGAGCTCGGGGCGACCGTGACGCAGGAGCCGATGGACATGCCGGTCGGTCGCTTCGCCGGCCTGATCGACCCCCAGGGCGCTGCCCTGACGGTCATGCAGATGGCGCCGAGCGCGTGACGGCTCACCCGCCCGAGCGGCGGGACCGCCACAGCGCCGTGCCGAGGATCGCCAGCAACGCCGCGCCGCCGCCGAGCAGGAGGCCCGTCGGAAGGCCCGAACCCGAGTCGTCGAGGGTGTCGACGGGGTCGGTGACCGCGGGCCGACGCACGGGCGCGGACGCCTGAGCCCCGGTGCGCTCCCCGATGAACGACCACTTGTCGAGCAGCTCACCGCCCCGCGAGAGCCGCCACCCGTCGTAGACGGAGGCGCGGTAGGGGAACGCCGAGCGGGCGAAGTAGAGCGGGACGACGGGTGCGTCGCGCTCGAGCACTTGGAGGGCGTCGCCGACCGCGCGGCGCCTCTGGCGCGTCGAGGCGGCGGCGTCGATGTCGTCGGCGGCGCGGTCGAAGCTCGCGCTCCGGTAGCCCGTCCGGCTCAGCCCGGCGGGCGAGCCGCCGAAGAGCACGCGCAGGAACGCGGGATCCCGCGAGGCGAGCGCGGGCGTGTTGGTGACGGCGAGCTCGAAGGAGCCCGGAGTGCCGCGGTCGCCGAGGGCGCGGAGGAAGCGATCGAGCGGGAGCGCCCGCACCCCGGCGGTGACGCCGACGCGGCCGAGGGCCCGGACGACCTGGCGGGCGGCCTGCATCCCCAGCGTGTCGCTGTCGCGGACGATTACCGTCACGGGCGGCAGCGCGGACTCCGCCAGGGTCACGCGCGCGTCATCAGGAGCGAACCGGTGCAGCCGGTTCGCCGTCCACCCCGACTGCGGGTGCAGGTACCCGCGGGCGGCGCTGACGGCGGCCGCCTCGCCGCCGCGCGGGCCGAGCGACGTGACGATCGCGTCGAGGTCGAGCGACCTGGCGACGGCACGGCGGACGCGGACGTCGGAGAAGAGCGGCGACGCGGTGTTGAAGGACAGGACGGTCCCGGTGTACGACGGGCCGGCGAGCGCGCCGAGGCCGGCGCCGGTCAGGGTGGCGCGGTCCGCGGCGACGGGCGTGAACGCAAGCGCGTCGACGCGCCGTCGCCGCAGCGCGCTGAGGGCCCCCTCGATGGTCCGCACGATCGGCACGCGGATCTCGCGCACCCGCACCCTGCCGCCGTACCAGCCGCGGTTTACGGTGAACCGGTACAGGCGACCGGCGCGGTGCTCGGCCAGGCGGTACGGGCCGCTGCCGACGGGCAGGCCCCGGGGAGCCGCCTGACCCGGCGCGAGGCCGCTCCACAGGTGCTTGGGAAGGATCGGCACGTCGGCCAGCGGCTGGTCGACGAAGCCCAGCGACGCGCGGCGCAGCCGGAAGACCACGGTGGTCGGGTCGACGACCTGCACGCTCGCGACGTCCCGGAGCTCCGGCGTGAAGCGCGGATGCGGGCGCCGCTCGAACAGGCCGAACGTGAACGCGACGTCCTCGGCGGTGACCGGCCGGCCGTCCTGCCAGCGCGCCGCCGCACGCAAGCGCACGGTCACCTCGTTGCCCCGGCGCCGGACCGATTGCGCCAGGAGCGGCCGCGGGACCCCGCGCGCGTCCCGCTGCATGAGCGTGTCGTAGACCAGCGTCATCAGCCCGTATCCGAGCTCGAACGTGTACGGCGTGAGCGAGCCGTCCTCGCGCGGGAACGGCACCCGCACCAGCGGCACCTGCTCGCCGCCGTGGTCGGCGGGCGCGTGGCCCTGGGCGTGCGCGCCGGCGGGAGCGAGCGCGAGGGCGGCGAGCGCCGCCGCCGCGGTCGTCCACAGGCGGCGAGACGTCACGTCGACGAGCGCGGCGGGAGCCCGGCGCCGGGGCCGGGCGGCTCGCACCCGGGTCCCGACAGGGCGGACGTCACGGTGATCCTGCGCACCCATCATCTGTAGCAAACGCTCCCGCTCAGCTCGCCGGACCACCGGTAGGGTGCGGATGTGGACGACCGGACCGATGCCACGGCCGCGGCACCGCCCGTCGGCCCGCCGGCGGCCCGCGCGCGGGTGGTGCTCATCGGGGGTGGGCCGGGGGCGCCGGACCTCGTCACCGTGCGGGCCGCACGCGTCCTCGCGGCGGCCGACGTGGTGATCTGGGGGCGGCCCTTCGCCTCGGAGGCGCTGGTCGGCGAGCACGCACGCGCGGGGGCCGAGATCGTCGCCTGGCCGCCCGCCACGATGCGGGACATCCATGCCATCTACGACCGGGTGCTCGGCGAGGGCCTCCTCGTCGCGCGGCTGTACTCGGGGGACACGTCGGTCTTCAGCCACGTGGGCGACGAGATCGCGGCGCTCGAGGAGCGGGGTGTCGCCTGGGAGGTGGTGCCCGGTATCACGGCGTACGCCGCCGCCGCCGCGCACCTCGGACGGGAGCTGACCGAGGGCTCCGACTGGCGGCCGCTGGTCGTCACGTCGCTGGCGATGCTCGACCGGGCCGCCGCGACCGGGGAGGCCCTGGCCGTATATATGACGCGCCACGGCGGAGGCGAGCTGCAGCAGCGCCTGCTCGATCACGGCTACCCGCACGGCACGCGCTGCGTGGTCGCCCACCGCGTTGGCTGGCCCGAGGCGAGCGTGGTGCCGTGCGTGCTCGCCGAGCTCGCTGCGGCCATGAGCGAGACCGCCGCCGAGGGCCTCTCGACAGTGCTGATCGCGCCAGCTATGCTCTTAGGTGCGCCTCGCACCTAGCATGTCGGCGGCGACAAGCGTAGGGTGGTTCCCATCTGGGTTTTCTCGATCAAGGAGTGTTCGATGTCTGTTGCGTCACATTCGAGTCCATCACGGCGCGGCGTGTTCCTCGCCCTCCTCGTCGGAGCTCTGGCGATCATCCCGTCGGCGCTCGCCTGGGCCTGTAATCCGCAGGCCAACATCTCGGTGGACCGCCAGTCGGTCTCGCCGGGCCAGTCCATCACCGTGTACGGCTCCTACTTCCCCGGCAACACGGCGATCAGCGTGAGCTCGCCGACTGGTGCGCAGACGGTCACGACGAGCCCAGGCGGCGGATTCAGCACGAGCATCACCGCCCCGTCGAGCCCGGGGAACTACGTCATCTCCGCCGCCCGCCCCACCGGTGGCTCGGCTCCTGCATCCTTCCGCGTAGCCGCCCCGGCGGCAGCCGCTCCGGCACCCGCATCTGCGACTCCGGCCGCTCAGGCCCCGGCGCAGTCCAGCAGCGCCCCCGCGCAGAGCAGCGCGCCGACGCAGAGCAGCGCCCCCACCGCCGGCGCCTTCAAGGACCCGGCAGTCTCGCGGAGCGCCGCGGGCCGCGAGCAGCGCGCACGCGCACAGCAGGCAACCCGCACGCAGTCGGCTGCGCCGCGCAGCCAGGCGGCGCCCGCGCCCCAGACCGCCCCGGCGGCGACCACGAACACCGGGCAGCCGGCGTTCAGCGCCGCACCTGTCGTCGTCGCAGCGGCGCCGGCGTTCGGCGCTCCCGCGGCAGCCCCCGCCACGCAGTCCACGGCGAGCGGCAAGACGGCCTCGCGCAGCAGCGGCGGGAGCACGCAGAAGAGCAGCGCCGGTACGGCTCGCGCGCCGAGCGCCTCCTCGCTGACCGCGACCGGTGACGTGTGGGACGGCTTCGTGCCCGGCCGCACCGCCACCCTCACGGCGGGCGCCGACAACATGTCCAACGGCGGCGCCGGTGGCGCGCTCACCGTCGGCGTCGGGCTCCTGGCCCTCGGGCTCCTCGCGATCGTCGGGGGCTTCGCGGTCGCCGAGACGCAGCGCCGCCGCTCGCTCGTCCGCTGAGCGACGACCACGACGCAGCCGGAACGGGCCCGCTTTCAGCGGGTCCGTTCTGCGTTGTGGCGCGGTGGCGGTAAGTGTCCGGTACACCTATTGCAAAGTCTTGCGCCCATGACATACGTTGAAGGGATGGGTCTAAGAGCAGTTGGAGGGCGAGCCGCGTTCGTCGGGCTTGTCACGTGTTGGGCAGCAGGGGTAGCGCCGGCGCTCGCGGGAGCGCAGCAGCCGGGGCTGCCGCGGACCTACCAGGCGCAGGTGATCGATTCCCCGGACCCGATCGGCGGGGGGGCGTTCGGGTGGGGCATCTCGAGCGCCGACTTCACCGGCGACGGGAAGCCCGACCTCCTCGTCGCGCAGTCCCAGACCGGGCCGGGCTCGGTGTTCGTCTTCGACGGCGCGACCGGCCGCAACATCGACCGGATCAACCCGCCGGAGAAGAACACCCCCGGGACATCGGGCATAGCGCCCGACGAGGGGCTGTCGTTCGTCTACGTGGAGACGATGCCGGACATCGGCAGCTGCCCCGGCGGCGACGGGCCCGACGACGACAAGATCTGCGACGCGAGTGTGATCGGTCCCGGGGACGGGATCCCCGAGATCCTGGCGGGCTCGCGGAGCCTGAAGGTCAACCAGGACAACAACTTCGATCCTCCGGCCACCGGTGCCCGCCAGCTCGGCCGCGGGTACGTCATCGACGGGCGCACCCGCGCTGTGCTGAAGCGCATCGACATGCCGCTCGCCGACCGGGCCGCCCAGTACGCGCGCAACACGCCAAACGGGCCCGCCGCGCCGCAGTTCGCTCGCGTCATGAGCTCACCCCAGGCGATGGCGCCCTGCGCCGGCCTGGCCTCGGAGGACAACAACGTCGGAGTCGGCCCATGCCCCTTCACGCCGCCTGGGGTGCGCATCGGCGACCTCGACGGCGGCGGGCAGCCCGACATCGTCATCACCGCCCGCTCCTACCTCGAGACGGCCGGTCCGGGGAACCCGAGCGCGAACCCGCCGGTGCCGGCCGGGTCCGCGGCGCCCGGGTCGGAATGCCGCCAACTCGCGACCGGAGGCACCTGCTCGGCCGGCAAGGCGTGGGCCTACTCGGGCGAGTTGATCGCCGGCTCGAACCCCCGCACGATCCTCGACACGGCGATGTTCGAGGTTCAGAACCCCGATGCGCAGGGCGGCAACGGCCGCACCGCAGGCTCGACGGAGTTCGGCGGCAACCTCTTCCGCCTCGGCGACGTCAACGGCGACGGAAAGCCCGAGTTCGTCATCCCCTCGCGCAACGCCGACTACCCGCTGAGCAACCCCGACGCGGGCTTTCGTGACGTCGGCGCCGCGTACCTGATCAACGCCGCCCGGATCGAGCGCACCCCGCCGGGGGCCACCCCGCTGGCGACGCCCGGGCAGCTCCTCAGCACCTACCTCCACCCGAACATCCAGGCGCGGACCCAGTTCAGCGGGAACTTCAACTCCGGGCGGGCCGCCGGAGATCTCGGCTCGAACTCCCTCCCGGACCTTATGCTTCCCTCGGCCCTGCAGAACGTCACCAAGACCGACGAGGGCGAGGTCTACGTCTTCAACGGCGAGCCCACCGGCGCCGGGGGCGGTGGGCAGGGAAGCTTCAACTTCGCCACGCTCCATGATCCCGAGCCGAAGATCGGCGGAAACTTCGGCGGCGGCATCAGCGGCGCCGGCGATCTCGTCGGCGGAATCGAGAACCCGGCCAACGAGGCGATCGTCGGCGGCTTCCGGTTCGACCCCTTCACCGAGGCGACCCAGAACGTCGTCGGCTCCGTCCACGTCATGAACCCGCAGACCGAGCGCGTGCTGCAGACGATCCGCGATCCCGACGAGGCCCGGGGAAGCGGCTTCGGGGTCGGCATCACGCCGATGGGCGATCTCAACGACGACGGGTTCATGGACCTCGCGGTCTCCTCCTACCTGTTCAACGGGGTGGTGGGCGGTCAGGGCCGGGCGTACATCTTCCGCAGCGACAACTCGCCGCTGCCGATCCCGGCGCCGCCGCCGGCGGCCGCTCCGGCGGCGCAGGCCCCGGCCCCGGCCGCCGCCCCGGCGGGCGCCCCCGTGGTGCCGGCCGCGCTGCTGCCCGGCTCGTGCAAGAACGCCAAGCGCGGGACGGCGGGCAACGATCGCGTCCGCGGCACGCTCGCCGGCGACCAGCTCCTCGCCCTGGCCGGCAACGACCTCGTCGAGGGCCTTCAGAGCGCCGACTGCCTCGACGGCGGGACCGGAAACGACCGCCTCGACGGCGGCGCGGACAACGACCGCCTCATCGGCCAGACGGGCGACGATCGCCTGAACGGAGACGCGGGCGCCGACCGCCTCTTCGGAGGCGACGGCCGGGACAAGCTGGTCGGCGGCTTCGGGCGCGACCTCCTGGCCGGCGGTGCGGGCAACGACGTGCTCTCGGGCGGCAGCGACCGCGACGAGCTCTTCGGCGAGGGGGGCAACGACGTCCTGCGCGCCGGTGACGGCCGCAACCTGCTCGACGGCGGCTCGGGGAACGACCACCTGGAGGCCCGCAACGGCGAGCGCGACGACGTGCGGTGCGGGAGGGGAAGAGACCGTGCCGTCGTGGACCGCGTCGACCGGGTCTCGGGCTGCGAGTCGATCTCCCGGACGCGCCGGAAGCGCTGAGCGCGATGGGAGCCACGACGGAGTCCGACGAGAAGTCCGACGACCATCGCGACGAGCGGCCGGGGAAGGGGCGCCCGGCCAAGCGCGCCTCGTCGGGCGGCTCCCCGCCCACGCGCAGCCGGCTGCTGTGGCTGTTCCTCGGTCTGGCGCTGATCGTCACCGGCGTCGGGACGTACGTGGTCTCGACCGCCTACGACGAGCCGCAGGCGCTGGGCGTCCTGCCCCCGAGCCTCCCGGTGGACACCGGCGCGCGCAACCCGCTCGACATCAGCGCCACGAACTCCCCGGGGCTCGTCCGCAACCCGGTCGATCCCGCCAACCTCGTCGTCGTCAGCAAGATCGACTCGCCGCGGTACTCCTGCGGGGTGAGCGTCTCCTTCGACGGCGGCGGCCGGTGGGTCCAGTCAGCGATCCCGGTGCCCCGCGGCGTGACGGGGCCCTGCTACGCGCCGGACGCCGTCTTCGGCGCCGACGGGACGCTCTACCTGACGTTCGTCACGCTCAAGGGCCGGGCCAACGCCCCCGACGCCGCGTTCATCACCATGTCGACCGACGGCGGCGAGACGCTCGCCCCGCCGATCCCGACCCCGCTGGGAGCGCGCGCGTTCCACACCCGCCTGAGCGCGGACCCCAAGACCCCGGGGCGCATCTACCTGACCTGGGTGGCGGCTTCCGAGCTCGGGCTGTACCGGTTCGCCCAGACCGGCAACCCGATCCGCGTGGTGCGCTCCGACGACGGCGGCCGCAACTGGACCAAGCCGGCGCGGGTCAGCTCGCCTGCTCGCCTGCGTGCCGTCGCGCCGTCGCCGGTGGTCGGACCGGACGGGGCGCTGAACGTCCTCTACCTCGACCTGGGCGACGACGACCTCGACTACTCAGGCGGCCATGAGGGCCGCGGCGGCCGGGCCTACGCCGGAAGGTGGGAGCTCGTCCTCGCCCGCTCCCGCGACCGCGGCGCGACGTGGAAGGAATCGCCGGTCGGCTCGGTCAAGGCCGCGCAGCGCTTCGTCGTCTTCACCCCGCCGTTCCCGTCGCTGGCCATCGACCGCGACGACGGGCGGCTCTACGCGAGCTTCACGGACGGGAGCGCCGGGGACGCCGACGTCTCGCTCTGGTCGCTCGGGCCGGGGGCCAGCCGCTGGACCGGACCGGTCCGGGTGAACGACACGCCGCGCGGCGACGGGACCGCTCAGTACCTGCCCAAGCTCGGGGTCGCGCCTGACGGCCGGCTCGACGTCGCCTACTACGACCGCCGGGGTGACCGCACCAACGTGCTCAACGAGGTGTCCTTCCAGACCTCGTTCGACAAGGGCAAGACGTTCCGGCCCCACGTCCGGCTCTCCGACAAGGCGTTCAGCTCCCGCATCGGCTTCGGCGCCGACCGCCGCCTGCCCGACCTCGGAGGACGGCTCGGAATCATCTCCGACGCCTCGCGCGCGCTGACGGTGTGGACGGACACCCGCGCCGGCACCCCCAAGTCGGGCAAGCAGGACATCGCCCGCGGGGTCGTCGCCTTCAACAACCCCGCTCGACTCAGCGACTCCGTGAAGACGTTGCTGCGCCTCCTCGCCCTCGCCCTCGTCCTCGTCGGGGCGGTGGTGGCGGTCGCGCTCGGCATCCGGCCGGGGCGGCCGTGAGCGCAGCGCTCCGCAGGTTCGCGCTGCCCCTCGCGCTGCTCGTCATCGGGCTTCCGGTGGGCATCGGCGTGGTCATGGCCATGGGGAGCGACCCCGTCCCACAGGAGGCCCCAGACGCGTTCCGGCAGATCTCGGGGGCCGCCGTCCCCCGCGCGGAGCGCCACGCGCAGCCGCGCTGGGAGCGGGTCGGCACGTTCACCGGGTCGGCGGCTTCGGAGAAGCCCTTCTCGATCGCGAAGGGCGCCATCCAGTGGCGGGCGGGCTGGGAGTGCGGCTCCGGCGAGATCAAGCTGAGCCTTGGGCGGCGCCCCTCGATCGACAAGCGCTGCCCCGACTCCGGGACCCAGACCTCGACGGGCACCGGCTCCGGGATGGTGCGCGTGAACGCCACCGCTCCGTGGCGGGTGGTCGTCGACCAGCAGGTCAGCACCTCCCTCGAGGAGCCGCCGCTGGCGGGGATGACCGAGGGCGCCCTCGTGGCCCGGGGCCGTGCCCACGGGATCCAGAAGCAGGGCGAGGGAACCGTGTCCCTCTACCGGCTGGCCGACGGGCGACTCGCGCTGCGCTTCGCGGACTTCTACACCTCGCCGAGTTTCGGGCTGGAGCTGTGGCTGAGCCGGGCGGGGGATCCCCGGTCCACCCTGGCCGTCAGGGACGCCGACCACGTGAACGCCGGCCCCGTGCGCGCGACGTACGGGAACTTCAACCAGGTGCTGCCCAAGGGCGCCGCGGCGGACCGGATCGACAGCGTCGTGATCTGGTGCCCGACCGTGACGATCGCCTTCAGCGCGGCTCCGCTCACCAAGCGCTGACAGGAGGCACCATGGAATCGTCGACGCTCGACGCCGCGCAGGTCGCACCGCCGCCCGCTCCCCGCCGGGGGGTGGACCGCCGCATGGTGGGGATCGTGATCGTGGTCGACATCGTCGCGGTGACGCTCGCCTATCTGGTCATCAACTTCCCGCTGGTCGGCCCGGTGCTGACGCGCGGCGAGGTGACGGAGCACTGGCGTGCCGCGGTGACCGCGGCCCTGGTCGTGGCGACCGGCTCCAGCGTCGCCGTGACGCTCGCCCTGCGCGCGCGTCGCGCGAGCCCGGCCCCGGCCTCCGCGGTGCCCGAGGAGGACCCGGCCGGTCGTCCGCGGATCCCGCGCTCCCTCGGCTTCGAAACGGTTCCCGCGCGGACCGTGAAGATCGCCGGCACGATCTCGCTGGCCACGATCCCGCTGTCGTTCGCGCTGGGGGTGAGCTTCGCGCTCGGCTGGTTCGCCTTCCTCGCGCCCTGGATCCCGCTCGTCGCGATCGAGGCGCAGGCCAAGCGCCGGCGTGACGCGCTGTTCACCGGGTTCGCCCTCGTCGTGATCGTCCAGCTCCTCCACATGGTCGAGCACTCCGTGCAGGTCGGCCAGCTCGTCTCGACCGGCGGCTCGCTCGCGAAGTCGCACGGCATCTTCGGCCAGCTCGACTTCGAGCTCGTCCACTTCGTCACCGACACCTTCCTGTGGGTCAGCCTCGGCACGCTGCTGGTCCTGCTCAAGGCGCGCAACGTCTGGCTGTGGGTCGCCTTCGTCGCGGCGAGCTTCCATCAGGTCGAGCACTTCTACCTCTTCTACCTGTACCACGCCGACAACCCGTTCTACCTCTCGGGGGGCGTCGCGGGGATCATGGGCAAGAACGGCCTGATCGGCTCCCCGCTCGATCGGCCCTACCTGCACTACTCCTACAACTTCATCGTGTTCGTCCCGATGGTGATCGCGGTGTGGGACGAGGCGCGGCGGGTCGACCGCCTCCCGCGAGGAGCGTCGCCCGCGCGACCTGCCGAGCGCGTGCTGGCCGGCTGAAGGCGGCGCTGGACGCCGGCGCCCCGTCGGACTCCCGAGCGCCTACGCCGCGACGCGGGCGGCGAGGCGCTCGCCGAGGCCGAGCAGCGCGAGCACCCCGGGCGTGTCGCGGGCGCCGTCGAACGGCGCGAGGCCCTGCTCGTCGGCGTGGCGGATCGCGTCGTCCTCGGGCACGACGAGGATCTCGTGGTGCCCGAGCGCCGCGCGGATCGCCTCGAGGTCGTCGTCGGGGCCGATGCGGTTGGCGATCACGAGGACGTCGGCGCCGCGGGCGACCGCGCTGTCGGCGGCCAGGCGCGCGACGTCGACGGATTTCCCGGTTGCGTTCGTGACGACGAGGACGACGTCGACGTTGCCGGTGTCCATCCGCGTGACGATGCCGATGCCGGCCTCGAGGTCACCGATCACCACGCGGTGCTCCGCGTCGAGCTCGCGCAGCAGCCGGTCCGGCGTGACGCCGCAGCACGGGCAGCCCGAGTCGGGCCCGTCCATGCGCGAGCCGACCACGAGCTGCACGCCGTCCGGGGCCATCGTGCCGAACGTCGCGAGAATGCCCTCGACGTCGTGCTGGTGCTCGGTGTGGCCGCTCTGCAGGCCCTCCCGGACGCCCGCGAGGCGCTCGGTCTCCTCGATGCCGACGCCGAGCGAGATGCCGAGCATCGGGTTGACGTCCGCGTCGACGGCGATCACCGACTCGC
This sequence comes from Solirubrobacterales bacterium, assembly GCA_038321325.1. Classification (GTDB taxonomy): domain Bacteria; phylum Actinomycetota; class Thermoleophilia; order Solirubrobacterales; family Solirubrobacteraceae; genus Paraconexibacter. Next base: position 14,722 of record JBBQEV010000032.1, read on the forward strand.
CGGCCAGCGCCAACGCGCGGGCCAGGGTCCCCGACACCGTCGTCTTGCCTGCTCCGCCCTTACCGGCCACGATGATCTTCATCTAAGTGCTCCTATTCGTAAGTTCCGTCGTCGTATCCGGGACGAATCGTCGCGTCATGGCGTTCGGCGGCGGCCCTGCTCGTACTGGGGGTACCTGCGGGGCCGTCGCCGGGCGGCAGGACCCGGCGAGGCGCGGGCGGGCGGGACCGATCGCCACGGAACTTCGGAATCGGAGCACTACGCCAGCCTACCCTCGTGCAGCGAGCTCGCCAACGTCTCGATCGCCGCGATCCCCGCGGAGTGCGGCGCGGCGTCGAGCGGCGAGAGGCCCCTGCGCTCGGCGTCGGCGACGGCGGCGTCGAGCGGGATCCAGGCGACCGGCTCCTCGCCGACCGTGCGCACCAGGCGCCGGCGCGCCTCCTCGTCGCGCACCTTGTTGGCGACGAAGTACGCGGGGACCCCGAGGTGGTCGCGCGCGAAGCGGGCGCAGCGCCGGCCGGCCAGCACGGACTGACTCGTCGGCTCGACGACGACCACCACGAGGCGGGCGTAGGCGGCGAAGCCGGCGGCGAGGTGGCGCGGGCCGGCGGGCAGGTCGCCGACGATCGTCCAGCGCCGCGCCGTGCGGCTGTCGGCGAGCTGCCCTGCGATCGCGTGGAACGCCATGACGGCGCCGTGGATCGCCTTCAGGTTGTCCTCGGCGTCGGCCTTGCCGAGCTGCAGCACACGGACGCCGTCGGGCGCCGCCATCGTGCAGCGCTGCACGGTCCGGACCGGGCCGAAGCCCCTCCGCCGCTGCCATTTCCCGTCGGCGCCGCGCTCTACGGCCTCCATCAGCCGCGTGACCGCCGGCTCCTCGGCGCCGAGCGAGCGGCACATCCCGGGCATCGTGTCGGAGTCCAGCGCCACGACGTCGCGCCCCTTGCGCGCGAGCGAGCGCGCCAGGGTGCCGCTGACCGTCGACTTCCCCGACCCGCCCTTTCCGGCCACCGCGAGCCAGAGCGGCTCGGCGTGCGTCGCCGTCACGGCCGCGCGGCGGCGGTGCGGCGGACCGGGGGTGGCCCGACGAGGTCGTCGATCTCCTCGACGGTGAGCGTCTCGCGCTCGAGCAGCGCCTCGACGACGACGCCGAGCGCGGGACGCGCGTCCGTAAGCACCTGCCGAGCCATCTCCTGGGCCTCGGCGACAAAACGCCGGACCTCCCGATCGATGAGGTCGGCGGTCGCGTCGGACCACTGCGGATGCTCGATGCGATCGGAGAGGCCGATCGTGCCGACGGCCTCGCTCATGCCCAGGCTGATGACCATGTGGCGAGCTGTCATCCCCACGCGCTCGAGGTCGTTCGAAGCACCGCTGCTGTGCTCGCCGAAGACGATCTGCTCGGCCACGAGGCCGCCCAGCATCGTCGCCATCCGCTCGATCAGCATCGCCCGCGGGTGGATCAGGTTGTCCTCGCTGTCCGGCAGCCAGGACACGCCGAGTCGGTTCCCCCGCGGGATGATCGAGAGCTTGTGCAGCAGCTTGCCGCCCGGCAGGGTCCGCGCGACGAGCCCGTGGCCGGCCTCGTGGTAGGCGATCCGCAGACGATCCTCCTCGGACATCTTGCGGGTGCCGCTGATCCCGGACATGACCCGGTCGAAACCCTCGTCGATGTCCCCGGCGGTGATCGCGTCGGCGTCACGCCGGGCGGCCAGCAGCGCCGCCTCGTTGAGCAGCCCGTTCAACTCGGCGCCCGAGAACCCGCGCGTCAAGCGCGCGAGCGCCGGCAGGTCGATCTCCGGGGTCAGGATTTTGCCCTTCGCGTGCAGGGCCAGGATCGCCTCGCGCGATCCCTGGTCGGGCAGATCGAGGTCGATCGTCCGGTCCAGCCTCCCCGGGCGCGTCAGCGCCGGATCGAGCAGCTCGGGACGGTTCGTCGCGCAGATCACGACGACGCCCGCCCGGCGGCCGAAGCCGTCGAGCTCGATCAGCAACTGGTTGAGCGTCTGCGCCCGCTCGCCGGAGTCGTTCACGGAGGCGCCCCGCCGGCCGCCGACCGCATCGATCTCGTCGATGAACAAGATGGCCGGGGCCAGACCCCGGACCTCGGCGAAGAGGTCGCGCACGCGGGCGGCGCCCTCACCGACGAAGACCTCCACGAACTCCGTCGCGGCGACCGAGACGAACCCCGCGTTGGCCTCTCCGGCGACGGCCCGGGCCAGGAGCGTCTTCCCGGTGCCCGGCGGACCCGTCAGGAGGTAGCCCGCGGGAATCCGTGCCCCGAGGCGCTCGAAGCGCGCCGGGTCGGAGAGGTACTCGCGGATCTCGGCGAGCTCGGTGACGGCAGCGTCCAGCCCGGCGATGTCGGCGAACGTCACGCGGTCGGCGTCGAGCAGGGTCTGGCCCATGCGCCGGTTGCGCATGCTCAGGCGGCGCTGGCGCTCCGGGGCCTCGCGGATGCGCTCGAGCGCGACGAGCAGCGTCTCCTGGGAGATCGTCTTCTCGCGCTCCCGCGCGGCCAGGAGCGCGGCCTCGTTCATGACGGCCGCCAGGTCGGCGCCCGACATGCCCACCGCCTTGTGGGCCACCGCGTCGAGGTCGACGTCGCGGCTCAGCGCCTTGCTGCGGCCGTGGACGGCGAGAATGCTGCAGCGACCAGCCTCGTCCGGGAGCGAGAGCCCGACGGCGCGGTCGAAGCGCCCCGGGCGCAGGAGCGCCGGGTCCAGGACGTCGGGACGGTTGGTGGCGGCGACCACCATCACGCTTTCGGTCGAGGAGAAGCCGTCGATCTCGGCCAGCAGCTGGTTGAGCGCCTGGCCGCGCTCCTCCGACTGCGAGGCGACGGGTCCAGAGCCGGCCCGTCGCGCGCCGACCGCGTCGATCTCGTCGATGAAGATGATCGCCGGGGCAGCGAGGCGCGCCTGCGCGAAGAGGTCGCGCACGCGGGCGGCGCCGACGCCCACGTACATCTCGACGAACTCGGAGCCGGAGACGGTGAAGAACGCCGCCCCGGCCTCGCCGGCCAGCGCCCGCGCGAGCAGCGTCTTGCCGCACCCCGGGGGACCGAAGAGCAGGATCCCGCGCGGAACCTGCCCGCCCAGCGCCGCGTAGCGGTCGGGATCGGCCAGGAAGTCGGCGATCTCGCGGAGCTCGGCGATCGCGGTGTCCTGCCCGGCCACGTCGGCGAAGCGCACCTCCGCGTCCTCGGGCTCCACGCGCCGCCCGCTGCTCCCACTGCCGAACAGCCCGGTCCCGCGGCGGAAGGCGAGGATGAAGTAGACGAACACGACGATCAGGATCAGCGCCGGGAGCAGCAGGGAGACCGGTCCCACCAGGCCCTTGAGCAACTGCTGGTTGACGCGGGAGGGGATGCGGTTGTCCAGCGCGAGGGAGACGAGCCGCTCGCGCGCGGCCGACTCGCGCAGGAACGGGACGTTGTACTTCTCGACCGCGCCGTCGCGGCGCTCGTAGGTCCCGACGACGTAGGCGTCCTGGTCGAGGATCTCGGCGCTGCGGACCTTGCCGCCCTCCGCCAAGGCGACGAAGGCGTCCAGGCGCAGGCGGTCGCCGCCGACATGCGGTCGCGCGGCGACGATGAGGCCCACGTAGAGCACGAGCAGCACGGCGATCGCGGCGCCGCACCAGGTCCCGAGCCGGCTCTCCCGCGGGCGGCGCTTGGTCGACGGCGAGCTCATCGACCTTCGACTTTACCGGGTGCGGCGCGGCCGGCGAGCGGGTGGCCCGTTCTCACGGGCTCACGTGCCGGGCCGCGTACTCGAGCAGACCGCGCTGGGTCCACGGCGGGCTGTCCGGGGTGAACTTCGTGTGGACGGTCAGCGTGTCCTCGTCGTGGGCGACGGCGACGATCAGCGCGACGCGCTCGAGGGTCGCGTCCTCGCCGTACTGGTCCTCGAGCTCCTGCATGAGCAGCGCGGCGAGCTGGCCCACCTGGGCTTGGTCGATGGCCATCGGATTCTCCTTCGGTCGGGTCAGCGCAGCGCGTCGCGCTCCGCGAGGGCCTTGAGGTTGAGCAGCTGGCGGCGGGCCATCACGAGGTCGCCCACACGCAGGAGCGCGAGCGCGGCGCGGCCCGCCGGGTTGCGTGCGGCGGGCGGGAGGCGCACGAGCAGGTGCACCGCGAGGCGGCTGCGCGCCTCGCCGGCGGGCGCGACGACGTAGGCGACGGCCATCTGCGGCATGAGCGGGACGCCCGGCACCAGGCCGAGCGTCAGGTGCTCGCCGCAGGCGAAGGACGCGAGGGTGAAGATGGTCATGACGCGCTGGCCGGCCGCGAGCGCGTCGAGGCCGGGCGTCAGCTCCTGCGGGGAGCGGCGGCCGAGGTTGTCCACGCGGTCGTAGGAGTACGGCGCCGCGCGCATCTGGCACAGCCAGCGCCACACGAGCTCCGGCGGCGCCGCCACGTCGACGGCGCGGACCCAGTGCTCGTCGGGCTCGGGGAGGAGCGCGTCGGCCGGCGTGCGGGCGTCGAGCTCCGCGGGAGTGGCGCCCCAGGCGGTCGCGAACGCGGGCGTCGGCACGGACGGTGACGCTAGCGCTCGTCGGCGCCGGCTCGAGGTCGGCCTACTAGGACCACCGCCCGACACGCCGCCGTCGCTTTCGCCGCCGGCCGGGTCCGTCGGTGTGCGACCGCCGGCCGCTCTGTCACCCAACAATCGGTCAAGGACAACTCTCAGTGAGTCCGTCGGTGTGCGACCGCCGGCCGCTCTGTCACCCCCCGGTCGCCCGCAGCGGCGCCCGCGCGAACTCGGCCATCCCGTCCGCGAAGTCCTCCCGCGCGGAGAACCCGAGCGCGTCGCGTGCCCGCTGCGCCGACGCGAAGACGTGGCGCACGTCGCCGAGGCGGTACTCGCCGGTGACCACGGGCGCGGGCGTGCCGGCGGCGTAGGCGGCGTGCAGCGCGCCGGCCATCTCCCCGACGGTTCGCGGCTCGCCCGAGCAGACGTTGAACGCCCCGGGCGTGGGTGCCGCGGCGGTGAGCGCGAGCACGTTCGCGCGGGCCACGTCGCGCACGTGGACGAAGTCGCGCGTCTGGCGCCCGTCCTCGAAGACGCGCGGTGCGCGCCCGGCCGCCAGCGCGCTCGCGAAGATCGACGCGACCCCCGCGTACGGCGTGTCGCGCGGCATCCGCGGGCCGTAGACGTTGTGGTAGCGCAGCGCCGTGACGGCGACGCCGGTCTCGCGCGAGAAGGAGAACGCGAGGTGCTCCTGCTGGAGCTTGGTCGCGGCGTAGACGTTGCGCGGGTCCAGCGGCGCGTCCTCGGTGACCGGCTCCGGAGCGAGCGGCCGTCCGCAGCGTGGGCACGGCGGCTCGAAGGATCCCACGTCGAGGTCGGCGACGCTCCGCGGCCCCGGCCGGACGACGCCGTGCTCGGCGCAGGCGTAGCGGCCCTCGCCGTAGACGACCATGCTCGAGGCGAGCACGAGGCGCCCGGCGAAGCGCCGCGCCGCGAGCTCGCGCAGCAGCACCGCCGTCCCCAGGTCGTTGTGGCTCGTGTAATCCGCGATGTCGCCGATGTCGGTCCCGAGGCCGACCATGGCGGCCTGGTGGCAGACCGCGTCGACGCCGTCGAGCGCCGCGCCGACGGCCGGTCCGTCGCGCACGTCCGCCTCGCGCCACTGCGCCGCGGCGGGCAGGAACTCCGGCGGCCCGGCGTGCGCGGCCGGGTGGAGGTTGTCCAGGATCCGGACGTCGTGGCCCTCGCCGAGCAGCTCGTCGGCGACGTGCGAGCCGATGAAGCCGGCGCCGCCGGTGACCAGGACGAGCACGCCGCGAACACTATGGTGCTCACGCGATGCGCGAGGTCATCATCCCCGTCCTCGACGAGGCCCAGGCGCTGCCCGGGGTGCTCGCGCGGATCCCGGTCGGATTCGCGGCGATCGTCGTCGACAACGGCTCCTCGGACGGCTCCGGAAGCATCGCCCGGGGGCTCGGCGCGCGGGTGGTCGTCGAGCCGCAGAAGGGGTTCGGGGCCGCCTGCTTCGCGGGCCTCCTCGCCGCCTCCGCCGACGTCGTCTGCTTCATGGACGGCGACGGCTCCCTGGACCCGCGCGAGCTCGTCGCGCTCGCCGACCGCGTCGCCGACGGTCACGCCGACCTCGTCCTGGGCGCGCGCCGCCCCACCGGACGCGGCGCGTGGCCGCCGCACGCGCGCCTGGCCAATCGCGTGCTGTCGCTGGAGCTGCGCCGCCGCTCGGGCATCCGGACGACCGACCTCGGGCCGATGCGCGCCGCGCGCCGCGCGGACCTCCTCGCGCTCGGCATCGCCGACCGCCGCTTCGGCTGGCCGCTCGAGATGGTCCTGCGCGCCGCCGCGGCCGGGTGGCGCGTGGAGGAGCGCCCGGTCTCCTACGCGCCGCGCGACGGCGGCAAGTCGAAGGTGACGGGAACCGTCGCCGGCACCGCGCGTGCGGTGCGCGACATGCTGCACGTGCTCGCCGAGGTCGACGCCCGCGTCGCCGTCGAGCGGTCCGCCCCGGCGGCGTGAGCGGGGTGCGCGCCGACGTCCTCGTCGTCATCGCCAAGGCGCCGGTCGCCGGGCGCTCCAAGACACGCCTCTGCCCGCCGTGCACCTCTGAGCAGGCGGCCGCGCTGGCGCAGGCGGCACTCGAGGACACGCTCGCCGCGGTCCTCGCGACGCCCGCGCGCCGCCGGGTGCTCGTGCTCGACGGAGCGCCGGGGCCGTGGCTTCCCGCCGGCTTCGAGGTCGTCGCTCAGCGCGGCGAGGGCCTGGGGGAGCGCCTCGCTGCGGCCTTCGAGGACGTGGGGGAGGCCGCGTTCCTCGTCGGCATGGACACCCCGCAGCTCACCGCGACGCATCTGAGCGCGGGCTTGGAGGCGCTCGGGACCGCGCCGAGCGTCTACGCCCCCGCCGACGACGGCGGCTACTGGGGGATCGGCCTGCGCACACCGGACCCCCAGGTCTTCGCCGGCGTCCCGATGAGCGCGGACGACACCGGGGCCCGTCAGCGGGAGCGCCTCGTAGAGCTCGGGCTGGGGATCGCCGACCTCCCGGGCCTGCTCGACGTCGACACCATCGCCGACGCGCGCGCGGTCGCCGCGCTCGCTCCGCAGACGCGCTTCGCGCAGGTGCTGGCGGCGGTGGACCGGTAGGAGCGGCGCGCTCGGCTCGCCCGCGGACGGGTCCGGCCGCCGCCGCCGGCGACGACGTTCGCGATCGGGCTCACGACGCGAGCCCGATCACGAACGCGTGAGCGCCTTCGTCGGCCGGTAGCCTGGACGGGACGCATGCTGCGTACGCCGCGCATCCCGCTGTTCGGGGCCCTCGCCAGCCTCGCCGGTCTGGCGCTGACCGCCGTGCTGGCCTATCTCGTGCCCATCGCGCGCGTCCGCGACTCGGCGACGCTTCAGGGCTTCACCGAGCTCAACCGCCCGCGGCTGACTCCGCTCATCTCCGACGTGGCGCACCTCGCCGGCCCCGTGCCGTACGCGATCATCGGCCTCGCCCTGGCCGTGATCGCGCTTCTGCGCCGCCGACCGCGCGTCGCCGTCACGATCGTCGGGCTCCTCGCCGCGACGGGCTGGACGACCCAGACGCTCAAGCCGCTGCTCGCCGCGCCGCGCTACGACGAGTGGCTCGGCACCGGGCAGATCGCCGCCGCGTCGTGGCCGAGCGGCCACGCGACCGCCGCGATGACCCTCGCACTCTGCGCGATCCTGGCCGTCCCGGCCCGCGCGCGCCCGGCGGCCGCGGCGGTGGGCGCGGGCTTCGCGATCAGCGTCTCCTACGCGATCCTCGCCCTGGGCTGGCACTTTCCCTCCGACGTCCTCGGCGGGTTCCTCGTCGCGATGACCTGGACGCTGCTCGCGGTGGCGGGCCTCGTCGGCCTCGAGCGGCTCCGTCCCTCCGCCGTGCGCCGCGAGGCGACGCTGCGGCCGCCCGACGCCCTGGTCCCGATCGCCCTCGGCTCCGGCGCGGTCGCGGTCGCGGCCGTGGTCTGGCTCGCTCGCCCCGGTGAGGTGGTGCGCTTCGCGGCCGACCACTCGACGTTCGTGGCCGGGGCGGCCGGCATCGCCGCGCTCGCGGTCGTGCTGGTCCTGGGCCTCGCCCGTGGCGTGCGCTCGGCGTAGCGTCGCCGCGTCCTCGCGTATGTGAAAACGACACTTACCGTGAGCGGCTAAAGTCACCCCAGGTAGTAGTTCAACGTCTAGGAGAGGTCATCGCATGCGGAGTCTTGGGAGCCGGATAACGGTCGTGCTGTTGGCGGCGCTGACCGCGTCGCTGGTGATCGTGGTCGCGTCGGCCAGTGCCGCGGTCGGTGACATCATCGAGCGCCGGGTGCCCGGCACCGCGAAGGGGGGCCTCAACCGGATCACCACCGGCCCCGACGGCAACATCTGGTTCACCGACGGCGGCAACAACCAGATCGGCCGGATGACGCCCGCCGGCGCGTTTGACGGATTTGCGATCCCCACCGCGGGCAGCAGCCCGATCGACATCACCACCGGTCCCGACGGCGCCCTCTGGTTCACCGAGTTCGTCGGGAACATCGGCCGCATCACGACCGACGGGAAGATCACCGAGTTCCCGGTGTTGAAGTCCCCGGGGGGCGCACCCGCCAACGTGTTCGGGATCACGAACGGTCCCGACGGCGCGCTCTGGTTCACCACCGACTGCTGTGACCCGGGGAATCCCGGGAAGATCGGCCGCATCACCACGTCCGGGGCCGTCACGCTCTTCCCGCTCCCGACCGGAACCGCCCCCACCGTCGGCATCACCGTCGGGCCCGATAGGAATCTCTGGTACCCGGCCACGTTTAGCTCGGGTTTCGCCGAGATCCAGCGTATGTCGGTGACGGGCCAGATCCTCAGCCGGGCCCCCGTCCCCACGAGGTACGCCGACCCCAGTCGCCTGATCACCGGTCCCGACGGAAACGTTTGGTTCACCGAGCAGGGCGCGGTGGGCGGCAACAAGCAGCCCGGAAAGATCGGGCGGGTGTCGTGCGTGGTATGCGGCGGGGCGCCCTCCAACGAGGTGACCGAGTTCACGACGCCCGATCAGAACCCGCCGAGCAACCCGGCCGGCATCGCGGTCGGGCCGGACGGCAACCTCTGGTATACGGAGTACTCCCGCCAGAATATGGACGGGTCGCAGTCCGGGGGCAATCGGATCGGCCGCATTACGACCGCTGGCCAGATCACCGAGTTCCCGCTTCCGACGCAGTACGCCAGAGCCGACGGAATCACCGGCGGTCCCGACGGCGGCGTGTACTTCACCGAGAGCCCGAACAACTTCACGTTCGGGCAGATCGGACGCATCCAGGCGCTGGCGCCCCCGGTCGTCGCCCCTCCGCCGGCACCCGCGCCGACCCCGGCGCCGGTGATCGTCAAACCGCCGGTGGTCGTCCCGAAGCCGGTGCGGGTGAGCGTCGCGGGCTTCACGGCGCGGATCTCGCCCCGGCGGGATCGCCGCGCGCCGTATCGCTTCACCATCAGCGGCGCAGTCCGTCGCCCTGCCGGGATCGCCGCTTCGGCCTGCAAGCGCGGGCGGGTCTCGGTGCAGACGAAGGTCGGCTCCAAGACGATCTCGACGCGGCGCGTGACGCTGAAGTCCAACTGCACCTATCGGGTCGCGGTGACGTTCTCCAACCGGCAGAGGCTCGGTCGCGGCCGGCTGACGCTGAGGGTCAGGTTCCTCGGCAACGCCCGGTTCAAGCCGGCGGGACCGCGCACGCTGTCGGCCCGCGCCGGTTAGCCGCGCGCATCGCTCGCCCGCGGGTCGCGCCGGCGATCCGCGGGGCAGCGACGGTCGTCGCGGACGACGGTCGGCGCGGCGCGATGGCGCTGGGTGGCCGCTACTGGAAGCGGCCGGGCTGCCAGAGCGGCTCCTCGCTGCCGTTCGCGCCGCGCGACAGGATGAACAAGAGGTCCGAGAGCCGGTTCAGGTACTTCAGGACCTCGGGGTTGCCGTCCTGGACGAGCAGCGCGCGGCGCTCTGCGCGGCGGCACACGGTGCGGCAGACGTGGAGGTGCGCGGCGGCCGGTGTGCCGCCGGGCAGGACGAAGCTCTTCAGCGGCGCGAGCTGCGCGTTGACCTCGTCGCAGCGCGCCTCGAGCCAGGTGGTCTGCTCGGCCTTCACCCGCAGTCGCGAGCGATCTCCCTCGTGCGGCACGGAGAGGTCGGCGCCGACGTCGAACAGGTCGTTCTGGACCTGCGCCAGCCAGCCCGCGTAGGCCTCCGGGAGCCCCGGGATCGTGAGCGTGACGCCGACGTGCGCGTTGAGCTCGTCGACGTCGCCGTAGGCCTCGACGCGCGGGTGGGTCTTCGCCACGCGCGACATGTCGCCGAGATGGGTCTCGCCCGCGTCGCCGAGCTTCGTGTAGATCCGGGTCAGGTTGACGGTCATGGTGAGCGGACTGTAATGGCGCGCCGCGTCGTCCGGCCCGCGCGCTAGGCTCCTCGCGTCAAAGGTCGGTGGTGCAAGGGAAGTCCGGTGAGAATCCGGCGCGGACCCGCCACTGTGACCGGGCGAAGTTCGCTCGAACCGCATGCGCGAGCAGCCACTGGGCCCCACGGGGCCCGGGAAGGCGCGGGGAGGGGGCCCGGGAGCCAGGAGACCTACCTCCGGCCGGCACGCCATCGACCCCCCGCGGAAAGGGGAGGCTCCTCCATGAAGTCCACGACCATCGCCGGCGCTCTCGCCGGTCTCGTCGCGCTCACCGCGACGTCCACAGCATGGGCAACGCCCGTCACCGTCGACCTGCGCGTCGAAGGACCGACACGGACGCTCGTCGAACAGAAGGTGACCGTCGACATCCGGCGGTTCAAGTTCTCCGACAGCACCACGACCTACCAGTGCGACGGCACCGGCTCGAGCGGGACGACCACGACGCCGTCGCCCACGCGCAACGGCGCGCTGGCCGAGGCGGCGGAGCGCGGCGGCTTTGAGCTGCTCGGCAGCTTCGGCACGCTCGGCGCGTCGTACACGCGGATCAACGGGGAGGGCGTCGGCTACGACGCCGCCACGATGCGCTACCTCGCCGAGTACAAGAACGGCAAGCCCTCCGACTTCGGCGGCTGCGCCGAGACGATCACCGCGGGCGACGACGTGCTCTTCGCCTTCGGCACCGGCTCGGAGCCGCCGTTGCGCCTCGCCGGTCCGGCGACGGTCAGGCCCGGCGAGCGCGCCACGCTGACGGTCACGAGCCAGGCCGACGGCCAGGGCGTCGCCGGCGCTGCGGTCGCGGGCCAGAGCACGGCCGCGGACGGCCGCGCGACCACCGTGCCGCTGACCCAGCGCGGCCCGCAGTCGTTCAAGGCGACGAAGTCCGGCGCGATCCGCTCCAACGCGGTCTCGGTGTGCGTGACCGACGGCGCCGACGGCTTCTGCAACACGACGAAGCCGGGCGACCCTCCCGCACCATCGCTCCCGGGTCCGTTGCCGTCCACTCCCGGGCCCGGGCCCGGCGCCGGACCGGCGGCCGGGGGCCCGCCCGACCGCCAGGCCGCGTCCGGGAGGATCGGCTCGATCACCGACGGCAGGCGCTTCGGCCGGGGCCGCGGCCCGCGCACCCTGGCGGGCACCGTGGATCCCGAGGCGGCGGGGCTCAAGGACGTGCGCGTGCGCCTCGCACGGACGAGCGGCCGCCGCTGCTCCTACTACAGCGGGACCCGCGAGCGCTTCGTCGCCGCGCGCCGCTGCGGCGTGAAGAACGCGCGCACCTTCTCCGTCGGCGCCAACGCGACGTTCAGCTACCTGCTGCCCGCGGTGCTGCCGTCGGGGCGCTACGTGCTCGACGTCGTCGTGCTCGACCGGGCCGGCAACCGGACGAAGGCGTACCTGCGGGGTCGCAACCGTGTGGTGTTCTACGTCAGGTAATCGCCACCTCGGCGCCGCCGCCGCGCTCGTGTGCGTCGCCGCCGCCCTTCCGGCGGCGGCCACGGGCGCCTCCGCGCCGCGGGTCACCGTGGCCGTCGTCGGGCCGGGCGGGAGGGTCGTGCGCGCGCCGCGGGCTCTCAGGGCGGCCGACGCGCGGCTGCGGGTCGACGGGCGCGTCTGCGGACTCCTGGGCGCGACGCCGCTCGCGGCGCTCGCCGGGACGCGGCTGCGCCTCCGGGTCACCGCGGGCGGCGGGTGCTCGCCCTCGGCCTACTTCGTCACGGCGATCGGGCGGCGGGCCAACGCCGGTCGCAACGGCTGGGCCTACAAGGTCGGTCGCCGGGCGGGGACCGCGTCGGCCGCGAGCCCCACGGGCTCGTTCGGCGACGGGCGCCGGTTGCGCGGCGGCGACGTGGTCACGTGGTTCTGGTGCGAGTTGGGAGCCCGCGGCTGCCAGCGGACGCTGACCGCCCGCCGCGTCGGGAGAGCCGGTGTGCGGGTCATGGGCTACGACGACCGCGGCCGCGGCGTGCGGGTGCGCCGCGCGCTCGTGACCGTCACGGACTCCCGCGGGCGCCGGGCGCGCGGGCGGACGGGGGCTCGCGGGACCGTGCGGCTCCGGGGCCTGCACGGCTCCTGGCGGATCACCGCGCGCCGCGGCGGCTTCGTCCCCGCGCTGCCGGGCGGCGCGCGGTGAGCACCGTCCGCGTCGCGCTCGCGGCCGCCTTGGCGGCGCTCGCGGCGGCGGGGTGCAGCGTCGGGACGGGCGCGCCCGAGACGTCGCTGCGGCTGCTCGTCACCGAGAACTTCGGGACCACGCCGCTCGACGAGCGCGACACGCCGAAGAGCAGCACGTCGGACACCATCATGCGGCTGCTGCAGCGCAACGCCACCGTGGAGACGCGTTACGGCGGCGGCTTCGTGCAGGCGATCGACGGACGTGCTGGCGGGCGCGAGCGGGGCCGGCCCTACGACTGGTTCTTCTACGTCAACGGGGTCGAGTCGGCGGAGGGTGCGGCGGCGGTGAAGGTGCGCGCGAGCGACCGGATCTGGTGGGATCGCCACGACTGGGGCACCACCCAGCGCATCCCCGCCGTGGTCGGCTCGTTCCCCGAGCCGTTCCTGCACGGCTACGACGGCGACCGCCTGCCGACCCGCCTGGAGTGCACCGAGCCGCGCTCGCCGCAGTGCGACACCGTCGGGCGGCGGTTGGCCGAGGTCGGGGTCGTCGCGGGCAAGGGCGGGCTGCAGACCTCACTGACCAAGGAGACCAATCGGGTGATCGCCGGGCGCTACGCCGCGATCCGCAACGACGAGACGGTCCGCAACCTCGAGAACGGGCCGGCGGCCAGCGGCGTCTACGCGCGGCCGGCGCGCGACGGGAAGACCATCGACGTGCTCGATCCGCGGGGCCGCGTCGTTCGGACGCTCGGGCCGGGCTCCGGGCTGATCGCCGCAACGCGCTACGAGGGCGGACGGCCCGTGTGGATCGTGACCGGGACCGACGCCGCCGGCGTGCTGGCCGCCGCTCAGGCGCTGCGGGAGGGCGACCTCGGCGGGCACTTCGCACTCGGGGTCCAGGACGGTCAGGCCGTCGACGTGCCGCTCCTGCCGCCGCCGGCCAGAGCGACCGGAAAGCCGGGGGCGAGCGGGGCGACCGGGGCGTCCGGGGCGCCGGGCGCGAGCGCGCCGTCGGACGCGACCGGGGCGACCGGGGCGCCGGGCGGCTGATGCGCTACCGGCGCCTGGCGAGCCCGCTGCACGCCGCGCGCGCCGCCGCCGGCGGAGGGTTCTGCTCAGCGCTCGTCGTCGCCGTGCTCTCGACCCATCACCCGGTGGTCCTGCTCGCGCTCGGCGTCGTGGTGGTCGGCGCGGGCGCCGGGGCCGGAGCGGGCGACGCGCTGCGGCGCGCCGCTCGGCTCGGCGTCCCGCTCGCGCTGCTCGTCGCGCTGATCAACCCGCTCGTCGGCCGCGACGGCCTGACCGTCTTCGCCGAGCTCGGCGCGCTCCCGCCGTTCGGTCAGGTCGACCTCACCGTCGAGGCGCTCGTCTACGGCGCGCTCGACGGGCTGCGCGTCCTGCTCGTCGTCCTGGCCTGCGCGCTGTTCTCGGCCGCCGTCGACCCCGACGAGCTGCTGCGGCTGCTGCGCCGCGTCTCGTTTCGCTCCGCGCTGACCGCGGTGCTCGCCCTGCGTCTCGTGCCGGTCCTCGCCCGCGACGCGCGGCGGCTGGAGGAGGCGCGTCGCTGCCGCCCCGACGCCGGCGGCGGAGCCCGACCGGCGGCACGACTGGCCGTGCTGCGCGCCGTCACGACGGGCGCGCTGGACCGTGCGATCGACGTCGCGGCGACGCTCGAGGTCCGCGGGTACGGCGCGCCGGCGCCCTCCGTCGACGTCGCTCGACGCGAAAGGTCCGCGGCCGGGCGCGGAATGCGCGCCGTTCAACGGGCGGTTGGCGGGCTTTGCCCCGAGCGCGGGCTCGCGGGCAGCGGGCGAGGACGCGCGCCGTCGCTCGGCGGGTCGGGGCGGGAGCCGCTCAGCCGCCACGACCTCGCGTTCTCCGCCGCGGCGCTGACGCTCATCGGCCTCTCGGTCGCGGCGCCCCGGCTCGGCGTCGCTGGCTTCACGGCCTACCCGCGGCTCGTCGTCGCCGCCGGGCCCGCCGAGCTGCTCTTCGTCGTGCTGCTCGTGCTCGTCGGGCTGCTCCCGTTCTGCGACCGCCGGGGGATCGCGCGGTGAGCGTCCTCAGCTTCGACGCCGTCTCCTACACCTACCCCGGCCCGTCCGCGCCGGCGCCCGCGCTCCGCGACGTGACGCTCGCGGTCGCGCCGGGCGAGTTCGTCGTGCTCGCGGGGCTGTCGGCGGGTGGCAAGTCGACCCTCCTGCGCGCCGCCTGCGGGCTGGTTCCGCACTTCCACGGGGGGACGTTCGCCGGGCGGGTGACCACGGGCGGCCTGGACACGCGCGAGCACGGGCCGGGCGCGATCGCGGCGGTCGCCGGGACGCTGTTCCAGGACCCCGAGACGCAGGCCGTGCTCGGGACCGTGCGCGCGGAGCTCGCGTTCGGCCTCGAGAACCGTGGGTGGGGCGCGGCGGCGGTCGCCCGGGGCGTCGAGGAGGCAGCGCTCGCGCTCGGCGTCGAGGGCCTTCTCGACCGCGCGACGCACGAGCTCTCGGGCGGGGAGCTGCAGCGCGTGGCGCTCGGCGCGGCGCTCGCCGGACGCCCCGAGGTCGTGCTGCTCGACGAGCCGACCTCGCAGCTCGACCCGGTCGCGGGCGACGAGCTCGTCTGGCTCCTGCGACGGCTCAACGAGGAGTGGGGGACGACGATCGTCCTCGCCGAGCACCGGCTCGAGCGCTGCCTCGGCGCGGCGGATCGCGTGATCGTGATGGAGGACGGCGCCGTCGTGTGCGACGCCTCGCCGCGCGCGTTCCTCGCCTGGGCGGGCGCCCACTCGCCGGCGCTCCAGACCCCGGGCGCCCGCCTGTTCGCCCGCGCCGGGCTGCGGCCGCTCCCCGCCGGCGTCAAGGAGGCCCGCGCGACGCTCCGCGCCCACGGCCTGCCGAACGGCGACCGTGCTGTCGCCTCCGCGCATCACACGGACGCGACGGCACGGTCGCCCGCGGGAGGCCGCCGCCCGCTCGCCGCCCGGGCCGAGCGCCGGCGCGAGCGTGGCGCCGCGGCGCTGCGCCTCGCCGACGTGTGGCACGAGCTGCCCGGCGGCCGGAGCGTCCTGCGCGCGGTCGACCTCTCGCTCGCGCCCGGGGAGCGCGTCGCGCTCATGGGCCGCAACGGCGCCGGGAAGTCGACGCTCCTGCGCCACGCGAACGGGCTGCTGGCGCCGTCGCGCGGGACGGTCCGTGCCGCGGGACGGGTCGCGCTCCTGCTCCAACATCCCGGCGACTACGCGCTCCACGAGCACGTCGGCCAGGAGGCCACCGCCGCCGCGCTCGCGGCCGCGGGCCTCGGCCACGTCGATCCCGAGCGCCACCCGCGCGACCTGTCGGGCGGGGAGCGTCAGCGGCTCGCCCTGGCCGTCGTCCTCGGCGACCTCGCCGGCGATCCGCCCGCCGTCGTCTGCCTCGACGAGCCGACCCGCGGGATGGACCGCGGCGCCAAGGGCGACCTCGCCGACCGGATGTGCGCCCTCGCGGCCACGGGAGCGGCGGTGCTCGTCGCGACCCACGACGCGGAGTTCGCCGCCGCGTGCTGCGACCGGGTCGTCCTGTTGGCCGACGGGCGCCCGATCGCCGACGCGCCGGCGCGCGAGGTGCTGGCCGGCGGCTGGTACTTCGCGACGGAGACCGCGCGGATCCTGGGCGGCCTCGGCGGCGTCCTGCTCCCTGAGGAGGGCGCCGCGCACCTGCGCGCCCAGATGACCGTCGAGGCCCAGGCGTGAGCTGGCCGCTCGCGTCGTTCGCGGTCCTCGCGCTCGCGCTCGCGGCGGGCTTCGCCTGGTACGAGCGCTCCCACCCGAGCTCGAAGGTCCTCGCGCTGGTCGCGACGCTCGCGGCCCTCGCGGTCGTCGGGCGCATCGCGTTCGCACCGTTCCCGAACGTCAAGCCGACGACGGACATCGTGCTGCTGGCCGGGTACGTGCTCGGCGGCGCGCCCGGCTTCGCGGTCGGCGCCGTCTCCGCGCTGGCTTCGAACCTCTTCTTCGGGCAGGGTCCGTGGACGCCATGGCAGATGGGCGCCTGGGGCGCGTGCGGCCTGCTCGGCGCGGGCCTGGCCGTCGTCGGCCGGCGCCGGATGCGGCGGCTGCCGCTCGCGCTGTGGTGCGGCGCCGCGGGCCTCGGCTTCGGCGCGCTGATGGACTTCTCCACCTGGGTGACGTTTGCCGGGCAGCACACGGTGGGTCAGTACCTCGCGATCTCGGGAGTCTCCTTGAGCTTCAACATCGCCCACGCCGTGGGCAACGTTCTGTTCTGCCTCGCGTTCGGGCCCGCGTTGGTGCGCGCGCTCGAGCGATACCGCGAGCGCCTCGTCGTGACCTGGCGGCCCGTCGCGGCGCAGCCGCTCGCGCTGATGCTGCTCGTGGGAGTGGTGCTGCTCGCCGCTCCGTCGCCGACCGCGCGGGCCGACGCGCGCTCGGGCGCCGTCGCCTACCTCGCCCAGGCGCAGAACGCGGACGGTGGCTTCGGCGGGGCCAGGGGGGAGGGCTCGACCGCGCTGTACTCGGCTTGGGCGGCGATGGGGCTTGCCGCGGCCGGGCAGCGGTGCGACGCCCGGCTGGTCGCGCGGCTGCGGGAGGACGCGCCGAGGGCGCGGGTCACCGGCGACGTGGAGCGCACGCTGCTCGGCCTGCGGGCCTGCGGGGCGCCGGAGAGCGGGCTGGTCGCCCGGCTCGCGCGGGCGCAGGACCGCAACGGCTCCTTCGACGGCCTGGTCAACGCGACGGCCTTCGCGATCTTCTCCCTGCGCGCCGCGGGGCGCCCCGCCGGCGACGCGCGCGTGCGGCGAGCGGCGCGCTGGCTCGCCGGCCAGCAGAACGCCGACGGTGGCTTCAACTTCGGTGGACGGGGTGGGCCGAGCGGGATCGACGACACGGCCGCAGCGCTGCAGGGGCTGCGCGCGGCCGGGCGGGAGCGCGCGGCGCCGGGCGTGCGGCGCGCGGCGCGCTTCGTCGCGAGACGGCAGAACGCCGACGGCGGCTTCCCGCTCGTCCCCCACGGGCCCTCCAACAGCCAGTCGACCTCCTGGGCGGTGCAGGGGCTCGTCGCCGCCGGCCGCGATCCCGACGCGGTCCGCCGGGGCGGCTCGCGCTCACCGCTGGCCTACCTGCGGTCGTTGAGCGCGCCGGACGGCTCGGTCCGCTACTCGCGGACCTCCGCCCAGACGCCGGTCTGGGTGACCGCCCAGGCGCTCACCGCGCTCGGGCGTGCGCCCTTCCCGGTGCTGCGGCGAACGGCGCGTGGCGCGCGCGCCGAGGGCGATCCGAGCGCCGCGGGGCGCCTCCGGGCCGCGCGCGAGGCTGCGCTCCGGGCCGCTCGCGTGCTCGGCTGAGCCGCGTGGCGGTGTGGTGTCCGGCGGGCCTCACGGCCCACCGGACACCCGCTTCACCGTCCTACTTCGAGCGCAGGGTGACCGTGCGCTCGATGACCTGCCGCTTGCCCGTCCCGTCGATGATCGTCGCCGAGACCTTCACCTTCAGCGAGCGGAGCCGCTTCTGGAGCAGCTTCTGCTTGGGGCCCTCGACGGGCACCTTCACGTAGCCGAGCTTCCGGCGCGGCAGCTGGATCTCCGACGAGCCGAACGTCACGCGCTTGACCGCCGCGCTCTTGGTCAGGCCCGACCGGACCGGGTTGAGCGAGCGGATCTTCAGCGTTCCCGCGCACGACGTCTTCGCGACGGGCGTGCAGTACACCTTCACCCGCAGCCGCCTCGACGCCAGGCCGCGGCGCCCGAGCGTCAGGCTGCGCGAGTCGATGCGCAGCAGGCGCTGGTTCGCCGGGATCGAGGAGGCGTTGACGATCCCTCCGTCACCGTTCCCGCCCGCGCCCTTGACGCCGGCGGGACCGGCCGGACCGGCGGTGCCGACCCCGTTGGCCCCGTTGGTCCCGTTGGTCCCGTTCGATCCGTTGCTTCCAGTCGAACCGGTCGTCCCGATGCCCGTCGCGCCGGTCGCCCCGGTGCTGCCCGTGGCTCCGGTGCTGCCCGTGGCTCCGGTGCTGCCCGTGGCGCCGGTCGACCCGGTGGCGCCCGTGGCGCCGGTCGCGCCCGTGCTGCCCGTGGCGCCGGTCGACCCGGTGGCGCCCGTGGGCCCGGACGTCCCGGTCGGCACGGCGCAGACGGCGTCGTGGCGGTCGACCTTGCTCTCGCCGACGACCGCATGGGCCAGGGGCGTCCCCGGCAACACGCCGAGGAGCCGCACGTCGATCGCGCGGCGGGTGAGCGCCTGATCGTCGGAGGTCGCGCTGCCCGTCCGGATCTCCTCGTTGAGCCCGAGCCGCACGAGCGGCGAGAGGTCGAGGACGGTCGACCCGGTGCCGTTGTCGGGGACGTCGATCGCCAAGCCGTTGATCTTGAGGCCGACGACCCGGCTGCGCCCCGCGAGCACCGGGGCCCCGGCCACGCACGAGGCGCTCGCCGAGGACTCGGCGACCTGCGCCTGGATCCTGATCGCCCCGAGGTTGATGTCGACGTCGTCGAGGACGCCGCCCTTGGCGGAGACCGCCTGGTTGCGCGTGGGCGCGGTCTCCGGCGTGATCGCGGTCTCGGCGAAGGCCGCCTTCAGGCCGATCAGGACCGGCAGCGCCGGTGTGCCCGGCGGCGGGAGCGTGAGGTTCAGCACGCTGGCCGAATCGCTCGCGCAACGTGTGCGATCCGGCGTCGCGACGTTCGGGAGCCCGTTGGCCAGGATGGGCTCGATGCGCTGATCTTGGAGGAGTGGCTCAGCCTCGACGTAGGCCGCGCTCCCGCGGCACGTCCAATCGGGCTGCGTCGCCGCGACGGCCGGCGATGCGAGCACCGTCAGCGCCGCGACGCTGGTCGCCCCGGCGACCAGCCCCTTCCTTACTCTAGGTGGCGATGACTCATGTGTCCCCCTGCGGTGCGCGCAGTCCGTCGCGCTGTGGATAGCCGCCCCCCGGCGACTCTGGACCCCCCTGTCGAGCGTCCGCGCGTCAAACGGGACCCTTGCGCCGGGAAATAGCAAACCTCCAACCACGCGCGAAGTGCGTTGGACGCTCCGACGTTCCGAGCGGGCGCGTCCAGGCACACGCCCGCTCGATGCAATAGCTTCCGACCCCCTTATGCGCCTCGGAGTCCCGAAGGAGACCGCCCCCGACGAGCGTCGCGTCGCGCTCGTCCCGGAAGTCGTCAAGAAGCTCAAGGCCAAGGGCCTCGACGTGGTGGTCGAGCCCGGGGCCGGAGAGGCGGCCCTGATCCCGGACGCGCTGTACGAGGCGGCGGGGGCGCAGCTGGGCGATCCGTGGGGGGCCGACGTCGTGGTCAAGGTCGCCCTGCCCTCGCCCGCCGAGATCGAGCGCCTGTCGAAGGACTCGATCCTGGTCGGCTTCCTCGCGCCGCTGACCAAGGGCGAGACGATCCCCGCGCTGCGCGACAAGGGCACGACCGCCTTCGCGATGGAGGCGATCCCGCGCATCTCGCGCGCGCAGGCGATGGACGCGCTCTCCTCGCAGTCGAACGTCATGGGCTACAAGGCGGTCCTCGCGGCCGCCGAGCACTCCACGCGCTTCTTCCCGATGCTCATGACCGCCGCGGGCACGATCCCGCCGGCGAAGGTCCTCGTGCTCGGCATCGGCGTGGCCGGCCTGCAGGCGCTGGCCACCGCCCGAAGGCTCGGCGCCCAGACGACGGGCTACGACGTGCGCCCCGAGACCGCCGAGCAGGTCGAGTCGCTCGGGGCGAAGTGGCTGGACCTCGGAATCGACGCCTCGGGCGAGGGCGGCTACGCCCGCGAGCTCACCGCCGAGGAGCGCGAGCGCCAGCAGGAGGCGCTCACCGAGGCGACCAAGACCTTCGACATCGTCATCACCACGGCGCTGGTGCCGGGTCGCGCGGCGCCGCGCCTGGTGACCGCCGCCGCGGTGGAGGGCATGAAGCCCGGCTCGGTCATCGTCGACCTCGCGGGGGAGACCGGCGGCAACTGCGAGCTCACCACCCCCGGGGAGACGACCGTCGTCCACGACGTCACGATCGTCTCGCCGCTCAACCTGCCGGCCGAGATGCCCGAGCACTCCAGTCAGCTCTACGCCCGCAACGTCTCGGCCCTCGTCGAGCTCATGCTCTCCGACGAGGGGGAGCTCGCCCTCGACTTCGAGGACGAGATCATCGCCGGGGCCTGCGTCACCCGCGACGGCGAGATCGTCCATGAGCGCGCAAAGCAGACCCAGGAGGCCTGAACATGCTCATCACCAACCTGTCGATCCTCGTGCTCGCCGGCTTCGTCGGCTACGCCGTGATCTCCAAGGTGCCCAACACGCTGCACACGCCGCTGATGTCGGGGACGAACGCCATCCACGGCATCGTGGTCCTGGGCGGCATCATCATCCTCGCCGCCGACGGGGGGGAGGGCGTGCTCAACAAGCTCCTGCTCGTGATCGCCGTCGCCTTCGGGACGATCAACGTCGTCGGCGGGTTCCTGGTGACCGACCGCATGCTCGGGATGTTCAAGCAGAAGCCGAAGGAGCTCGTCGAGGCGGAGGAGCCCAAGTGAGCTTGCCCGCCGCCTCGGTCATCACCGACGAGAGCACCCGCCGCGTCCTCTACATCCTGGCCTTCGGCCTGTTCATCTACGGGCTGAGCGGCCTGACCGGCCCGAAGACCGCGGTGCGCGGGAACCGCATCGCGGCCGTCGGCATGGCCGTCGCCGTCGTGGCGACGCTCCTGGTCCCGGATCTGTCCAACGTCACGCTGATCGTCCTGGGCGTCGTCATCGGCACCGCCGTCGGCGTCCCGGCGGCGCGCCAGGTGCAGATGACCCAGATGCCGCAGATGGTCGCGCTGTTCAACGGCGTCGGCGGCGGCGCGGTCGCGCTGATCGCCTGGGTGGAGTTCCGCAGCTCGAACGGCTTCGCCGACGCCCCGACCTACATCGCGATCTTCAGCGTGTTCGCGGCGATCGTCGGCTCGGTCTCGTTCTGGGGCTCGAACATCGCCTTCGCCAAGCTCCAGGGGATCATCGACGGCAAGTCCGTCTCGATCGGCCCGCTGCAGACGCCGCTCAACGGCCTGCTCGGCCTCGTCGCGATCGGCTGCGGGGTGGCGATCGTCGCCGGGCAACACGACGAGGTCTTCATCGTCACGCTGCTGGTGGCGGCCGCGGCGCTCGGGAACATGCTGGTGCTGCCGATCGGTGGCGCGGACATGCCCGTCGTCATCTCCCTGCTCAACGCGCTGACCGGCCTGAGCGCGGCGGCGACCGGCGTCGCGCTCAACAACACGGCGCTGATCGTCGCGGGCATGATCGTCGGCGCCTCGGGCACGATCCTCACGAACCTCATGGCGAAGGCCATGAACCGCTCCATCCCGAACATCGTGGCCGGGGGCTTCGGCGGCGGCGCGCCCGTGGGCGGAGGAGCGGCGGCAGGCCTGCCGGAGGGTGCGACGGTGCGCTCCACGAGCGCCGCCGACGCGGCGATCCAGCTCTCCTACGCGAGGAAGGTCATCGTG
>JBBQEV010000033.1:0-36673 GCA_038321325.1 Solirubrobacterales bacterium
GTCCCGAGCGGCGTCGTCAGCGCGATGGCCGAGCAGTCCGGGATCGAGTGCGTCATGTGGATGAGCTCGAGGTCGAAGGGCCCGAGCTCGATGATCTCCCCCTCCTTCACGTCGATGCACTCGACCTCCTTGAGGCGGTGCTCGTCGAGCTTGGAGCGGGCCATCGCCATGGTCAGCGGGCCGCCGTAGACCGGGATGTCCTGCACCCCGAGGTCCTTGAGGATCCACGGCAGCGCGCCGAGGTGGTCCTCGTGACCGTGGGTGACGACGATCGCCTCGATGTCGTCGAT
Organism: Solirubrobacterales bacterium; assembly: GCA_038321325.1. GTDB lineage: Bacteria > Actinomycetota > Thermoleophilia > Solirubrobacterales > Solirubrobacteraceae > Paraconexibacter. Next base: position 291 of record JBBQEV010000033.1, read on the forward strand.
CCGATCGCGCAGGTAGGAGAAGTCGGGCAGGACGAGGTCGATGCCGACCATCTCGGCGGTCGGGAAGCGGAGGCCCACGTCCACGAGGACCAGCCGGCCCTCGTACTCGAGGACCGTCATGTTCTTGCCGATCTCCCCAAGACCGCCGAGCGGGAGGACGCGGAGGCGCTCCTTCGCGGGGGCGCTCATGCGCCGGGGATCAGGTCGAGTGCGGCCAGTGCGGTACGGATGATGTTGAGCTCCTCCTCGGAGACTTCGACGTAGGGCAGGCGCGGCGCGCCGACCGGGTGGCCCAGGAGCGAGAGGGCGGCCTTCACCGTGGTGGCGGCGGGAGCGATCCCGAGCGCGGCCAGCACCCCCCCGATCTCCTGGTCGATGCTTTGACGATTGTGCGGCTCCTCGACCATCCTGCGCATCTGCGGCCCGACGACGTGCGCGCCCACGAGGATGCCGCCGGCGCCGCCGAGGTCGAGCGTGCGGGCGAGGATGTCGTCGTTGCCGGCGTAGAGCGCGAGGCCGTCGACGAGGGCGAGGCTCTCGTTGTTGGCCTGCTTGACGCCCTCGATGTGGTCGAGCTGCGCCAGCTCGGCGAGCAGCTCGTTGGAGAGGTCGGAGCCCGTGCGCTGGGGGATGTTGTAGAGGACGACCGGCCGGTCGGCCGCGCGGGAGACCTCGTGGTAGTGGGCGAGGATGCCGCGGCGGTTCGGGCGGTTGTAGTAGGGGTTGACCGAGAGCAGCGCGTCCGCCCCGAGCTCGCAGGCCTTCGCCGTGAGCGCGACGGCGTGGCGCGTGTCGTTGGAGCCGACGCCGGCCACGATCGTGAACTCCGCGTGCGGTCGCTCCTGGACGGCGAGGGCGATCAGGGCGACGTGCTCCTCGTCGTCGAGGGTGGCCGCCTCGCCGGTGGTGCCCGCAACGACCACCCCGTCGGAGCCGTGGTCGAAGAGATGCCGCATGAGGGCGACGAACGCTGTCTCATCGACGCGCCCGTCGGCGTCGAAGGGCGTGACGATCGCGGTGAGGATGGCTCCGAGATCCGGCATTCCGCGCCATCATCCCACGCGCTGCGGCGCCCCCGCGGTGCGGTGAGGACCCGCTCGCTGAGGCCCGCTACCCGAACAGCGCCGCGACGAGGACGGAGAACCCCGGCAGCACCGGATCGAGGTCGAGCCGCTCGTCGGAGGCGAGGGTGCGCACGTCTGAGGGCGAGCGATACACCGTCGCGAGGCTCCGGCGCGGGTCGAGGGTCACCACCGCCAGGGTGCCGGCCGCCAGCCACTCGAGGACCTTGGCGACGACCTCGGCGTCGCGATCGTTCGGCGAGGTCACCTCGACGGCAAGGTCTGGTGGTCCGCGCCAGTACGTCTCCGGCCACCCGCCCGGGGGCACGCGCTCGGCGCGGACGAACGCCGCGTCGGGGGCGCGGACCGTGTCGGGATCGCGGGCCAGGACGAACCCGGTCTCCGCCCCGACGACCACGCCGAGCCCGTGCGCGGTGGCATGCTCGTCGAGCAGCCTCCCCACGCGGATCGTCACGCGGCCGTGGAGAAATCCCGTGGGCTCCATCTCGTAGAGCCTGCCCGCGATCAGCTCTTGGCGGTAGGGCTCGTTGCGGTAGACCAACAGCTCTTGCGCAGTCATGCCGCGAAGCTCGGGCGTCATGACGCGACTGTAGCCCTGGAGCGGGTGACGGGCGAGCTAGGCCTCGGTCGGGCCTGCGACGCGCCACGGCCACCGGTCGTGCTCGGTGTCCAGCCAGCGCTGGGCGTCCGCGCGGCCGAGCTCGATGACCTCGTCGATGAACTCCCGCCCGAGGAAGAGGTAGCTGAAGAGCTCACCGTGCATCGGGTTGCGGTCCGCGTCGGTGATGCGCCCGAGCAGCGCCAGGTTCGGCGTGCGGAAGAGGGCCCAGAAGCTCTTGTAGCGGCGGACGTAGATGTCCAGGGCGATGCGACCGATCCGCATCCGGTCGGCCGGGACGACGAAGATGTACGGGATCTCCCGGTGGGGGCCATCGTCGTCACCGGAGTCGTCGCCCCGCCCGACCGCCTCGTTGACCGCCGTCAGCGTGGCGACGTCGTTCGTGAGCTGGTCGGCGAGCACGCCCAGCAGCGAAGCGGCGCCGTCGAAGAGGTCGGGCCGGGCAGTCACGGGGGCGATCTCGGGAAGCTCCGCGGAGTTCAGGCCGATCACGATGACCCGCTCGGCGCCGAGCGCGAGCGCGGGCTCCAGCGGGGCGTTCAGCCGGGTTCCTCCGTCCCCGTACCAGCCGGCGCTCGTCGCGGGCTCGACGATCTCGACGGCAGGGAAGATGATCGGGATCGCCCCCGACGCGAAGACGTGCGCGTTGGCGAGTTCGGTCGCGACGTAGTCGATCGCCCGTTCGTCGTTGGACGGCGGCGTCGTGCCCCCCTGGTGGAAGACGATGCTGCGACCGGAGTCGTACGACGTGGCGACGACGCCGACCGCGTGCAGCGGCGTCGCGTCGTCGGCCACGTTCTCCGCGATGCGGTCGAACTCGATGATGCGGTCGAGCGTCTTGCGCAGCGGCTCGGTGCCGAGCAGGCTCTCGACGGGCTTGACCGCCAGCCCGAGGCAGGTGCCGAAGAAGCGGGCCAGCTTGCCGAGGGCCGCCGGGGAGAGCAGCGACTGCATGGCGTCGCGATACCGCAGGTTGCGCCACACCTCCACACCGCCCGCGGCCGCCTCGGCGAGCGGGCGGTGGGCGTTCGCGGCCAGGTAGGCCGCGTTGATCCCGCCGATGCTGGTGCCGACGATGATCTCCACGCGGTCGCCCTGCTGCTCCAGGACGGGTGCCAGCACCGAGAGCGCGCCCATCTCGTAGGCGCCGCGCGCGCCCCCGCCCGCGAGCACGAGCGCGATCCTTCCCTGGGCGCGCTCGCGCTGCGCGGGCGGCCGGTCCGCGGCGTGATCGTCGGGTGTGCTGATGGGGTGTCTCCTTGACGCGAACGGCGTGACGACGGGCGCGCGCCAGCCTAGTGACTGGCGCGCGGTGTTGCCGACGCCGGTGATCTGCGCGAGGATCACCCGATGGGCATGCGCCACGTCAAGCTGGCAGCGCGCCACGAGGACTACGGCTTCTTCGGTCCCGACTCCGTCACCTGGCGGGTCTGGCGCTACCCGACGTCGGTGACCGTCGGGTTTCAGCGCGCCGTCGTGATCGAGGAGCTCGACCCGGCGCTGATCGCCGCCGTGGACAAGACCAACGCGGTCCGCTCGCGCCCGCGATCACGGTACGACCGGACGCTCTGCTACTTCGCCCGGGTCGCGTTCGGTGACACGCGGTCGACGTCCAAGGCGGCCGACATCCTCGTCAAGGTGCACGCCAAGGCGGTCGGGATCGAGCCGCTCAGCGGCACGCCGTACGACGCGAACGACCCGCACTCCCACCTCTGGATCCACGTGACCGCGTGGCACTCGATCCTGTACGCCTACGAGCGCTACGGCCCGGGCAGGCTGTCGCCCGCCGACGAGGCCCGCTACTGGGCCGACTGCGCGGTGGCCGCGGAGCTGCAGACCTGCGATCCCGCCGACGTCCCGCGCACGCGGGACGGGGTCGCTGAGTACTTCGCGTCGATGCGGCCCCGCCTCGTCGGATCCCCGGCCGCGCAGTCGATGATGGACTTCCTGCTCGACGGCGAGGTCATGTTCCCCCCGGTGCCGCGGGTGCTCGCGCCGGTGATGGCGATCGTCAACCAGGCCATGCGGATCGCGACGATCGCGACCATGCCCCGCTGGATGCGGGAGATGGCCGGGGTCCGCCAGTCGCGAGTGCTCGACGCCCTCATCCGGTTGCCGATGATGCTCGCCTTCCGGGTGGTCCACCTCGACCGGCGCGTGGAGCTCGCGATCCTCCGCCTGATCTCCCCGTCCACGCACCGCGTGATGGTCCCGATCTTCTTCGGCGTGCCGCCGGAGCGCGCGGAGACGCTGACCCCGGCCGAGGCGCGCGAGCGCTACGGGTACGAGCGGCCGTCGGAGGCCCACCCCGAGCTGCGCGAGCGTCAGCGGGCCCGGGTCGGCGACGGCAGCGCGCCGAGCGAGGCCGCCCTCATCGAGTCGCAGGGGCTGCTCGGCGCCCTCTCGTGAGCGCCGGGCGGGAGCGGCCCGGGCGGGCGGGTCGCCTCGCCGCACGAGCCCGCGTCCACCGTGGTCGCCACACTTTCCCGTGGCATTGCGCAGTTTCGCTCACCGAACGCGCATCGCCTCCCGGATCCGTGGGAGCCGGGCCGTACCCTCGCGGGCGTGGACGATCCCGCCGACCCCGACGCGCGCGTGCTGGCCGTCGAGGTGACCGCGGTCCGCTACCGCGTCCCCGACGGCGACTTCGCGGTGCTCTCCGCGCTGACCGCGGAGGGCGAGGTGGTCACCGTCACCGGGCCGCTGGCGCATCTGCTCACGGGCGAGAGCGCCGAGGTCGGCGGCCGGTGGCGCCAGCACGCCAAGCACGGCTGGCAGTTCCACGCCGAGCGCGTGCGCGTCAGCGAGCCCGTCTCCTCCCAGGCCCTGATCGCCTACCTCTCCACGGTCAAGCACGTCGGCAAGCGGGGCGCGGCGTGGCTGGTCGACCGCCACGGCGAGAGCGTTCTCGCGGTGGTCGACGCCGATCCGCGGGCGGCGCTGGGGGAGGTGCCGGGCATCGGGCGCCAGAAGGTCGGCGCCGCGGTGCGCTCGTGGGAGGACCAGGGCGAGCAGCGCGCCATGCGGCTCTTCCTCGAGGAGCACGGCGTCCCCGCCGCGGCGGCCGGACGGGTGCTGCGCCACGTCGGAGTCGGGGCGCTCGACGAAATCCGCGCCGACCCCTACGCGCTCACGGAGGTCGAGGGCATCGGCTTCGCGACCGCCGACGCCCTCGCGCGCGCGCTCGGCACGCCCCTGGACGCCGACGGCCGCCTCGACGCCGGGCTCGTCCACGCGCTCAAGCTCGCCGAGTCCGACGGCCACTGCTTCCTCCCCCACGCGGAGCTGCTCGCGCGGGCGGGGCGGCTGCTGGGCACCGATGCCGCGGGGCGCGTCGACGCGCTCGTGCTCGGCGGCCGCCTGGTCGTCGAGGAGGACCGGATCGCCGAGGCGCGGATGTGGAGCACGGAGCGCAAGCTCGCCCGGCTCGTCCGGGCGCTCGTCAACGACGACCCGCGGCTGAAGGTCAAGGACCGCTCCCGCGCGTTGACGAGCTTCGTCCCGACCGACGCGCAGTGGACCGTCGTGACCAACGTGCTCGAGCACCGGCTCTCGATCCTCACCGGGCTGCCCGGGACCGGCAAGAGCGCCTCGATGCGGGCGCTCGTCGACGTGCTCAAGAAGAACAAGCGCTCCGTGCGCCTGGCCGCGCCGACGGGCAAGGCGGCGCGCCGGCTGGCCGAGAGCACGGGCGCCGAGGCGACGACCATCCACCGGCTGCTCGAGTGGGCGCCCGACGGGGGCTTCACGCGCGGCGAGGCCCATCCGATCGAGGGCGCCGACGTGCTCGTGGTCGACGAGGCCTCGATGCTCGGGGTCCAGCTCGCCTGCGCGCTGATGGACGCGATCGGCCCGAAGACCCACGTGCTGCTCGTCGGCGACCCCGACCAGCTCGCGCCCGTCGGTCCGGGCCGCGTGCTCGAGGACCTCATCGACGCCGGGGCGATCCCGACCGTGCGCCTGACGGAGATCTTCCGCCAGGCGGCGCGCTCGATGATCGTCCGCGCCGCCCACGCGATCAACGCCGGGAAGCACCCGCCGACCACGCCCGGTGAGGGCGACATCCACGACTTCTTCCTCATCGACCGCGACGAGCCGTCGCGCATCTTCGCCGAGGTCTGCGACCTCGCCGCCGAGCGGCTGCCGCGCCACTACGGCCTGGCGGCCCACGAGGTGCAGGTGCTCGCGCCGATGCACAAGGGGCCGCTCGGCATCGACGCCTTCAACGCCGCGCTGCGCGCCCGCCTCAACCCGGACGGGGAGGCGATCCCGGAGACCCCGTTCCGCCTCGGCGACCGGGTGCTGCAGACCAAGAACAACCACGAGCAGGAGCTGATGAACGGCGAGCTCGGCGTCCTCGTGGGCTTCGACGCCGAGCGCAAGACCGTGATCTTCTCCGCCGACGACGGCCGCCGCCTGCGCCTGCCCGTGCGCGAGACCGAGACGCTGCGCCTCGCCCACGCGATCTCCGTGCACAAGGCGCAGGGGTCGAACATGAGCGTCGTGGTGATGCCGCTCACGCGCAGCCACCACGTGATGCTCACGCGCAACCTCGTCTACACGGCGCTCACGCGCGCCTCGACCGCGACGGTCCTGGTCGGCGAGCCGACGGCGCTCGGCATCGCGCTGGGCCGGCGCGACGCCCACTTGCGTCACACGCGGCTGGCCGCGCTGGTGGCCTCCTGAGCCCCGGCGCTCGCCGCGGGCCCCAGCGTCGAGTGCCCATGAGGGCCCGAGGGCTGGGGCCTCGTGGGCGGTCGGCGGAGCTCAGTCGCCGTGAAGGTCGGTGTCGCGCTCGCGCTGGCGCGCGGAGCGCTCGGCCACTGCGTGGTCTGAGTCCTTCAGCGCGTCGGTGAAGCGGCGCGGCACGCGCGCGCCGCCGGGCGCCGCGTCGTCCTCCCAGAGCGTCACGACCACGAGCTCGTCGCCGTCGCGCCGGCAGACGTAGATCACCCCGGCGTCCGGGCCGACGCGCGCGCCGCGCAGGTAGAGGGTGCCGCGGGCTCCGGTGGCGTCCGGGGGCGGAACCTCGCCGACGCGGCCCGCGTCCCACGCGGCCGTCACGCGCGTCACGACTTCGGGCTTGACGTCGAGCGCGCCCGTCCGCGAGCCGACGCGCTGGCGGTAGCGCTCGGCGGCGTGGTCGGTGACCGCGACGAGGACGCTCACAGCGTGCGCCGGTAGCGCACGGCCGGAGCCCACGACGCGAGGGCGCGGGCGCGCTCACTCGCCTCCGGCGCCGCCGGCTCCAGCATCCAGCCGCGGCGCTCGTAGAGGTCACGGGCCATCGCGTTCTCCGCGAACACCCAGAGCACGGCCTCGGCGAAGCCCTGGTCGCGCAGGCGGGCGTCGGCGGCGCCGAGGAGCGCGCGGCCGACGCCGGCGCCCTGCGCGGGCGGGTCGACGTAAACGGCCGTGAGCTCACCGGTGGCGGGGGTGGCGTCGGCGTCGCGCGCCGGGCCGACCGAGGCGAAGCCCGCGACCTGCCCGCCCTGGTCGAAGACGAGCGTGACGTGCGGTGCGCCCGCGCGTGGCGCCAGCAGCCGCTGCCAGCGGGCGACGAGCTCCGCCAGCGTCGCGAAGCGCTCCGGGGGGACGTACTCGGCGTACGCTCGCCACCAGGCCCGGTGCTGCACGCCGGCCACGGCGTCCGCGTCGGCCGCGGTCGCCTCCCGGATCACGCGCGTCCGGGCAGGTGGTAGCGGACCTCCGGCGCCACCCGGCCCTCCCTCCGGCCGAGGTCGTCGCCCTGCGACCAGCCGCGGCGCTCGAGCAGCCGGCGGACGCGGAGGTTGCCCTCGGGGACCTCGATCGTCGCGCCGGAGCCCAGCTCCGACTCGGCGGTGGCGAGCAGCGCGGCGCCGATGCCCTCGCCCCAGCGCGCGGGCATGACGCAGAGCCAGCGCAGCTCCCCGGGCCCGATCGAGACGAGGCCGGCGGCGTTGCCGCCACGCTCGGTGATCCACGCGCGGGCGCCGGGCTGCTCGAGCTCCGTCCGCCACCACGCCACGCGCTCGGCGACGCCGGGCAGCGCCGCGGTCGAGTCGAGGAACTCCGCGTAGCCGGCCAGCAGCGCGGCCATCTGGAGGGCGCCGAGCGCGGGGGCGTCGGCGGCCGTCGCGGCCCGGACGCCGTCGCTCACAGGACGTGCTCGAGGCCGACGAGCGGCGAGCGCTCGATCCCGGCGACGCGGCGGACCGCCAGCAGCACGCCGGGCATGAAGCTCTCGCGCGAGAGCGAGTCGTGGCGGATGGTGAGCGTCTCCCCCCGCCCGCCGAGGATCACCTCCTGGTGGGCGACCAGGCCCGGCAGGCGCACGGAGTGGATCGGCACGTCACCCTCCATCAGCGCGGCCGTGCGCGCCGCGGTGCCGCTCGGCTTGTCGAGCTTCCCGTCGTGATGGAGCTCGACGATCTCGGCCGCGGCCATGTGCTTGGACGCCTCGGCGGCGAAGCGCATCATCAGCACGGCGCCGATCGCGAAGTTCGGGCAGAAGAGCACCTTGCCGCCACCGTCCTCGCCTTCGAGCGCGTCCACGTCCCAGCCCGAGGTCCCCACGACGCAGTGCACGCCAGCGCGCACGCACGCACGCGCGTTGGCCAGCGCCGTGTCCGGGCGGGTGAAGTCGACCACCACGTCGATCCCGGCGAGCACGTCCTCGAGCGCCGTCCCGAGCGCCGGGTCGACGCGGGCGGCCAGCACGAGGTCCTCGGCCGCCTCGACCGCGGCGCAGGTCGTCGCACCCATCCTGCCGGCGGCACCGGCCACTCCCACACGGATCACGCGGAGAACGTAGCGGGCGCGCGCCTCAGGCGGTCTTCGGGCGCTTCTCCTCCTTCGGCGCGTCGCGCTCGGGCAGCTGGATCTCCCAGAGGGCGCGCGAGTCGCCCGCCTCGAGCTGCTCCGTTCGGGCCCGCTCCGCGTTGAGCTCGTTGCCGAGGAGGATCGCGACGTTCGTGATCCACAGCCACACGAGGAAGCTGATGACCCCGCCCAGCGTCCCGTACGTCTTGTCGTAGGAGCCGAAGTTCGCGACGTAGAACGCAAACAGCGCGGAGGCGACGATCCACACGACGACGGCCAGCGCGCTGCCGACGGTGATGAACTTGAAGCCCGGGAGCTTCGCGTTCGGCGAGGCGTAGTAGAGCACGGAGACCATGAGCGCGACGACGCCCAGCAGAACGGGCCACTTCGCGATGTCCCAGACCGTGACCGCCGTGGAGCCGAGGCCGACCGCACCGCCGACCGCCTCGGCCAGCGGCCCGGTGACGACGACCGCGAGGGCGGCGATCACGATCAGGGTGATCATCACCAGCGTCACGCCGATCTGCAGCGGGCGCAGCTTGAAGAACCCCCGGCCCTCGTCGACCTCGTACTGCTGGTTGGAGGCGCGCATGAACGCGCCGACGTAGCCCGAGGCCGCGTTGAGCGCGAGGACGATGCCCACGACGGCGAAGATCCCCGACTTGCCCTTGCTCGAGGTGACCGAGTCGATCGGGCCCTGGAGCGCGCTGACGGCCGAAGGGCTGACCTGCTTGACGATGTCGGTCAGCGTCTTGGTGATCGTGGCCGGGTCACCGACGAGGCCGACGATCGAGATCATCGCGATGAGCGCCGGGAACATCGCGAGCAGCCCGTAGTAGGTCAGCGCCGCGGCCCAGTCGGTGCCGTGATCCTCGGAGAACTCCCGGAGCGTCCGCTTGAGCGTGGCCTTGGTCGTAGTCTCGGAGGTGTGCCCCTTGCGTTCGAGTTGCGCCATGATCACAAGTTCTCCGTCGCGGCGCGGTCGAAAACGCCCAGGTCAGGTCACCGGCGCACGGCCCTTCGCTTCGCGGGCGACGCCCTCCTCGGGACGGTGGTCACCCGCGCGCCCTGCGACGCCGCGCCGAGGCACTGCTGCGTCTGCGCCACGCGCGCGCGGTAGATCCCGGCCCGGCGGACCGTCAGGCGCGCGGCGAAGGCTCCGGAGGCGCTCGTCGTCCGGCTGGCCACCGCCGCGTAGCGCGGCGAGGTCGTCGCCCTGCGCTCGACGGTGACCCGCTGCCCACCCTGACACCCCTCCGGGTTGGCGAACGCCTGCAGGACGCCGCGCAGCGTGATCCTGGCGCCGCTCCTCACGCGCTCGCGACTGGCCGCGAGGTCGATCGTGCGCCCGGCCACCACGGCAGCCGCTGCGGGCGCCGCCGGAGGACCCGCGGGCCCGACCGGACCGATCGGGCCGAGCGGGCCGACCGGCGCCGCCGGCGGAGCGACCGGGACGGTCGGCGGTGCCGGGGAGTTGTCGCTGCGGAAGATGTAGAGGCGGCCCTGCCCGGCACCCGCCGCACCGCTGAACGCGGGCGCCGCCACGGCGAAGTCGAGGAACCCGTCGGAGTTGAGATCGCCGAGCGTGATGACGTCCGCGCCGAAACGGCTCCCGGGGTTCTGGTCGGGATCGGCGATGCTCTGCAGGGCGACGGACTTGCCGGTGTCGAAGAAGTGCACGTCGCTGAGCAGCTCGTCGTTGCGCGGCTCCCCCAGGCTCCCCTGACCGACCAGCAGTTCGTTGCGGAACACGCCGGGCCCCGTCACGAGATCGCCGACCGCGGTGTAGCCGGCACCGAAGTCTCCCGCCGGGGACGGGGTCGGGTCGTTGAGCAGGGAGAAGTTGATCGTGGAGGTGAAGGCCTTGATGTCGCCGCTCATCACGTAGCCGCGCCCTTCGGCCTTGAACCGCCCGTTCTGGGTGACCGCCGACAGGTAGACGTCGGGCAGCGGCGAGTCGCCGAGGGTGCCGACGGCAGGCCCCCCGATCGAGCTGCCGAGGACGGCGCCGGCCTGCGGCTCGGGATGCTGGTAGGTGTAGAGGACCGCGCCGGTCCGTCCGTCGACGAGGAAGTCGACGCCGGCGTCGGCGAACGCCGGATCCGGGTTGTCCATGGGCACGTCCACGCGGAGGCCCGAGATCAGGATCTCGGGACGTCCGTCGGGGACGTTCGAGCTGCCGGTCGCCGGACAGCGATCGCCGGCCGCCACGCCGGCGGTGGTGCAGCCGCCGACGTCACCCACGGGGGCGATGGCGTTGGCGAACAGCTCCCGGCGGGTGGTGATGTCGACCGTGTTGGGGTCGTCCGCCTGCGCCGCCGGGTTTCGCACCGTCCGAAACGCGGTCTCGAGGGTCACCCCGGGATCGCTCCCGGCGATGTCCTCGCCGCGGTAGACGTAGGCGCGGCCGGCGCTGATGCACGTCGCCCCGGCGGTCCGGGCGCAGTGCGAAGTGGGGAAGGCGGTCGCGGGGGACTCGGTGTAGCGGGAGGCGCCGACGACGACCTCGGGCAGCCCGCCGCCGTCGAAGTCGCCGAGGCGCACCGCGTCGCTCGTGGGCTGGCACGGACCGATCCCGCCCAGGCCGGAGCACGGCGGCGAGCCCGCGGGGCTGACGACCGCTCTCCCGAACCACGCGCCTCCCGACGACACGGCCGTCGGCGTCCGGTCGGCGGGCGGCATGTCGATGCGCTTGACGAGCGCCCGCGTGGCGCCGTCGTAGACGTAGGCCCGCCCCACGTCGAGGACTCCGCCCACGTCCACGCCGCGGGCCCCGATCAGGAGTTCGGGAACGCCGTCCTTGGGCCCGATCGGATTGGTGCACAGCTGGCCGGTGCTCCTCCCCGGGCAGCTCCCGATGTCGGGCATCGGACCGACGAACGGGATGCCGAACAGCGCGGACGCGGTGCCGGCGCCCCCCGGGTCCGGCGCGCTGATCGTGTCGAAGCGCTCGCCCGTCGTCCCGCTGAACACGAACACCTGCCCGTTGCCGCCCGCGCTTCCCGCGCTCACGCCCAGGGCGAAGTCGTCAGACCCGTCGCGGTTGAGGTCGCCGACGTTCGCCACGCCGCCGCCAAAGCCCGCCGCGAGGGTCGGGGTGGGGCCGTCGACCCGCTGGACGGCGTAGGTCCGGGGAAGGTCGGCGCTCGCCGCGGGAGCGAGACCGGCCGCGGCCACCGACGCGACCAGGAGCTGAACGGCGACCTTCGTGATCAAGCGCGGGCGCATGTCTCCAACCCATCTTCTCGGCGGCGTGAGCGGGCACATTTCCAGACGCGGGCAGCCTACTCGCCGCGGCGTCGCGTCGACAAGGCGACGAGGCTCAGACGGCGACGGCGTCCAGCGCCGTGCGGAAGGCCGCCTCGTCGGCGCCCACCCCCGCCGCACTGAGGCGCTCGGGCGCGAAGAGCTCGCGGGCGAGCGCCTCGACGTCCTCGAGCGTGACGGCGTCGATCCGCTCCTCCAGCTCGTCGACGGTCAGCAGCGGCATGTCGGCGAGCACGGAGGAGCCGAGGCGGTTCATCCGCGCCGTCGTCGACTCGAGGCCGAGCAGGATGCGGCCCTTGACGTTCTCGCGCGAGCGGTCGAGCTCCTCGCCGGTCGCGCCGTCCTGCCGGAAGCGCTCGAGCTCCTCCCCCACGACGGTCATCGCCTTGGCGACGTTGTCCGGACGGGTGCCGACGTAGAGCCCGACCTGCCCGGCGTGGGCGTAGGCCGCGGTGAACGAGAAGACCGAGTAGGCCAGGCCGCGCTTCTCGCGCACCTCCTGGAACAGGCGCGAGGACGAGGTGCCGCCCAGGATGTTGTCGAGCACCCGCAGCGCGAAGCGGCGCGGGTCGTCGCGGACGATCCCGGGGCCGCCGAGCGCGACGTGGTACTGCTCGGTCTCCTTGGTGACGAAGCGCACGCGGCGCTCGAGGACGGGGACCCCCGCCTCGACGCCCGCGTCCGACGCGCGCGCCCCGCCGGCCTTCGTCTCCGCCTCCCGCGTCAGCGCGACGACGGCCTCGTGCTCGACCGACCCGGCCGCCGCCACGACGACGTTGCCGGGCACGTAGCGCCCCGCGTGAAAGCGGGCCAGCCCCGCGGCGGGCGTGTCGGCGACGACCTCGGCGCGGCCGATGATCGCCCGGCCCAGCGGGTGGTCGCCGAACACCGCCTCGCCGAGCACGTCGAAGACCTTGTCCTGCGGGTCGTCCTCGTACATCGCGATCTCCTCGAGCACGATCTCGCGCTCCTGCTCGAGATCGTCCGCGGCCAGGCGCGGGCGGAAGACCATGTCGGCCATCACGTCGAAGGCCTCGGCGACATGACGGTCGAGCACCCTCGCGTGGACCGAGGTCGTCTCCTTGCCCGTCCCCGCGTTGAGCTCGGCCCCCCAGCCGTCGAAGAGCTGGTCGATCTCGAGCGACTCGTAGCGGTCGGTGCCGCGGAAGATCATGTGCTCGATGAGGTGCGAGAGCCCGGCCTCCTCGTGGGTCTCGGCCGAGCTGCCCGTCCCGATCCAGAGCCCGAGCGCCGCAGATCGCACCGAGGGCATCGCCTCGGTCACGACCCGGACGCCCGAGTCCAGCGTGGTCAGCTCATGGCGCTGACCCATGTCCGGCGCTACGAGTCCGAGCCGGAGCGGTGACGCGGGCGGCCCGAGCCGCGGTCGCCGCCGCGCCCCCCGCCGCCGTTGGGGCCGGAGCGCTCGCGGCGCGGCCCGCGGTCGCCACCGCCGCCGCCCCCGCCACTGACGGCGGCGAGCTCGGCGGCCGACTTGCCGGCCACGTCGGGGTCGGCGGCCATGCGCAGGCCGATGCGGCCGCGCTCACGGTCGACCTCGACGACGGTCACGGAGATCTCGTCGCCCTTGTTGAGCACGTCCTCGACGGTGTCGACGCGCTGGCCGGGCGACACGTTGGAGATGTGCAGCAGCCCGTCGGTGCCCTTCGTGAGCTCCACGAAGGCGCCGAACGTCGTCGTCTTGACGACCTTCGCGGTCGGGAAGGCGTCGCCGACCGCGACCTCCTTGGTCATGCCGGTGATGCGTTCCACGAGCTTGTCGGCCATGTCGCCGTTGGCGGAGTAGATGAGCACCTGGCCGTCGTCGTTGACGTCGATCTGCGACTCGAACTCGTCGGCCAGGCCGCGGATCGTCTCGCCGCCCTTGCCGATCAGCAGCCCGATCTTGTCGGTGTCGATCTTGACCTTCGAGATGCGCGGCGCGTGCGGCGAGAGCGACGCGGCCGGGCCGTCGATGACGGCCGTCATCTGGGCGAGGATGTCCAGGCGCGCCTCGCGGGCCTGGGTCAGCGCGTCGCGCAGGATCTCGAAGGTGACGCCCGTGATCTTGATGTCCATCTGGATGGCGGTGATGCCGTCCGCGGTGCCCGCGACCTTGAAGTCCATGTCGCCGAGGTGATCCTCGACGCCGGCGATGTCGGTGAGGACGGTGTAGTCGTCGCCCTCCTTGATGAGCCCCATCGCGATGCCCGACACGGGCGCCGCGATCGGCACGCCGGCCTGCATCAGCGACAGCGAGGAGCCGCAGACCGAGGCCATCGACGACGAGCCGTTGGACTCGAGGAGGTCCGAGACGACGCGGTTCGTGTACGGGAAGTCCTCGATCGACGGGATCACCGGGACGAGCGCGCGCTCGGCGAGGGCGCCGTGGCCGATGTCGCGGCGCTTGGGGCCGCGCATGAAGCCCGCCTCACCCACCGAGAACGGCGGGAAGTTGTAATGGTGCCAGTAGAACTTCCTGCTCTCGAGGCCGAGGGTGTCGATCCGCATCTCCTCCTTGAGCGTGCCGAGCGTCGCGACCGAGTAGGCCTGCGTCTGGCCGCGGGTGAAGAGCGCGGAGCCGTGGTTGCGCGCGCCGAGGCCCACCTCGATGGTGATCGGGCGGATCTCCGTGGGCTGGCGGCCGTCCGGGCGCTTCTTCTCCTTGGCGATGCGGCCGCGGATGACCGTCTTCTCCAGCGCCGCGAACGCCTTGGACGCGTTCGTGCGGGCGTCGGCGTCGTTCTCGTCCGGCGCGTACCGCGCGACGACGGCCTGCTTGACGGCCTCCGTCGCGTCCTGGCGCTCGAGCTTGTCGAACGTCTGCGTGGCCTCGTCGAGCTGGGTGCCGTGCGAGCCGCGGATCTCCTCGATCAGCGACGAGAGGTCCGCCGGGGCGGGGATCTCCAGCTTCGCCTTGCCCGCCTGCTTCTGAAGCTCCCACTGCATCGCGCAGAGCTTCTTGATCTCGGCGTGCGCGATGTCGAGGGCGTCGAGGATCTCGGCCTCCGAGACGCCGTTGGCGCCGGCCTCGACCATGAGGATCGCCTCGTCGGAGCCCGCGACGATGAGGTCGAGGTCCGAGCCGCCGTCGAGGAGCTGCTCCTCGGTCGGGTTGACGACGAAGTTGCCCTCGACCTTCCCGATGCGGACCGCGCCGACGGGGAAGGGCAGCGGGACCTCGGAGAGCATGAGCGCGGCGGACGCGCCGTTCATCGCGAGGATGTCGAAGGGCTGGTCGTGATCGACCGACAGCGGCAGCGTCACGAGCTGGGTCTCGTAGCGCCAGTTCTTCGGGAAGAGCGGGCGGATCGGGCGGTCGATCATGCGCGCGGTCAGCGTCGCCTTCTCGCCCGAGCGGCCCTCGCGCTTGAAGAACGAGCCGGGGATCTTGCCCGCGGCGTACATCCGCTCCTCGACGTCGACGGTGAGCGGCAGGAAGTCCGCGTCGCGCAGGTTGCCGACGGTCGCGGTCGACAGGATCATCGTGTCACCGGCGCGCACGACGACGGCGCCTCCGGCCTGACGGGCCATCTTGCCCGTCTCGAAGGAGATCTCCGTGCCGGCGATCTCCACGGTGACCGTGGTCACGGGGTCATTGCTCATAGGTGTTGGTTCCCTTCGGGGCACCGTCATCGGTCTCGACGGTGCGGGTTGGATGCTTCGCGTTTCGGAAGTGCCGCTGACGATAGCGAAGGCCCCGGCGTCAGAGCGCCGCGAGCCACGCCGCGTCGGGCGGCCCGGCGTGCCGCTCACCGCCGGCGAAGAGCGTCGGCGTGGCGACCGCCCCGCCGCGCAGCGCGTCGCGCACGTCCCGCGTCACCCGCTCAGCGACCGCGTCGGAGCGGCGGTCGGCCTCCCAGCGCTCCACGTCGAGCCCCAACGCCTCACAGTGGGCCCAGAGGTGCGGGTCGTCGGTGCGGCCCTGGTCTGCGTACAGCGCGTCGGCGAACGCCCAGAAGCCGTCCTGGCGACCGGCCGCCTCGACGGCGTGGGCGAGGGCCACGGCGCGCGGGTGCTTGGCCTTGAGCGCCAGGTGGCGGAAGGCGAGCCGGATCGGGGCCGCGCCGACGCGCTCCCAGGCCAGCGCGCAGCGCGGGCAGCTGAAGTCCGCGTACAACAGGACGAGCGGACCGGCGCCGCGCACGTGGTCGTCGTCGCGGAGGGCGGGCACCGGGCTCGAGCGCAGGGAATCCGTCTCCACCGGACGACCGTACCTGCACCGATGCCCCTGCGCACCCACGTCCTGCACCGCGAGCAGCGCCTCCGGGGTACCCCCGAGGAGGTGTTCGGCTTCTTCGCCGAGGCGAAGAACCTCGAGGCCATCACGCCGCCGCTGCTGCGCTTCACGGTGCTCACGCCGGGTCCGATCGAGATGCACGTCGGGACGCTCATCGCCTACCGGCTGCGCGTCCATGGCCTGCCCGTCTCGTGGCTGACGTCGATCCAGGCCTGGGAGCCGCCGCACCGCTTCGTCGACGTGCAGCTCAAGGGCGCCTACGCCCTCTGGCACCACACGCACACGTTCACGGCCGACGGCCCGGAGCACACGCGCATGACCGACACGGTCCGCTACGCGATCGGCTTCGGCGTGCTCGGCGAGATCGCGCACCGCCTCTTCGTGCAGCGCGACGTCGAGCGGATCTTCGCGCACCGCGCCCGGGTCATCGGCCCGCTCCTGGCCGCGGACATCGCCGCGCGGAGCGAGGTCGCGGCCGGCGCGTGAGGTCTGCGCTGGCCCTCAGGGCCCGGTGGTGCCGCTCCCGGGAGCCACCGGCGCCGCCGACGGTGACGTGGGGCCGCTCGGGGCCGTCGCCCCGGAGGGCGCCGCCTGGCCGGGGGCCGGCTTCGCGGGCCTCGGCGCAGCGGGGGCGGGGACCGTCTCGGTCTGCGTCTCCGTGGTCGCCGTCGGGCTGGTGGTCGTCGTCGTGGTCACCGTGTCCTTCTCGGGGGCGGCGCGCCGGGCGGGGCCGCCGAACACCGTCGTCCTCTGGTCGCCCGAGGTCAGCGACGCGTTGCCGAACACGAGCTCGGAGCTCGTGAGGACGACGGCGCCGATGACGAAGGCGGCCAGCCCGGTGGCCAGCGCGATCAGCAGCGGCTTACGGCGTGAGCGGTGCACGCTGCGCTCGGCGAGCGCTCCGGCGACGGGTGGCGGCGGGGGGTTCCGCTCGTGGACCTCGGTCCCCGACGGGGAGACCCGGACGACCGTGATCTTCTCCGCGGGCTTCTTGAGCCCCTCGCCGACGAGCGTGACGATCACGGGGGTCGCGGCGGCGCCGATCAGGGTGCCGGGGCCCCAGATCTTCGAGACGACGATCGCCGCCACGACGGAGGAGGCGCTCGCGATCGCGAGGGTCAGGGCGCTGCGGTGGCTGGGGGGCTGCTCTTGCGGGGAGGGTTGCGAGGGCATCCCACCGAAGGTAGCCAACCCTCGTCGTCTGGTGGCGCGCCGGCGTTCTCCCGCGGCGCGTGGGCCCGGCCCGGTGCGCGGCGATCGCCGGTGCTACGCCGCGGCGGCGCCGGCGAGGCCGTCGAAGATCAGGTTGACGCCGGGCAGCTCGCCCGGAGTCGCCGCGAGGTAGGACCACGTCACGACCCCGTCGGGGCCGACGATGACCAGCGCGCGGTTGGTCATGCCTCCCGGGGCGAAGTAGGCGCCGAACTTGCGCGCCGTCTCGCCCTTGGGCTCGAAGTCGGAGAGCTGCTCGATCGTCACGCCGAGCTTCTCCCGGAAGGCCTCCTGGCTGTACGTGGAGTCGGTCGAGACGCCGTACACGGAGGCGCCAAGCGCGTTGAGCTCGGGAAGCGCCTCCTCGTAGACCTGGAACTGGTCGGTGCAGACGGGGCTGAACGCGAACGGGTAGAACACGAGCACCGTCGTCCGGCCCTGCAGGTCGGCCTCGGTGAACTGCTCACCGCCCAGCGCCGACAGCGCGAAGTCCGGGACGGGGGTCCCGGGGGCGATGACGCCGTCGCTCACTTGCGCAGGCCGAGCTGCTTGATCAGCGCGCGGTAGCCCTCGAGGTCGGACTTCTCGAGGTAGTTCAGCAGGCGCCGGCGCTGGCCGACGAGCATGAGCAGGCCGCGACGCGAGTGGTGATCCTTCTTGTGCGAGCGGAGGTGCTGCGTGAGGTCGTTGATGCGCTGGGTGAGCAGCGCGATCTGCACGCGGGTGTTCCCGGTGTCCTGGGGGGTCGCGCCGAACTGGGCGACGATCTCCTGCGTGCGTTCTGGTGAGAGCGTGGTCATCGGCGACCGGGGAGGCTAGCAAGGCCGCGCGCGTCCTCGACGTCGCGGGCCATCTGCTCGAGCAGCATCTCGACGGAGCCGAAGCGCTTCTCGCCGCGCAGGCGCTTCAGGAAGTCGATCCGGACCACCTGCCCGTAGAGGTCGCCCGACCAGTCGATGAGGAACGCCTCGACGAGCTCCCCGCGCCCCGTGACGAACTGGGGGCGCACCCCGACGTTCGTCGCCGCCGCCACGGGCGCCCGGGCGCCCGGCAGGTGCACCCGGCACGCGTAGACGCCGTGGGCCGGGCTGACGAAGCCGGGGTGCGGGACGAGATTCGCCGTCGGGTACCCGAGCGTGCGGCCGCGCGCGTCGCCGTGGACGACCTCGCCGGTCATCGAGTACGGCGCGCCGAGCAGCTCGCCCGCGTACTCCATCGCTCCCCCGGCGATCAGGCCGCGGATGTGGCTGGACGAGACGACCTCGCCGTCGACCTCGAGCAGCGGCACGACGCGGACCGCGAAGCGGCCGTCGGCCTCCAAGCGCTCCGTGTCGCCCTGGGCGCGGGCGCCGTAGCGGAAGTTCTCCCCCACGCTGACCCGCGCGGCGCCGAGGCGGCCGACGAGCACATCGTCGTGGAACGCCTGCGCGTCGTAGGCGGCGAACGCGGCGTCGAAGGCGATGACGACGAGCTCCTCGACCTCGAGCCCGGCGATCAGCTCGGCCTTGCGCTCCAGGGTCGTCAGGAGCCGCGGGGCTCCCGCCGGCTCGATGACGGTCCGCGGGTGCGGCTCGAAGGTCACGACCGTGTCGGCGCCCTTGATGACCTCGCGGTGGCCGAGGTGCACCCCGTCGAACGTGCCGACCGCGACGCTGCGCGGCCGGGCCTCGGCGTCCGGAAGGCGGGTGACGATCACGCCCTGAAGCCTACGACGGGCTTGAGGGCGCCGCCCGGAGCCGGGACCGCCAGGGCGATGGGCCCGTCGGCGTCGCGCAGCAGCACGGTCGCGTCGCCGCGCTCCGCGACGCCGGCCGGGGAGGCGACGGCGACCCCGTGGGCGGCGCGCTCCGCGGGCTCGGCGGCAAGCTCGACGACCGGCAGGAAGCGCCCGAGCGCGTCGCCGAGGCCGACGACGTCCGCCGCGGCGGGGTCGGCGGTCGCCTCGGCGACGTCGAAGGGCCCGACGGCGGTGCGGCGCAGGGCGGTGCAGTACGCGTCGCCGAGGCCGGCGATCAGCGACCGGACGTAGGTGCCCGCGGAGCACTCCACGACGAAGCGATCCACCGACGTGCGCTCGAAGCGCCGCACCTGCACCTCGCGCTCGGGCAGGTCGACCGCGACTCCCGCGCGGGCCAGCGCGTAGGCCCGCTTGCCGCCGACGTGCACCGCCGAGTAGGCGGGCGGGCGCTGGCGGACGGTCCCCGTGGGCAGGACGAGGGGCTCGGCCGGGGTGCGGCCCGGGCTGATCTCCCCCTCGGGGTCGCCGGTCGTCGAGGTGAACCCGAGACGGGCGGTGACCTCGTAGCGCTTCGGCAGCGCCATGACGTGCGCCTGGACGCGGGTGGCGCGCCCGAGCAGGATCACGAGCAGCCCGGTGGCGAACGGGTCGAGGGTCCCGGCGTGGCCCACGCGCACCTTCCCGACCCCCTTGCGCGAGCGCTCGCGGCCGACGACCTCGCGGCGCACCCGTGCCACGACGTCGTGCGAGGTGACGCCCGCGGGCTTGTCGACCAGGATGAGTCCGTCCATCGGCGGGCATGATGACCCCATGGCATCCGAGGCGTTCGCCGAGCTGGCCTGCGAGCCCGACCCGCCCGTCGAGGAGCTCGCGCTCGGGCTGGCCGCCGAGTTCGGGCCCGTGGACGTCGACCCGGTCCGCGCCCGGCTCGACGAACTCGCCGCCGAGGTCTGCGAGGTGCTGCGACGTCCCGGCGCCGACCCCGTCCGCGCGCTCGGGAGGGTCCTCGGCCGCCGCCACGGCTTCTCCGGCGACGCGCGCGAGTACGACCACCCCGACAACTCGATGCTCCCGACGGTCCTCGAGCGGCGCCGGGGCCTGCCCATCACCCTTTCGGTGCTCTACGTCGCCGTCGCGCGCCGCGCCGGGCTCCCGCTGCGGGGCGTCGGGCTCCCCGGCCACTTCGTCGTGGGGCTCTTCGTCACCCCCGGGGGCCGGCCCGAGCTGCTCGACCCGTTCCACGCCGGGGTGCCGATCGCCGTCCCGGAGCTGCCCGAGCCGATGCTGCGGCCCTGGGGCCCGCACGAGACGGCGCTGCGGATGATCAACAACCTCGTCGGCTCCTTCTCCAAGCGCGGCGCGCTGGCCGAGGCCATCCACGCCGCGGACCTGCGGCTGCTGCTGCCGGTCGAGCCCGCGGACATGGAGCGCCTGACGCTCGAGGCGCGGGCGCTCAGGGCAAGGCTGAACTGATTAAAGGCGGCCGACCCAGCGTCGGCCGTGACACGCCTAGGCGTCTCACGGCCGACGATCGCAGAGCTGGCACTCAGGCCGCAGTAGCAGCTCGGACAGTCTGCGTCTGGGAGAAGACAATCTGCTGTAGATTGCCGTCTTCGTCCTGGACGAGGATCTTCTTATCCTCGTCAGCCAGACGCTGAAGGAACTGCTCGCTGGCTACGGCCTGACGCAGCGCCTGGGTGACAGGGATGCTGCGCCGGGCAGCCAACTCCTTAAGCCCGCCGAGTTCTTCCTTGGGGAAATTGAACGAGGCCTTGACGATCTCCGTTGGTTCGTAGGTCATGTGTTCGTCCTACGCGCCGAGCGTCATCGTGTGGCTGTTCCGGCGACCGACGAGCACGGAGCCCGCGGCGAGCAGGGTCAGCGTCAGGATGCCGCCGATGAGCAGCGGCTGGCTGTCGATGCCGCCGTTGCCGGCCACGGACCGGGTCGGGCCGTTGGTGGCGTTGCTCCACGGGGAAGCGACCACGCCCTGCGTGGCGGCGCCCGAGATCCGGAACGCGAAGCGCGCCGGAGTGCCCGCGCGAGCCGTGCCGTCGGCCTTGGTCTGCGTGCCGAGCATGACGTAGTAGCCGGGGGACATGTTCGACGGCATCCGCAGGGTGGTCGCGATGCGACCGTTCGTCACGTCGACGTTGTCCTGCACGATCGCGCCGTTGCGCGCCTTGAGACGGAGGGTGACGAGGGAGTCGCCGACCGTCGTTCCCGCGTGGGCGTCACTGAAGCCGCGGCCGGTGACCGAGACCGTCTGGCCCGGGCTGACGACACGGCTGTCCATCGAGAGGTTCGCCAGCGAGGCACAGGCCCACGCCGTCGACGCAACTCCGAGCGGAAGCATCCCGCCCACCATCAACAAAAGTCCAGCTTTGCGCTTCATTGTTCGTTCCTCCGTGGGTCAGTGGATACAGGTCTCGCCCAGACGCTAACACCGCATCCTTGGGTGTCAAGGTATCTCGGGAAAGAAGACGGTGTCTGGGTTTCGTATGCACGTCCACCATACGGTATGTTCATCGGGAGAACTTTCGAGCAACGGGAGAACCATGAGCAAGCGTAGACATCCACGTACCCTTCTACCGGCTGTCAGATGCGGTTGGCCCGCTACGAGTGGCGAGGCAGGCATCATGCTCGCGGTCGTTACGGGGCACCTGCGCGCGGGCGACTTCAATGCCTGAGCGCGAAGAATTCGAGGACACCGGACCACGGGACGCTGGTCAAGAGATCCGGTCCCTGCCGGTGGACCCCGTTGCGCTTCTTCGCCTCAAAGGCGCTCGCGAGGCTGATCAACGGCGGGAGCAGGTCGTCATTGGCGATCACGTGCTCGGGATGAGAACAACCGGACACCTTAGAGTCCAAGGCTGCGGCGACCTCAAGATCTGCGACATGCAAGACCTGCTTGCCTCGATGGAGCACGCCTACATTGCGGTCGCTCGGGCGGAGTTGGCGGTCACCGAGCGACTAATCGTGTTGCATGCATCTCGGCAGTGGAGTCGCCGCTGGGGTCCTCCGGACTTCGTGATGCCTTGGTCGAACCTGGCAACCGCTCCGGTCGCGAGCACATCGGGGGCCTTTGGACCCGAAATCCCGCTCGTGGTTTCGCGCGTGGTCTT
Source organism: Solirubrobacterales bacterium (assembly GCA_038321325.1). Lineage (GTDB taxonomy): Bacteria > Actinomycetota > Thermoleophilia > Solirubrobacterales > Solirubrobacteraceae > Paraconexibacter. The sequence continues at coordinate 22,378 of JBBQEV010000033.1, forward strand.
GCGGTCCCCCGGTTCTTGGCAGTTCTTCGGCTCTCTCAACCCGCTCGAGGTCATCCGCAAGTACCTCAATGATCGCCACGAGCGCCGCAAAGACACGGAGTACCGCTCGCCCGCAGAAGCCGAACGCCTCGCGATCGAGAACGCGATGCTCGGTCTCGACGTGCTGGAGCGTTGCCTTACGCTGGAGCGCGAGTATGGCGGTTCCGTGGCCGGCGCGGAAGTGCTCAAGCGGTACATCGTTGGTGCCGCACGGCCATCACTTGAGCAACTTGGCCAACTCGACGACCGCGGCCTCATTGCTGGTGACAGCGCGGCCTCCGACAACGAATCGCTCCCAGAGGACGACCGCTTTACCTGAGACCGACGGAGTGCGGATCACGCCTCCGGGATCAGCGAGACAGCAGCCGAGGGCGCTCTATCGTCACGAGCCACGACGCATCAGCTCGACGAGGTGGTTGACGCGCGAGCTCGTCCCGCGATTGGACCAGGGAAGCCCGGGCGAGACGTCGTCAGCCGGGCCAGTTCACCCCAACCCAAACCGGAGCAGGACTGAACGGTTACGCGCGCGGGCCGAGCTGCAGCGAGATCGCGTCGCGGATGAACGCGACGAGCTCCTGGGGCCCGAGCCGCGTGGTGAAGCCCGCGGCCTGGCGGTGCCCGCCGCCGCCGGCGGCGCGCGCGATGACCGACACGTCGACCGCGGCGTCGGTGGCGCGCAGCGAGACCTTACGCCGGCCGGCCTTGTCCGCGCCGAGCAGCTCGCGGGCGAGCGCGGCGACCTTCGTGCCCTGGACGGAGCGCAGGTGGTCGATGACTCCCTCCGAGGAGCTCTCCTCCGCGCCGGTGGCCTCGAAGTCCGCGCGGCCGAGCTGGGCGATGGTGAGGCGGCCGTCGTCGAAGCGCTCGACGTTGGCCAGCCCGCGGCAGAGCAGCTCGAGCTTGGAGTACGGGACCTCCTCGTAGAGGCGGCGGTAGATCGCGTTGACGTCGACGCCGGCGCCGATCAGCTCGGCGGCCATCTCGTGCGCGCGCGCCCCGGTGTTCTCGTACATGAACTTGCCCGTGTCGGTCACCAGGCCGACGTAGAGGGCGTCGGCGATCGTCGGCGACGGCGCCACGCCGAGCGCGCGCATCAGGTCCCACACGATCTCCGCCGTGCAGGAGGCCTCCTCGACCACGTGGTTGACGGTGCCGAAGCGGGTGTTGTCGTGGTGGTGGTCGAGGTTCAGGATGTGCGCCTCGGGGCGCTTGACGATCTCGGCCGGGGTGCGGTCGATGTTGCCGCAGTCGAGGAAGACGACGGTGCGCTCGCCGACGTCGGCGGGGGCCTCGGAGACCAGCCCGTCGAGGACGAAGAAGCGGTACTCGTAGGGCAGCGGGAACTCGCCCGCGTCCATGTACATCACGGAGTCCTTGCCGAGTGCGCTGAGCACGCCGTGCATCCCAACGAGCGAGCCGAGGGCGTCCCCGTCCGGGTTCTCGTGGGTGACGAGGATGAAGCGCTCGGCGCCGCGGAGCTCGTCGAGGACCAGCGCGCGCGAGGAGGTCACGCCGTCGATGGTGGTCACCCGCCGGCCTCTTGCTCGCGAATGAGCGCCTCGAGCGCGAAGGCCTTCTCGGCGGTGTCGTCGTAGGCGAAGTCGAGCATGGGCGTGTGCTTCATCCGCAGCGACGCCGCCACCCGCGCCTGCAGGAAGCCGTGGGCAGAGCGCAGCCCCTCGAGGCTCGCGGTCCGCACGGCCTCGTCGCCGAGCACGCTCACGTGCACACGCGCGTGGCGCAGGTCGGGGCTGGTCTTGACGTCCGTCACGGTCACGAAGCCGACGCGGGGGTCCTTGAGCTCGCGCGTCACCACGTCGCTCAGCACTTCGCGCATCGCCTCGTCGACGCGGCGCATCCGGTCGGCGCTCACCCTACCGCCTCCTCAGCCGTCGAGGGCAGCGGCTCACGCGAGCTCGCGGTCGACCTTGCGTGTCTCGTAGGCCTCGAAAACGTCGCCTTCCTTGATGTCCTGGTAGTTGGCGAGCGTGATGCCGCACTCGAAACCGGCCAGCACCTCGCGGGCGTCGTCGTTGAAGCGCTTGAGGCCCGCGACCGTGGTGTCGGCGACGACCGTGCCGTCGCGCACGATGCGCACCCGGCCACCCCTCGTCACCTTGCCCTCGAGCACGTAGGAGCCGGCGATGACGCCGATCTTCGACGCGCGGAAGATCGCGCGCACCTCGACCTGGCCGACGGTGTCCTCGACCTCCTCGGGGTCCAGCATCCCGGTCATCGCGTCGCGGAGCTCGTCGAGCGCCTTGTAGATGACGGAGTAGTGGCGGATCTCGATGCCCTCGCGCTCGGCCACGGCCCGCGCGCCGCCCACCGGCCGCACGTTGAAGCCCATGATGATCGCCTCCGAGGCCGAGGCGAGCATGACGTCGGACTCGGTGATGCCACCGACGCCGGAGGAGATGACGTCGACGAACACCTCGTCCTGCGGGAGCTTGGCGATCTCGTCCTCGAGCGCCTCCACGGAGCCCGCGACGTCGGCCTTGATGATGACCGCCAGGTCCTTGGTGCCGGTGCCCTGCTGGCGCTTGAAGACGTCCTCGAGGGACACCTTGCGCCCGGAGCGGCGCGCCAGCGCCTCGCTCTTGAGGCGGGTCTCGCGCTCGTTGGCCTCGCGGCGCGCCTCGCGGTCGTTCCTGACCACGCGGACCTGCTCGCCCGCGTCGGGAACCCCGTCGAAGCCGAGGATCTCGATCGGGTCGCCCGGGACGGCCTTCTTGGTCCGCGTGCCGTGGTAGTCGGTGAGCGCGCGGACCTTGCCCCACTGGGGGCCGGCCACGACCGCGTCGCCGATCTTCAGCGTGCCACGCTGGACGAGCATCGTCACGACGGGCCCGCGGCCCGGATCGAGCTTGGACTCGATGACGATGCCCGACGCGTCCGCGCTCGGGTTGGCCTTCAGGTCCTCGAGCTCGGCGACGAGCTGGATCGTCTCCAAGAGCTCCTCCAGGCCGGTGCGCGCCTTCGCGGAGACGTCGACGAACTCGATGTCGCCGCCCCACTCGACGGGCTGCAGTCCCAGGGTGGTCATCTCGGTGCGCACGCGCGTGGGATCGGCGCCCTCCTTGTCGACCTTGTTGACCGCGACGAGCACGGGCACCTCGGCGGCGAGGGCGTGGTCGACGGCCTCGCGCGTCTGCGGCTTCACGCCGTCGTCGGCGGCGACCACGATGATCGCGATGTCCGTGACCTTCGCGCCGCGGGCGCGCATGGCGGTGAACGCCTCGTGGCCCGGCGTGTCGAGGAAGGTGACCACGTTGTCGCCGTGGTGGACCTGATAGGCGCCGATGTGCTGGGTGATGCCGCCGGCCTCGCCGCCGACGACGTCGGCCGAGCGGATCGCGTCGAGCAGCGACGTCTTGCCGTGGTCGACGTGACCCATGATCGTGACCACCGGCGGGCGGTGCAGCAGGTCCGCCTCGTCATCCTCGAAGGCGGGGGCGGCGGCGTCCTCCTCGCTGACCGAGGTGATCTCGATCGTGCGGTCGAACTCGTCGGCGATGATCTGGATCGCGTCGTCGGCGAGCGTCTGGGTGAGCGTGGCCATCTGGCCGAGCATCATCAGCTTCTTGATGACCTCGGGCACGGGGACGCCGAGCGACTCCGAGACCTGCTTGACGTTCGAGCCCGACGCCACCTTGACGTTGTCGATCGACGACTGCGCCTCGACGTCGAGCGGGGCGATCGTGTCGTTGTAGACGCCGCGGCGGCGGCGCCCGCGGCGCTGACGGCGCGGCGGCTGGTTCGGGCCGCCTCCGGGGCCGCCCGGGCCGCCGGGACCGCCTGGGCCGCGGCGGGCGGCCTGCGAGTCGATGACGACGCGGCGGCGGCCGGCGGCGCCCGCTCCGCCGTCGCCCGTGCGGGGCAGGTTCGCGGACTCGTCGCGCTTGGGGCGCTTGGGCGGCTCGGGCACCGCGAGGATCCGCGGGCCGGCGCCGGGCGGCGGCTTCTCCTTCGACGGGACCAGCGACGGCTTCTCGTCCTTCGCCGGGACGGCGGCCTTGCCCTTCTTGGCCTTCGCGGCGGGCTCCGGCGCCGTCGCCGGCGCGGCAGACGCTGTGGCTGCGGCGTCGGCGGGCGGAGCGTCGGTCGCGGCGGCGGCCGGCTCGGGCGGCGTCTCGGCGGGAGCGGCGGGCGCCACCGCAGGCGCGGCGGGGGCCGCGGCAGCCGGGGGCGCCGCGGCCTCGGCCGGGGGCGCCACCGGGGGCGCGGAGGCAGGAGCCGGCGGTGCGACGACGGAGCGCGGCGGGGTCAGGGGGATCGGCGCGGCGGGGCGCGGGACGAACTCGTCGGCCCCGATGACCTTCGGGCCAACGGTCTGACGCCCGTCGGCGGGGGCGGGAGTGCCCGCGGGCGGGGCCGCCGGTGGGGCCGCGGCGCCCGGTGCGGGCGCGTCTGCGACGGCACCGGCCGCGGCCGCCGGGGCGGGGGTCCCGTTGCCGTTGGCGGGGGTCGTCTCGGTCGCAGGCGGCGCTGCGACGGCCTGCGTCGTCCCACCGAAGTCGAAGGCGGACGCGGAGGTCCCCGCCGAGAGCCCCAGGGCCGCCACCACCCGGTCCTCGTCGACGAGCGCCGACGCTGCGTTCACGGTGATCCCGGCGTCGCGAAGCTGCACGAGGAGGTCCATGGCGGACATCCCGTGCTCTTTGGCGATCTGACTTGCCTTCTTCTCAGCCACTGTTCATCGATTCTAGAAGGTCTGGGGGTAGGTGGACCATGCGCCTGAAGGCGCGTGGGAACGCTTTGCGGGTGACGGCCCGCTCGGTGCAGGCCGCATCGCACGTCCACGCCCCGCGCCCCGAGGCTCTGCGCGCGGGGTCGTGGGCGACGGACGGAGGGCCGCCGCCCGCGGGCGGGTCGGCCTCCAGCACGAAGCGGAGGAGCTCGGCCTGCGGCCGGACGGCGCCGCAGGCGATGCATCTCCGCGTGGGGACGTGGGCGCGCGTTACGACGCCGGCTTCCCGGCGGGGTCGGCCTGCGCGGCGCCGTCCTCGCCCGTCCCGGCGAGCGGCAGGGCGACGTCGGCGGCCGGCGCGTCGGCCTCGCCGCCCCCGGGCTGGGGCTCCGGCCCGCCGGTGCCCGCCCCCGCCGGCGGCAAGAGGTCGGCCGCGGAGTCGACCGCGACGACGCCGTCCGGCGCCGCAGCCCGCGCGGCCGCGAGTGACGCGATCGCGCGGGTCACCAGCGCGTGCACGCGGTCCTCGTCGGTCGCGCCGTCGGCGAGCTCGGCGAGCTCGGGCGCCGTCAGGTCGGCGATCACCGACGCGTCGGTGGTGTCGAAGCGCGCGAGCGCCTGATGGGCGTCGCGGCCGCAGAAGTACGTCTGGGGCAGCGACGCGTTCGGGCAGCGGCGACCGGTGCCGAGGATCGCGTGGCAGCGGCCGTCGTCCTGCGCGCGCTGCTCGCCGTCGTCGGTCTGGTCTGAGCCGCTGGTGTCCTGGGCGAAGTCGGTCTCGGACTTGATGTCGATGCGCCAGCCCGTCAGCCGTGCCGCCAGCCGCGCGTTCTGCCCCTCGCGCCCGATCGCCAGCGAGAGCTGGTCGTCGGGCACGATCACGGTCGCCTGGCGGGCGTCGTCGTCGACGAGCACCTCGCGCACGCGCGCCGGGGACAGCGCCTTGGCGACGAAGCGGGCGGGCTCGTCGTTGTAGGGGATGATGTCGATCTTCTCGCCGCGCAGCTCCGAGACGACCATGCGCACGCGCGAGCCGCGCGGACCGACGCAGGCGCCGACCGGGTCGACGCCGTCGGCGTGCGAGACGACCGCGATCTTCGAGCGGTAGCCCGGCTCGCGCGCGACGTTCTGGATCTCCACGAGGCCGTCGGCGATCTCGGGGACCTCGAGCTCGAAGAGCGCCTTGATGAGCTCGGGGTCGCGCCGCGAGACGATGATCGACGGGCCCTTCGTGGAGGCCGAGACCTCCTTGATCACCGCCTTGACCCGCTGGTTGTGCTCGTAGCGCTCGCCGTCGACCTGCTCGCTCTTGGGCAGCAGCGCCTCGACGCGCTCGCGGAGCTGGATGAGCGTGTAGCGCGCGTCCTTCTGCTGGACGATCCCGGTGACGAGCTCGCCGACGCGGTCACGGTACTCCTCGAACATCATGTCCCGCTCGGCCTCGCGGATGCGCTGCAGGATGACCTGCTTGGCCGTCTGCGCCGCGATCCGGCCGAAGTCGTCGGGGGTCACGTCCTGCTCGCCGATCTGGTCTGCGTACTCCGCGAACTTCTCCGAGTCGATCTCGGGGTTCTCGGGCTCGACGAACTCGCCCGTCTCCTCGTCGAGGTAGGTGTTCTCGTCGATCGTCTCGACGATGAGGTGCGCTTCCAGGCGGTCCGGGACCAGCAGCTCGACGACGCGGTAGTCGCCCGTGTCGGGGTCGAGCTCGACCCGCGCGTACTTCGCCGAGTCGGGCTGCTTCTTGTACGCCGAGAGCAGGGCGTCCTCGAGGGCGGCCTGAAGCTTCTCGGGCGCGATGCCCTTCTCCCGTGCCAGGGCGGCCATCGCTTCCAGGATCTCGCGTGACATTCCGGCTACTCCTCGACCAGGTGGGAACGGTGGATCTCGGCGTACGGGATCGCGATGACGCCGGTCTCGGCCGCGATCGTGACTTCGGCGTCGCTGGCGCCGACGAGCTCTCCCGTGAAGGACTTGTGGCCGACGACGGGCCCACGGGTGCGGACGCGCGCACGGCGCCCCAGGAACCGCCGGAAGTGGGTCGGCTTGGTGAGCGGGCGCTGCGACCCGGGCGAGCTGACCTCGAGCGCGTAGCGCTCGCGGAGCCCTTCCAGGGCGCGCGTCACGCGCTCGCAGACCTCCAGGGTGACCCCGTCGGGGTGGTCGACGTAGAGGCGCAGCGTGCCGCCGCCGACGACCTCCGCCAGCAGCACTTCGACGTCCGGGGTCGCGGAGGCCAGCGTGGCCTCGACCTCGCTCTGTAGTGGGTTGCTCATGAGATCTTCTCCTCCCGGAAATGCCGAAGGCGGGCCAACGCCCGCCTCCCATCCTGCCCGTCGCGACATGCTGCGCGACGGCGAAAGCTGTCGGCCGAGCCTACCAAGCGCTCCTAGGCGGCGTCGGCCCGGCGCTGGGCGCGTTCGCGGTAGAGGCGGTAGTCCGCGCGTTCGGGGCGCAGGGTGGCCGCGAGGGTCAGCGGCGCGCGCGCCTCCGCGTGGCGACCGAGCTGCTCGAGGCTGCGCCCCAGGCAGAAGAGGGCGTAGTCGTCGGTCGGGTGGTGGGCGACGACGGCCTCGAACTCCCCGGCGGCCTCCGCGTAGCGCTGGGCGCCGAAGTACGCGCGGCCCAGCGCCTCGCGCACCGAGGACTTGTCGGGCTCCAGGGCGCGCGCCCGCGTGAGCGGCACGGTCGCAGCGTGGAAGTCCCGGCGCTCGAGGAGCTGCGTCCCGCTGCGGAAGAGGTCGTACGCCGAGTCCATCTGAGTCGAGGTCGGATTGTAGACCGAGTCGCGTCGTCGATCGAACCCGCGGGGCGGGACGGATCGGCGACGCGACGGGCCCCGAGGCGCGGCTCACCGCCAGGCCGCTCAGCGACGTGACACCCGCGGCGGCAGCGCCCACCACGCGCGCAGCCGCCCGCCGGCGCCGAGACCGCCGGCGAGGTGATCGCGCAGCGCGGCGCGCTCCGCGCGCGAGGGCGCCTCCTCGCGGCCGGCGTAGCGCGCGAGGCGCAGCTTGCGCACGTAGCCCTGCGCCGCGGAGCTGCCGGACAGCGAGCGCTCGAGGGCCTCGAGCGTCAGCCCCGGCGGGGCGGGGCGGCCGCTGCGAGCCAGCGCGCGGCGCAGCTCCTCCAGCGGGGAGAGCGCCGTGCGCGGCCGCCGCCAGAGGCCGAAGGCGCCGACGGCGAGCGCGAGCGCCAGCGCGCCGCCCGCGATCGCCCAGGGCGAGGAGCCGGCGTCCGCGCCCGCGCCGCCTCGGGCCTCCCCGCCCGGTGCGGACGTCGACGGCACGGGGACGTCACCGCGAGCGCCCGCCCCGCCGCTCCCGGAGTCCGGCGCGGTCTCGCCGCCGTCGCCGGTGTCCTGGGCGGCGGGCGGGGCGATCGTCGGCGTCGGGTCGAAGGTGACCCAGCCGATGCCGGGGAAGAACGCCTCGACCCACGAGTGCGCGTCGAGGTCGCGGACGATGTAGTCCCCGCGCTCGGAGTCGAAGCTGCCCGGGGTGAACCCCGACGCGACCCGTGCGGGGATCCCGGCCATCCGCAGCATGAGCGCCATCGCCCCCGAGAACTGCTGGCAGTAGCCCTCCCGGGTCTCGAAGAGGAACGCCTCGAGCGGCACGGGTCGCTGCGCGGGCCGCTCGGCGTAGCGCGCGCCCTGCTGCACCCGGCGGCGGACGGCCCGCACGAGCGCAAACGGGGAGGTGGCCTGCGCGCGCAGCCGCTGGGCGGCGGCCCACGTCCGCGCGTAGCCCGAGCGCGCGAGCAGCTCCCCCCCGCCGAGGTACGGTCGGCGGCCCGGCACGAAGGTCGTCGGCAGGGCGTCCGTCCCGAAGGCCGGGAAGAGGATCGTCGTCTGGCGCGGGCCGCCCGGCGCGGAGCGGGCGGGCGGGCCGACGGCCGGCCCGCCCACGCGTTCGGGCAGCTCGATCGCGAGGTCCCGCAGGACGTAGTCGGGATAGACCGTCCCGGCGGCGCGGAGCTGCTGCGGGCTGGGGCGCGGCGTGTAGACCGACGCCTTGTACGTGTCCCCGGGCCGCAGCGGGCGACCCGCGGTGCGGTACGTGCCCGAGCCCGCGGCCTGCGCGGGACGCGGCACCTGGGTGATGTCCGAGGTGTAGCCCGCCGCGATGTACTCCGGCGAGCGCAGCGCCCGCACGGTCACCTCGATGTCTTGATACCAGCCGGGCTCTCCCGCGGGCCGCGGCGTGTCGACGAGCTCGGGCGCGGAGGCCTGCTCGCGCACCCAGCGCACCCCGTCGAAGCGGCGCAGCACGGTCGCCTTCCAGTACGCCGGCCGCTTGGCCTTGACCCGCAGGAGCTCGCGGCCGTCGCGCGGCCAGTCCAGCGGGGCGTAGCTGTGGTTCCAGTCGAAGGCGGCCTGGTGGCGCTCGGCGAGGTCACCGGCCAGCCCCCGGTAGTCGAGCCACGGCGCCCCGCCGTCGAGGCGCGGCGCGAGCACCGCCGCGAGCCCGAGCGCGGCCACGCCGGCGCCGAACGCCACGCTCCGCGCGCGCACCCCGCCGACTGCGGCCAGCCGGTCGGCCCCGACGAACAGCGCGAGCAGGACGGCGAAGCCCGCGCCCGAGAGCAGCGGCGACGCCGGGTTGCGCTCGACGATCGGCACGCCGTAGAGGAGGCTGAGCGCGAGCGCGGCGCCCAGGCGCCGCCCGGGCCGCGTCGCGGCCCCGGGCGCGAACGCGAGCGCCGCGGCGATCACCCCGAGCAGCGCGGCGCCCGAGAGCACCGTCCAGCGCACCCACTCGTCGAGGCCTCGGTAGGGGACGTTGAGGTTCGGCAGGGCGCTGAGGCCCTCGCCCGTCCCCGCGATCAGCTTGTCCCAGTTGCGCCAGCCGGCGAAGCGCAGCGGGATGCCGGCGGCGGTGAGCGCGGCGAGGAGGCCGACCGTGCCGAGCAGGCCGACCGCGAGGCGGCGCCGGCGCACGCTCCCGACGCGGCCGGCGAGGCCGAGCGCGACGGCGACCGCCACGGCGACCGCGGCCATCTGGACGGCCACGCCCGCCGGCGCCGGCTCGAGTTGGCGCACCCAGTGCTCGCAGCCGTAGACGACGAGCGCCGCGAAGGCCGCGAAGCGCAGGCCGGCGGCCGGCGTCCCGTCGCGGGTTTCGGGCCGGGGGCGCGCCCTCCCGGCGCCGGCGACGGCAGCCTGCCGCGGCGGCGGCGCGGGAGCGAGGGTCGCGCTCACGCCGCGTCGGAGCGGGCGTCGCGCAGCGCGTAGCCCGTGCAGCCCGCGACGGTGAACAGCACGCGGCGTCCCGCCGGACTGACGGCGGCGGACGGCCGCGGCGCCGCCCCGGGGACGACGAGGACCCGCACGCCGCCCTGACCGGCCTGGAGCGCGCGCGGCGTCTGGGCGACGGGCCGGGCGGCGACGTAGACGACCGGGCCCGCGCGCCCGGCCACGCCCGCGAGCGAGGGAGCCGCGCCGTCGTCGGCGAGCAGCGCGAGCCGGACGTGCGCGCGCGGCCACGCCTTCAGACCGGGATCGACGACGAGCGCCCGCCGGTCGCCGGGCAGCAGGAGCGAGCAGCCGCCCTCCCGGGCCAGCGCCACGATGAGCGAGGCGGCGGCCCGCACGGCGGCGTCGAGCGCGGCCTCGCCGTCCGCGGCGCCCGCAGTGCGCGGGTCGAGGACGACGACGGGCCGGGCGTCGGCGTCGGCCAGGAGCTTGCGCTCCCACAGCTCGCCGGTCCGCGCGAAGACCGACCACTGGATGCGCGACGCGGGGGCGCCGGGACGGTGCGGGCGCACGCCGTCGAGCTCGACCTCCGCGGCCATCCGCGGGCGCCCGGCGCGCGGAGAGAGCATGCCGCCCGCCCCGCCGGCGGCGGAGGTCGCGACCGGGTGCAGCGCCGGGAGCACGAGCACCTCGTCCTCCCCGCCGCCGGTGACGACCCGCCGCGCCAGTCCCAGCGGATCGCAGACGACGACCCGCACCGGGGCCAGGGCGCGGCGGCCGCGGCGGGCGAAGCTCGCGTCGATCCGCAGGCTCATGGCGCGCCGGCCCAGCGTCAGCGCGACCGGGCCGGGCAGGAGCGGCTCCTCGACGGCGCCGGTCAGCAGCGGCGTGAGCCCGGCGCGCACGCGGACGCGGACCGCGACGGTCTCGCCCTCGGCGACCGTGTGGGCGGCGACCTCGCGCTCGACCGCGAGCCCGCGCGCGCCCAGCGTCACCCAGGCGAGCGTGAAGAGCCCGAGCAGCGCGAACGCGACGCCCGGGACGTAGAGCGGCTCGGCGTCGAACGTCGCGCTGGCCAGGAGCAGGAGCGCCCCGAGGGCGACGGTCGCTCCGGCGGGCCGCACGGCGCTCCTACAGCGCCGGCGTCGCGGCCAGCGCGTCGGCGACGATGCGCCCGCCCGTGGCGTCGAGCGCCTCGGGAGCCGGCACGACGCGGTGGCTGAGCACGAGTTCGGCGAGGGCCTGGACGTCGTCGGGGAGCGCATGGTCGCGGCCGCGCAGCAGCGCGCGCGCCTTCGCGGCGCGCAGCAGCATCAGGCCCGCCCGGGGGCTCGCCCCGAGCTCGGAGCGCGGGTCCTCGCGCGTGGCGCGCAGCAGCGCGACGACGTAGGTCCGCAGCGCGTCGGAGGTGTGCACGCGGCGCGCGGCGTCCTGCGCGGCCAGCAGCTCGGCCGGCCCGCCGACCGGCTCGATGCTCTCGGTCGGGTCGCGCGACTCGTGGCTGCGCAGCATCTCGACCTCCGCGCGCGGCGTGGGGTAGCCGAGCGAGACGCGGGCCATGAAGCGGTCGACCTGCGCCTCGGGCAGCGGGTAGGTGCCCTCGAACTCGACGGGGTTCTGCGTGGCGAGCACGACGAACGGGCGGGCGAGCTCGTGGGTGTGGACGTCGACGGTGACGCGCCGCTCCTGCATGCACTCCAGCAGGCCCGACTGCGTCTTGGGCGACGCGCGGTTGATCTCGTCGACGAGCGCGACGTTCGCGAAGATCGGGCCGGGCCGGAACTCGAAGCGCTCCTCACGGCGGTTGTAGATGTTCGTGCCGACGACGTCGGCGGGCAGCAGGTCGGCCGTGCACTGGATGCGCGAGAACTCGAGGCCGACCGCGCGCGCGAGTGCCCGGGCGAGCGTGGTCTTGCCCACGCCGGGCAGGTCCTCGATGAGGATGTGGCCCTCGGCGACGATGCACACGAGCAGGTCGTCGAGCAGCCCGTCGCGCACCTCGACGGCGGAGCCGACCGCCTCCTTGAGCCCCCGCGCGAGCGCCGTCGCGGCGGCGATCTGGCCCGCCTCGACACGGTCGGCGCCAGGATCGACCGACGTCATGGCTTCAGGTCCTAGAGGTCGAGCCGTCGCGCATCCGGTCCACGGCCGACAGGATGGCAGAGGCCACGTCGCGTTTCGCCGCTCGCGGCACGTGCTCCTCGCCGTCGGCGGTCACGAGCGTGACCTCGTTCTCGGCGGCGTCGAAGCCGATGCCCGCCGTGGCGACGTCGTTGACGACCACCGCGTCGACGCCCTTGCCGGCCCGCTTCTCGCGCCCGCGGGCGATCGCGCCGGCGCCGGTCTCGGCCGCGAAGCCCACCAGCGTCTGGCCGGGCGCGCGGCGCTCGGCCAGGCTCGTCAGCACGTCCGGGGTGGGCTCCATCGCGATCACGAGCTCGGGCCGTCCGGCCTTCTCGAGCTTGTCCGGCGTGGGCGCCGCGGGCCGGAAGTCGGCGACGGCGGCGGCCATGAGCAGGACGTCGCAGCCCGGGAACTCCTCGTGGCAGGCGTCGTGAAGCTCGGCGGCGGTCTCCACGTCGAGGTGGCGGATGCGCCCGTCGCGCGGGAGGGCGACGTTCGCGGCCACGACGGTCACCTGCGCGCCGCGGTCGGCCGCGGCGGTGGCCAGCGCGAAGCCCATGCGCCCGCTCGAGCGGTTGCCGACGAAGCGCACGGCGTCGATCGGCTCGCGCGTCCCGCCCGCCGTGACCAAGACGCGCAGGCCGTCCCACGGACCGGAGACCGCGACGGGAGCGCGCGGAGCGGGCGCGGGTGGAGCGGTCGCGGGCGCGGGCGGGGCGGGCGCGCGCGAGGCCAGCACCGCGACGACCGCGGCGAGGACGACGGCGGGCTCGGCGAGGCGGCCGATCCCCCACTCGCCCTTGGAGCCGAGCGCGCCCTCGGTGGGCTCGACGACGACCGCGCCGCGGTCGCGCAGGAGCCGGAGGTTCGCGCGCGTCGCCGGGTGCTCCCACATGTGGTGGTTCATCGCGGGCGCGAGGACCAGAGGTTGCGTCGTGGCCAGCGCCGCGACGGTCAGCAGGTTGTCGGCCAGCCCGTGGGCGAGCTTGGCGAGCGTGTTCGCGCTCGCGGGCGCGACGACGAACACGTCGGCGTTCGCGACGAGCGCCAGGTGCGAGAGGGGGTCGTGCTCCGGCGGCGCCTGGTCGGGGAAGGCGCCGCGGGCGCCGTCGCGCTCCCACTCGCTGGTCAGCACGGGCGCGCCGGTCAGCGCGGAGAAGGAGGCCGCGCCGACGAAGCGCTGGGCGGTCTCGGTCTGCACGACGCGGACCGCGTGCCCGGCCGCCGTGGCCAGCCGGACGAGCTCGAGGGCCTTGTAGGCGGCGATGCCGCCCGAGACGCCGAGGAGGATGCGGGCCACCGCGCCTCCCCTCCGCCGGCTCGGTTCCTAGCGGTACTGGTACTTGATCTTGCCCGCGGCGACTTCCTCGAGGGCGATCGTCAGGTAGTTCTTCGAGCCCGTGTCGATCATCGGGGGCGGGAACTCGTCGAAGGTCCCCTCGCCGAGGTTGTGGTAGTACGAGTTGATCTGGCGGGCGCGCTTGGCGGCGACGAGAACGGAGGCGTAGTTCGAGTCGACGTTCTCGAGCAGGGTGTCGATGCGGGGGGAGATCACCCGTCGAGTGTAGCCCGTACGCAGGCCTCGAGCTCGTCGATCGCGCCCTCGAGGTCGTCGTTGACGACGACGTGGGCGAACTCCGTCGCGGCGGCCAGCTCGCGCTCGGCGGCGGCGAGGCGGCGCTCGATCTGCTCCGGCGGATCGGTTCCCCGGCCGATGAGCCGCTCGCGCAGCGCCTCCGCGGACGGTGGCGCGATGAAGATGCGCACCGCGTCGGGCAGCGCGTGCGCGACCTGGCGAGCCCCCTGGAGCTCGATCTCGAGCACGACGGGATGGCCGTCGGCGGTGCGCTTGTCGAGCTCGGACCGCAGCGTGCCGTAGCGCCGGCCGGAGTACTCCGCGTGCTCGACGAAGGCGCCGATCGCCACGCGCGCGGCGAACTCCTCTCGAGTGAGGAAGTGGTAGCTGGCGCCCTCGCGCTCCCCGGGGCGCGGGGGGCGCGTCGTCGCCGACACGGAGAGCTCGAGCCCGGGGATCCGTTCGAGCAGCAGCTCGATCAGCGTGCCCTTCCCGACCCCCGACGGGCCGGTGATGACGTAGACGCGAGCCACTAGATGAGTGATTCCACGGCGCGGGTTGGCGTGGTGGGTTGGCAGGGGACATAAGGCAGCAGGTCGAAGCTGGCGGTACTCAGTTCCCAGCGCCGACCCAGGGGGCCTCGATGGACGCCGACCTCGACCTGCTGCTC
>JBBQEV010000034.1:0-36563 GCA_038321325.1 Solirubrobacterales bacterium
CAGCGGCATGGTCGTAGAGCGCGCCTCCGGTCTCGTGCTGATGACGCAGCACGAGACCGAGGCTGTCGAGGAGGCCGATGAGCTCGCGTTGAGGACTCCACAGCCAGCTGGCGCCCAGGTCGAAGCGTCCAGGCGCTTGGCTGCCGGGCGCCGGGACGCTCAGGGTCCGACCGCCGACGCGGCCACGCGCTTCGAGGACACGCACTCCAGCGCCCCCTGCCGCGAGGTGGTCAGCCGCGACCAACCCGGAGATGCCAGCCCCGACGATGACCACATCGGCGCGCCTCACCCCGCCGGCCCGTAACCGTGCCCAGGACCCTCGAAACTGGCCGTGCCCAAGATGTCTCCTTACCTCGCCAGCCGCTCACAGCAATGCGTCGATCAGGGATGCCAGGTGCACTGACGGCGCGCTGATGCCCGACCAGCAGCGCTTGGCCCGCTTGCGCGCCACCGGCCGCCATTACGGACGTCACCTCCATCGAGGCCAGAGAGCCTGGGGGTCTCCGACGTGCCCGGTGGCGGGGCGCACCGCGCGCTCCTCGGACGGGCTCGTAGTCGTGCTCATCGCCGACAACGGGGTGAGAGGTCGAACCGGCCCACGCTGCGGCGTGCCGTTCGCCGCGCGGCGGTCAGGCCGCGTACGTCCGCGCGGCGACTGACCCCGCTGGCGGCTCCGCCGCGGACGGTGCCGCGGGCACGATCAGATCGCCGAACTCGTCCACCGGCGCCGGGGGCGCCGTCGAGAAGCGGTCGTAGCGCGCGGCGATCGTCACCGGGAGCTGGAGGCGAACGCGGACGCCGTCCGGCGTGTCCTCGCGCTCGATCTCCTGGGTCAGCTCGTGCAGCTCGGCCAGCTTTGCGCCGTGCGCGTAGGGGATCAGCAGCTCGATGGCGCGCAGGCCCTTCTCGAACTCCTCGAGGATCCGCGCCTGCAGCGCCTCGACACCCTCGCCGGTGGCCGCGGAGACGAGCACGCCCTCCGGGTGGACGTGCGTGAGCTCCGTGCGGCGCTCGACCGAGAGCGCGTCGGCCTTGTTGAGCACCAGCAGCCGCGGGTTCTCCCCCGCCCCGATCTCCTCGAGGACGTCGTCCACCGCGGCGAGCATCGCCAGCAGCTCCTCCTCCTCGGCCGACGCGTCGACGACGTGGAGGACGAGATCGGCCACCCGCGTCTCCTCGAGCGTCGCCCCGAACGCCTGCACGAGCTGGTGGGGCAGCTTGCGGATGAAGCCGACCGTGTCGGTGAACAGGAACGGGCGGCCGTCGAGCTTGGCCGCGCGGGTCGTCGGGTCGAGAGTGTGGAACAGGCGGTCGCCCACGCCGACCTCGGCGCCCGTGATCGCGTTGAGCAGCGTCGACTTGCCCGCGTTGGTGTAGCCCGCGAGGGCGATCTGCGGCAGGTGCGCGCGGTCGCGCTCGGTGCGCATCGTCGCGCGATGCCCCTTGACCTCCTCCAGGCGGCGCTTGAGCGCGGAGATGCGGTCGCGAGCGAGCCGCCGGTCGGTCTCGATCTGCGACTCGCCGGGGCCGCGGGTGCCGATGCCGCCACCCAGGCGCTCGAGGTGCGTCCACAGCCCCCGCATCCGCGCGAGGTTGTACTGGAGCTGCGCGAGCTCGACCTGGAGCTTGCCCTCGGCGGAGTTCGCGTGTCCGGCGAAGATGTCGAGGATCGTCACCGTGCGGTCGACCACCGGCATGCCGAGCGCCTTCTCGAGGTTGCGCTCCTGGCGCGGCGTGAGCTCGTCGTCGCAGGCGATGACGTTCGCGTCGGCGGCCTTGGCGAGCGCCTTGACCTCCTCGAGCTTGCCCTCGCCGAGGTAGGTGTTCGGGTGCGGGAGCTCGCGGTGCTGCACGGTCTGACCGACCACCGCGACGCCCGCGGTGCGCAGGAGCTCGTGCAGCTCGGACAGGTCGTCGCCGTCTGAGAGGGCGGCGATGCAGTACGCGCGCTGCTTGGCGCGGCCCACCTTCTGCCCATTGGCGAGCTTCGTGGGGTCCTGGCGTCCGTTGCGGCTTCTCTGCATCCGCCTGTGAGTCTAGAACCGCCGGCGGCATCCTACGCAAGCGGCTGTCGCGCCGGAGGCGGGAGGAGCTCGTAGCGCTCCAGCAGCCCCGGCCCCGGCAGTACGACCACGCCTTCGCGTGCGTCACCCGCCCACCAGCCGGAGCCGTCGGCCAGCACGAAGGCGGCGTAGGCGAGTGCGCACGCGTCGAGCTCATCGAGCGTGCGGTGCCAGAGGCCGCCGTCGGCGTCCACGATGCCCCGCAACCGCAGCGCCGCGATCCGCTGCTGCAGCCCCCACGGCGTGCGCTTGGGCGGCGGCCGGTGGCCGAGCAGCGTGCAGAAGATCGCGTCGGGGTAGCTCTCGACGACGCGGCCGAAGCGCAGCGCGCCGTCGCCGACGGCCCCTTCGACCGCGCCTCCGCTCTCCGGCCGGTAGCGGCCGAGGCCGTCGAGCGTGGCGTGCGCCGCGAAGCCCACGTCGACCCACTGCTCCCACCGGTGCCGCGCCGGCGCGCCCGGTGAGGGGATCGGGTAGAGCGGCAGGCCGCGACGGAAGAGCAGCGTGTCGCAGACGCGGTGCTGCTCGTAGCGCCCGGCGGGCAGCGCGAGCGTCGCGCGCAGCGCCGAGTCCGGCCCGAGCAGGTCGAGCCACCTGCCTCCGGGAGCGTCGATCGCCACGACCGCCTCGCGCCCGAAGCCCAGCACGGTCCGAGCGACCGCCTCCACGTCACCAGGCACGTGGAACGTCGCCACGAGCTCGGGCTCGCCGGCGGTGCGGCGCTCGTGCAGCGTCACGAGCCGCTGATGGCCCGGCCGGGCGGAGACGTCGATCCCGCAGTAGCGCACGCTCGCCCGGACGATACGGCCCCGTGCTTGGGTTCGTGTCCCCCGGGGCAAAGGAGCCGCGCCCAGCTGGCGGTCAGGGTGTCGCGGCGGCCTCCGCGGTGCGTTCGCGGTCGATGCGGGTGGTCGGCTGCCCCAGGTGGGCTCTGCGTGGACGTGTTGGACGCGCAGGGGTGGTCAGATGCACGAGCGCGGATTGCAGAAGGTGCAGGGCGAGCATCGAGGTTTCTTGGTCTTCGCGGTCACCGCCGGTGAGCTCGCCGCCTTCGCCGGCGACGATCCGCCGGATCCCGGTGTTGGTGCCGAGCGCGAACCGCGCCAGCGACAGCCGGCGGCGCAGGAGCACGACCGGCAGGTTCTCGCGCGTCGCGATCATCTGAAACTCGCTCGTGAAGGCGTGTCATTGCCGTCGCCCCCGGTGAGCGTCGCCTTGGCCAGCGTGTAGGTGACGAACGGCTGGGTGCCAAACGCGCCGCGGCCGTTCGCCGCGGCTTGGAGGTCGTCACTCCCGCCGTTGCCGGTGATCGCCACGTCCGAGTCGCGGTTCACCACCACCCCGAAGGTGTCGTCGCCGGGAGTCCCGTTCACGACCCAGCGCGCGAGGACGGCGTCGGTCGTGCAGAACGGGTCGGTCGGAGTGCTCTCTGGGGGCGGCGTGCAGCCCTGGACGCTCACCGGGTAATCGGTCTGGATCTGGGCGATGTTGACGTCCAGTCCCGGAGCGCCGTCGCGCGGGGACGCGCCGATCACGAAGCGGCTGCCGGTCTCGTTGGGCGCGAGCGTGAGCGTCGCCGTCGTCCCGTCGATCTTGAAGCTTGCGGCCTGCCTCGCGGCCGGGGCCGCGAGGCAGGCAACCAAGGCGACGAGCAGCAGATGGGACATGGCCGGACATTGCCGCCGGGAATCTGTGCCGCCGGTCCGCGGCGTACCGGATCGGGGTCGGTGGAGCTGGGGTGTGGAGCACCGGATCGGGGTCGCTAGGGTCGGGCTTCGTGCTCGACGTCGCCGCCGACTCCGATCTCGCCGAGCGTCTCGCGCGGCGCACGCTGGAGCTCGTCGACCTCCCGAGCGAGTCGCGCGACGAGGCCGCGATCGCCGCCCACGTGCTCGGCGTGCTGCGCGACCGCGGTGTGGCCGTCCGCGACGCCGGCGACACCTGCGTGGTCGCCGAGTGCGGCGCCGCCGACGGGCCGCTCGTGATTCTCGCCGGCCACTTCGACACCGTCCCGGCGCAGGGCAACCGCCCCGGCCGCCGCGACGCGGACGCCGTCCACGGGCTCGGAGCGAGTGACATGAAGGCGGCGCTCGCCGTGATGATCGAGACCGCGCTGCTCCTGCGGGGGGCGAGCAAGCGCGTCGCGCTGTGCCTCTTCGGGCGCGAGGAGCTCGGGATCGCCGAGTCCGCGCTGACGCCGCTCCTGGGCCGCGATGCGCAGCTGCGCGGTGCGGAGGTCGCGCTCGTCATGGAGCCGACCGACAACGCGCTCCAGGGCGGGTGCCTCGGGAACGTCAACGCGACGTGGACGTTCACCGGCCGGTCCGGGCACTCCGCCCGCCCGTGGCTGGCCGACAACGCGATCACCCACGCCGCCGCGGCGATCACCGCGCTGCACGCGGTCCCCGCCGAGCGCGTGGAGTTCGACGGTCTCGAGTTCGCCGAGGTCGCGTCGGTGACGCAGATCGCGGGCGGGATCGCGGAGAACGTCATCCCCGACGCGATCGCCTGCCACGTCAACTACCGCTACGCGCCGGGCCGCTCGGCCGCCGACGCCGAGGCGCGGCTCCAAGGCCTCTGCGCGGACCCGCACGCATCGCTCGTGATCGACTCCAACGCTCCGAGCGGCGCCGTGGCCGTCCGCCACCCGCTCGTGCAGGAGCTGGTGAGGGCCGGTTCGCTCGCGGTGGCGCCCAAGCAGGCGTGGACCCCGGTGGCCGAGTTCGCCGCCGCCGGGATCCCCGCGGTCAACTTCGGCCCCGGGGACCCCGCGTACGCACATCGGCGCGACGAGCGCGTCCGCCTCGACGCGCTGGTCAAGAGCGCGCGCACGCTGGAGGCCTTCCTCTGCTCGATCTGAACCCGGTCCTGACGGGCCTCGCGACGTACCCGTTCGTCCGCCTGGGCGACGCGCGCCGGCGCTTGGAGGCCGAGGGCGTCGACGTGATCGACTTCGGGATCGGGGAGCCGCGCGAGGAGACCCCGGCGTTCATCCGCCGGGCGCTCGCCGACGCGATCGAGCCCCTGTCGTCCTACCCACTGGCCGAGGGGCTGCCCGAGCTGCGCGCCGCCGCCGCGGCGTGGGTCGGGCGGCGCTTCGGCGTCACCCTCGACCCGGACCTCGAGGTCATCCCGACCCTCGGGGCCAAGGAGGCGATCTTCTCGCTCGCGCAGGTCGTCGGGCCCGGCAAGGTGGCGGTGACCGTCCCCGGGTACCCGGTGGCCGAGCGCGGCGCGCGCTTCGCGCACCGCGAGGTCGTCGAGCTCAGGCTGCTCGCCGAGAACGCGTTCCTCCCCGACCTCGACGCGGTGCCGTGGGCCGAGCTCGCGCTGCTGTGGCTGAACTACCCGAACAACCCGACCGCCGCGACCGCGCCGCCGGCGTTCTACGCCCGCGCCGCGGCGCTCGCGCAGGAGCACGACGTCGTGCTCGCCAGCGACGAGGCGTACTCCGAGCTCTGGTTCGAGGGGCCTGCGCCCGCGAGCGCGCTGCAAGTCCCCGACCGGGCGAACGTGCTCAGCCTCCACACGCTCTCCAAACGCTCCTCGATGCCGGGTTACCGCTCCGGCTTCGTGGCCGGCGACGCGCGGCTGATCGCGGCGCTGAAGCGGTTCCGCCCGAACGTCGGGGTCGCGCCGCAGACGTTCGTGCAGCGCGCGGCGATCGCCGCCTGGGGCGACGAAGCGCACGTCGAGGCCGTCCGCGAGGTCTACCGGGCCAAGCGCGAGGCACTGCTGCCGGCGCTGCGCGACGCCGGCCTGCGTCCTGCGGGCGGTCACGCCTCGTTCTTCCTCTGGCTGGCGATCGGAGCGGAGTGGAGCGGCAGCGAGGCGTTCGCGCTGGCGCTCCTCGACGCGGGAATCATCGTCGCGCCTGGCGCGTTCTTCGGCCCGGCGGGCGAGGGCTACGTGCGCGTCGCGCTCGTCCCGACGCTCGAGCGCTGCCGCGACGCGGCCGAGCGGCTCAGTCGTTGGCGTGCAGCACCGCGTTGAGGCCGCCCCACGAGCCGCCGTCGCGCGGCGAGACCTCGACCGCGCCGGTCTGCGAGTGGCGCCGGAAGAGGAGGTTCGAGGCGCCGCTCAGCTCGGCGGCCTTCACGACCGTCCCGTCCGGGTCGGAGACCTTCGTGCCGGCCGTGAGGTAGAGCCCGGCCTCCACGACGCAGTCGTCGCCCAGCGAGATCCCCAGGCCCGCGTTCGCCCCGAGCAGGCAGCGCGCCCCGAGCGCGATGACCGCCGTTCCCCCGCCCGAGAGCGTGCCCATGATCGAGGCCCCGCCGCCGACGTCGGTCCCGTCCCCCACCACCACGCCGGCCGAGAT
This sequence comes from Solirubrobacterales bacterium, assembly GCA_038321325.1. Classification (GTDB taxonomy): domain Bacteria; phylum Actinomycetota; class Thermoleophilia; order Solirubrobacterales; family Solirubrobacteraceae; genus Paraconexibacter. The sequence goes on from JBBQEV010000034.1 coordinate 6,385, forward strand.
GCGCCCCTCGACCATCGAGGCGCCGAGCGTCCCCGCGTTGAAGTTCACGAAGCCCTCGTGCATGACCGTCGTGCCCTCCGCGAGGTGGGCGCCGAGGCGGACGCGATCGGCGTCGGCGATCCGCACGCCGGTCGGGACGACGTAGTCGGTCATGCGCGGGAACTTGTCGACCGCGGTGACGCCGAACGCGGCCCCCGAGGCCCGGGCGCGGAGGCGCACCGCGGTGAGCTCCGCCGGGTCGACGGGCCCCAGCGACGTCCACGCGACGTTGACCAGCACGCCGAAGAGCCCGTCGAGGTTCAGCCCGTGCGGCGCGACGAGCCGGTGGGAGAGCAGGTGAAGGCGCAGGTAGGCGTCAGGAACCGACACGGGAGGCGCGTCGAGGTCGACCTGGACGACCTGCTCCTCCACCCGGACGCCGCGGATCGCGTCGTCGTGGTCGAGGTCCGGCCCCAGCGGCTCCAGGTCGTCGGGGAGCGGCCCGAGCGCGGGCGCGGGGAACCAGGCGTCCAGCGCCCGATCGCCGGCGAGGGTGACGAGCGCGACGCCGTGGGCGAGGCGGCCGGAGAGGGCGGGGTTCTCGACGGCGGAACTCATTCGGCTCAGGACGCTACAACTCGAGCGCTGAAGAGGAGTGAAACGCGATCAGGTGACCCCTGACTCCGGCGGGTCGCGGCGCCCCCCGAAGCGCGAAGCCACGGGCATACCCTCGCCACCTGCGGCCGGCGACTCACGCGCAGGGGTGCACGAGCTGCCGCGCAACCCCACGCAGCCGCTTCTCGCGCGCCGGATCGGCCCGTTGCGCCTCGTCGAGCAGGAGGGCGACCGACGCGGCGAAGGCTCGCCGCAGCTCGGTCTCGTCGAGCCCCTGCACGACGGTCTCCGCGATCCTCTGTCGTAGCTCGGGCGGAAGGTCCTCCACGCCGCGGCCGCGGTGCGGAGGCGGGCAGTGGCGCCGGCACGCGAGCGCGACGACTTGGTCGCGTAGACCGTCGACCATCGCGAGCGCCTGAGAAGCGCGGCCGCGCGCGAGGCTCGACCGGACGTGCAGCGCGTACAGCCAGCCCAAGCCGACGGGATCGCCCAGGGTCGGCGCGGGAAGGGGCCGGGGCTCGTTGGATTCACCGAAGAGCAGCCGAAACGGACCGCCGGAGGAGGCGAAGGTGGCCGACGGCCAGAACGACAGGTCGACCTGGAGGGAGCTGCTCAGGAGAAACACGCGGAAGAGCGTCGCGCCGGACCATACGTCGAGGTGGTCGACCACGCCTGCCTGGTCGTACATCCGGGTGGTCCAGACGTCGGCGACGCGCCGCGGCTCCAACCGGTCCTCGAGGCGGAGCGCGAGGTCGATGTCCGACCACTCATCCTCGGCGTCCCGGGCTCCTGATCCGACCACGGCCGCAGCAGTGATCTGGGCGTCCGCGCGCGCGGCCGCGATGAGCCGCTCGCGGAGCTCGTCCCGTTCGCCGACGCTGAACACTCCTTCAACGCTCCGGCGGAGCCCGGAGAGCTGTGAGTCGGGGGCAGTTGGGCACGCGCCGCCAGCTCACAGCCCGGCGAGCTCCGCGACCAGTCCCGCCGCGACCTCGCCCGCGCAGACCGCCACGGCCCAGCCCGCGAGGTCGACGTGGAGCGCCTCGTCGACGTCGACCGTCAGCTCGCCGCCGTCGAGGCGCACCGTGACGGGTGAGTCGCCGCCACGCAGGACGTGGGCGACCGCGGCGCCCGTCGCGCCCGTGCCGGAGGACTGCGTCTCCCCCACGCCGCGCTCGAAGATCCGCGCGCGGATCACGTCCGGCGCCAGTGCGCACCACCACGAGACGTTCGTACGCTGCGGGAACAGCTCGGACTTCTCGATCGCGGGGCCGATCGCCGGCAGGTCGAGCGCCCCGAGCGCCGCCTCGTCGTCGATGCGGATCGCGCACTGCGGGTTGCCGATGTGGACGTGCTGGAAGCGGAAGCCGGTGACCAGCCCGGTCCCGTCGGGGTCTCCGGTCGGGAACGCGTCCGAGCGGACGCGCGCGCGCCCCATGTCCACCGTGCAGGTCGTCGGGCCCGTGATCGTCGGGCGGATCTCCCCGGCGGCGGTCTGGATCGAGAAGCGGTCCGCGTCGGTCCAGCCCGAGGTGCGCAGGTAGAGGATCGCCTCGCGCGCGCCGTTGCCGGAGAGCTCGGCCTCCGATCCGTCGGGATTGAAGATCCGCAGGCGCGCGACGTAGCCGGGCTCGTCGGGGGGCTCGAGTTGGAGGATCCCGTCGGCGCCGAGACCCGTGTGGCGATCACAGAGCCGCCGGACGCGCGGCGCGGTGAGCGCGAACGGGAGCTGCTCGCGCTCCACGATGACGTAGTCGTTGCCCAGGGCCTGCCACTTCTCGAAGCGCACCGAGCGCAGGCTACGGGAGGAGCTCGGCCGCGACGTCCGCGGGCGCGCGGCCGGTCAGGTCGACGGTCTCCACGCCTCCGAGCTTGCGCAGCCAGGTGAGCTGGCGGCGCGCGTAACGGCGCGTACGGCGGGCCATGGCGTCGGGGTCGTCGCGCAGCAGGTCCTCGAAGCCGAGCGCCTTGCGGGCGGTCGCGGAGGCGCCCGCGGCGTCGGCGCGACGCACCTCCCCCGCAGCGCCGGCGGCGACCATCTGCGCGACGCGGGCGTCGATGGCGGCGTCGAGCGCGTCGCGCTGCATGACGCAGGCCACCAGGCGCGTCGGGTGCCGCATCTCGCTCGCCCAGAGCTGGCTCACCGCGCGCGGGGGCTCGAGCGCGCCCAGCGCCTCGAGCTCGAGCGTGCGGATCAGCCGGTGGGTGTCCGCCGGCCGGACGGTCTCCGCGGTCCACGGCCGACGCCTGACGAGCTCGGCGTGGAGCCGCTCGGCGCCCTCGTCGTGGATGCGCGCGACGATCGCCTCCCGCAGCCCGGGCGGCGGCTCGGGGCGCAGCTCGAGGTCGGCGAGCGCAGCGCGGAGGTAGAGCCCGGTGCCGCCGACGACGATCGGCGTCGCGCCCTCGGCGAGCAGCGCGTCGATCTCGGCGTGGGCCAGCTCGGCGTAGCGCCCGGCGGAGAAGCGCTCGCCGACGGGCACGAAGGCGACGAGGCGGTGCTCGAGGCGGGCGCGCTCGTCCGCGGTCGCGACGCCGGTCAGCGTCTCGAGCCCCGCGTAGACCTGGAGCGCGTCGGCGGACACCGCGACGGGCCGCTCCCCACGGGCGCGGAGGCGCTCGGCGACCGCCAGGGCAAGAGCGGTCTTCCCGACGCCGGTGGGGCCGAAGAGGGCGAGGACGGTCGGCGGCATGCGCCTCGCATGATGGCTCGTGCGGTTCGTCGGGAGCTTCTGCGCACTTCCTCCACACCCGCGTCTTGTCCTGTCACAGGGCCGCCGGCGAGCATGAACGCATGTCCAACTTCGCCGACGGGCCGATCGATGAGCCGATCCACGTCACCGTCCCCCACGATCCCCACGACCCGCGAGAGCCGCGCGGGGCGCCGCCGCCCGGGATCGTCGTCCACTACGTCCCCGGGCTGCACCCCGACGACGTCACCACCGTCGACGGGCTCCGTGTGACCAGCCTGCCGCGAACGCTCGTCGATCTCGCCGACGACATGAGCTACTACGAGCTGCGGGCGGTCTGGGCCCGAGCCCGGCGGCAGGGGCAGCTCGATCTCGACGCGGTGCGCGCGTCGCGCGGACGCGTGGAGTGGCGGCCGTCGCTGGAGCTCGTGGACCGGCTCATCGCGGAGTTCTCGGGCTGACAACATCGTCGGCCGCATCACCGCCCGGGGGTACGACGCGGTCGATCGCACGCGGTTTGCGATCAGCGTCCAGCAGCCGCAGCCCTGCCTGCCTGCCTGCCGACCCGGCGAGCCTGAGCCGGATCTGGCCCGCGTTGCCTCGGGCGCCTACCTCGCGCAGCACCCGTCGGAGGCTGCGCTCGTGGTCTCGGTCGTCTCGGCCTCCGTCGACACCGGCGTCAAGCGGTCGGTGTACGCCCGCGCCGGCGTCCGCGAGTACTGGGTCGTCCGGACCGGGGCGGGAGCAATCCGCGTCCACCGCGAAGCCCGCGACGGCGACCATGCGAGCGTCGTGGACGTCACGACGGTGACCTTCGCCGGTGCCCACCTCGACATCGCGGATCTCGCACCCACCGGGCTCGTAGCCGACACCGGCGCGCCGCCGTCCCGCTCGCCGGGGGTACCGTGATCGGATGAGCGTGCGCGCCGGATGCGGTATCTCCTCCCTCGCCGATCCGCAGCGGGCCGCGGCGCAGGCTGTGCGTGCCGCCCGCGACCAGCTCGGTCGGCGCTCCGCCGACCTCGTCTTCGTCTTCTGCTCCGGGGCGCACCTCGCCGCACCGGAGGTCACGCTGGACGTCGTCCACGATCTCCTCGCCCCCGGCACGCTGGCCGGCTGCGGCGCGGGCGGCGTGCTCGGCGCCGGGCGCGAGATCGAGGAGGGCACGGCGGTGAGCGTCTGGGCCGCCCACCTCGGCGACGGACGCGCCGAGGCCTTCCACGTGACCGTCGAGCAGCATGACGACGGCGTCGCGGTCGAAGGGTTCCCGGAGCTCGGAGGCGCGAGCGCGCTGGTGCTGCTCCCGGATCCGTACACGTTCCCGACCGACCGCGTCCTGGCCGAGTTGCCCGCTGCCGCGCCCGGTGTTCCGGTCCTGGGCGGACTGGCCAGCGGCCGGGCGGGCGACGGCGCGGCGCTCTTCTGCGACGGTGAGATCCACGACGCCGGCGCCGTCGGGGTGCGGCTCGACGGGCTCGAAGTGCTCCCGTGCGTCTCGCAGGGGGCCGCGCCCGTGGGGCCCGAGCTCACCGTCACCGCCGGCGAGGGGAACGTCATCCTCGAGCTCGCCGGACGCCCCGCGCTCGCGCGGCTCCGCGAGGCGGTCGAGGGCCTCGACCGCCACGAGCGCGAGATGCTGACCGGAGGGTTGCTGCTCGGGATCGTCATCGACTCGGGCAAGCCGGACTACGTGCAGGGCGACTTCCTGGTGCGCGGCCTGCTCGGCGCCGATCCGGAGAAGGGCGCGGTCGCGGTCGCGGGGCCCGTCGCCCCCGGCGCGGTCGTGCGCCTGCACGCGCGCGACGCTGCCTCCGCGGACCTCGACTTGCGCGAGGCGCTCGAGCTCCGCCGCGCGGCGCTCGGCGGCGCGACGCCCGGCGGGGCCTTGATGTTCACGTGCAACGGGCGGGGGCGCGGGCTGTTCGGGATCAACGACCACGACGCGGTCGCCGTCGCCGAGCTTCTCGCCGACACGCCGACCGGCGGGTTCTTCGCCGCCGGCGAGATCGGGCCGGTCGGCGGCGAGGCGTTCGTGCACGGCTTCACCGCGACCGTCGCCGTCTTCGCCTGAGCGAGGCGACGACCGGGCCGGCGCACCGGAGCATGCCGGTTTTCCACCCGGCCACAGGCCGCCGGCGAAGCCGGTGAGGAGAACCGACCGAGCATCGCTCTCTTCGCCTGAACCGAGGCTCGTAGGATCGGCCGATGCTCCTCTCCGGCAAGACGGTCCTGCTCACCGGTGCGACCGGGGGTATCGGCCAGGCGACCGCGCGGCGGCTGCACGCCGCGGGCGCACAGCTCATCCTCACGGGCCGCCGCACCGCGGTCCTCGATCCGCTCGCGCGGGAGGTCGGCGCCCAGTCGCTGGCGGTCGACCTCGCCGACCGCGACGCGGTCGCGCACCTCGCGCGGGAGTGCGCCGAGGTCGACGTGCTCGTCGCCAACGCCGCCCTCCCCGCCTCCGGGCTGCTCACCTCGTTCTCCGTGGAGGACATCGACCGCGCGCTCGACGTCAACCTCCGTGCACCCGTGGTCCTGGCCCGCGCGCTCGGCCAGCGGATGGCCGAGCGCCGCAGCGGGCACATCGTCCTCGTCTCGAGCCTCAGCGGCAAGGCGGGCACCTCGGGCACCTCGATGTACTCCGCGACGAAGTTCGGCCTGCGCGGCTTCGGCCAGGGCCTGCGCGAGGACATGCGCCCGCACGGCGTCGGGGTCAGCGTCGTCTTCCCGGGCTTCGTCTGCGACGCGGGCATGTTCGCCGACACGAAGGTGGAGCTCCCGCGGGGTGTCGGCACGAGCACCCCGGAGGAGGTGGCCGACGCCATCGTGCTCGCGATCGAGCGTAACCGCGGCGAGGTCGACGTCGCGCCGCTGTCGATGCGTCTCGGCGCCGCGTTCTCCGGCTTCGCGCCCGAGGTCAGCGCGAAGGTCGCGCGCCGCGCGGGCTCGGCGCAGATCGCCACGAAGATGGCGGCCGCGCAGCGCGCGAAACGCTGAGGACTCCGTCGGCCGGCGGAGTCCGGCAACCACGCTTCACCTCGCCCCGAGCCCGGACGCGGTCGACGCCGACCGAGGCGGGCGCCGAGCAGGCTCGCGGGCGCGGCCCAATCGGCGCTCGCGAGCGAGGAGCGCGGGTGTGGCGTCAGCGCCTCAGCGCTTCCCGCGGCGGCTACCGTCTCCGGTTGTAGTCGCTGGCCGCGTTCCACAGCGCCATGTCGATCGCGCCGGGGCCGACCAGGCGGTCGTATCGGTAGGCGTGCACGGCATCGATCACCTCGGGCGGCGCGCCGTTCTGCTCCATCGCCCTGATGACGTTCTCCTTCATCGCGGGCCACCGGATCCCGTGGAGGTACTTCTGCGTCGCTTCGTTGGGTGTGAGCTGCATACTGTTTCCTTCTCTCGGAGTTGCGTGTTCGGCACCCTACCGATCCGGGATGCCCGACTGGCCGCAATTTACCGGAGCCGCCGGTCGACTTGCGCCGACATCCGCCGCTCGCTAGAACAGCGCCTTCTGCAGGCCGATCTCCTTCCGCCTCCCCGGCGCCACCTGCCGATCGCGTCCGCGCCCCAAGCCCGCGAGCGCCTCGCGCCCGGAGTCGGTGAGGGGCAGCGCCGGGTCGTGGGTGAACGGCGCCGCGGGCGGCGCACCGGAGGTGCGCAGCAGCGCCGCGAGACGCCGCCGCTCCGCCGGCGGGGCGTAGGCACCGTTCGCGTAGAGCTCCTCGTACAGCGGCACGAGGTCGGCGCGCTGCGAGCGCAGCCAGTCCATGAACACCCCGCGCACCTCTCCGCGGAGGTGGAGCGCGATACCGCCGACCCCGGTCGCGCCCGCAGCGGCCGCGGCCTCCAGCAGCTGCTCGACCTGCCGCGGGTCGTCGTTGATCCCCGGCATCAGCGGTGCGATCAGGATGCCGGTCGGGATCCCGTTGCGGTTCAGCTCGGCCACCGCCTCCAAGCGTGCCTGCGGGCTCGGCGTGTGCGGCTCGGTCGCTCGCCACGCCTGCTTCTCGAGGGTTGGGATCGACAGGTTCGCGGTGAACGACGCGACCTCTCCGATCTCCTTCATCACGGCCATGTCCCGCAGGAGCAGCGGGGACTTCGTCAGCACCGAGCACGGGGTCCGCGCGTCGCGCAGCGCCTCCCAGATCGCCGGCATCAGCCGGTACTTCGACTCGACCCACTGGTACGGGTCGGTGTTCGTCCCGAGCGCCACGTGCTCGCGTGCCCAGGACGGCCGTCGGAGCTCGGCCCGCAGCACCTCGGGCGCGTTGACCTTGACGACGATCTCCTTGTCGAAGTCCCGCCCGGCGTCCCAGCCCAGGAACGTGTGCGTGGGGCGGGCGAAGCAGAAGCGGCACGCGTGGGTGCAGCCGCGGTAGGGATTGATCGTCCAGCGGAACGGCATCCGCGAGGCGGCGGGGACGCGGTTGAGCACGGACTTCGAGCGCACCTCGTAGAAGCGCGTCTCCAGCGCCTCCGGAGCGTCGAAGCGCCGGACGGCGGCCGCCTCGCCGTAGCCGGGCAGCGTGGCCACCTCGGCGGGTGCAGATTCGTCCTCGACTCTCAGGGTGTCCCAGCGCACGAACGCATGTTCGCAGTCGACGCGGACGGAATCGCGCGCGGCGCGCGAGCGGACACAGCCCGCTCGCGCGCCGGGAACTCACGCAGGCTGCACCCCCGCCGGCGAGTCGATGACCGCGGCCTGCTGGTTGGGCGCGACGAACGCGGTCACCGCGGCGACGCCGCCGGTCAGCGCGGTGGCGAGCTCGGCACGGTCGAACTCGCCGGTGATCGCCCACTGCACCAGGACGGCCAGGGCGGTGCCGAGGAACGGAAGGACGGCCTTCGCGTACGGGGCGAACTTGGGCGGCAGCATCAGTGTGCTCCCTGGTGGAGGGACGTGGTCGCCGGCTTGCGGCGAGCGGGGACGAGGAACCGCGCCACGTTTCGGGCGCGGACGTGGTACTTGTGGCGCTCCGCGGCGCCGTTCTGGCCGCCGTTGATCCGCTGGGTCACGGCGTCGAAGTTCCCGCGGTCGGCGAGGGCGTTGAGGCCGTGCGTGCTCCACCACCAGGCGGCTCCACGCGCCGCCCACGTCTGCTCGGCGAGCTCGGCGGGGTGCGCGATGAAGTCGTGATCGAGCGCCTTGCTGATCGCGGCGTAGTTCGCGCGGCCGGTGACCTGGATGAAGGTGCGGCCCTTGAACCGCACCCCGTCCCCGGGGTGGACGTTGCCGAGATCCCGGCGGCCCTCGTAGTCGGCCCCGGAGGCGATCTCCTCGCGGAAGCGGAACTCGCCGGACTCGTGGGCGACCTGGGCGATGAACGCCGCCGCCCGCCCGGGGGTGTCGATGTCGAACTCGTGCATGGCCTGCCCGAGGTCGCGGGCGAGCGACTGCGCCCGCGCGTCGGTCACCGAGGGGCAGACGCGCTGGAGCGCGCGCGGGCCGATCCGGTAGGCGAACCTGGGCGGGCTCATCGGCGCGGGAGGAGGGCGCGGGTGAGCACGACGCGGGTCTTCTTCAGGTGACTGCCGTCGAAGCCGGGCCGGCGCTTGAACGCCCAGTGGTGACCCTCCACGCCGCGCGAGTACGGGTGGTAGGCCTCGAGGCCGTAGTGGCGGGCCGCCGCCTCGATCCGCGCCTTCGACGCCGCGTCGTCCCCGCCGGAGTCGACGCCGACCTGCCACTCCTCCAGGTGGCGTCCGATCGGGCCGGAGTTGCCGACGCCGTCGCTGCGGAGCTCGTGCTGGGAGCGGCCGGCGGGATTGCTCTTCCCCGCGAGCGCGGGGTCGGCGTGGATCTCGCGCTGGGTCCGCTTGCCGTGGCGGTGCAGCAGCTCCACGGCGTCTTCGCCGCGGTAGATGCTCTGAGCCGTCTGGCCGGCACGGCGCAGCACGAGGTAGACGTAGGGCGCGACGCTGGCCGGACACGGGCAGTCGTCGACGACGAGCAACTTCATGGGGAGCCTCCAAGGGCAGAAGTGAACGGTGCTAGCTAGAGCGCGCGGCCGTTCGGCCTGATACAGCGATCCGCGCGTCGCTTCACCGGACGCCGAGCGCGCGTCGTGCCGCGACGGCGACGCGCCGAGCGCGACCGTGGTCCGTCGTCGCCCGCCGACCCGTGTCCCGGGAGGAGGTCAGGCGGACGCGCGGGCGAGCAACGACTCCGCCCCGGCCAGTGTCTGCGACGAGGCCGAGTGGATCTCGACCTGCACCATCTCGCCCGGCGGCGCGAGCCCTGCGAAGTTCACGGCCTTGCCGTGCCGCGAGCGGCCGCGCAGGCGCGCCGGGTCGGTGCGCGACGGCCCCTCGACGAGCACCTCGAGCGTCCTTCCGACGAAGCGCTGCGCGCGCTCGCGACCCCGCCGCTGCACGGCCTCGACGAGCCGCTCCATGCGCTCGACCTTCTCCTCGTGCGCCACGAGGCCGTCGGTGATCCCCGCCGCCTCGGTCCCCCGCCGCGGCGAGAAGACGAACGTGAAGGCACCGTCGAAGCCGACCTCCTCGACGACCTCCAGAGTCTGCGCGAAGTCGGCCTCGGTCTCCCCCGGGAAGCCGACGATGATGTCGGTGGTGATCGCGCAGTCGGGGACGTGCTCGCGGATGAGCGCGACGCGATCCTCGAAGCGCCGCCGGTCGTAGGTCCGCTTCATCGCCTTGAGGATCCGCGAGGAGCCGGACTGCAGCGGCAGATGGATGTGCTCGCAGACGCTCGGCAGCTCGGCGTGGGCGAGGATGACGTCCTCGCGCATGTCCTTCGGGTGCGGGCTGGTGTAGCGGATACGGTCGATGCCCTCGATCGCGTCCACGGCGCGCAGCAGTTCGGAGAACCGGACAGGGCGCCCACCCACCCGCAGGTCGCGCCCGTACGCGTTGACGTTCTGCCCGAGGAGCGTCACCTCGCGAACGCCCTCGGCCGCGAGGCCCTCGCACTCGCCGACCAGGGCGTCGAACGGACGGGACACCTCGCGCCCGCGCGTGCTCGGCACGATGCAGTACGAGCAGTTCATGTTGCAGCCGACGGAGATCTGCACCCAGGCCTGGACCTCCCGCGCCCGCTTGGCCGGCAGATCGCCCGCGAAGCCCTCGAACGCGAAGAAGCCCTGGGCGGTCAGCGACTCCGAGGTCAGGAACTCCGCGAGCTTGTGGACCTGCCCGGGGCCGAAGGCGACATCGACGAACGGGAACTGCGTGAACACCTCGTCCTTGACCGACTGCGCCCAGCAGCCGCCCACGCCGATGAGCACGTCAGGCCGCGCGGCCTTGACGGCCTTGGCGTGGCCGAGGTGGGCGACGAAGCGCGAGTCGGCCTTCTCGCGGATCGAGCACGTGTTGAAGAGGATGAGATCGGCCTCGCGCTGCTCGGCGGCCTCGACGTAGCCGATGCCCTCGAGCATCCCCTTGATGCGCTCGGAGTCGTGCTCGTTCATCTGGCAGCCGAACGTCGTGACGTGGTAGCGCTTGTCTTGCCGCATCGAACCGGAGGGTAGCCGGGCCGCCCTGCCTTCCGCAGCCGTCCGTACGCGACAAGTTGTCATGGTCGCTACGACTTGTCCTGTTTGTAGACACGATGTATCGTTCTCGTATGCCAAAGCTGTGGAGCGACACGATCGACGCCCACCGCAGCGCCGTGCGCGACGCGGCCCTGAGCGCGACCGCGGCGCTCGTCGCCGAGCACGGCTTGCGGTCGGTGACGATGTCGCAGATCGCGGAACGCACCGGCATCGGCCGCGCCACGCTCTACAAGTACTTCGCCGACGTCGACGCGATCCTGGTCGCCTGGCACGAGCGTCAGATCGCTGCCCACCTCCACGAGCTCACCGAGATCCGCGACGGCGCCGGCACCCCCGGCGAGCGGCTCGGGGCCGTGCTCGAGGCCTACGCCCTGATGGCCCACGCGTCCCGAAGCCACCGCGACACCGAGCTCGGGGCGCTCCTGCACCGCGACGAGCACGTGGCCCGAGCCCAGCATCGGCTTCGGGACATGGTGGTGGACCTGCTGGTCGCCGACGCCGAACGGGACGGCGTCCGCGACGACGTCGCGCCCGTCGAGCTCGCGAGCTACTGCCTCCACGCCCTGACGGCCGCCGGGGGCCTCTCTTCCGAGGCCGCCGTCCGCCGGCTGGTCACGGTGACGCTGGCCGGCCTGCGACCCGATCCTCACCCACCGATCGAACCACGACGAAGGAGCGACACCATGTGCGACCAGCACACCCAGGACCCGCGGACCGACCACGCCCACGAGCACCGGCGTTGCGACCACGCCCCCGCTAACACCGGCCCCGAGCGCGCGGACGGTGACTTGTGCCACGCCCCGCAGGTGGACGGGGCCACCCCCGCGACCGCCGAGGACGAGCAGGAGCCGGCGCAGGAGCGCGCCTGATCGCCCGGCCCGCCCGCACTCGACGTCAGACGCTCAGGGCTCGGTGACGATGTCGTAGTGCGTGCCGTTCACGCGCCCGTCCGCCCCGAGGAGGATGGACTAGGCGTCCGCCGGGCGAACTCCGCCGGGCTCGGCCTTGTCGAAGAGCCGGTAGCGCAGCTCCCCCGGCCGTGCCTCCGACGGCGGGCCGAGCAACGTTTCGACCTCGGCCTCGGTGCGTCCCTGCAGGCGCTTGCAGTACGAGAGATCCTCGACGATCCGCTCTCGCCCTCGGAAGTCCCCCGCCTGCCAGGCCCCCGGCCTCGGGTCGCGCAGCTTCGCGCAGTCCGGGTGGTTGGCGTTGGACACGACGCGGAGGATCACGATGAAGGCGACGAACAGGAGGGCGAAGCCGCCGAAGAGGAGCAGCACGAACCTCATGGCACGGCGCCGCTCACGGGCCTGAGAGCTCCGGCGCGTCGCGCTCGTGCGCGCGGACCGCCTCGTACGCGAGCTCCAGCGCGTAGCCCTTGCGCACGAGGAAGCCGAGCGCCCGCTCGCGCTCGCGCGGTGTGGCCGGCGGGACGGCGTACCGGCGCTGCAGCGCGGTGACGGCCGCCTCCCGCTCGTCGGAGGCGCCGTGCCGCGCGAGCGCGGCCTGCACGTGGTCGGCGGAGACCCCGACGGTGCGCAGCCGGCGCTCGATGCGCTCGGCCCCCCAGGAGTCGAGCGATCGCCGATCCTCCGCGAAGCGCACCGCGTACCGCGCGTCGTCGAGGTACCCCGCGCGCGTCAGCTCGTCGATCGCCCTCCCGATCGTCTTGGGGTCGACGCGCTCGAGCTCGAGGCGCCGGCGCACCTCGAGGACCGTGCGGTCGCGACGGCCGAGGTAGCCGTAGGCGGTGTCGAGCGCGTGCTGGAGCCGCAGCTCCGGGTCGACGAGGCGCTCGCCCGGCGTGAGCGCGACCGCGCCGATGCTCTCTCCGACGGCGGAAGGCCCCAGGTCATCCTCGTCCATGGACCGCAGCCGGTGGCTAGGCCGCGATCTCGCCCGTGGCGGGGTCGACGCCCGGCGGGATCACCGGCGCGCCGCCGACATCGGGCTCGGCGCCGCCGACGAGGTTGTCGGGGTCGAGCCCGAGCGCCTCGTAGACCTTGCTCTCGATCTCCTTGGCGATCTCGGGGTGCTCGTCGAGGAAGTGCTTGGCGTTGTTGCGGCCCTGGCCCAGGCGCTCCTCCTTGTAGGAGAAGAACGACCCGGACTTCGTGACGACGTTGTGCTCGATGCCGAGGTCGATCAGGCAGCCCGACGTGGAGATGCCCTTGCCGAACTCGATGTCGAACTCGGCTTGGCGGAACGGCGGCGCCACCTTGTTCTTGACGACCTTCACCCGGACCCGGTTGCCGACCGCCTCCGTGCCCTCCTTGAGCGTCTCGATGCGCCGGATGTCCAGGCGCTGCGAGGCGTAGAACTTCAGCGCGCGGCCGCCGGGCTGCGTCTCCGGGGAACCGAACATCACGCCCACCTTCTCGCGGATCTGGTTCGTGAAGACGCAGAGGGTCTGCGTGCGGTTCAGGTTGCCCGCGAGCTTGCGCATCGCCTGGCTCATCATGCGCGCCTGCAGGCCGACCGTCTGGTCGCCCATCTGCCCCTCGAGCTCGGCGCGGGGCGTCAGCGCGGCGACGGAGTCGATGACGATCACGTCGACCGCGGAGGAGCGCACGAGCATGTCGGCGATCTCGAGCGCCTGCTCGCCGTAGTCGGGCTGGGAGACGAGCAGCTCGTCGATGTCGACGCCGATCCGCTCGGCGTACAGCGGGTCCATCGCGTGCTCGGCGTCGATGAACGCACAGACGCCGCCGAGCTTCTGGGCCTCGGCGAGGATGTGGTACATCAGCGTCGTCTTGCCGGACGCCTCCGGGCCGAAGACCTCGACGATGCGCCCGCGTGGGACCCCGCCGATCCCCAGCGCCAAGTCGAGCGCGAGGGCGCCGGTCGGGATCGCGTCGACCTTCACGCGCGCCCCCGGATCGCCCATCCGCATGACCGAGCCCTTGCCGAACTGCCGCTCGATCTGCGTCAGCGTGCCCTGGAGGGCGGCGTCGCGCGCCTTTGCCGCCTTCTCGTCAGTCGTCGTGGAAGCCATGTGCTCTAGAACGCCTCTCTCATCATCAACTCGGGTGCTGGTGGCGCATTGTGGGCCTCGCCTCGGACGGAACGGCAAGGCTAGACGCGAGCACCGTCACCGATCTACGCGCATTCGTGACGAGACCGCGGAGCAACGCGCGCAGAACACGCCTCGTCCACCGTCGCCCGTCCAGAGTTGACCGACGATCGCCCCGAGAGAGCTACGCTCCGCCCATGCATCGCCGGATCGTCATGCCCCTCATCGCGTTGCTGCTGCTCCTGCCCGCAGACGCATTCGCACGCGCGGGCGGGGGGTCGCGCAGCTTCAGCCGCTCACCGAGCTACGGCGGCGGGAGCCGCGGACGGGGCGGCGGCGGTGGTTTCTTCTTCTTCGGTGGCAGCGGTGGTGGGGGTGGCGGCGGCGGCATCCTGCTGATCATCATCATCGCGGTCGTGGCGTTCCTGATCTTCCGCAGCATGCGTGGGCGGCGCACGTGATGACCGGCGCCTAGCCAGATGGGGTGGCTCTCCAAGCTCGGCGGCCGGGGCCGCGCCGAGGCCGACCGGGAGGCGACGGTCCGCCTCGCCGCGGTGGAGGCGGCCGAGGACGACCCGCTGTTCGACGCGGACCTCGTCATCGACCGCGCGGCGACGCTGTTCGTGGCGATCCAGCGCGCGTGGAGCGCCGACGACGTGGCCGCCCTGCGGCGCATGGTCGGCCGCGAGCTCATGGTCGAGTGGGAGGCCCGGCTGGGCGACTTCCGCCGCAAGGGCTGGCGCAACCAGGTCGACGTGCTCGACGGCCCCAAGGTGCGCTACGTCGGCGTGACCAACCGGGCCCAGGACGCCGAGGACCGGGCCGTCGTGCAGCTGACCGCCCGGCTGCGGGACGTGGTGGTGGACGACTACGGCGAGGTGATCCCCAGCGACGAGGGCGAGATCGCGCGGATCAGCGAGTTCTGGACGCTCGGCAAGCGCGACGGGGAGTGGGTGGCCGTCTCGATCGAGCAGGCGCGCGAGGGCGCCCATCATCTCTCCGCGCCGCTGGTCGCGACGCCCGCGAGCGACGACGCGCGCCTGCGCGCGGACGCGGTGATGGAGCTCGCCGTGGCCGACGGCGTCTCGGCCGAGCAGGCCGCAGAGCTCCTGTCGCCTGCGTTCTCCGGCTCCGCCCGGGCCGCCGCCCTGGACCTCTCGCTGGTCGACGGGCGCTTCGCCCCTGACGTGCTCGCGACCGCGGTCGGCGAGGTCGTCGAGGCCTGGGCGCAGGCCATCGACGGGCCCGACGAGCCGCTCGTGGCGCGAACGACCGGCCGGGCGCTCCAGGCCCTGCTGTACCCGACCGGCCCGCGGGACCGGCTGGTCGTCCGCGGCGCGCAGATCAAGGCGCTCACGATCGCCGCGGTGGTGCCCGGACCGCCCCCCGAGGTCCACGTCCAGCTCGACGTGGTGGGCACGCAGTACGTCGAGGACCGTGACACCACCGAGGTCCTGGCCGGCAGCAAGCGCCGCCAGACCACGACCAGGCAGCTCTGGACGCTCCGGCTCTCCGACGATCCCCGGCGGCCGTGGTCGGTCGTCGAGGCCGCGGGCGTCGTCCCCCGCTGACAGGGCCGCTCAGCTCCCGCTCCACAGCGCCTCGTACTGCGCCCCGCCGCCGCCCGAGGACGAGCGCAGCAGCGTCACGCCGCCCGTCGTCCACGGGGCCCGCGCGGCGCCTGACAGGCTCGGGAGCGCTCGCGGGAGCACCCGGGCGTCGCGTCGCACGCGGGCGACGGTCACGTGCGGGCGGAACGCCCGCCCCTCGGGCTCCCAGTCGATCGACGCCGCGCACGCCGCGACCACCCGGTCACGCAGCGCGACCAGCAGGTCGCTCGGGTCCGCGACGCCCACGGTGAGCACGTGCGGACGGCGCGGCGCGAGCCACAGCGGCTCCAGCACGTGGGCGTCGCGCGGCGGCGACGCGCGGCCCAGGGCGCGTGCCAGCGCCGGGGCCAGCAGGGCGACGTCGTCGTCGGGGCGCTCGCCGAGGAACGCGAGCGTCAGGTGCAGCGCGTCGCGCTCGACCCGCCGCAGCGCCGGGTCCTCCCCCACCGCGGTGTGCGCCCAGTCCGCCAGGGCACCGCGCACTGCCGCGGGCGGCTCGAGCGCGACGAAGAGCCGCATCAGGCGCCCGGCGCGCGGAACCGGCGTCGGGGTGCGATCACTGCGGGCCTACGCCGCCGGCGCCCCGCCGAGCAGCACGCGTCGGACCAGGTGCAGCGCGACCGTGGTGGAGCGATCCCGGACGTCCGCGCGCGAGCCCGGCAGGTGCACCGTGCGCGTCAGCCGCTCGCCCGCCTCCGTCGAGACCGAGAAGCAGACCGTTCCCACCGGCTTCTCCTCCGTCCCGCCGCCGGGACCCGCGATCCCCGTGATGCCGACCCCCACGTCCGCGCCGAGCGCCGACCGGGCGCCGTCGGCCAGCGCCTCGGCGACCTCGGGGGAGACCGCGCCGACGCGGGCGATCAGTGCCGGATCGACGCCCGCCAGCGCGGCCTTCGCCGCGTCGGAGTAGACGACCAGGCCGCCGAGCGCGTAGTCGCTGGACCCCCCACGCTCGGTCAGGCGGGCGCCCAGCAGCCCACCGGTGCAGGACTCGGCCGTCGCGATCGTGCGGCCGGAGGCGCGCAGCGCGTCGGCGACCAGCTCGTCGACGGAGCGCCCGTCGTCGGAGAAGAGCGTGTCGGCGTGGCGCTCGCGGACCGTCGCCGCGAAGCGCTCGTAGGCGACCTGCGCGGCGGGCTCGTACCGCGTGACCACCTCGACCTCGCCGCGGCGCAGGCAGGTCGTGATCTCCAGACCCTCGAGGCCGCCGGCCGCAGCCTCGGCGATGCGCAGCGTAGCCGCGATCTCCGACTCCGGGAGCCCGAAGAGGCGCAGCATCGTCTGGCGGTACTCGACGGCCGCGCCGACGGCGGCGGAGAACGCCGGCGTCGCGACCGCCGTCGCCCACATCGGCCGCAGCTCGCGTGGCGGGCCGGGAAGGACCACCACGGTCGGCGCGGTCCCGGTGAGCGGGGGCACCACGAGCCCGGGCGCCGTCCCGACCGGTTCGAGGACCGTCGCGCCCGCGGGCACCATGGCCTGCTTGCGGTTCGCCGCGAGGATCGCCGCGGGGTCGACCCCTGGCCAGCGCTCCATCAGCGGCGCGACGATGGCCGCGATCCGCGCCGAGAGCGCCTCGTCGAGCGCGAGCGGACGCTCCTGGAAGCGCGCGACGACCTCGGTGGTGAGGTCGTCGGCGGTCGGGCCGAGCCCCCCGGAGGTCACCACGAGGTCCATGCCCTCGTCGCGGAAGAAGCGCAACGCGCCCGCGACGTCCTGCGACCGGTCGCCGACCACCGCGATGTGCGCGATGTCGACGCCGAGCTCGCGCAGCCGCTCGGCCAGCCACGGCCCGTTGCGGTCGCGGACGCGGCCCGTGAGGACCTCGGTGCCCGTGACGACGACGCCCGCGCGGGAGGCCATCAGGCGTCGCGGCTCGTGGCCGTCGGGCGTGGCACGGCTAGCCGCAGGTCGGCAGTTGGTCGGGGGCGAGGCGGCGGCGCCCCGTCCGCGTGAACACGTAGCCGATGGGCGTCGCGGACGCCGGGGGCCGGAAGGCCTTGCCGTTCCAGCGCAGGCGGACGGCGTTGTTGCCCAGCCGGATCGCGAAGCGCGACGCGCGGAACGTCTTGGTGTCGTTTCCCGCGGCCAGGATCTCCCCATTGATCAGCACGCCCTGGCCCTTGGCGCGCAGGCAGACCTCCACGTCGCCCGTGGGCTGCACGCGCAGGGTCGCGCGCTTGGGCTTCGGCCGCTTCGGCGCCGGGGCGGTGCCGGTCGACGGCGCGGACGCGGCGATCGGAGGAACGCTGGTCGTCGGCGCCGGAGGCCGGCGCGCGACGCGATCCTTCTGGTCGCCCTGGGTCAGGCCGATGACGGTGAGGATCCCGACGACGAGGAGCACGAGGACGAGCGTGACCGGCCCCCGCGGGGAGCGACCGCCGCCGCCCCCGAGGCGCTGGGAGCCGCGCCCCGGCCGCCGCGGGCCGCGTCCCCCCGAGGCCTGGGGACGCGGGGAGATCGGGCGCAGCTCGGAGTCGGCCAGGCGCTCGTGGCGGAGCTTGTAGTCGTCGACCAGGAGCTTCGCGTCGAGGCCGAGCGCCTCGGCGTAGGTCCGCAGGAACGTCTTGACGAACGTGGGGCCGGGAAGCAGGTCCCACTCCTCGTTCTCCAGCGCACGCAGGTACTTAGCCCGGATCTTCGTCGCCGTCTCGATCTCCGCGATGTCGATCCGGGCGCGGGTGCGCGCCTCGCGGAGGGTGGCGCCGATCTCGGGCATGCAACGCCCAAGGCTACTCGTCCCCCGGCCCGGCCCCGAGGTCCGCGAGCGGCGTTGCATCGAGGATCGCGGCGACGTCGTCCGGGGCCGGGAGCGCCGGGTTGTCGGCGAGCCCCGTGGCCGCCGGAACGGGAGGCGCCGCCAGCGACGCGAGCACCCGCGGAAGGTCGTGCGGGTTGACCAGCACCTGACGCGGCTTGGACCCCTCGTAGCCCGAGATGACCCCGCGCCGCTCGAGCATGTCGATCAGCCGCCCGGCCCGCGTGTAGCCGAGGCGCAGGCGGCGCTGGAGCATCGAGGTCGAGGCGGTCCCCATCTCCACGACGAGCTCGATCGCGTCGCCGAGCAGCGGATCCTCGTCCGGGTCGAAGCCGTCCTCGCCGTCGACCCCCTTGGCGGCCTCGTCCTCGGTCGTCTCGACCTCCTGCAGCAGGTCCTCGCGCAGCTCGGGCTCGCCCTGGGCGGCCCAGAACTCGGTGAGCATCGCGATCTGCGGCTCGTCGATGTAGGCGCCCTGGATGCGGTGCAGCTTGGACGAGCCGACGGCGCTGAAGAGCATGTCGCCCATGCCGAGCAGCGACTCCGCGCCGTTCTGGTCGAGGATCACGCGCGAGTCGGTCTGCGAGGACACGCTGAAGGCGATCCGCGACGGGACGTTCGCCTTGATCATGCCGGTGATCACGTCCACCCGCGGCGACTGCGTGGCGAGCACGAGGTGGATGCCGACCGCGCGCGCCTTCTGCGCGATGCGGATGATCGAGTCCTCGACGTCGGCGGGCGCGACCATCATCAGGTCGGCGAGCTCGTCGATGACGCAGAGGATGTACGGCAGCGGCGCCTCACCCTTGCCCAGGCGATGCTTGTTGAGCTCGGGCAGCGAGCGCGTCCGGGCCATCGACATGATCCCGTAGCGCCACTCCATCTCCCGCACGAGGTTCTGCAGCGCGTTGGCCGCCGCGCGCGGGCTGGTGATCACCGGCGTGAGCAGGTGCGGGACGGCCTCGTAGTGGTTGAGCTCGACCTGCTTGGGGTCCACGAGGATCAGGCGGACCTCCTCGGGCGTCGCGCGCAGGAGGATCGAGGAGAGCATCGCGTTGATGCAGGCCGACTTGCCGGCGCCCGTCGTGCCCGCCACCAGGATGTGGGGCATCTTCGCGAGGTCCGCGGGGATCGCGCGGCCGCTGACGTCCTTGCCGAGCCAGACCGTCAGCGGGCTGGAGCCCTCGGGCGCCGCGCCGTAGACGTCGCCGAGGGTGACCATCTTGCGCTTGAGGTTCGGGACCTCGACGCCGACTGCGGTCTTGCCCGGGATCGGCGCGAGGATGCGGATGTCCGTCGCCGCGAGCGCGTAGGCGAGGTCGTCCTTCATCTGCGCGACCTTGCTCATCTTGATGCCGGGGGCCAGGCGCAGCTCGTAGCGCGTGATGTGCGGGCCGCTGACCGTGCCGACGACCTTCGCCTCGACGTTGAAGTGCGCGAGCGCCTCGATCAGCCGAGCGGCGATGAGCTCGTTGCCCGCGGTGTCGGGCTTGGCGTCGGCGGCGGCACTGCGGGTGAGCAGCGCGGCGCGGGGGCGCAGCCAGTCGACGGCTCCGTCGACGTCCATGACCGCCTGCTCCCCGACGGGAAGCTCGGGGGCCTCGTCGTCGTCGCCGGTCACTGGGGGGGTTTGGGTAGAAACGACCGCGATTCGGGGCCGTTCCGACCCAACCCCCGGGGGGTCGTCGGGGGCGGCGGGCGTCTCGAACAGGTCGGGGTAGCGCAGCGCGCCGTCGAGCTCGCGGTCCCGGGTGAGCACCTGGTCGTCGCCGGGGCGCCCTTCCTCCTCCTCGAAGCCGGGGTCGGTCGCGGCGGGTGGCGCGAGCTTCCGGGCTTCGCGGGCGGGCGTCGGGGACTCGTCGGCCTCCTGCGGCGCCTCGAACCAGTCGTCGTCCGCGGGTGCCGCGCGCGGCGCGCGCAGCGAGCGCGTCGTGTCGGCCGCGACGAGCGCCCCCGAGCGCATCACGCTCGCGACGCTCGCGCCCGTCAGGAGCGTCGCGGCGACGAGGAAGGCGAAGACGGCAAGGATGTGCGCGCCGATCGTCCCGAGCAGGGTGGACGCCACCCAGAGCTCGGCCTCCCCCACGATCCCACCGCGGACGTCGAAGATCTCCGGCCGCCAGAACGCGCCGTGGGAGCCGCTCGGGCCGAGGCCGAGGGTGCCGGCGCCGAGCGCGAGCTCGAGCGCGACGAAGAGCACGACGGCGCCCGCCCGGAACGGCCGGAACGCCGGCATCACGGGTCGCAGCACGAGCAGGCCCCCGATCAGGGCCAAGACCGGCGGAGCGGCCCACCCGAGCACCCCGAAGGTCCAGGCCAGGCCGTCGGTGAGCGCCGCGCCGATCGCCCCCGCCTCCCACCCGAGCCACAGGGGGAACACGAGGAAGACCGCCACGGCGACCAGGCCGAGACCGACGAGGTCGAGGTGGCGCTGCTCGACGGCCGGGAGCCGCGGGACCCGGGTGGCCGCCGAGCGCCGCGCACGCGCGGGCGCCTTCCCGGCCGGCGCCTTGCGTGCGCGTGGGCGTCGCGCGCCGGTGTCGCTCGCGGCCCTCGAGCGCTTCTTCGGGGCGGGGTTCTGGGTGGTGGCCATGCCCGGCCGTGCTTCGACACCGGGCCTCCTGGCCCTTCCCCCCCGGCGTCGATCGGCGCTCGCTCACCGATCGATCACCCAGCGTTCGACATCGGGCTCGCCCAGCGAACCCGGATACGAACGCTGCGCGGTCCTGGGGAACCGGTTCGAGCCCAGCCCAGGGGACCGCTTCACGGGCGCTTCATGCCCGGGGCCTACCGTGGGCCGCCGTGATCGAGGCGACGGGGCTGGTCAAGCACCACGGAGAGGGGCGCGCGCGGCGGCGGATCCTCGACGGCGCTCAGTTCTCCGTGGCGGCGGGCGAGGTCGTGGCCGTCACGGGGCGCTCGGGCTCGGGCAAGTCGACGCTCCTGCACCTCGTGGGTGCGCTGGACCGCACGGAGGCGGGCTCCATCTCCGTCGCCGGCGAACGGGTGGACGGCCGCCCGGAGCGAGAGTTGACCCGGCTGCGCCTGCGCCACATCGGGTTCGTCTTTCAGTTCTTCCACCTCGTCCCCGAGCTGACGGGGATGGAGAACGTCCTGATGCCGTCGCGGCTGCCCGGCGCTCCCGCCGGGGCTCGCGACCGCGCGTACGAGTTGGTGGAGCGGCTCGGGCTCACCGAACCGAGTGCCCGCCGCCCCCACGAGCTCTCCGGCGGGGAGCAGCAGCGCCTCGCCTTCGCGCGCGCCCTGGTCTGCGACCCGCCCGTCCTGCTCGCCGACGAGCCGACGGGCAACCTCGACGCGGCGTCGGCGGCGCTCGTGCTCGGGCTGCTGCGCGACGCCGCCGCCGACGGCCGCGCCGTCGTCCTGGTGACCCACGAGCAGGCCGCGACGGCCGCCGCCGACCGGGTGCTCGAGCTCCGCGAGGGGCGCCTGGGGCCCGGTCCGCCGTGACGGTGATGGCCGCCGCGCTGCGGCAGCTGCGGGCCGGAGGGCGCCGGACGGTGCTCTCGGCCGGTGGGCTGCTGCTCGCCGGGGCGATGGCGGGCGCGGCGCTCGTGGTCGCCTTCGGCCTCGGCACGGGCTTCGACCGCGCGGTCGAGCGCTCGGACCTGCCCGACGTGGTCGCGCGCTTCGCCGACCAGCCCCGCGCGCGGATCGACGCGCTCGTCTCGGCGCTGCCGAACGTGGCGGCGCGCTCCTACCGCGTGGAGTACGGGCGCGCCCCGCTGCGCGCCAACGGCCACTCCTCCGAGCGCGGCTCGCTGCAGCTCGTCGACGCGACGGCGCGCCGCGGCTACGTCGTGGTGGACGGCGAGGACCTGCGCTCCGGGGAGCCCGGCATGCTCGTCGAGCGCGGACTGGCCGACGCGTGGGATCTGAAGGTCGGCGACCTCCTGGACCTCTACGAGTCCGGGAACGCGCGGCCGATCACCGGGATCGCCGTGGCGCCGGACAACGTGGCGTTCCCCCTGTCGGCCGCGCCGCGCGTCTACGTCGACCTCAGGTACGCGGAGGCCCACTTCAACGGCAACCCCGGGTCGCGGTTCTACGTCAACGAGGCCCTCGTCTGGACCGCGGACCCCGGCCGCACCGACATCACGCTGCAGCAGGCCCGCGCGACCACCGCCCAGATCCGCGACCTGCGCTTCGTCACGGTCTCCGGCGTCCGGGTGCTGATCGATCAGGCGGCCGGGATCGTCATCGCGCTGCTCGGAGCGTTCTCGCTCGTGGCGCTCGGCGCCGCGGGGATCATGCTCGCCTCGCAGGCCGCCGCCGACGTCCAGCGGCGCCTCGGGACGATCGGCGTGCAGCGGGCCATCGGCGTCCCGCGCGGGCGGGTCGCTGCGGAGCACGCCGTCGGCGCCGCGCTGTTGGGGCTCGCGGCGGGCGGCGCCGGCGTCGCGGTCGGGGCGATCGCGGTCGCCGGCCCGGCAGACACCCTGCTGCGCACGCTCAACGAGCTCGGCCCCGGCGCCGCGGTCCTCCCTGTGCTCCTGGCCGCGGTCGCGGGCATCACGCTGCTGACGGCCGTCGCCGCGGGCTACCCGGCCTGGCGCGCCGCGGGTCGCACCCCGGTCGCGCTGCTGCGCGGGGCCGAGCTGCGCGGGCCTGCGCGCTCGCTGATCCCCGGGGCGGGCCCGGTCGCGCTCGGCGCGCGGCTCGCGCTCGCGCGGCGCGGACGCGCGCTGCTGGCGGTCGCGGTGCTCGCGGTGAGCGGGGCGGTCGTCCTGCTCATGCTCGGCCTCGCCACGTTGCTGACCGGCCTGCGCGACGATCCCGGCTCGCTCGGCAAGCGCTACGCGCTGACCGTGAAGCTCGGCGCCGACCGGGTCGCCGAGGTCCGGGCGCTGCCCGGCGTGGACGCCGCGAGCGCGCGCTACGTCGTGCGGGGAGCCGACTCGTTCTCGCTCGGCGAGCCCGTCAGGGTCATCGCGTTCCCCGGCGACCACACGCGCTTCGAGGATCCGCCGCTGGCCGCCGGCCGCCGGCTCCGCACCCCCGGCGAGGCGGAGATCGGCCTGGGCCTGGCCAGCGCGCTCGGCGTCGCGCCGGGCGGGACGCTCGCGGTGCAGCTGCCCTCGGGGGGCGAGGCGCGCTTCCGCGTCGTGGGCGTCGTGCGCGCGCTGGAGGACGACGGGCGCATCGCGTACGTGCGGCCCGGCCGCGTGCTCGACGCGGAGCCCGGCCTGGCGCCCGAAGTCGTCGTGCGTCCCGAGCCCGGTACCGATCGCGCCGAGGTGATCGCGGGGCTGCGACGGCTCGGGGCCGAGCCCACGACGGTCAACGGCGCCACCTCGCGCTCGGGCGCGTTCCTGGACACGCTCGCGAACCTCCTGAAGGTCGTCGCGCTGCTCGACGCGCTCGTCTGCCTCTACGCGCTCGTGCAGGCGCTCGGGCTCGTGGCGCGTGAGCGCCGGCCGACCCTCGCGCTGCTGCGCGCCACGGGCGCGCCGGCGGCGACGATCCGCCTCGTCCTGCTCGGCGCGGCGCTCGCGCTCGCGCTGCCCGCGGTGCTCGTCGCCGTCGCGCTCGAGCGATGGGTCCTCGCGCCGCTGACCGGCCGCCTCGCGGCGGGCTACGCCGAGCTCGCGGCGGGAGCGACCGCCGCCCAGGCGCTCGCCGTCGCCGCCGCGTTCCTCCTGCTCGCGGTGCTCGCGGCGCTGCGCGTCGCGCGCCGCGTGCTCCTCGAGCCGCCCGTCGTGGGCCTGCGGGAGGAGTGATGGCCGCCGCCACCGGCACCCGACGTCCAGTGCTCATCAGGCCCTCGGGGCCTCATGGGCTCTCGACCCGGTCTGTGGGGATGCTCGCGCTTCTCGCGCTCCTGGCCTTGGGCGTCGGGCTCGCGCTGGGAGCCCGCGGCGACGCCGACGCCCGCGCGGACCCGACCGGCTCGACGCTGCGCGCGACCTGGGTCGACCGCGACGGCGACGGGCAGCTCGAGCGCGGCCCGGGCGAGCCGCTGCGCGACCGCACCGACCTGGCGCCCGCCGCCCGGCCGGGGCGCGTCCTCGCGACGCTCGGGCAGATCACCGACACCCACGTGCGCGACGAGGAGTCGCCGGCACGCGTGGCCTTCTTGGATCGCCTCGGCGGTCCGTTCACCCCGACCTTCCGCCCGCAGGAGACGCTGACGACCCAGGCCTTCGCCGCGGGGCTGCGCGCGCTCGACGCCGAGCGGCCCGACCTGCTGCTCGTCACCGGCGACATCACCGACAACGGCACCGAGGCCGAGTACGACCAGGCGCTCGCGGTGCTGCGGCCCGGCGCCCGGGTCGATCCCGACACGGGCGCGAAGGGGTACGACGGGCCCCAGCGCGCGGAGAACCCGGACCCCGCCTACTACCGGCCCGACGTGGACCCGCCCGTCGAGCGCGGGCTCCTGGACCGCGCCCAGGCGCCGTTCTCGGCGCCGCCGGGGCGGGTGCCGTGGGTGCCGATCCCAGGCAACCACGACGTGCTGGCCGCGGGCGAGGTGACGCCGACCGCGGCGACGAACGCGGTCGCCGTCGGGTCGCGGACGCTCACGCGGCCGCGCGAGGGCCTCGAGGTCCCGCGTGACGCGCGGGGCGCGAGCGCGATCGTGCAGGCGCTGATCGCGGGCGGCCGGCTGCCCGGGACGACCGCACCGACCGCCCCCGACCCGCGGCGCCGGTTCCTGCCGCCGGCCGAGGGCCGCGCGCGGCTGCGCGCCGCCTCCGCCCTCGCCCGCACGCCGGCCGATCCGGCGGCCCCCGGGCTGAGCACCGTCCGCGACGTCGGCGCGGCGGTGCGCGTGGTGACGCTCGACTTCGACCAGGCCGGGGAGGGTGCGGGCGGCGTGGTCACCGGCGCGCACGTCGCGTTCCTCAAACGGGCGCTGCGGAGCGCCGGACGACGCTGGGTGATCGTGGCCTCCCACCAGCCGCTGCGCACGGCGCGCGGCGGCGACCGCCTCCTGGCGGTGCTCGACCGGGCGCCCCGCGTGCTCGCCGCGCTCGCGGGCGACACGCACCATCACCGCGTCCGGGTCAGACGCAGCCCCGCGGGCGGGTACTTCCTGATCGAGACGGGCGCCTTGGCCGACTTCCCGCAGCAGGCGCGCGCCCTGCGCGTCCGCGCGACGGCCGGGGGCGGCGCGGCGCTCGAGACGTGGACCGTCGACACCTCAGGCGACGGCCGCGTGGGCGCGCTGGCCGACACCGCCCGCGAGCTCGCGTTCCTCGACGCGCAGGGCGGGCGGCCGGGCGGCAACGCCGAGCGCCGCGATGACCGCAACGTCCGGCTGTTCAAGGCCGCGCCGCGCTGATCCGCACTTCAGGCGCGCGGTCTAGGCTTTCCGCATGGATCCTGACCGCTCCGCCCGCGTGCTGGTCGTCGAGGACGACCAGGAGATCGCCCAGGTGCTGCAGCGCTCGCTGCGCCTGGAGGGCTACGAGGTCAAGCTCGCGCTCGACGGCCAAGTCGCGCTGGACATCGCCGGCGCGTTCAACCCCGACCTCGTGATCCTCGACCTCGGGCTGCCGAAGGTCGACGGGATCGAGGTCGCCAAGCGCCTGCGCGCGCACGACGACGTCCCGATCCTGATGCTGACCGCGCGCGACGCGCTGGAGTCCCGCGTCGAGGGCCTGGACTCGGGCGCGGACGACTACCTCGTCAAGCCGTTCGAGCGTCAGGAGCTGCTCGCCCGCCTGCGCGCGCTGCTGCGCCGCCGGCCTCCGCGCGGCTCCGCGTCGGTCGTCGTCGGTGACCTGTCACTGAACCCGGACACCCACGAGGTCAAGCGCGCCGAGCGCGACGTGGAGCTCACGCAGCGCGAGTTCGAGCTGCTCGAGTACCTCATGCGCAACGAGCGGATCGTCGTCCCGCGCCAGCGGCTGCTCGAGGAGGTCTGGGGCTACGACCCGTTCGCCACGACGAACACGATCGAGGTGTTCGTCTCGAACCTGCGCCGCAAGCTCGAGGCCGGCGGCGAGGTCCGCCTGCTCCACACGATCCGCGGCGCCGGGTACGTCCTGCGCGCCTGAGAGCAACGGGTCGTGCTCGGTCGCCTCTCCATCCGCTGGCGCCTCGCGGGAATCTCCGCGGCGCTGACCTTCGCGATCCTCTGCGGCTTCGCGTACGTCATCGGCGAGCTCACGGCGCGCCGGATCCGCGCGGACTTCACCAACCAGGTCATCGCGACCACGGACGACCTCTCCGCGCGGCTGGACGTCCGCATCGACCCGCTCACGCGCCGGGTCACGTCGATCGCACCGAAGCTCCGAGACTACGCCGCGCCCGACCGCGCGGTGATCCGGGTGCTCAGCCAGGGCGGCGACGAGATCGCGCGCTCGGGCCGCACGGCGGACCTCAGCGACGGGGAGTTCCCCACCCAGGGCGTGATCGACGTCGACGGCTACCGCGTGTCGACCAAGCCCGTGGCGTTTCGCCCGTTCGGCGAGGGGTTCCTCCAGTACGGGCGGCGCCTCTCGGACATCGACGCGACCGTCCGTCGGGTGCGGCTGTTCCTGTTCTTCGGGGTGCTGACCGGGACGATCCTCGCGCTCGTGACCGGCCTGATGCTCGCGCGCCGCGCGATGGCGCCGATCGCCGCGCTGACGGCGATCACGCGCGAGATCGCCCGGACCCGCGACCCCAACCGGCGGGTCCCGATCCCCGACGCCGACGACGAGGTCGCCGAGCTCGCGCAGACGCTCGAGGAGATGCTCCAGGCGCTCGAGGCCTCGCGGGCCGAGGGGGCGCAGATGCTCACCCGCCAGCGGCAGTTCGTCGCCGACGCCTCGCACGAGCTGCGCACCCCGCTGACCAGCGTGCTCGCGAACCTCGACATCCTCGTCGAGACGCTCGACGGCGACCACCGCGAGGTCGCCGACTCCGCGCTGCGCTCCTCCCAGCGGATGCGCCGCCTCGTGGCCGACCTGCTGCTGCTCGCCCGCCAGGACGCCAAGCGCGCCGCCGCCGTGTCGCGCGAGCCCGTCGACCTGCGCCAGATCGTCATCGACGCCGCGGCCGAGCTGGGCCCGATCGCCGACGACCATGACCTCCACGTCGACGCCGGCCCGGCCACGATCTGCGGCGTCCGCGACGAGCTGCACCGCCTCGCGCTCAACCTCATGGAGAACGCGATCAAGCACACCCCGGCCGGCACGACGGTCTCCGCGCACGTCAAGGCCGAGGGCGCCGAGGCGGTCCTCACCGTCCGCGACGACGGGCCCGGCGTCCCGCCCGAGCTGAGCGGGCGCCTCTTCGAGCGCTTCGTCCGCGGCGAGGGCGACCGCGGCGGCTCCTCCGGCCTGGGCCTGTCGATCGTCCGGGCCGTGGCGGAGTCCCACGGCGGAACGGTCACGCTCGAGGCGCCCGCGAGCGGCGCGGGCGCCTCCTTCGTGGTGCGCCTGCCGCTCGCGCCGGCCGGAGGGCCAGCGGGCGGCGCGGTGCGCGCGGAGGCGCCGACCGTCGCGTGACGCGACCTTCACGCCTCTCGGGTCCGGGGCGCAGCAGGCACCCGGAGGACCCGTCGCCGCTGAGGATGAGGGTCCGATCGGCCGCGAGCGCGCCCACGACGAGCCGAGCTCAAAGCACTTCGACCTCGCACCGCAGCCCGGGCGTCCCGGCGACGCGTCGGTCCAACGTGAGCAGCGGTACATCGAGCCGCTCGGCCAGGGCAACGTAGAGCGCGTCGTAGAAGGACAGGTTGTGGCGCAGCTCCCAGGCGCGGTCGAGCAATCCGGCGTGCGGCGCGTAGCTGATCTGCAGCCGCCCCAGGTCGATGACCGCTTCGGCTCCGGCGTCGGGCGAGAGATCGCCCTGGCGAACGCGCCGCCGCAGGACGTGTCCGACCTCCGCGCCGATGAGGTGCGGCGCCTGTGCGCCGCGGGTCACGGCCTCAAGCGCTCCGCTCAGCAGCCGGTCGGGCTCGACGAGCAGGGCGACGACCACCCCCGCGTCGACGACGGCCATCAGTCCCCTCGCAGCTCGCGCAGGTCGGCGACGATCTGCTCACGCGTCACGCCGGACGGCCCGCGAGCCCTGCTCCGCTGGATCACCTCGTCCCAGCTCAGCAGCTTCGCCTGAGCCTCGAGGTCCACGCGGAGGTAGTCCGAGAGCGACATCCCCGCCGCTGCGGCGCGCGTCTTGAGCACCCGATGCGCCTCGTCAGAGATGTTCCGAATCTGGATCATCTTGGACATGTGCTCCACATTATCGCGTGTGGAGCACATGTGATGCACCAGTCTCCCGAACGTGGAGCCGGCCCGCGGTCACCCGCTCCCGCGTCAGACCTCCACCACCACCGGCAGCACCATCGGGCGGCGCTTGAGCCGGTCGTAGACGAACTTCGCCAGGTCGTCGTGGAGCGCCTTCTGCACGAGCTCGACCTCGCGGATCTGCTTCTTGGCGGCCGCGGCGAGCGAGCTGTCCACGGCGTCGCGGAGGTCGTCGAGCAGGCGCTCGGCGTCCTCGGAGTACGGGACGCCGCGGAAGATGACCTCCGGGTCGGCGACGCTCGTGCCGTCCTGCTCGGAGATCGTCGCGACGACCACGAAGATGCCGTCCGCGGAGAGCATGCGGCGGTCGCGCAGCGCCGCGTCGGTCTCGTCGCCGAGGTCGACGCCGTCGACGTAGATGACCCCCGCCTGCTCCTTGGGGCCGAACTTCGCGCCTTTGGCGTCGATGTCCAGCGGGAGCCCGTTCTCGCCCTTGAAGATGTTCCTGCTCGGCACGCCGACCGCCTCGGCGAGCTGGCCGTGGAGGTAGATCCGCTTGTGGTCGCCGTGGAAGGGCATCACGTACTTGGGTCGCGTGAGGTTGAGCATGAGCTTGACCTCCTCCGCGTAGCCGTGGCCGGAGGCGTGGATCGGCGCGTCGCGGGTCGTGATGACGTTGCAGCCGATGTGGTAGAGCCGGTCGATCGTCTCGTTGACCGCGCGCTCGTTGCCCGGGATCGGCGTCGCGGAGAACATCACCGTGTCGCCCGACTTCAGCTCGACCTGGCGGTGGTCGCGATGCGCCATCCGCCGCAGCGCGCTGAGCGGCTCGCCCTGAGAGCCCGTGGAGATGATCACGAGCTTGTGGTCGGGGAACGAGCCCATCTCGCGCGGCTGCACCATGATCCCGTCGGGGAACTTCACGTGGCCGAGCGAGCGGCCGATGTTCGTGTTCTTGCGCATCGAGCGGCCGACGAGGACTACCTTGCGCCCGTGGGTCTTGGCGGCGTCGATGACCTGCTGGACGCGGTGGATGTTCGAGGCGAAGCAGGTCACGACGATCCGCCCCTTCACGCGCGCGAACTGCTCCTCGAGGTGCGGGCCGACCCCGGACTCGCTCGGCGACCAGCCCGCGCGGTCGACGTTCGTCGAGTCGCCGCAGAGCAGCAGCACGCCCTCGCGGCCGAGCTCGGCCAGGCGCTGCATGTCGGCGGGGCGGCCGTCGACGGGCGTCTGGTCGAACTTGTAGTCGCCGGTGACGAGCACGGTCCCGAGCGGCGTCGTCAGCGCGATGGCCGAGCAGTCCGGGATCGAGTGCGTCATGTGGATGAGCTCGAGGTCGAAGGGCCCGAGCTCGATGATCTCCCTTTCCTTGACGTCGATGCACTCGACCTCCTTGAGACGGTGCTCGTCGAGCTTGGAGCGTGCCATCGCCATCGTCAGCGGTCCGCCGTAGACGGGGATGTCCGTGCCGAGCTCGCGCAGCACCCACGGCAGCGCGCCGAGGTGGTCCTCGTGGCCGTGAGTCACGACGATGCCCGCGATGTCGTCGGCGCGCTCGCGCAGGTAGGCGAAATCGGGCAGCACAAGGTCGATGCCGACCATCTCAGGCGTCGGGAAGCGCAGGCCGACGTCGACGACGAGCAGCGAGCCGTCGAGCTCGAGCACCGTCATGTTCTTGCCGATCTCGCCCAGGCCGCCGAGCGGCAGAACTCGTAGCCGCGATCCCGCCAAGCTCAGAGGACCACCATTACGACCCGGCGCCCGACAGCATCCCGCGTCGCTCGAGCATCTCGCG
>JBBQEV010000035.1:0-35990 GCA_038321325.1 Solirubrobacterales bacterium
CCGCTGCTGAGCACCTTGAGAGGTCACGGGTTCGAGCTCATCGACGCCGAGACAGGGCGTGTGGTGTCCGCGTCGTGGCCGCACCTCCAAGCGCGGGACATCCTCGCGAGCCGGGATGTCGGCCGGGCGCAGGCCGCGATCGCCGCCGCCCGAGCTGACCCTGTGCGTCCGTAGCGCTCATCGGCCGGCGCCGAGCACGAGCTCGGCGTAGAGGTTCTCGATGTCGGCGACCAGACGCGGCGCGGAGTACCGCCCGAGGCAGTGCGCGCGGGCGCCCTCGCCCAACCGCCGGGTGAGCGCCGGATCCGCGCTGAGCGCCAGCAGCTCGGCGGCGAAGGCGTCGACGTCCCCCGGCGCCACGAGCCGCCCCGTCTGCGCGGCGACGATGTCCGGGACCCCGCCGACCCTCATGGCCACGGCCGGGCAGCCCGCCGCGCCCGCCTCGATGAGCGCCACGGGGGTCCCTTCGTTCGCCGAGGTCAGCGCCGCGATGTCCGCAGCGCCGGCCAAGACGTCGAGGTCCTCCCGGAAGCCCAGGAAGCGCACGCGCGGCCCGAGTCCGAGGGCGTGGACTTGTCGCTCGGCCGCGGGACGGGTCTCCCCGTCGCCGGCGAGCAGCAACTCCAGACGGGGGTCGACGGCAGCGGCCCGGGCGAAGGCGTCGACGAGCTCGTCGACCCGTTTGATCGGCACGAAGCGCCCGACGAACGAGACCACGCACGCGTCCGGCCGGACGCCGAGCGCTTGGCGCGCTGCCGCGCGCTCGGTCGGGCCGATCGCGGCGAACCGCCGGAGGTCGAGCCCCAGAGGGATCGTGGAGAAGCACTCGCGCGGTGCGACGCCGAGCGCCACGAGCTCGTCCACGGTCGCCTGGCTCACCCCGACGAGACGATCGGTGTGGTCCGCCAGCCGGCGCTCGAGCGCCAGGAAGGCCGCGGACTTGAGCGGCCCGAAGTACCCCCGCAGCACATGCCCGTGAAAGGTGTGGACGAGCAGCGGGCGCGGGATGGGCGCCAGGAGGGCCGCCAGGCGGCCGATCAGCCCCGCCTTGGCGGTGTGCGTGTGGACGATGTCCGGCCGGAACCTCACGATGATGCGGACGAGGGCCCCGAGCGCGCGCAGGTCACGCCCGGTCGACAGCTCAGGCCCCAGCGTGGCCACGCGGACGTAGTCCGCGCCGTGGCTGGCCGGCAGATGCTCCAGCGACCCTTCCGAGGCGGCCAGCGAACCCGCGACCAACCGGGTGACGTACCGGTCGGGATCCAGGCCGCCCGACAGGATGCTCACGTGGTGCGCCGGGCCGCCCATGTTCAGACGGGCGATGATGCGCAGGACCCGCGTCCTGCCGCCGCCGCGACCCTCACCTACGGTCGTCGGGAGCACCCGGAGAGCATCGCACGTGACGCGGCCGGGATCGACGGCGCCGCGCGACGCCCGCCGATTACACTCGCCGGGCAATGGACCTCCGCGGAAAGCGCTTCGTCGTCGTCGGTGGCGGGGGGCTGATCGGGTCCCACGCCGTCGAGTCGCTCCTGCGCGAGGAGCCCGGCGAGGTCGTGATCTACGACAACTTCGTCCGGGGGAGCCGGGACAACCTCGAGCAGGTCCTCGACGATCCGCGCGTCTCGATCTTCGCGCACGGCGGGGACATCACCCAGGCCGACGTCCTCAGCGCCGCGCTCCGGGGGGCCGACGGGGTCTTCCACTTCGCGGCGCTGTGGCTGCTGCAGTGCCACGAGTACCCGCGCGCCGCCTTCGACGTCAACGTCCGCGGAACCTTCAACGTCATCGAGGCCTGCGTCGCCCACGGGATCGAGCGGCTCGTCTTCTCCTCGTCGGCCTCGGTCTACGGCGACGCGGTGCAGGAGCCGATGACCGAGGACCACCCGTTCAACTTCGCGAACTTCTACGGGGCGACGAAGGTGGCCGGCGAGGCGATGCTCCGCTCGCTGCACGATCGCTACGACCTGGACTACGTGGGCCTGCGGTACATGAACGTCTACGGCCCCCGCCAGGACTACCAGGGGGCCTACATCGCGGTGATCATGAAGATGCTCGACGCCCTGGACCGCGGCGAGCCGCTCGTGATCTACGGCGACGGGTCGCAGGCCTACGACTTCGTCTACGTCGGCGACTGCGGGCGGGCCAACGTCCTGGCGATGAAGGCCGCGACGACCGAGGGCTTCTACAACGTCGGCCGCGGGGTCCGCACGACGATCAAGGAGCTGGCCGAGACCATCCTCGACATCACCGGCAGCACCGCCGGGATCCGCTACGAGCCGGAGGGACTGACCTTCGTGAAGAACCGCATCGGGTCGACGGTGCGGGCCGCCGAGGACCTCGGCTTCACCGCGGAGGTCGAGCTGAGGGCGGGACTGCTCCGGCTGATCGAGTGGCGCTCCTCGCACCGGCGTGCCGTGGCCGCGCGTCGCGCGCGGGTCGGGCTGAGCGCGTGACCCGACCCGTCACGAGCCGTGAGATCGCGATCGCCGTCCCCGCCACCGGCACCGAGGAGTGGGAGGCGCTGCGCGAGCCGCTCGAGACCGGGTGGCTCACGCAGGGCCCGAAGGTGGCCGAGTTCGAGCGGCGCTTCGCCGAGCGCCATCAGCTGCGCCATGCCGTGGCGACCACGTCGTGCACGACGGCGCTGCATCTCGCCCTGACGGCGATGGGGGTCGGCCCCGGAGACGAGGTCATCGTCCCCGCGTTCACCTGGGTCGCCACCGCCAACGTCGTGCGGTTCTGCGGTGCCACCCCCGTCTTCGCCGACGTCGACGCGCGCTCCTACAACATCGATCCCGAGGACGTCCGGCGCAAGGCCACCGACCGCACGCGCGCGGCGATCCCCGTTCATCTCTTCGGGCGCTGCGCGGAGATGGACGCGGTCCGCGACGTGCTGCCCGCGGGGACGTTGCTCCTCGAGGACGCCGCCTGCGCGGCCGGTGCCGCGCTCCGCGGCACGCCGGCGGGCGGCCTGGGTGACGCGGCGGCCTTCTCGTTCCACCCGCGCAAGAGCATCACCACCGGCGAGGGCGGCATGCTCACGACTCAGGACGGTGAGCTCGCCGCCCGCGCGCGAACGCTCCGCGACCACGGCGCGAGCACGTCGGAGGAGCAGCGCCACCGCGGGCCGCGCCCGTTCCTGCTACCCGACTTCGACGAGACCGGCTTCAACTACCGGATGACCGACATGCAAGGCGCCGTCGGCCTCGTCCAGCTGGGAAAGCTCGACGGCTTCGTCGCCGAGCGCGACCGGTGGGCCCGCTGGTACGGCGACCAGCTCGCCGGGCTCGCCTGGCTGCAGACGCCCGAGGTCCCAGAAGGCCACGACCACGCCTGGCAGGCCTACGTGACCGTCGTCGAGGAGGATGCGCCCGTGCCCCGCGACGCGCTGATGGCACGCCTTCAGGACGCCGGGATCGCGACGCGACCCGGTACCCACGCCGTCACCGAGCTCGGCGCCTACCGCGAGCACGCAGGCTCCTGCCCGGTCGCCAAGCGGCTGCAGGAGCAGACGATGGCGCTCCCGCTGCACAACCGCATGACGCCGGAGGACTACGAGTACGTCGTCGCCGAGCTCTGGCGTGGCTGAGCTCCGGGCGCCGTCCTGGCTGCCCGAGGTCCTCGGCGCCCCCCTGCCCGCGGAGGGCGGCGCGGTCGAGCTGCGGGGCCGCCCGTTCCTCCTGCGCGACGGCATCCTGCGCGCGCAGGACTCCCCCGGCGACGCGCAGGCCCAGACCTCCGAGTCCTTCGCCTTCAAGTGGCGCCAGCGCGGCACGTTCGAGTCGCCGGCCAGCCGGCGGCGGATGCGCGAGTGGCTCGTCGAGCGCTACGGGGACCTCCCCGGAGCGTCCTGGTGGCCCGAGCTCGGGCCCGAGCCGCTCGTCGTCGACGCCGGCTGCGGCGCCGCGCTTTCGAGCCTCGAGCTCTTCGGGGACGCCCTGGGCCGCATGCGCTACCTCGGGGCGGACATCTCGACGGCCGTCGACGTGGCCGCCGCGCGCTTCGCGGAGGAGGGTCGACCGGGAGCGTTCGTCCAAGCCGACCTGCTGGCGCTCCCGATCGCTGCGGCCTCGGTCGACCTGCTGCTCGCCGAGGGGGTCCTGCACCACACCGACTCCACGCGCGGCGCACTGCTGTCCCTCAGCGAGCTGGTGCGGCCCGGGGGGCGGTTCTGCTTCTACGTCTACCGGCGCAAGGGCCCCGTCCGCGAGTTCACCGACGATCACATCCGCCACGAGCTCCAGGCGCTCGAGCCGCAGGACGCGTGGGAGCGCCTGCTGCCGCTGAGCCGGCTCGGGCAGGCGCTCGGCGAGCTCGACGTCGAGGTCGACGTGCCCGAGGACGTCGACCTGCTCGGCATCCCCGCGGGCCGCACGTCGATCCAGCGCCTGTTCTACTGGCACGTCATGAAGGCGTTCCACCACCCGGAGATGACCCTCGAGGAGTCCCACCACGTCAACTACGACTGGTACGCGCCGCGCAACGCCCATCGCCAGTCACCCGAGGAGGTCCGCGCGTGGTGCTCCGAGGCCGGGCTGGAGATCGAGCGTGAGGTGGTGGAGCCGGCGGGCATCACCGTCGTGGCCCGGAAGCGCTAGCGACGTGTGCGGAATCGCGGGGGTCCTCGAGCTCGACGGCGACCCGGTCGCGCCGCTGATCGTGCGCGCGATGACCGCCCAGGTGACCCATAGGGGCCCCGACGGCGAGGGCTACTTCAGCGACGGGCCGCTCGGCCTCGGCCACCGGCGGCTGGCGATCATCGATCCCTCGCCCGCCGGGCACCAGCCGATGCTCACCGCCGACGGGCGCTTCGCGCTCAGCTACAACGGCGAGATCTACAACTTCCAGGAGCTGCGGGCCGAGCTCGCCGCGCACGGCTGGCGGTTCCGCTCCCGGACCGACTCCGAGGTCGTCCTCTACGCGCTGGCGCAGTGGGGTCGCGCGGCCCTCGAACGGTTCAACGGCATGTTCGCCCTGGCGCTGTGGGATCGCGACACGCGCGAGCTCCTGCTCGCCCGTGACCGCTACGGGATCAAGCCGCTCTACTGGTCGCAGCGCGGCCCCACGGTCCTCTTCGGCTCGGAGGTCAAGGCGCTGCTGGCCCACCCGGCGCTGGAGGCCGAGCTCGACGAGCCCGCCCTGGCCGAGTACCTCGTCTTCCAGAACACGTTCTCCGAGCGGACGCTCTTCCGCCACGTCCAGCTCATGGCGCCCGCGAGTTGGCTCAGCTTCCGGATCGGTGACCGGGCGCCGCGATCGGCGACCTACTGGGACTTCCGCTTCGTGGAGGAGCCCGCCGGCTCCGAGGAGGAGCTCACCGAGGAGCTCGACCGCCGTTTCCAGCAGGCCGTCGGGCGCCAGCTCGTCGCCGACGTGCCGGTCGGGTCCTACCTCAGCGGCGGAGTGGACTCCGGCGCGATCACCGCCGTGGCCAGCCAGCAGATCCCCGACCTGCGCTCCTTCACCGTCGGCTTCGACATGAACACGGTCTCGGGCATCGAGCTGGCCTTCGACGAACGGCCCCAGGCGGAGTACATGTCCTACATCTGCCAGACCGAGCACTACGAGATGGTGCTCAAGGCGGGCGACCTCGAGCGGGCGATGGGCCGGCTGGTCTGGCACCTCGAGGAGCCCCGGGTCGGCCAGAGCTACCCGAACTTCTACGCCGCGCAGCTCGCGAGCAGCTTCGGCCGGGTCGTCCTGTCGGGCGCAGGCGGCGACGAGCTGTTCGCGGGCTATCCGTGGCGCTACTACCGGGGAGCCGTCAACCGCGATCACGACCACTACGTGGAGAAGTACTTCGGTTGGTGGCAGCGCATGCTCGCCGACCGCGATTGGCGGGAGATCCTGGCGCCGGTGGCCGCGGAGGTCGAAGGCGTCGATCCCGAGGCGCTGTTCCGCCGGGTCTTCCCCCCCGGGATGGCGGCCCCGGCCACCCCCGAGGCCTACGTCAACCACTCCTTGTACTTCGAGTCCAAGACGTTCCTCCACGGCCTGCTCGTCGTCGAGGACAAGCTCTCGATGGCCCACAGCCTCGAGACCCGGCTCCCGTTTCTCGACAACGACCTGGTCGACTTCGCCGTGCGGTTGCCCGTCGGCAGCAAGCTGGGCAGCCTCGGCGAGGTCGTCGCCCTCAACGAGAACGACCTCGGGCCGAAGATGGAGCGGCTGCTGCAGCGCTCCAGCGACGGCAAGCTCATCCTCCGCCGCGCCATGGCCCGCCACATCCCCGAGCACGTCACCCGGCTCCAGAAGCAGGGGTTCTCGGCACCCGACGCGACGTGGTTCCGCGGCCAGAGCCTGGATTACGTGCGCCGGCGACTGCTGGGCACCGACGCGATGATCTTCGAGTACCTCGACCGCGACGTCGTCCACCGCCTCGTGGGCGACCATCTGGCCGGGCGCACCAACCGCCGCCTGCTGGTCTGGTCGCTGCTGTGCCTGGAGGAGTGGTGCCGGACCTTCCTGCGGGGAGGCACGCTCGGACCGACCGGCGGACACGCCGCGTCGGCGCTCGGGGAGCAGACGGCATGAGCGGCGATCGGGCGCCGGAAGACCTCCACGGGCGGTTGCGTGACCTCGACGCGGCGCTGCGTGAGCGGATGACCGCCGATCACGCCCGCGACCTGCCCTTCGACGAGCTCGCGTTCGACCGCTGGGAGCGCGCCCGCCGCCTGGGCTTCGGGGAGGGCGCAAGCTGCTATCACAGCGCCTACGTCTACGGCGACGTCCGAGCCGGAGAGGGCACCTGGATCGGGCCGATGGTCGTGCTGGACGGCTCCGGCGGCGGCATCGTGATCGGGCACCACTGCTCAATCTCGGCCGCGGTCCACGTCTACACGCACGACACCGTCGCCTGGGCGCTCACCGGCGGGCGCGCCGAGCCCGCCCGCGGCCCGGTCACCATCGGCGACTGCACGCACGTCGGCGCACAGGTGGTCATCGGGCACGGCGTGACGATCGGCGAGCAGTGCGTGATCGGCGCCCACAGCTTCGTCAACGCCGACGTCCCGAACCGATCGATCGTCCTCGGCGTGCCGGGCCGGGTGTGCGGGCGCGTCCACGTCGAGGGGTCCTCGGTCCGCCTGGAGCACACGTGAGCATCGAGGACGACCTACCACTGGTCACCGTCGTGGACTACGGAGGGGGGAACCGCGGGTCGGTGGCGAGCATGGTCCGCCGCGCGGGAGCCCGCACGGTGCTGGCCACGACGCCGGAGGCGGTGCTGAGGGCCGAGCGCGTCGTCCTGCCCGGCGTCGGGGCCTTCGACTCCGCCGCCGAGGCGCTGTGGCGGTCGGGGCTGGCCGAGCCCGTCATCGCGCTCGCGCGCGCCGGGCAGGTGCCGATGCTCGGGGTCTGCGTCGGCATGCATCTGCTGGCGGACGGGAGCGAGGAGGGCACGCTGCCCGGGCTCGGGCTCGTGCCGGGACACGTCCGGCGACTGGACTCCCACTGCGACGATCCGCCCGATCGCATCCCGCACATGGGCTGGGCGACGCTCGCCCCGCGGACCGAGGACGAGCTGCTGGCGGCGATCGGTGAACCGCGCTTCTACTTCGCGCACTCCTTCCGGTACATCTGCGCGTCCGAGGCCGACGTCGTCGCCACCGCCCGCTACGGCTGCACGTTCCCTGCGGTGGTGCGCCGCGGGCGGCTCTGGGGGACGCAGTTCCATCCTGAGAAGAGCGGCCGCAACGGCCTGCGGCTGCTGCGCAACTTCGTGACGGTGCCGTGAACGTCCCGCGGGTCATCCCCTGCCTGCTGACCGACGGGCGATCGCTCGTCAAGACCCGCCGGTTCGCCCACCCGACCTACCTGGGGGACCCGGCCAACGTGGTGTCGATCTTCAGCGAGTTCGAGGTCGACGAGCTCTTCCTGCTGGACATCGGCGCCACCCGCGCCGGCCGAGGACCCGACCTCGACCTCATCGCCCGGGTGGCAGACGAGTGCATCGTGCCGCTGGCCTACGGCGGCGGGATCACCACTCCCGAGCAGGTCGCCCACGTCCTCGACCTCGGGGTGGAGAAGATCGTCGTCAACTCGGGCTGGGTCGCCGACCCCTCGCTCGTGCAACGCAGCGCCGAGCGCCACGGAAGCCAGGCGGTCGTCGTCTCGATCGACGCCCGGCGCACCCCGGAGGGCCACCGGGTGGCGACGGTGTCGGGCACCAAGCGCCACGACGCGGCACCCCGGGACTGGGCCCGTCGCGCGGTCGAGCTCGGGGCCGGCGAGCTGCTGATCACCTCGATCGACGAGGACGGGATGCAGGCCGGCTACGACCTCGATCTGATCGGCTCGGTCAGCGCGGCGGTCGACGTGCCGGTGGTCGCCTGCGGAGGCGCGGGCAGCCGGCAGGACCTGGTGTCCGCGGTGCGCGAGGGCGGAGCGACCGCCGCGGCCGCCGGGTCGATCTTCGTCTTCTACGGCGTGCACCGGGCCGTCCTGATCAACTTCCCCTCCCGGGCCGAGGTCGCCGCGCGCTTCGCGGCAGCGACGATCGCCTAGTGGACGCGGCCGTACGTTCTGGGCGGATTGCCCGCGTCTACTAGCATCACGTCCGTGGCGACCGACCTCAGCCGGGTGGCTCTTGGCGAGCCGCCCGTCCTCGCGGTCGCAGCGGCGGCGGCCTGCTCGCGATGCCTGTACGACGCGACGATCCCGGGCATCGTCTTCGCCGGCGACGGGACGTGCAGCTACTGCCACCTGCACGACGAGATGGAGCGGCAGTATCCGACCGGGGAGCGCGGCCGGGCAGCGCTGGAGGCCATGGCGGCGACCATGAAGGCCGCGGGCCGCGGCCGGCGCTACGACTGCATCGTCGGGGTCTCGGGTGGGTGCGACTCGTCCTACCTGGTCTGGAAGCTGGTCGAGCTCGGCCTGCGACCGCTGGCCGTCCACTTCGACAACACGTGGAACTCGCCGGTCGCGACGAACAACATCTACAACGTGCTCGAGGCGGTCGGGGTCGACCTGGAGACCCACGTCGTCGACCACTCGGAGTACGACGACCTCTACCGCGCCTTCATGCTCGCCGGCGTCCCGGACATCGAGGCACCGACGGACATCGGCTTCATGGCGACGCTCTACCGGGCGGCCGAGCGCCACGGCATCTCGCACATCGTGGAGGGCCACTCCTTCCGCAGCGAGGGCATCAGCCCGATCGGCTGGCTCTACATGGACGGCAAGTACATCCAGAGCGTCCACCGTCAGTACGGGAGCACGTCGATGCACTCGATCCCGAACATGCTGCTCGGCGACTTCGTCCGGTGGTCGGCCGTTCGGTCGCTGACCCGGATCCGGCCGCTCTACCACCTCGACTACGACAAGCCCGCGGTCAAGGAGTTCCTCGCCCGCGAGCTCGGCTGGACGTGGTACGGCGGCCACCACCTCGAGAACCGCTTCACCGCGTTCTACCACTCCTATTTCCTCCCGCGACGCTGGGGCATCGACACCCGACGACTCGAGCTCAGCGCGTTCGCACGGACCGGCGCCATGCGCCGTGATGCCGCTGCGGCGGTGCTCGAGGCGCCGCGCGAGCACGATCCGCAGATCCTGGCGCTCGTCAAGAAGCGCCTGAGGTTCACGGAGGAGGAGTTCGACGCGGTGATGGCCCTGCCCAAGCGCTCCTTTGCGGACTTCAAGACCTACAAGCGGACCTTCGAGCGGATGAAGCCGTTCTGGTGGCTCATGTACAAGGCCGATCGGGTCCCGCGCAGCTTCTACGTGAAGTTCGCGGGCGGCCGGTGAGCACACCCGCGGCGAAGCTGGGGCGTGGCGCCGACGCGGCCGCACTCCCATCCGGCGCGCGCGCCGCGGGCATCGGCGCCTTCGCCGCCGGCCACCTGGCCGTCGCGAGCGTCTCCCGCGCGCTGGCGCTCGCGGGCATCGCCGTCTACCTGCGCGTGCTCACCGAGCAGGAGTACGCCGTGTACGCCCTCGCGCTCCTCAACGAGCAGGTGCTCTTCATCCTCGCCGGCTACGCGCTCGCGAACGCCATGGGCCAGTTCCTGACCATGGCCCGGCGCGGCGAGGTGGACGAGGACGAAGTCGTCGGCACGGCGGTGCTCGGGCTGTTGGCCGTCGGCGCCGCGGCGGCGCTGGCCTGGCAGATCGTCGCCGCCCCCGTCGCCGCCCTCACCCTCGCCGACGGGGCCGACGCCGTGGCGGTCAGTCGCCTGATCGGCGTCTCGGCG
Source organism: Solirubrobacterales bacterium (assembly GCA_038321325.1). Taxonomy (GTDB): domain Bacteria; phylum Actinomycetota; class Thermoleophilia; order Solirubrobacterales; family Solirubrobacteraceae; genus Paraconexibacter. The sequence goes on from JBBQEV010000035.1 coordinate 10,197, forward strand.
GCGGGTGGGCTCGTCCTCAACGGCGCCCTGTCGGTCTGGATCGTCGGCGGACGCCTGGCGCCGTTCACCGTCGCCACGCTGCTCCAGTACGCCGGCGCCGTCCTCATCGGCAGCGGCCTCATCGGCGTCCTCGACCTCGGAGCCGTGGGCGCCATGGCCGGCTGGGCGGCAGCCACCTGGATCGCGGCCCTCTTCGGGCTGGTGTGGATCGCCCGGCATCATCGGCTGCGTTTTCGCCGGGCGCTGCTGCTCGACATGCTGCGGTACGGCAGACCGCTGATCGCCGGGGCGCTGCTCATGCTCGGCGTGCAGTCGATCGACCGTTACGCGGTGCGGTGGATGGCGGGGTTGCAGGAGGCGGCGATCTACAGCACGGTCGTCCTCGTCGCCGCCGGGGCGAGCGCGATCATCATCACCGCCTTCAAGCGGGTCTGGACCGCGGTGATGTGGCAGTCGCACGGCAGCCCCGGGGAGGCCGAGCTGCACCGTCGCGTGCTCGGCGCCTACACGGCCGTGCAGGCCGCGGTGCTCACCCTGCTGCTGGTCTACGGCGATCTCCCGATGCGCGTCCTCTCGGGCAACGACGAGAAGTTCGCCGCCGCCGGTCCGGCGATCGCCTTGGTGTACCTCGGCTTCGTCCTCTTCGGGGCCTGGGACGTCCTGTCGGCGGGCTACTTCTTCGCCGGTCAGACGCGCTGGTACTCGATCTCCGTGGCGATCGCGTTCGCGATCGAGGCCCCGCTGACCCTTGCGCTCTCCAGGCCCTTCGGGCTGTGGGGCGCCGCCGTCGGGTTCCTGACCGGCTGGTGGGTCTTCGCGGTGCTGTCCTGGCGCTTCGGGCGGCGCTACTTCACGGTCGACCACGACTGGGGGCGGATGCTCGCGACGGTGGCCGTCGCGGGGGTCCTCGGGGGGCTGGCCCTGCTGGCGCGTGCGAGCGGGGGCGCAGTCGGCGAGCTGCTCGGACTGCTGGTCGCGTCGGGCGCCGTCGTCGCCTGCGCGGTCGTCGGCCGGCTTCGCGATGCGCGCGACCTGCTCGATCTGCGCCTGCCGTCGATGCCCTCCCCCCGCGTGTCTCGACCGGCGGGCTGACCGTGCGGGTCGCGATGTTCGGCAACGTGGCCAACGGCCTCTACCAGACCGCGTTGGCGATCCGAGAGCAGGAGGGCGTGGACGTCCACCTGTACCTCGATCGGCGAGACGGACCGACGACGCGGCCCGAGAGCGACGACCCGTCCCTGGCCGACGGATACCCCGACTGGATCCACGTGGGCCGGTACCTGACGCTCAAGACCATCCTCGCGCCGTGGACGAGCGAGCTGGTGGCCGAGCTGAGCCGGTACGACCTGCTGCTCGTCAGCGGTTTCGGCCCGGTCTACGCGCAGTGGACGGGGCGTCCCTGGTGCTTCTACACGAGCGGCGACGACCTGACCGTCATACCGTTCCCGCTGCGCTTCTGGCGGCTGCAGCCACACTTGCGCACGCGGCTCGGGCTCCTGGGGATGGGGATCTGGCAGCGCCGCGGTGCGCGGCGGGCGACCGAGATCTGGACGCAGCGCTTCCTCCCGTTCCGGGCCGCGCTGGAACGCCTCCACGTCGACCCCTCGCGGATCGCCTCGGACCTCTACCTGCCGATCGTCTTCGACGCCGAGCACTTCAAGCGCGGCTCGGGCATCCCGAGCGACCCCGACGGGCCGGCCGCCCGACTGCGCGCCGAGAGCGACTTCGTCGTCTTCCACCCGTCGCGACTGATCCTCGACGATCGCCCGGCGATGCGCGAGACGGGCCAGTGGAAGGGCAACGACAAGCTCATCCGCGGCTTCGCGGCGCTCGCCGCCAGGCGGCCGGATCTCCGGCCGGTGCTCGCGATGCCCGACCGAACGGAGTCGCCGGGCGTCGCCGAGGCCAAGGCGTTGATCGCGGAGCTCGGGGTGGGCGACCGGGTTCGGTGGCTCGTCCCGGCGGACCCGCGAGGCTTCAAGCGCAGCGAACTGCTCGAGTTCTACGCCGCGGCGGACGTCGTCCCGGACGACTTCGGCGTCGGCTGGTTCGGTTCGGTCGTGATCGAGGCGCTGTCGATGGAGCTCCCGGTCCTGTCCTACCTCGACGAGGAGATCATGCTCCAGCTCTACCCGAGCCACCCCGTGGTCGTCGCCCGGGAGCCGGACGAGATCGAGGCCGCGCTCGAGCGCCTGGCCGACGACCCGGCCGAACGCCGCCGGCTGGGCGCAGAAGGCCGCCGGTGGGTGATCGAGCACCACTCGCACGCCGCGCTCGCGCGGCGCTTCACCCACGAGGCCCGGCGAGTCCTGGACACGATGACGCAGGAGGCATGATCGCGTGGGCGGATCGCCGCCCGGGGCGACGCGCACCGGCGCGCCCAACGCGGGACGCAGAACGAGCCGGTAGCTTGAGCGATCGTCCATGACGCCCATCGCACTGATGCTCAGCGGGCTCGTTCTCGCGGCCGTGTTCGCCTATGCGGCGACCCCCGTGGCCATCAGGGTGGCGGGGCACCTCGAGTTCTTCGACAAGCCCGCCGGCTACAAGGGCCACGCGGTGCCCACGCCGTATCTCGGCGGCGCGGCGGTGATGGCCGCCTTCGTCGTGACCGTTCTCGTCCTAGCCGGCGACTACGGACGGACGCTGCCGCTGGTCGCCGGCGTGGCGGTGCTCTGGGTGGTGGGGACGTTGGACGACCGCCGCCATGTCTCGCCCGGCCTCCGGGTGCTGGCCGAGCTCGCGCTCGCCACCGGGCTGTGGGCGTTGAACCTCGGGTGGGACCTGGGACTCGGCGGAGCCGTCGATCTGGCGGTGACCGCGGTCTGGATCGTCGCCGTGGTGAACGCGTTCAACCTCTTCGACAACATGGACGGCGCCTCGTCGACGATGGCGCTCGTCGTCGCGGGCGGCGTGTCGGTGCTCGGCGTGGTCGAGGGCGACCCCTGGCTGGCCGCCGCCGGGGCGGCGCTGGCCGGCTCCTGCGTCGGCTTCCTGCCGCACAACCTGGCGCATCCCGGTGCGCGCATCTTCCTCGGGGACGGCGGCTCGATGCCGCTCGGCTTCGCGATCGCCGCGCTGGCGATGGTGGGCACGTCGGATGCCCTGCCCGCCTGGCAGGGGCTCGTCGCGGCGCTCCTGCTCGTCGGCCTGCCGTTGGTCGACACGACGCTCGTCGTCGTCTCCCGCACGCGGCGCGGCATCTCGATCCTCACCGGCGGTCGCGACCATCTGACCCATCGAACCCGGCGGCGACTGCGCAACGCGCGCGCGGTGGCCGCTGCTCTGGGCGGGACGCAGGCGGTCGTCTCCGTCCTGGCGCTCGTCGCGATCAACGACGGCTCCACCGCGGTGGCCGTGATCGTCCTGGCCTTCCTCGTGGCGGCGGGCACCGCCATCGCGGTCTTCGAGGCCCAGGACGCCGCGGTGGCGGCCGCGGCACCGCACGCCGAAGGCGAAGCGGCGGCACCCGGGATCGCGGTGGCGGGTGCCCCGGGCCGTCGGCCGTGGCTGAGCGCGATCGTCGTGACCGGGCTCGGGGTGGGCGCCAGCCTGAGCCCGTTCGCCTCCGGCTACTACGACTCCGCCGTGTGGGCGCCCGTCGGACTGGTGCTCGTGACGCTGGTCGCCGCCGGCCTGATCGCCCGGCCGCCCCGACTCGGGCTGGGCGCCGCGACGGCGCTCGTCGTCTTGGCGTCCGGCTTCTGGCAGCTGCTCTCCTCGGCCTGGGCGGAGTCGGCCCAGCAGGCGATCGTCGAGGGCAACCGCACGCTCGTCCTCGCCGCCGTGGTGGGCCTCGGACTGGTGACGCTCCGCAGCGAGCGCTACTCGGCCCTCCTGGTCGCCGTGCTCGCGGGCGGGACCGCGGTGGTGGCCGGCGGCGTCACGCTGCGGATGCTCTCGGGCGACCTCGGCGATCTCTTCCTCGGGGGACGGTTGAACCAGCCGCTGGGCTACATCAACGCACAGGCGACCGTGTTCGCCGTGGGGCTGTGGTTGAGCTTCGCCGCGGTGGAGCGCCGCCGCGCACTGATCGCGGGGCCGGGCGCGGGACTGGCGACGCTCTTCGTCTGCCTCACCCTGCTCTCGCAGTCGCGCGGCGCCGCGATCGCCGTCCTGGCCTCCGTCGTGGTGGCGCTCCTCGTGGTTCCGGGCCGCATGCGCCGCGCGTACGCGCTGATGCTCGTCGGCGTCGGTGTCGCGATCGCCGCCGGGCCGCTCCTGGGCATCTACGACGCATCCGTCGCAGGGCTGCCGCTCGGACCGGCGGCGCAGGACGGCATCCGGGCGGCGCTGCTCTCCTCGATCGGCGTCGGGGTGGCCTGGGGAGGCCTGACCGCAGCCCACGGCGCGGTGACGCGTGCTGGGCGCGGTGCGCGAGTCCGCCGCGCCGGCGCCGCCGCCCTCGGGGTCATCGCCGCCGTCGCGCTGCTCGCGGGGACGGTCAACGCGGGGCGAATCGCCGAGCGTGTCGACCAGCAGTACCAGGCCTTCGTCCGTCTCTCGGAGCCGGCCGGCTCGATCGTCCCGTCGGGGACCAGTTCACGCCTGGTCTCCGGCGCCGGCAACCGCTACGACTACTGGCGCGTCGCCTGGAGCGCCTTCAAGGACGCTCCACTTCGCGGGGTGGGCGCAGGGGGCTTCGACCGCCCGTACTTCGCCGAGCGAACGACCACGGAGGACATTCGCCAGCCGCACTCCGTCGAGTTACAGGCGCTCTCCGAGACGGGGCTCGTCGGTGCCGGGCTGCTGCTCGCCTTCCTCGTCGGGATCGCGCTCGGGGCGCGACGCGCTACCCGTGCGGCGCGGAGCGACGATCTCGCTCGCGCGACGACGGTGGCGGCCGTCGGCGGCCTGACCGCGTGGCTGGTGCACACCAGCGTGGACTGGATGCACCTGATCCCGGGGGTGACGACGGTCGCGCTGCTCCTCGGCGCGGTCTTGCTCCGCGAGCGAGACGACCCCCGTTCGGGACGAATCAGCCCGCCGCAGCACCCGTCGCGCGGCCGCCAGGTGGCGGTGGCCGGTGGCCTTGGCCTGGCGCTCGTCCTCGCAGGAGCGAGCCTCAGCCGGCAGGGGCTCTCGGAACTGTTCCAGGATCGGGCTCGCTCGGCCCTCTCGAAGGACCCGGCGCGGGCCATCACCGAGGCGGACCGCTCCCTGCGGCTCGACCGCGAGGCGGTCTCCAGCTACTACGTCAAGGCCGCCGCGCAGGCGCGCTTCGGCCGCGGAGCCGACGCCGAACGCACCCTGCTCCAAGCGGCGGCCAAGGAGCCGAGCGACTTCGTGACCTGGACGCTCCTCGGAGATCTCGCGGTCCGTCGCGGGCAACTCGCGCGAGCCACCGCGTACTACGAGCGCGGGGCCAAGGTGAATCCGCGTGATCCGTCGCTGATCGAGCTCGTCCGCGATCCGCAACGCGCCCTGGGCTGAACCCAGCTAACGTCAAGTGATGCCGTTCGGGAGCAAGGTTGCCATGGTCGCCGTGCTGATCCTCGCGCTCACGGCGTCGACCGCCGCCGCACAGGAGGACGGGGTGACCGTAGACCCACGATCCCCAGCGGGCAAGCAATACGCGTTGCCGATCGATCAGGCTCGACGCGATGCGACCGGCGGCGGCCCCGGCGACCGCCGGGCCGACGGCGCTCGCCCCACGCCGGCCTTCGGGCAAGGGGTGAGGCCCGAGACCGCCGCCGGCGGTTCCGGATCGCCTGCTGGTGACGGCGCCCCAGGCGCCGCTCCGCGATCGGGGAGCCCGGCCGAGGCCACCGTGACGGGCTCCGCGCGCACCGCCCCATCGGAGCAGCAGCGCAGGCACGAGCGCGGCGACATCGACCGCGCCCTCGTCAAGGCGAGCGTCGGCGGGAGCGGCGCGAGCGACGGCTCGCTCGCGCTCCTCGGCGGCGGCGTCGCGGTGATGGTCCTCGGCGTCGCCGCGGGCCTCGCTCTCCGCCGCCGCGCGACGTGACCCTCTCCATGCACGATCCCCGGAGCATCGCGATGCGTCAACCGGGTCGCCCCTGATGCGGATCGGGATCGTGGGGATGGGCTACGTCGGACTGCCGCTGGCGGTCGCCTTCGCCGAGGAAGGGCACGACGTCATCGCCGTCGACGTCGATACCCGCAAGGTCGAGGCGCTGAAGGCGGGAACCTCCTACGTCGAGGACATCTCCTCCGAGCGCCTGGCGGCGGTGCGCGGCAGCATCTGCGCCAGCACGCGGTCGAGTCGGCTGGCGACGGTCGAGGCGATCATCATCTGCGTCCCCACCCCCCTGACGCCCAACCGCGAGCCGGACCTCGGGCCGCTGATCGACGCGGGGGCCGCGGTGTGCGCGGTCTTGCAGCCCGGTCAGCTCGTCGTCCTGGAGTCGACGACCTATCCGGGCACGACGCGCGAACGGCTGGCGCCGATGCTCGAGGAGTCCGGCCTGGCCGCCGGCCACGACTTCCACGTCGCCTTCAGCCCCGAGCGCGTCGATCCGGGGCGCACCGACTACACGCTGCGCACCACGCCGAAGGTGATCGGCGGCCTCACCGACGCGTGCCTGGAGCGCGCGGTCGCGCTGTACGACGCCGTCTGCGACGAGATCGTGCAGGTCTCCTCGCCCGACGTCGCCGAGCTGACCAAGCTGCTGGAGAACATCTTCCGCTCCGTGAACATCGCTCTCGTCAACGAGCTGTCGATCCTCTGCGACCGCATGGGCATCGACATCTGGGAAGTCGTCGACGCGGCTGCGACCAAGCCCTACGGCTTCATGCGCTTCGATCCGGGGCCGGGCATGGGCGGCCACTGCCTGCCGGTCGATCCGTTCTACCTCTCCTGGCGCGCCCGCGAGTTCGACATGAGCACGAAGTTCATCGAGCTCGCGGGGGAGATCAACCAGCAGATGCCGTACCACTGCGTCAGCAAGGTGGAGCGCGCGCTCAACGACGCCGGAAAGCCGGTGAAGGGCACGAAGATCGCGCTCTTCGGCGTGTCCTACAAGCCGAACGTGGGGGACATCCGGGAGTCGCCCGCTTTGAAGATGATCGCCCTGCTGCGCGGCCTGGGGGCGAACGTCGTCTACCACGACCCCCACGTCGCGTCGATCCCCGGGCACGACATCGCGGGCTCCGACTTCGCAGACAGCCTCGACGGAGTCGACTGCGCGGTGATCGTCACCGCGCACCGGGACGTCGACCACGACGAGGTCGCGCTGCGCGCGCCGGTGCTCGTCGACCTCAGAGGGACGACGCGGCGCACGGCCACCGCGCGGTGACGACGAACGGGGCGCCCTCGTGGCCGAGGCGTACCCGACCGGCCCCTCAGGCGGGCCCCTCGGCGTAGCGCCGGCCGTGTCCGAACCGGGAGCCCAAGCGCACCTCACGCGGGAGCCGCTCGAGGTGCCGATCGGCCGAGGCGTTCCCGATGTAGCCGAGGACGCCCTCGACCACGTAGCCGAGATCGCGCGCTTCGATCGCGGAGCGCGTCACGTACTGGTCCCCGACGGCCGGGTGGCTCGCCGAGTACAGCGCGGTGCACCCCGGCGCGGGATCGCGCCGCAGGTACCCGAGCCGTCTCGGCGGGGCGGCGATCGGACGGATGGCCGCCCGCGCGGCGACGGCGCGGGCGCGACTGGCGGCGGAGCGCACGGCCCACAGCTTCGGCCGCCCGGCGGTCCACGCGAGGGGTGCCCCGATCCAGCGAGCGACGGAGCGCGGATCGGCGCGCTCGGCCTCGACGGCGAGCAGCGGGGACGTCACGCGCCCCCGGCCGTCGGCTCGGAGCTCCACCGAGCCCGGAGTGCGCTCACGCGCCCACAGCGCACCGAGCGACACGGCACCGTCAGGAACGTCCTCGGTGGTGGCGGCGTACCCGTGGCGCCACGACGCAGGATCGATGGTCCGGATCAGGGTGATGGTGCCCCAGTCGTTCCCGCGGAGATCGAGCGCCCGCCGCGGTTGCAGCGGATAGCCGTCGATGTACCCCAAGGACCCGATGATCTCCACGTGGGCCAGCAGCGGATCCTCGGCGCCCGACACGCAGAGGAGCTGACCGGTCTCGCGCACGCGAGCGAGCAACAGTGCGTCGAGGAGCGGGAGCGGGGCGTCCTCGACGTATCCCAGGCTGGCGTGGCCCTCGGCGAGGGCGCCTTCGACGGGGCTGGTGAGGTACCCCGAGCCGTCCGTGATCAGGCGGGACGTGCCCGGCTGGGCGTGGAAGTGCACCTGGCCGAGGTCGTATTCGAGGGCGAAGCCGTCGGGCGGATGGCGATCGAGCGACAGCCTCCATCGCGGTCCGTCCAGTGCGCGATGGCGAACGAGCACCGTCTTCGCCGGTCCGGTCCACGATGGCCCGGTCCATCTGCGCATGATCGTGTCGGGGTGGAGGGTCGGGAGCCGCGGACCCTCCCACTCGAGGGCGGACATCGCGGCGCGGTCCGCATCCGAGCTCGGCGTCGGGCGGCCGAGGCGCACCGTCACACCCCCCGCCACTGCAATCGGATGTCGGAGAGCTCCCACTCGAGCACGAGGTCTCCGACGATCTCGCCCGCCCGCTCGACCTCGACCTCCGGAGCCGCGTACCCGGGGGGCCGCTCCCACGCGACGCCCACGGGCGTGCTGGCTCGGCGCTGCGCCGCGTCGAGTTGCGGGAGCGGACCACCGCCCGAGCCCGCGCGGGTGCCGAGGACGATCGGCTCGTGGGTCGCGGACGCGGCGAACGCCCTGATCATGTGCTCGACGAAGGTCCTCCGCGCCACGGCCCGCGCTGCACCCGGCAGGGCGACGCACACGTAGCGGCCACGGGCGTGCTCGATCGCTTCGATCGCGCCCTCTGGCCCGTGGCGACGGCTCGCGATGTCGCCGCCGACGGCGGAGACGATCTCGAAGTCGCGGCAGGTCTGCGCCCCGACGTCGCCGAGTGCGTCCGCGGTCCACCGGCTGTCCGTCCCGTCGATCAGCACGAGTGAGAGCGCCGGCGCCCAGTGCGCCTTGATCTCGTCACGCCGCCCGTACAGCGCCGGATGGCGCTTCCCGATGACCTGGTGAAAGGAGTTCGGCCCGTAGTCGACGGCGTTCACGCGGCTGAAGCCGCGCTTGCGGTAGAGGAACGTGGCTCCGTGCGCCGGCACGCCCTCGATCCCGTGCTCGGCCATGGTCAGGACGAGGTCCCAGTCCTCGTGGCCCAGCACGACCTCCTCCGGGTAGCGGATGCCCGCGTCGAAGACGCGCCGATCGAACAGCGACGTGGCTGCGCAGTAGTTGTTGTCGAGCAGCAGATGCAGGTTGTAGGCGGGTGCTGCGTAGTAGTCGTGGCGATTGCCGAAGTGCTGGACGTTCGGGTAGACGAACCCGATGTGCTCGGGGGCCTGCTCCAACTGCTCGACCATGTCGGCGAGGGCGGTGGGGAGCAGCAGGTCGTCGGCGTCCAGCGGCAGGACGTAGCTCTCCCGGACGTTGGCGAGGGCGCAGTTTCGCGCGGTGCTCGGACCGCTGTTGTGGGCGAGCCGGATCACCGTCACGAGTTCTTGTTGCTCGACGGCCGCGAGCGCGGCGATCGTCTCCTCGTCGCGCGAGGCATCGTCGACGACGACGATCCGCGCCGGCGTCAGCGTCTGGGTTCGGATCGATTCGATCGCGCCGGGCAGGAAGCGGCCGTGCTGGAAGCAGGGGACGATGACCGCAACGCTTCGCTCGGGCGGCTCGGCACGGGGGAAGAGCACCCGCTCGGGCAGCGCGGCAGGCGAGGGGCACGGCGCCGCGCTGTCGGTCGCCGTTCGCTGCACGACGCGCGCACGCTCCGCCAAGAGCCGCTCGTAGAGGTCGTCGTGACGGCGGCCCATGGTCTCGAGGGTGAACTCGCCGAGCATGCGCGCGCGCGCCGCAGCGCCGATGCTCCCGCGCAGCTCCGGCTCCTCCAGCAGCCGCTGGACGGCGTCCGCGTAGCCCTGGACGTCGTCGCGCGGCGCGATCAGCGGGTTTGCGCCGTCGGCGCCCAGCAGCTCGGCGTTGCCCTTCAACGCGGGCGCCACCACCGGCACGCCCATCGCCATCGCCTCGTAGATGACGTACGGGACGCCTTCGAAGACGCTCGTCATCAGCAGCAGATCGCAGCTCCGATACCAGCGCGGCATCTCCTGTGAGGGGGGGTGCCAGCGGATGAGGCCGTCCACGCCTAGCACCGCCGCGCGTTCCCTCACCATCGGCTCGAGGTCGCCCTCACCGACGATGTGCAGGGTCAGGGCCACCGCGCGGCGCTTGAGCTCGACGAGGACGTCGAGCGTCAGCAGCGGATCCTTCTGAGCCGTCAGCCGGCCGGGCCACAGCACGTGCGGGCCGGCGCCGAGATCATCGAACGGCTGGACGTCGGCCGGATTGAACTCGCCCGCGGCGTCTACGCCCGTGGGGATCACGTGGATGCCGGAGCGCGGCACGTCGAAGTCGAGCATCGCGGCGCCGAGCTGCTCACTCGTGACGGAGAACGCATCGATGAGGCCGGCGTAGCGCGTGGCGCCGTACCGCGCGTAGCCCGAGCGGTCGGGCTCCTCCGCGTGCAACTGGACGACGGTCACCGGCGGGCGCGCGAGGCTCGTCATGTCCGGCAGGAGGTCCAACCCGATGCGCGAGTTCATGATGTGCACGACGCGGATCGCGCGACTGTCGATGAACCCGAGGACGAACACCGGGATCTCCGCCCCGCAGAGGGTCTCCGGGAGCGCCCAGACCTCCTCGGCGTACGGCTCGACGAGGTCCAGCCAGCGATTCCGGGACGGCTGGGTCGTGATGATCGACGGCGCGAAGCGGGCCCGGTCGATGTGCTTGAACCAATCGATCGTCCCCTTGTCCGAACCACCGAGATCGACCCACGGTGCGAGGTAGAGGATCGGCGTGCGCGGCAAGGCGTCCGGAGTCGCTGACCGATCGTCGGACACGACGTCGCAGTCTAAGGAGCCCGTTGACCAATCAGCGCACCCGCGGGGACGGTCATCCGCCCTGACGTTCTCGCCCGAGCGCCCGCCGCGCCTCGATGACCAGACGCGCGGCCCGCGGCTCCCCGAGGACTTGGCCGAGCCCACCGCGCACGGCGCTTCGCACCGCGCCGGAGTCGCGTGCCTCCGCGGCGCGCGCGCGCGCCGCGGCGAGCTCGGCCTCCGCCCGTTCGGCCCGGGACGTCGCTTCGTCGACCTTTCCCGTGAGCCACTCACGGACACCCTCCAGCTGGCGCTCGCGCCATGCGTGCGCATCGGCGAGCGTCCGGTGGGCCCACTCCGCCAGCTCGTCGTGGGAGCGCGTCACCGCTTCGAGCTCGTGCGAGGGATCCGCGAAGCCGATCAGGCACTCCCACAGCGCGATGCGCTCGTCCCGGCTCAGCTCGACGTCGGCGAGCAGGTCGTAGATCATGCGCCGCCGCAGCCGATGCGCTTCGGCGGGGCCGGCCGTGAGCTGCTCGAGGCGCCCGCCGATCTCCGTGCGGTAGAAGAACAGCACGCGCGGCACGACGTCGATCCGATAGCCGGCGAACGCCAGCTTGGTGTATGTCTCCCAGTCCTCGTGCGGCGACCAGCGCGCGGTCTCGAAGCCGCCGACCGCGCGGAGGGCCTCCGCGCGAAACAGGCCGCACGTGTCGCCGAACACGTTCTCGAGCGCGGTGAGCAGGCGGGGCCCGCCCGTCGGCGCGAAGCGGAAGACGAAACGCCCGGCGGCGATGTCGTCGTCGGCGACGAAGGCGAGCGTGTGGCAGGTCGCCGCGTCGCGGTCGTCTTGGAGGACCGCCGTCAGCAGGGTCTCGACGAGCGCCGGCGAGGCGATGTTGTCGGAGTCGAAGGGGAGGAAGTACGCGCTCCGGGAGCGCGCGAGACAGGCGTTCCTGGCCGCACCCGGGCCGGCGTTCTCCTGCCGCACGAACGTCCACTCCGGATAGACGGCCTCCTGCTCGGCGAAGACGCGCCTGGCCTCCTCCTCCGACGACCCGTCGTCGAGGACGAACACCTCGTCGGGCGGGCGCGTCTGCGCGGCCAGCGAGGCCAGGGCCGCGGGCAGGTACTCGGGGTGCTCGTAGTAGGTGACCGCGACCGCCACCGTGGCCTCGGCCTCCGCGACCGCTCGCGAAGGGATGATCGGCCGCGCCGCCAGGTCCGAGTAGGTGCTCTCGACCCGGTCGTTCCAGCCGTCGGGATCGCACGCCGCGGCCACGGCGGAGCGCAGCTCGCGCTCTCCGTCGGCCGGGGAGGCCAGGCGCGCTTGGAGGGCAGCGGCGAGCCCCGGCGCGGTCGGCTCGAACAGCCAGCGCTCGCGGGCGTCGTCGTGGGCGACGACCTCGGGGACGCCGCCGACCCGCGCGGCGAGGAACGGGATCTCGTCGGCGATGCACTCGGCGACCGTGAAGCCGAAGGTCTCGCTCCGTGACGCCAGCACGGCGAGGCGATCGCCCCGCAGGAGCTCCGTGATCGCCGCGTCGCGGTCGAGCCCGGACTCGATCCGGTGCGGGCGACCGGCCATGCGCTCGGAGATGATGTCGGTCGCCTTGCGCCCCTCGATATAGGAGTCGCGACCAAGGAACAGCACGGGCAGATCGCCGGGGAGCGTGTCGAGCGCGGCGAGGAAGAGATCGAGGCCCTTGCGCCGCTCGAGGCGACCGAAGAACACCAGCTCTGAGACCTCGGCGGCCTTCGGGGGTCCCTCCTTCCGGTGGCGATGCGGAAAGGGATAGGCGACGACCGCATCCTCGCGGACGTCCCACCCCTGCTCGGAGGTATCGGCGAGCATGTAGTGCGAGGGGCTGAGCTGGAGATCGGCGTGCTCGAACGCGTAGCGCTCGCAGTACTCCACCTTGAGCTCCCACGGCGACTGGCGGTTGAGCAGATTGCCGCGCCGCTGCCACTCCGTCGGGCTGTGGAGCTTGACCGCCAGGCGCGTGTCGGCGAACGCGATTCCCGAGCGCTTGGCCTGCACCGCCCGGAAGCCGAGCGCCCTCCAGTCGGAGAACTCGATGATGTCGAAGCGCTGCTCGGCGTGAAGCACCTCGAGCACCTCGAAGGCGTGCTGACTGGTCACGAGCGTGCCCATGCCGTCACCGAAGTGCGGGAGCCCGTGCCAGGCCGGCGCGGGGGCGGCGTCGAGCCAGGTGAAGGAGATTCCGTCCTCGGCGAGCCGGGTGGGCACCGCCACGATCGCCTGCTCGTCGTCGGCCGGCCCGCAGAACACGACGTGGACGCCCCAGCCCCGGCGGGCCAGGAGACGGCTCATCAGCAGGAAGTGGGTGCCGATGCCCCCGTTGCGGATGATCCCGGCGAAGTCGTCGGTGACGAAGCAGATGCGCCGATCGCGCTCCTGACGCTCGGTGCTCACCTGCGTCGACCCGGACCGGAGCGGACGTAGCAGGCATCGGCCCACAGCGCCCCGCCGTCGAGGCGGAACGGCCGGGAGAGATCGTGCAGGTGGAAGCCGAGGCCGGTCAGCTCCTCGTTGACCTCGGAGAACGTGGCGTCACCCGCGTAGTGCGGGACGAAGACGACCTCGACGAGGACCGCGGAGGCCCCGCGCATGACGCGTCGCCCGCCCTGGAGCACCGCGAGCTCGCCTCCTTGCACGTCGATCTTGACGACCGACACCGGCTCGTGCACGAGGTCGTCGAGCCGGATCGTGTCGACCTCGATCGTCTCGACCACCTCGGTGGGCGCGCCGGGGAGTGCGTAGAGCGCGTGGAGCGCGGGATCCGGCGGCAGGAGGGAGGCGAAGACGCTGGCCCGGGTCGCGTAGTAGGAGGCCGTGCCGGTCTCGCCGGCGACCGCGCGGAGCTCCACGGTCACGTTCGGCGCGTCGCGGAAGCGCTCGACGAGCAGGCGGCCGGGTTCGGGGCCGGGCTCCACCGCGAGGACGCGAACACCGGGGAAGACGCTGATGGCCTCGGCCGTCCAGCTGCCCTCGTTGGCGCCCAGATCGAGCAGGAGACCGTCGCGCGGATTCACCCAGCCGGGAAGCATGTGCAGGTTGGAACGCCGGGCATCGGGATAGCTCCACAGGCTCGCCCCGTATCGCCGCGAGAACCTCCGAGCCTCGCGCATTCCCCCGACGTCGAGCAGGCTCGCGAACTCGCGGAGCTGGTGCGCAGTGGGCGCACCACGACGCAGACGATCCACCATGGTGCGCAGCACGGAGCGGCTCATCTACCGAGCATCGACCTCGGCGAGGTAGAACGTCGCGCGCCCGTTCCAGTAGCTGACGACGTTGACGACGGCGAAGCCCGCCACGCGCAGCAACGCCGCGACGTAGTCTCGGGTGAAGAACCACCACCACGCTCCGTAGTCGTCGATCGCCCAGTTGCTGGCCATCGGAGCGTTCACGCCGAGCGCGAACAAGGCGCCGTTGTCCGCGAGCCACTGCCCGAGGACCGCGCGCTGGGTGTGGGACATGGCCGGCACGAGCAGCGCACTGCCCGGCGCGACCGTCACGGATCCGGCGGCGTTCTCGACGGTCTCGGGCAGGCTGGCGGTGCCGAGGATGAGCGTCTCGCGGGTGATCGCCCGCAGTTGCGTGAGCGTGTGGAGGGGGTGTGGACAGTGGTAGAGGACACCGCTGCAGTGCACCACGTCGAAGGAGCCGACCCGCGCGATGGTCGCGGGATCGTCGATGTTCGCCTGGACGCACGTGGGTGGGGGCACACCGAGCGCGTCCGTGCGCTCACGGAACGCCTTCCAGAGATCGCCGTCGGACCCGTCCTGCGGAGCAACGTCGATCATCGTCGTCGCGACCGCACCGGCGGCCGCCGCTACGCTGACCTGCTCGTTGACCGTGCCCCAAAGACCGCCGACTTCGGCGAAGCTCTTGCCGGGCACTGCGTCGAGAATCCACGCCTCGCGCGTCGGTTCGGACATGGCAGGCCATGCTAGAGAGGATGAAGATGTTCCTCGAGGGAACTCAGATAGCGCGACTGATCGCCGCGGTCATGGTGGCGATTCTCGCCGTTCCGGCGTCTGCCGATGCGACGGCCAAGACCGTCAGGATGGGATTGGCGCCGAGCGCGCAGAAGCGATTCAAGGCGCTCAAGAGCAACGTCAACGCGTACTTCCCGGCCTCCGTGTCGGTGCGCGTCGGGGACTCCGTGCGCTTCGTCTCCGACGCAGTCCACACCGTCGAGCTTCCGGGACGGGGTGCCGAACCGCTGCCCGTCGTCGTCCCGACCGGGGAGAAGGCCAACGCGACGGACGCAGCGGGGGCGCGTTTCTGGTTTCGAGGGTTCGATCTCCTGCGCACCAACCCGAAGCTGCGGGCGAACGCGTTCGGCAAGATCCTGCGGTACGACGGCCGTAAGCGGCTCAACAGCGGCTTCCCGCCCTCCGGACCGCCCAGGGCCTTCACGGTCCGATTCGCGAAGGCCGGGAGGTTCACCTACTTCTGCAACATCCACCCGGGGATGAAGGGTGCCGTCCGCGTCCTGCCCAGGAGCAGGCGGGTTCCTTCCGCCGCCGCCGACCGCAGGGCGGTCAAGACGCAGGTCGAGGCCGCGCTGAGGACCGCGAAGCGACTGACCCGCAGGCCGGTGGTTCGCAACGTCGTGCGCGTCGGGCGATCGGGCGTCGGCGGCGTGGAGCGCTTCGCGTTCGCCCCCGCCGCGTTGGAGGTGACGAGGGGGACGACGGTGAAGTTCGCGGTGACGAAAGGTTCGCGACTTTCGCACACCGCGACGACCGGACCCGGTAACCCTGCGACCCAGCCGTTCTCCTACCTGGGCCGGCTGGCGGAGTCGTTCGCGTTGCCGCAGGCCGACCCGAGGGCGGCCTATCCGAGCGATCCGCCGACGGTGGGCGCCGTCGCGATCACTCCCCGGCTCCACGGCAACGGCTTCTGGAACTCCGGCATCATGGACGGCTTCGCGTCCTCGCCGGTGGCGGACGAGAGCAGCGTGAGGTTCACCACGGCCGGCCGGTACGAGTTCTACTGCCTCGTCCATCCGTTCATGCGGACGACCGTGACCGTCAGGTAGGAGGCTCGTCGCCGGGCGCACGGCGCCGGATCCCGAGCGGATTACTACGCTGCCTTGGTGCCTGTTCTCCGTCTTGTCGCCGTCTCGGCGTGCACCGCGCTCCTCGTCTTCTTCGGCCCCGCGGGTCATGCCGCCGCCGCAGAGAAGGGATTCTGGGGCCCGAGCGCGGTGGACGGGGTGTCGCAGTTCCCCATCTACAAGAGCCTCGGCGTCACGCTGTACCAGACCAGCATCTCCTGGGCGGCCATCGCGCCCACACGCCCCGCGAACCCCACCGACCCCCGCGACCCCGCGTACCGGTGGCCGGCCGACCTCGACGCAACAATCAGCGAGGCGAAGCAGAACGACATGCGGGTCCTGCTGCTCATCTCCAGATCTCCGCCGTGGGCGAACGGGGGCAAGAGCGCGGAGTGGGCGCCCGGCCCGCAGGCCTACGCCCAGTTCGCCGCGGCGGCGGCACGTCGCTACCCGGCGGTTCGCCGGTGGATGGTCTGGGGCGAGCCGTCGCGCGCGGCGAACTTCAAGCCGATCGTCCCGGAGACCATCGGCCGGCGGCTCACCCGAGCGCAGGCGGCCGCCCCGCAGCGGTACGCGCGGATCCTCGACGCCGCCTACGGGGCGCTCAAGCGTGTGCGACGCGACAACGTGGTCATCGGCGGCAACACCTTCACCGCCGGTGACATCCGGCCGGCGAACTGGGTCAAGTTCATGCGCCTGCCCAACGGCAGGCGTCCGCGCCTCGACGTGTACGGCCACAACCCGTTCACGCTGCGGACGCCGAGCCTGAAGAATCCGCCCGGCCTCGGCGAGACCGTCGACTTCTCCGATCTCGGACGATTCCAGAAAGTCGTCAACCGCGCGTTCGGCCGCCGAGGGTCCAAGTCCCGCCGCGTGCCGCTCTTCCTCTCCGAGTTCACAGTTCCGACCGCGCTGGACAGCGAGTTCAACTTCTTCACCACCCGGCCCAAGCAGGCGGACTTCATCCGCAAGGCCTTCAGCATCGCCCGCACGATCAAGGTCTACGGTCTCGGCTGGATCCACCTGTACGACGAGGGGCCGCCCGACACCGGGATCCGCGGCGGCCTGATCGACGCCGACGGCAAGCGCAAGCCGGGCTTCGACGCCTTCCGCCGCGGCCGACTCTAGAGGCGGTGGGGGCCGCGCGTGCTCCACCGCCCGATCCTCGCCGCCGCCCTCCTGGTCCTCCTCGGCTTCGGCTCCCTCACCGGCTACGTCATCGTCAGGGACGGCTTCGGTCCGCTCGAAGCGCTCTCCCTGCTCGTGCTCGGGCTCTTCGCCTTCGGCGTCCTCGGCGCGCTCCGCCAGCCGCCCGAGTAGCCTCGGGCGTCGTCCATGCGGGTGCCCCACGTTGCTCTCCTGACGGTCCTGGCCGTCCTCCTCGCGGGCTGCGGCGGCGACCGCGGCGCGCGCACGACCGCGGTCGTCGGCGCGCCCGCCGCCGTCGTGCAGGCCGGAGCGGGCGGCGCGAAGGTCCTGCAGGCGGCGAACGGCCCGCTGGCGGCGACGACGCCGCCGGAGCCGCTCGCGGTGCGGCTCGACGACGTCAGCGACCCGGTGGTCGCGCGCTTCAAGCGACCGCCGCGCGCGGGGCTGCTCTTCGATCTCGACACGGGGGAGGTGCTCTGGCGCAAGGATCCGCTGCGGCAGCTGCCGATCGCCAGCGTCACCAAGACGATGACCGCGATCCTCGTCGCCCGCCGCATCCCCGAGGGGGCGAAGGTGAAGGTGACCAACGAGGCGCGCGCGCGCCCCGGCTCGCGCATCGGCGTGCTGCCGAAGAAGAAGCGCGTCGGCGTGAGCGCGCTGCTCAACGGGCTGCTCATCGTGTCGGGCAACGACGCGGCGATCGCGTTGGCCCAGCGGATCAGCGGGACCGTCCCGCGCTTCGTCGAGCTGATGAACCGCACGGCGCGCGACATGCACCTCGCCTGCACCTCGTTCGCCTCGCCCGACGGCCTCAACGACGCCGGCCACTCCTGCCCGCAGGACCTCGCGGCGCTGGCCCGGGCCGCGCTCGACGAGCCGCGCATCGCTGACGTCGTGCGCCGGCCGCGCGCCGTGCTGCCGTTCCCGAACAAGGGCGGCAAGCTCTTCCTCTACACGCACAACCCGCTGATCCGCGCCGGCTACCGGGGGGCGATCGGGATCAAGACCGGCTACACGGGCCCGGCAGGGCGCTGCTTCCTCGGCGCGGCCGAGCGTGACGGGCGGCGCCTCGGCGTCGTGCTGCTCCATTCGCCCGACCCCGGCAAGCAGGCGCGCCAGCTGCTCGACCGGGGCTGGCGGGTGCCGCCGGGACGCTGATATGAGGCACGGACGGATCTCGCCGGGGTCCGTCGCCCCCTCTGAGAACCGCCCAAGCTCAGAACCGCCCCGCGGCCCGGCGCGGGGCCGGGTGAAGTCCAGCTGTCCGCCTACCCGCGAGTGACGGTCTCCGCGACCGACGAGCGAGCGTCCTGGATGGTCACGACGATCACCCGGTCCTCGGACGCGACGAAGACGTAGACGAGCAGCAGCCAGCGCCACGGCCCCAGCAGGAGGCGAAAGCCCTCCCACCGCCCGGTCAGTGCGGGGCCGAAGAGCGGGAAACGCTCGAGCGGGCGCAGAGACCTGGCCACTCGCCCGCGAGTATCGGCGGGGAGGCTGTGGGTGCGGATGAGGCAATCAAGGTCTTCGATGGCCACCGCGGCCAGCTCGACGCGGGCCACCGCTACAGCTCGTCCAGCGGGACGGTCTGCCCGGTCCTTGCCTGCTCGCGGCCGAGGTGCGCGCGCTCGTAGGCGCCAGAGATGCCGTCCAGCAGCTCGGCGACGTTGCGCGCGTCGGGGTCGGTCTCGTCGAGCGCACTGGAGAGCAGAGAACGCGCGACGGTTCCGGGCTGGACGTGCATGCGCTCGGACAAGTTCTTGAGTTTCTCCGCATGCTCGTCGTCGAGCGTGATGTTCAGACGGTCCACGGTGCGACTGTACACGGAATGACACCTTCTGTGTAGTAGATGCTGGCCTCCTACACTCCGCGCCCCTCGGCATGCGTCCGTCCCGCCCGCTCCTCGCCGCGCTCGTCGGCGGCCAACTGCTGTACCCCCGGGTCCCGCCGCGCGCCCACACCGCCGCCACGCACGCGATCGTCGGACTGCTCGCGGCGACGACCGCGGCGGACGCGATCGAGGACGCTGGCGCGCGGCACGCCGCGATGACCGTCGGCGCGGCGGGCGCGCTCGGCTACGCGGCCGAGCTCGCCGGCGTAGCGACCGGGCGGCCGTTCGGGCACTACGCCTACACGGCCAAGCTCGGCCCGGCCTGGCGCGGCGTGCCGCTCATGGTCTTCACGTCTTGGGCGATGATGAGCCGGCCGGCTTGGACGGTGGCCGGGCTGCTCACGCGGTCGCGATCGCTGCGCCCGCTCGTGGCGGCGGGCGCGCTGACCGCCTGGGACGTGTACGTCGACCCGCGGATGGTCCGCGAGGGCTACTGGGTGTGGCCGCAGGGCGGGCGCTACGAGGGGATCCCGGCGCAGAACTTCGCCGGCTGGTTCGTGACCGCCTCGGCGGTGTTCGCGGTCTGGTCCTGCCTCGACGAGGGCGACCCGCGCTCGGGCGCGGCGGACGCGTCGCTCGCGGTCTTCGCCTGGACGTGGGTGGGCGAGGCGATCGCGAACCTCGCGTTCTGGCACCGGCCGCGGGTGGCCCTCGCCGGCGGGCTGGCGATGGGCCTCTTCGCGGTCCCGGCGCTGCGGGCGCGGGTGCGCGCGGGCGGGCGCTTCGGCGGGCGGGCGGGCTGACGTGCGCATCGCGGTCGTCCGAGCGCGAGGGGGCGCCGCCTGATGCGCATCGCCGTCGTCGGAGCGGGCCTCGGCGGGCTGGCCTGCGCGGTGCGCCTGGCTTCGACGGGGCACGCGGTGACGCTGCTCGAGCAGGGCACCGCTCCCGGCGGGAAGGCCGGGCGGGCCGAGCTCACGGCCGACGGGCGCACCTGGCGCTTCGACTCCGGCCCCTCGCTGCTGACGATGCCGTGGGTCGTGCGGGCGCTGTTCGAGGAGACCGGCACGCCGCTGCCGGAGCTCGTCCCCGTGGAGCCCGTCACGCGGTACACCTTCGCCGACGGGAGCGCCGTCGCGCTGAGCGCCGACGCCGCCGCGTCGCGCGCCGCGCTCGACGCGTGGGCGCCCGGCACGGGCGACGACTGGATCGCGTTCCTCGCGACCTGCGCGCAGATGTGGACGGCGTCGCAGCCCTTCCTCACCGGCCCGCCGCCGTGGCCGCCGCACCGCCCCGGACCCGACGAGGCCCCGCCCGACCCGCGCGACCTCCTGCGCGTCAAGCCGTGGCACACACTGCGCACGCTCGCCCGCGCGCACACCCGCGACCCCCGGCTCCAACAGGTGATCGAGCGCTTCGCGACCTACGCGGGCGCCGACCCGCGCCGGGCCCCCGCGGCGCTCGCCGTCGCCGGCTACGTCGAGCACGCGTTCGGTGCGTGGCACGTGCCGGGCGGGATCCACGGGCTCGTGCAGGCGCTCGCCGCGCGCTTCGTCGCGCTCGGCGGCGACCTGCGCTACGGCACGCCGGTCACCGGCGTCATCCGGGGCGGCCACCGGCACGCCGGCGGGGTGCGTACCGCCGAAGGCGTCGTGAAGGCCGACCACGTGGTGTGGAACGGCGACGAGCTCGCGCTCGCCCGGCAGCTCGACGGCGGCCGTCACGACCGCCGCGAGCGCTCGCTCTCGGGCCTGGCGCTGATGCTCGCCGTCGACGGGCGCACGCCCGGCCATGTACACCACGAGATCCGCTTCTGCGCCGGCTACGACGCGGAGATGGACGACCTCTTCGCCCGCCGCCGGCCGGTGGCAGATCCGACCCTGTACGTCTCGACCTCCTCCGTGACCTCGCCCGGGGAGGCGCCCGCGGACGCGGAGAACTGGTTCGTCCTGGCCAACGCGCCGTCGGGCGCCGGCGCGGACTGGGAGGCGGAGGCCGACCGGATCGTCGCCCGGCTCGGCCTCGGCGACCGGGTGCGGGCCCGCCGCGTGCGCTCGCCCGCCGACCTCGAAGCCGAGACGGGCGCGCTCGGCGGCGCCATCTACGGCGCCGCGCCGCACGGGCGCCTTGGCTCGATGGGCCGGCCGGGCCACCGCGTGCGCGGCGTGCGCAACCTCTGGCGCGTCGGCGGCACGGCGCACCCGGGGGGCGGGCTACCCCTTGTGATGCTCGGCGGCGCGCTCGTGGCGCGCGAGATCGGGCCGGCGTGAGCGCTTTCGCGCGGCCGGGTCCCCGGCGCAGGACGGCGCACGTGGCTGCGCTGCTCGCGGCGGGCGCGCTGACGCTCACCGCCTGCGGCGGCAACGACGGGGGCGCACGGGCGGCCCCGGTGCCGCCGCAGGGGAGCACCCCAGCTTCGGGCTCGGCACGGGCGGGTGTTCCCACGCCGGGTTCCGGCGCTTCCGCCGCGGGTGCGCCGCGGACGAAAGCCCCCACCCCGAAGCCGGCGCGGCCCGACCTCCCCGCCGACCTCGACGTCACGTTCGCGGGGGTCGGCTCCCGGGGCGCGTGGGTGCTGCGGCGCGCGGGGAGCCGGAACGACCCGGTCGTGCTCTTCCTCCACGGCTGGACCGCCGTCGCCCCCGTGCTCTACGGCCCGTGGCTGACCCATCTCGTCCGCGCGGGCTCCACCGTGGTCTACCCCGTCTACCAGGACTTCCCGTTCCTCGCCCCGGCCCTGGCGTTCGGCGGGGTGACCGCCGGCGTCCGCTCGGCGCTCGCGGAGGAGGAGTTGCCCCGGTACGGCTGGGTGGTCGCCGGCCACTCGGCGGGCGCCGCGATGAGCGCCGACTACGCCGCGAGCGCGCGGAGCCTCGGCCTCCCGCCGGCCCGAGGCGTCTTCGCCGCCTACCCCGGCCGCCGGCTGCGCGGCATCGCCCTCGAGCTGCCGGAGGTCGACCCGGCGCGCATCCCCGCGGGCACCCGCCTGATCGCGCTGTACGGCGCCGACGACCGGACCGTCGGCGCGCGGACGGCGAAGCGCACGATCGCGCGAGCGAGGACCGTGAGCGAGCGACTCATCCGCGTCGACGACCCCGCCGTGGACGACCACCTCGGCCCGCAGCGCTCGGGGCCCGCGACGCGCCGGGAGTTCTGGCGGCGCCTCGACGCGCTGATCAGCGCCGTGCGGCACTGAGCGCTCGCGCGTCGCTAGTCGCGAGAAGGCGGAAGCGGTCCCACGACGACCGGATCGGCCTTCTCGACGCACGCGAGCAGCAGCGCCGTCGCTGCGACCCGTGCTGGACGATCAGCTCGTGTGGGCGAGGGGGTCGCGGCCGCCCCAGGTCCCGACGGCGCCGAAGGGGCGAAACCGCGCGAAGAGCTCCTCGGAGTACCAGCCGTCCGCGCGCGTGCGCTCGACCACGGCGCGGTGGGCGGCGTCGCCGTAGGCGTAGGCGCGGGCGTCGTCGAGCGACCGCCAAAGCGAGAAGGTCGCCTGCCGAGCGAGCGGCCACTCCCCGACTCCGACGCTCGCGAGCAGGCCCGGCGACCCCGCGAGCGCGGCCGCCGGGGGCGCGATCGAGGAGTAGAAGGCGCGGAGCTTCGTCGGGCGGATCGTCGCGCGGGTGAGGATCGCGACCCGGTTGCCGCCGGGATCCGGGTGCGGTAAGCCGGCGAGCGGCTCGCGCCCGCTCCACCGCCCGTGGGTCTTGAGCGGCGCGAGGCGGACGTGGTAGCTCTCGGCCGCGAGCGCCCGCCAGCGCGCCGCGACTTCGGAGTCGCGCAGGAACGCGTCGAGCGCCGGCTCGCTCTCCCATGTCGCGAAGAGGCCCCAGCGCTTGAGGTCCGCGCTCAGGGTCATCGTCGCGCCCTTCCCCGTGCCGAGCAGCTTCCAGAACGCGAGGCCGGGCTGCCGCGCGAGCGCGGGGCGGTCGAGCCCCATGCGGGACAATCCCTCGGGCGCGGTGGCCCGGGGGTAGCGGACGAGGTGGAAGGAGGCGAGCACGGGCATGGAGTACGGACTGACGGTGATCCTGGGCTACGTCCTGGGCAGTGTGCCCGTCGCGCTGCTCGTCGCGCGACGCCACGGCGTCGACCTGTTCCGAACCGCCGACGGGAACCCCGGCGCCTGGAACGCGCTCGAGCAGCTCGGGCCGCGGCGTGCGTGGCCCGCGTTCGCCGGCGACGGGCTCAAGGGGACGCTCGCGGGGCTCGCGGGCTACGCGCTCGGCGGGGTCTACGTGGGGTACGCCGGAGTGGCGGCCGCGATGCTCGGCCACGCGTTCCCGGCGGCCGCGCGAGGGCGCGGCGGCAAGTCGGTGATGACGTTCGCCGGCGGGATGTTCGCGGTCGCGCCCGTCGCGGCGGCGATCGCCCTGGCGGTCTGCATCCTCGTCTCCGTGGCCCGCCGCTCCTTCGCGCTCGGCGCGCGCGTCGGCGTGTTCGGCGTGCCGCTCGTGCAGCTCCTCGTCGATCCGGTCGAGCGGGTGGCGGCGACAGGTGCGCTGATGACGCTCGTCGGGGCGCTCTTCGCGCTCCGGGCGCTTCAGGCGCGGTCAGCGCAGGTCGCGGACGGCGCAGGGGAGCACTGACGCGTGGTCCACAATCTCGGGGTCGCCGGTCCACAGCTCGAGGCCGAACTGCGCGGCGGTGGCGACGGCAAAGCAGTCCGCGAAGGCCATGGGATGCTCGGCCTTGAGATCCGCAGCGAGGAGAGTGATTGCTCGGGTCGGCAGTTCGGGCCGGAGCGCTTCCTCGAGCGCCGCGGTCGTCTCGGACGCGATCCGCGCGCCGGCTCGGCGAGAGACGTTGTACTGAACCTCCGCGAGGTTGATCCAGGAGATCGCCACCGGCTCCGCCCGGGTGAGCATGTCGCCCACGGTACTCGCTGCCGGCTCCTCACTCTGGAGCCAAGCCAGTACCGCCCACGAGTCGAAGGCGACCGTCACCGCCGCTCGTCGCGGCGGGCTTCCCAGCGCCGGTCCTCGACCAGAGCGTCGGTCATGCTCGGCCCGCCGGCCATGCTCCCGCCCAGGGATCGAATGTCGATCCGCTGGGTGCCCGGGAGCACGGGCCGCGGCCGCCCTTCGATGTCCGCCCGCGTCGCCTCGAGCGCGTATCGCACGAGCTCGGCCTGCTTGACCTTGCGTTCGCTCGCGACCGCCTTGAGCCACTCCGCCTGCTCCGCCGGGAGCTGGAAGTTGCGCTGCACGAGAGCCATACCGACCACTATAGGACCGGGCCGAAGAACTACAAGTACGATCGCCCACGCCAGCTGCGGTCGGGACGCACGACGCTCAGCGTCAGCCGAGCCACTGCCGGCAGATCGACGAGCGGCGCCAGCCAGAACGCGGCGTCGTGGTGGCGATAGGTCCGCCGGAAGGCGACGTGCAGCGCGAGGCGGAGCGCGAGCAGCGCCGCGTCGAGGAGCGTGCCGCGGCGCAGGAGCAGCCGCCAGAAGGGGAGCGCCTGGACGGCCCAGAGCGTCGCCAGGTCGAGCGCCTGCCATGCGGGCGCGGTGACGTCGGGCGCCATGAGCGAGCGCGGCCACCCGCGCCAGGTCTCCGCGACCGACTCGTACATGCGGACCTCGAGGAGGTCCGCGGCGTCGACGGTGTGCACACACCAGCCCCGGCGACGCAGCGCGCGGGCGAGGGCGACGTCGTCGGTCATGTTCTCCGCCGCCAGGGCGAAGCCCCCGGCGGCCAGGAGCGGCGCGCGGCGCGCGGCCAGGCACTGCCCGTTGGCCACCGCGCGAGCCGGACGGGGCTGGAAGCCGTCCACGTCGCCCGGGCCGAAGCGGTACACGAGCGACGCGAGGAACGCGGGATGCAGCGCGCGCTCCCCCGCCGTCTCGCACGCGAAGCGGACGGTGGCGGTCAGGAGCGTGCGCTCGGGCTGGTGGACGAGTTCGGCGGCGAGCGCGGCGACCAGGCCCGGGCCGGGGCGGACGTCGGCGTCGAGCGTGACCACGACGTCGCCCGTGGCCTGCTCGAGCCCGTGCTGAAGGGCGCACGGCTTGCCCACGGCCCCCGCGGGCAGCGGCGGCGCCGGCACGACGCGGGCGCCGAGCCCGGCGGCGACGGCCGCGGTCGCGTCCGCTGAGTGGTCGTCGACGACGAGCACCTCGTGGACGCCGGGGTCGGCGATCAGCGGGCCGATCGCGCCGCCGATGCGCTCCGCCTCGTCCCGCGCCGGAATCACGACGCTCACGCGCACAGCCGCCGCGGGCGCCGCGGCCGCGAGCGGGGGGCGCCGGGCGCGGCCGCGGGCCAGGCGCGTGAGGACGAGACCGGCGAGCGCGGCCTGGAGGAGCACGAAGGGGCGCACCGGGGCATTGACGCACACTCCGGTCGGTGGTGCCGGGCCGCGCGCAGAGCGTGAACTTCGCCGCACGACCGGGCGTCGCCTGACGTAACCGGGTCACCGAAACTCAACCCGGTGGCGTCTCGACGGGCACGACCACGAGTCGGTCGATGTCCGCGAAGTCGCACGGGTTGGCCGTGTAGACCGGCAGTCCGTGCACCAACGCGGTGGCCGCGATCATCGCATCGAAGCTGCGAGCCGCCGGCTTGCGGCCCGCGGCGCGCAGAGAGGCCGCGACCTGCCCGAACATCCGTGCAGCCGCAGCGTCGAAGGGGAGCGGATCGAAGTCCGCCTCAGCCTGCTGGAGCCGTGCTTGACGAGCAGCCCGCGCCGAAGCGGTGGCGGCCACGAGCGGGCCGACGGAGAGTTCGGCCAGCGTCACTGCGGTGATCGAGGGTTCGACAGGAAGCTCGTCCGGGTCGGTGATCCGGTCGAGCAGGATCACCACCGACGTATCGAGCACCCC
>JBBQEV010000036.1:0-35567 GCA_038321325.1 Solirubrobacterales bacterium
CCGGCGCCGCGCGCCCCTGCGCGCCCCCCCCCTGCGCGCTCTGGGGCGCTCGACCGGGCTCGGGGGAGTCACAGCGGCTCCGCGCCGAGCTTGTCGAGCACCTGCGCGAGATCCTTGTCGCCGCGGCCCGAGAGGCACAGCAGGTCGAGAGTGCTGTCCGACGGCTCCTCGAGCACGTGGTGGAAGGCGTGGGCGGTCTCCAGCGCCGGGATGATCCCCTCGATCCGGGTGACCAGCGAGAACGCCCGGAGCGCGTCGGCGTCGGAGACCGCGACGTAGACCGCACGCCCGGAGTCGCGCAGCCAGGCGTGCTCGGGCCCGGCGCCCGGGTAGTCCAGGCCGGCGGAGATCGAGTGGGCCTCGACGATCTGCCCGTCGGCGTCCTGCATGATCGCCGACATCGACCCGTGCAGGATCCCGGCGCGGTTGCCGGCGGTGAGCGGCGCGCCGTGGCGCCCGGTCGCGATGCCCTCGCCCGCCGCTTCGACCCCGACGAGCTGCACGTCGGCGTCGTCGACGTAGGCCGCGAAGATCCCCATCGCGTTGGAGCCGCCGCCGACGCAGGCCACGACGCGGTCGGGGTGGCGCCCCTCGCGCTCGAGCAGCTGCGCGCGGGCCTCGTCGCCGATGACGCGCTGCAGGTCACGCACGAGCGCCGGGTACGGCGCCGGCCCGACGACCGAGCCGATGATGTAGTGGGTGTCCCCCACGTTGGTGACCCAGTCGCGGATCGCCTCCGACGTCGCGTCCTTCAGCGTCCCCGTGCCGGCCTCCACCGGCGACACGCGCGCGCCGAGCAGCTCCATGCGCTGCACGTTGGGCATCTGGCGGCGCGTGTCCTCGATGCCCATGTAGACGACGCACTCGAGGCCGAGCAGCGCGCACGCCGTGGCCGTCGCGACGCCGTGCTGGCCCGCGCCGGTCTCGGCGATGATGCGCGTCTTGCCCATGCGCTGGGCCAGCAGCGCCTGCCCGAGCGCGTTGTTGATCTTGTGCGAGCCCGTGTGGTTGAGGTCCTCGCGCTTCAGGTAGATCGGGCGGGGCGGGCGGGTGTATTCGGAGAGCCGGCGCGCGCGATAGAGCGGCGACGGCCGGCCGGCGAAGTCGCGCAGGAGGCCGGCCAGCTCCTCGGTCCACGCGGGATCGGCGAGCGCGGCGGCCCAGGCGACCTCGAGCTCGGCCAGCGCGGGCATCAGCGTCTCGGGGACGTACTGGCCGCCGTAGACCCCGAAGCGGTGAGCGATGCTCACGACGCGACCTGCGCGCGTCGAGGCGTCGCTCGAGGAGGCCCGGCGTCCTCGACCTCGTCGTCGCCGGCGGTGGCGCGGACCGCGGCGACGAACGCCTCCACGCGCTCGGGATCCTTGACGCCCGGTGCGGCCTCCACGCCGGAGGACACGTCGACCGCCCAGGGGCGCGTCCGCGCGATCCCGGCCGCGACGGTCTCCGCGGTCAGCCCGCCCGCGAGCACGAGCGGCAGGTCGGAGCGCCGCTCGGTCGCCAGCTCCCAGTCGAAGCTCTCGCCGGTCCCCCCGGGCTCGCCGGCGCGGAAGGCGTCGAGCAGGTGCGCGTCGACGTTGCGAAACGCGTCAACGGCCTGGACGTCCGCCTTCGCGCCGATGCGCGCGGCCTTGAGCACCTTCACCCCGGCGCGGCGCGCGGCCGCCTCGCAGAACGACGGCCCCTCGTGGCCGTGCAGCTGGATCCAGGTCAGGCCCACGGCCTCCGCGGTCCCGACGACCTCGTCGAGCGTCGCGTCCACGAACACCCCCACGAGCTCGGCGCGGCGGCGCAGGGGCGCGGCGATCTCCGCGGCGGCGGCCAGCGAGACGGCCCGGGGCGAGCCGGGCCAGAAGACCAGCCCGATCGCCCACGCCCCGGCCTCGACCGCGTGCTCGCCCGCCTCGGGGGTCGTGATGCCACAGATCTTGATGCGGGGCGCGGCGGACACGCCAGCCATCGTAGAGCCGGAGCGGGGCTCAGCCGCCCGCGCCGGGCAGCGAGGCGAGCTCGACGCGCACCGTCCGCCGCTCGGCGCCGCGCAGCAGCTCCACCGCGACCGAGCTGCCCGGCGGCCGCGCCGACACGACGGAGGCGAGCTGCTCGGAGGTCCGGATCGCCGTACCCGCGACGCGCTGGATGATGTCCCCGCCGAGCTCGATCGCGGTGCCGTCCTCGAGCTGCGCGGAGAGCGATCCGGCCCGGATGCCCGCCTTCTCGGCCGGGCTGCCCTGCCGGACGCTCTGCACGAGCACGCCGTGCTTGGCGGGGAGGTTCGCGGCGGTCACCGAGCCGTCGATCGTCAGCGACGTGATCCCGAGGTAGGCGCGCTTGACCGAGCCGTTCTGCTTGAGCGCGGGGAGGATCTGCTTGGCCGTGTCGATCGGGATGGCGAAGCCGATCCCGACGTTCCCGCCGCCCGCGGCCGTCTCGATCTGGGAGTTGATGCCGATGACCCGGCCGCCGGCGTCGATGAGCGGCCCACCCGAGTTGCCGGGGTTGATCGCCGCGTCGGTCTGGATGACGTCGGCGATCGTGAGGCCGTTCGGCGCGGTGATCTGGCGCTGCAGCGCCGAGACGACGCCCGTCGTGAGCGTGCGGTCCAGGCCGAACGGGTTCCCGATCGCGATGACCGGGTCACCGACCTGGGTGTCCTTGGCCGAGCCCAGCTCGAGCGGCTGGAGCTCGAGGCCGTCCGAGTCGACGCGCAGGAGCGCGAGGTCCGAGGAGGTGTCGCGGCCCACGATGCGCGCGTCGACGGTCTGCTTGTCGGCGAGCTGCACCGTGACCTTGACCGCACCGTCGATGACGTGCGCGTTGGTGAGGATGTTGCCCGTGGCGTCGAGGACGAAGCCCGAGCCCGTCGAGACGCCGCGACGGGCCTGCGGGGCGCCGAAGTCGAACGGCGACGGCTCGTTGCCGCGCTGCACCACGTCGGCCTTGACGAAGACGACGCCGGGCGAGTCGCGCTTGTAGACGTCGCGCGCGGTCAGCCCCCGCTCGGAGCGCACCGTGCTGCGGCTCATCGCCATCGGCGCCTGCTGGACGATGGTGGTCGTCTCCGACGTCGCGCCGAGGTCGAGGAGGGCGACCGCCACGGCGACGACGCCGCCGCCGAGGGCCGCCGAGGCGACGGCCACCGGGATCAGACTGCGGGACTGCATACGGTCACGAAGGGTGCGGCGGGGACGTGAAGCGCACCTGTCGCGGCCATGAAGCGCGCCTAAAGGGGTTCGTTACCACCCTGGTGCCCGGTGAGGTCGCGCAGCGCGGCCTCGGGCTCCGGGGCGCGCATCAGGCTCTCGCCGATGAGCACGGCGTCGACACCGACGCGCTCGAGCGCCTCGAGCTGCTCCCGGTCGCGGAACCCCGACTCCGAGACGACGGTCTTGCCCGCCGGGACGTCGGTGAGCAGCTCGTAGGTCCGCTCGACGTCGACCGAGAAGTCGGTGAGATCGCGGTTGTTGATGGCGATGACGTCGGCGTCGAGCCCCTCCAGCGCGCGCGCCAGCTCCTCCTCGGCGTGGACCTCCACCATCACGTCGAGGTCCAGCGCGAGCGCCTCGCGGTGCAGCAGCGCGAGGTCCGCGTCGTCCAGCGCGGCGACGATCAGCAGGATCGCGTCGGCGCCCCAGGCCGCCGACTCGTACACCTGGTAGACGTCGACGATGAAGTCCTTGCGCAGGATGGGCAGCCGGCAGGAGTCCTGGGCGGCGCGCAGGTCGTCCAGGGAGCCCGCGAAGTGCGGGCCCTCGGTGAGGATCGAGAGCGCGGCCGCGCCGCCGCGCTCGTAGGCGGTGACGATCTCCTCGACCGTCGCGCCCTGGCGGATCTCCCCCGCCGACGGGGAGCGCCGCTTGTGCTCGGCGATGACCGAGATGCCGGGGCGGGTGAGCGCCTCGGAGAACGGCCGGTCGTCGCCGCGCGCGGCGATGTGCTCCTCCAGATCGCTCAGAGACACCTCCCTGCGGCGCCGGCGCACCTCCTTCTGGGTCGACTCGACGATGCGCTCGAGGACGTTCATGCGGCGGGTGTCCTCGGCTCGTCGCCGGGCGCCGCCCCGGGGGCGAGCTCCTGCGAGAGGGTGGTGTACCGCTCGAGCGCGGCTGCGGCCCGGCCGCTGTCGAGGGCCTCCTGGGCGGCGGCCACCCCGGCCGGCAGGTCGGCGGCGCGCCCGGCTGCGTAGATCGCCGCGCCCGCGTTGAGCACGGAGACGTCGCGGTGCGGGCCGGGCTCGCCCTCGAGGATCGCCCGGGTGACGCGCGCGTTCTCGGCGGGCGTGCCGCCCCTCAGCGCCGCGGGGTCGGCCGTGGGCAGCCCGGCGTCGGCGGCGTTCACCGCGTAGCGCCTGACCTCCGTGCCGTTGACCTCGACCACCCGGGTCGCGGCGGACGTGCTCATCTCGTCCAGTCCATCCTCGCCCGACACTACCAGCGCCCGGTCGCAGCCCAGCAGCGCCAGGGCCTCGGCGATGACGTCGAGCATGCGTGGGTCGGACACGCCGATGAGCTGGCGACGGGCGCCGGCCGGGTTGGTCAGCGGCCCGAGGAAGTTGAAGACCGTGCGCACCCCGAGAGCGCGGCGGACGGGCATCACCCAGCGCATCGCCGCGTGGTGGGCGGGGGCGAACATGAAGCCGAAGCCCGTCGCCTCGACGCACCGCGCCACGGCCTCGGGCTCCAGGTCGATGCGCGCGCCGAGCGCCTCCAGGACGTCGGCCGAGCCGGAGGCGCTGGTGGCCGAGCGGTTGCCGTGCTTGGCCACGGCGCAGCCCGCGCCCGCGGCGATCAGCGCCGCGGTCGTCGAGACGTTGAACGTCGAGCGCCCGCCGCCGGTCCCGGCGGTGTCGACGAGGTCCTCGCGCACAAGGGGCACCGGCGTGGCGAGCGCGCGCATCGTCCCCGCGAGTCCCGCGAGCTCGGCGGCGGTCTCCCCCTTGGTGCGCAGCGCGACGAGGAACGCCGCGATCTGCGCCTCGGAGGCGTTGCCGGCCATGATCTCCGCCAGCACCGCACCCGCCTGCTCCTGGGAGAGGTCCGCGCGGGAGGCGAGCGAGTCGATCGCCTGGGTCAGGACCTCGAGCGGCATCTGGCGGACTCAGAGCCTACCGCGGTCCGGCGTTCTCGCGCCCGACGGGCGCGGCTCCTCAGCGCGCGATGATGGCCGTGCCCGATGCGCGGCGGCGACCCTCGGTCAGCTCCTCCACGGAGAGCTCCAGCGTGGCCCTGCGGACCTCCTCCTTGGGAAGGAACAGATCCACCAGCGGGCCGGTCATCATCGTGGTGACGATCGCGCCGAGGACGAACACGATCTGCGTCTGGGGGGTGATGACCCCGAGCTGCAGGCCGATCAGGGCGACCACGAGGATCAGCAGCCCGCGGCAGTTCATCAGGGCGCCGAGCGTCGCGGACTCCTTCCCGCTCAGGCCGACGACGCGCCCCACCGCGTAGCCCACCCCGAGCTTGCCGAGGATCATCAGCGCGATGAACAGGGCGCTGCCGACGAGCACGGTGCCGGTGATGAGCGTCAGGTCGGTGCGGAGCCCGGAGACCGCGAGGAACACCGGCAGGAAGAACAGGATCACCGCGTCGGTCATGCGGGCGATGACCTTCTCGGCCAGGCCGGGCCGGGCCGGCACGACCATGCCGAAGAAGAACCCGCCGACGAGCCCCACGCCGAGGATCCGGTCGGTGGCCAAGCCGGTCACCAGCGCGCCGACGAGCAGGCCGGCGAGCAGGTTACCGGGCACCGGCGCGCTCTCGTCCCAGCCTCGGGTCAGGAGCTCCAGCGCCGGCCGCACGACCACGACGAGCAGCGCGATGAGCCCCAGGAGGAGCAGCAGCTTCGTCCCCACCCCCGACACCGCGCCCGAGCCCTTGGCCGTGGCGCTGGCGGCGGCGATGATCAGGAACATGATCACGGTGACGATCGCGGCCGACCCGACGCCGACCGCGCCGAGCGACGTCGCCAGCAGCTGCTTCTCCTGGAGGATCCGCGCCATGACCGGGAACGCGGTCACCGACAGCGCGGCCCCCAGGAACAGCGCGAACGCGGTGCTCGAGACGCCGGGGGGCTTCCACGTCGCGCCGCCGAGCACCGCCGCGCAGAGGAACCCCAGGGCCAGGGGGACGAGCGTCACGCCCAGCGCCACGATCAGCATCTGGCGGGCCTTGCCCTTCAACAGGCGCTGGTCGAGCTCGATGCCGACGAGGAACATGTAGAAGACGAGGGCGATCTGCCCGATCAGGTTCAGGAAGCTGAAGGCCTGCAACGGGAACAGGTCGTCGACCAGGCCCGTGCCCGCGACCCCGGGCACGCCGGGCAGCGGCGCCTTGGCGAGCGCACCGCCGAGGATCGTCGGCCCGATGAGGATGCCCGAGATGATCTCGCCCACCACCCGCGGCTGCCCGATCCGCTCGAACAGGGTGCCGACGAGGCGGGCGGCGATCAGGATGATCGCGAGCGCGGCGAGCACGTAGGCGACGACATCGACGGGAGCGACGACGGTGGGCGGCATGGGCGTCGGCATGGCGCGTGCTCCTTGGGAGGTGGCTGACGCTTCGACCCTCTCAGACCAGGCGAGGACGAGCAACCCTCCACGCGAGATATCGCTACACAAATTCGGACGGCGCCTGTAGGCTGGCCGACCAAGATGACCGCCAACGGAGCACGGGACTCGACGATCGCGGTGGTCGGCGACGGCTTCGGGTCGCTGATCGTCTACTCGACTGCCATCTACCTCGGCTTCAAGCCCGAGGAGATCACGATCTACGGGCCCAGCGACAACCCGGTCGGGACCTACCAGCAGTTCGCCTACAACCTCGGGCAGACCGTCCTGCGCTCGGAGTCCGAGTCGCACTTCTTGCCCGCCGACTGGCCGACCTTCGGCCAGCTCGACGCCTGGTCGCACCGCAGCCTGGCGCCGCTCGTGCGCTCGGCGCGCCGCAAGTACAACCCGGGCGTGCCCGACATCCTCGCCGAGGCCGGCGTGGTCGCCCGGCGGCTGGACTGGGACGGCTCCCGGGTGCCCAAGCGCGTCGGCTGGCTCCAGCGCGAGGAGGCGGGCGGCACCCCCCACTTCGTGCTCTACGACGAGGAGGCCAACCACCTCGGCCGGGCCAAGCACGTGATGCTCGCGCTCGGCCACGGCCCGCTCGCCTTCCCGCCGCTGCTGGCCAAGGCGAAGATGGACCCCAGGATCGGCGACCGCATCGTGCAGGCCTACGAGCCCAAGCAGTACGCAAAGGACGGCCGCTACATCGTCCTCGGAGCGGGCATCGCCTCGATCAACGAGTGGGTCAACGTCATCGACGCGGGCGGCAAGTGCATCGCGCTGCGGCGCAACCCGGCGCCCGACGAGCAGGATCTCAACGTGCCCCGGTGCCTGTTCGAGGCGCTGGGGATCGACAAGTTCCAAGCGCTGCCCTTCGAGCAGCGCGTCCAGTTCCTCGGCTCGGTCCTCAAGGGCACCACGCCCAAGCGCCGCAGCTGGCTCGAGCGGGTCGAGACGGGCAGCTCCGAGGGCCGCTTCGAGGAGATGGTCGGAGAGATCAGCCAGGTGGAGCACGGGCCCGCCGGCCTGCGGATCCACGTGAAAAGCGCGTACGCCGAGGATCCCGGGTGGCTGGACGTCACCGGCGTCGTCGCCGGTACCGGCTTCACGAAGTCGGTGCTCTCGCTGCCGCTGCTGCGCCGCCTCGTCGAGCACTACGACATCCCGGTCGAGGAGGGGCGCATGCGGCTGCGGAGCAACTGCGGCGTGCCCGGCCTGGACCGCGACGAGTCGCGGCTGTGCCTGATGGGCCTGACGGCCAACACCGTCATCCCGCACGGCGACACGATCGCCGGGCTCAAGTACATCGGCCGGCGCTTCGTGGCCGACTGCGCGCGGGCGGAGAACCTCAAGTACCGGCGGTTCCCGAGCCGCCTGGGGCTGCAGGTCTCGATGGCGCGGGAGACCGCGAAGGCCATGCGCACCGTGCGCCGGACGGAGCAGCTCGCCTGATGTGCCCGACTCCGCTGGGCCGCACGCAGACCCGCACCGCGATCCTCGTCGGGCCCGCGATCCTCGGGCTGATCCTCTCGCTGGTCACCGGCAACGAGGGCTGGATCGTCCTGATCGGGATCCTCCTGCTGATGGGCGTCGTGCTCGACATCCTCGTCTACCCCTTCGTCGTCAAGTGGCAGCCGCCGTGGATGACCTTCGTACTGGCGATCGCGGAGTTCGTGATCCTCTACGTCCTCAGCCAGGCCCTGAAGGTCGGCCTGGACCCCGTCGAGGCGATCGTCTTCTACTGGGTCTCCTGGGTCATGGCCAACTGGACGAAGATCGTGGTCCTCCCGCTCCTCGAGCTGACCTGGATCGAGAGCGGCGGCGAGTTCCGCGTGACCGGCTGGTCGACGCCCGCGGAGGCCGAGCTGCTGCCCCTCTTGGCGACCATCGACCCGGACTCCAGCGGCAGCCGCCTGGTGCGGGAGTTCTCCTCGGTCAACCAGGTGCCCACGGAGCTGCTGAACCTGCCGTCGCCCTCGGGCGTGCACCAGCGCCCGCAGCCCCGCGCCTGAGCCCGCCGTCGCGCGGCACAGGATGGCTCCTCCCCCCAGCGTCGTCCTCCGCGCGGGCGACGACCTCGGGCCGTACCACCTCGAGGCGCTGCTCGGCGAGGGCGCGATGGGGCGCGTGTTCCGCGCGCGGCGACGCGGCGACGGGCTGCTCGTCGCGCTGAAGGTCATGAAGCCGGCGATGGCGGCCGACGCGCAGACCGCGCGACGGTTCCTCCGCGAGGCACGCGCCGCCGGCGAGGTCGATCACCCGCACCTCGTGGGCGTCCTGGACGCCGGGGAGGCCGACGGGCACCCGTACCTCGCGATGCGCCTCGTGGTCGGCCGCACGCTGGGCGAGCGCATCTGCGACGAAGGGCCGCTGCCGCTCGCCGACACGGTGCGCGTCGTGCGCCACCTCGCACGGGGCCTTGACGCCCTGCACCGCGCGGACATCATCCACCGCGACATCAAGCCCTCCAACGTGATGCTCGACGACGCGGGCGGGGCGGCCTCGCTCACCGACTTCGGCCTCGCTCGAGGCGGCGACTACTCGGCCCTGACCCGGGCCGGGCAGGTGATGGGCACGCTGGACTACCTCGCGCCCGAGGCGGTGCGGGGCGAGCCGCCCGCCGCGCCGGTGGACATCTACGCGCTCGGCTGCGTGGTCTTCGAGTGCCTCGCCGGCCTGCCGCCTTTCGGGCGGCGCGAGATGATGCAGATCTGCTTCGCGCACCTCGAGGAGGCCCCCGGCGACCCGTGCGCCGGGCGCGCGGACGCCCCTGAGGGGCTCGGCGAGATGGTCAACCTCGCCCTGGCCAAGGCCCCCGACAAGCGCCCCGCGACCGCGACCGCCTACGCCACGCTCATCGCCGCCGCGGCGCGGTGACCTCCCGAGCGACCCGCCGGACGCCGCCGCGAGGGCCCGTCATCCGAACGCGGGCCGCGCCGAGATGGCGGTGTGGGGGCCTGAGGCCTGGACGGCGCACACCGTGTTGCCGAAGCGCACGACGTCGCCCTGCGACAGCCCGGTGACCGCGACGATGCGCTCGTCGTTGATCCAGGTGCCGTTCAGCGAGCCGAGATCCTCGAGCGCCAGCCCCGAGTCCAGGCGGCGCACGATCGCGTGGCGACGCGACACCTCGGGGTCGGGGAGGACGATCTCGCACCCCTCGCGGCCGATGGTCAGGCCGGGAGCCAGAGCGATCTCCTGGCCGGTGAGCGGCTGCTGGATCTTCAGCAGCACCGCAGTACCCGCTCGCGTCCCCGAGGGCCGACCCAAGACGGGTCCATACAATACATTTCCGGAAGTTCTAGCGCACCGGCGTGGCGCGAGCATAATGAGGAGTCTGATGCGACGATTTCTGATGCGGAGGGCGAAGCAGCACTCGGGACCTGACGACCGGCGGCGGGCGCGGTGCACGCTGCTGGGTTCGGCGACGCTCGGCCTGGGCGTGCTCGCCCTGGCCGCGCCCGCCGGCGCGCTGGCCAACCACAACGACGCCGTCGCCGACGCCGTGGCCCTGAGCTTCGACCAGCCCGACACGACGAACAACCTCACCGCGACGGCGCAGGCGAACGAGCCGCTGACGGCCCAGGGACCGGGCGCCTGCGTCGAGGGCACTTCCAACACCGAGGTCGGGGCGACGCTGTGGTACGAGTTTGTGGGCACCGGCCGCCGGATCAGCGTGAACACGCGAGGCTCGGACTTCGACACGATCCTGGCCGTCTACCGCGACCCGGGGACCCGGGTGCTGCCGCGCGAACAGGACCTCGTGGGCTGCAACGACGACGTGTCGGCGACCGATCCGACCTCCGCCGGCGAGTTCGACTCGACGGCGGGGGTGCGCTACCTCGTGCAGGCCGGCGGCTTCGACGCACGCGGCGACCCGGACCCGCCGCCCAAGGTCGGCAACCTCACCGTCACCGTCCACGACACCCCACCGCCGGCGCCGACGCCGACGCCGACCCCCACACCGGTGCCGGCCCCCGTGCCCACACCGGCGCCGGCGCCCGCGCCCGCGCCGCCGAAGGCCACGCCGGTGCCGACCCCGGCGCCGGCGGCCGCGACGCCCGTGCGCCGCTTGTCCACCGACGCCGTGATGCGGGCGACGCCGCGCAGCACCGGTATCCTCGTGCGCTACCTGCGCGTCACGGCGCCGAAGGGAGCCCGGATCAGCGTCTCGTGCCCGGGTGGGCGCTGCCGCAGCTTCGCCCGG
Organism: Solirubrobacterales bacterium; assembly: GCA_038321325.1. Lineage (GTDB taxonomy): Bacteria > Actinomycetota > Thermoleophilia > Solirubrobacterales > Solirubrobacteraceae > Paraconexibacter. Next base: position 10,761 of record JBBQEV010000036.1, read on the forward strand.
ACGGTCGCGCCGCGGGGCCGCGCCACGCGGCAGACCGTGGCGGTGACCACGCTGCGCAGCCGCGTGCTGCGCAGCGGGACGCGGATCCGCATCTACGTGACGCGCGCCGGCGCGATCGGGACGTACGTGACCTACACCGTCCGCCGGCGCGGCTTCCGCAAGAGCCCGGAACGCTGCCTGCCACCAGGGTCACGCACCCCGGGCCCATGCGGCTGAGCGCGCCGCTCGCGGGCGGACTGGTCGCGCTCGGCCTGGCCGGGGCCGCGGGCGGCTACTTCGCCGGCGCCTCGGGGGGCCCTGGCGCCGCGCCGCGCGACGCCCTGCCCGCGCTCTCGCCCGCCGCCGCCGTTCCCGCGGTCGGCGGCCTCGGGGACGTCACCGCGCTGCCGGCGCGCCCCGCCCGGCCGCCGCGGCGCAAGGCGCGCAGGGTCGTCAGGACCACCCGGCCGTCCCCGCCCTCGCCGCGACCGCGAGTCCAGGTCCCCCGCCAGCCGGTGACGCCGCAGCCCGTCGTCCCCCAGCCGCCGGTCACCCCGGATCCGGTCCCCCCGGCGCCGGTCGCGCCGCCGGCCCCCGCGCCGCCGACCACGCCGGCGCCCGACGTCATCGAGTAGGGGATGGAGCCGGGAACCGAGGTCGCCGGCTACCGCATCGAGTCCGTGCTGGGCTACGGCGGGATGGGGATCGTCTACGAGGCCACCCAGCTCTCGCTGAACCGCATCGTGGCGCTGAAGATCCTCTCGCCCCAGTTCGGCGCCGACCTCGGGTTCCGCGAGCGCTTCCGACGCGAAGGCCAGATCCAGGCGGCCATCGACCACCCGCACATCGTCACCGTCTACGAGGCCGGCGAGCTGCCCGACGGCCTCTTCCTGGCGATGCGGCTCGTGCGCGGCGGGACCCTGAAGGACATGATCGTGGCCCGCCAGCTCGAGGGTGCGCGGACGCTGCGCCTGCTCAAGCCGATCGCCGACGCGCTGGACACCGCGCACGAGGCGGACCTCATCCACCGCGACATCAAGCCGCAGAACATCCTCGTCGGCACGCGCGAGCACGCCTACCTCGCCGACTTCGGGCTGACGAAGGGCTCCGACCACTCCAGCCTGACCAAGACCGGCCAGTTCGTGGGAACCATCGACTACATCTCGCCGGAGCAGATCCGCGGGGAGCCGACGCAGGCGGCGAGCGACATCTACTCCCTGGCGGCGGTGCTCTACGAGTGCCTCGCGGGCGTGGTCCCGTACGCGAAGTCCTCCGACGCCGCGGTGCTCTACGCGCACCTCAGCGATCCGCCGCCGCGGGTGACCGACCAGCGGCCCGAGCTGCCGCCGGCGCTGGACGAGGTGATCGTCCGGGCGATGGCCAAGGACCCGGCCGACCGCCACGCCAGCGCCGTCGAGCTCATCCAGGAGGCCGAGCGGGCGTTCGGCAAGCGCGTGCGGGCGGTCATCACCCCGCCCGGACCGGTCGAGACGCCGGAGGAGATCGGCCTTCGCGACCCGGAGTCCCGCGTGCCCACCCGCGAGACCCCGGTCCGCGACCAGCCGGCGGAGCCCGCCACGCGGGTAGCGGCCCCGAGGGACACGGTGGCCGCCCCCGCCCGCGCGCAGAGCACCGCCCGCTCGGCGCCCGCCGCGCCGCCGCTCGCCGCGCCACCGCTGGCCGCGCCCCCGGGCGACACCGTCGTCCCCCCCACCCCGCCGGCGCCCGCCGCCCCGGCGCGGGGAGCCGATCCCGGGCGGCGGGGGCCGGTGCTCGCCGGCGCCGCCGCGCTCGTCGCGCTCCTCGCCGTCGCGGGGTTCGCCGCCGGGCGCTCCGGCCAGGACGCAGCGCCCGACGGTCCCGCGCTCACCGGGTCGGCTTCCAACGAGGTCGTGCGGCTGAGCTTCCCGGCCACGTGGAGCAGGAGCCGCGAGACGACCGGGACCGCGATCCCCGGCCTCGAGCTCGCCAACGCCATCACCGTCGGCCCGGACGGGGGCGCGCGCGCCGGACTGACCATCGGCCGCGTCCCGCGGACGGGCGCCGGGCTGCTCCCGGTGGGGCTCGCGAAGCAGCTCGGCGGCGAGCCTCCCCGCGCCGAGCGGGTCCGCGTGGGGCGGCTGGAGGCTCTGCGGTACCCCGCGCTGCGCCCCGGCGGGACCGCACCGGCCTACGACCTGATCCTCGCTCCCACCAGCAAGGGCACCTTCGCCTTCGCCTGCTACGCACCCCCGGCCGCGCTCGGCGGCCGGCGCCCGGAGTGCACCCGGGTGATGCGCTCGGCCGAGCTCACGGGCGCCACCGCGGTGGCGGTGGATCCCAGCCCCGAGTACGCCGGGGAACTCCGCGACGTGATGCGACGGTTGGCGCGCGAGCGCGGTGCCGAGCGCCGGGTCCTTCGAACCGAGCGCACGCCCGCCGGCCAGGCCGGGAGCGCCACGGCGCTGCGTGACCGCTACGCGGCGGCCGCGCAGAGCGTGCGCGGCGCGCAGACCCCGCCTCGGGCGGCGGGCCTGCGCAACGGCCTCGTCGATGCGCTGACCGCCGCCGGCGACGCCTACGCCCGCCTCGCGTCCGCCGCTCGGAGCAGCGACGCGGAGGCCTTTGGCCGCTCCGCGCGCAGCGTGCGCCTCGGCGAGTCCGCGGTCCAGCGCGCGCTCGCCGCCTTCCGGGGCGCGGGCTACCCGGTGCGCTGACGCCCGCCCCGCTACGCCGCCCGCCCTCCGGGCTCGCGCGGCGCTCAGTCGAGCTTGACCCCGAGGCCGCCGATCATCGGCCCGTGGCCCGGCGAGGACCACGTGAAGCGGGTGACGTCACCGCGCGGAGCCAGGGCACCGGGGCGCAGGCCGCGACGGACGAAGAGCACCGGCGCGGGGGCGGCGCGCGCGATCTCCGAGCGCGTGGTGCCCAGTCCCTCCCGGCGCCAGCGGTCCGACAGCCCGATGACCAGCAGGCCCGCCCCGCCGGCCGCCGAGATCAGGCCGGCCAGGCCGGGCTCGGCGAGCAGCGGCTCGGCCGAGATCCCGGCGAACTGCTGGACCACCAGCGACGCGCTGCCGAGCAGCCGGCTGGCGTCCCGCGTCTCGTCGGGCGCCCCCGCCGCGCCCAGGAGCTTCAGCGGCGCCTCGTTGGCCGCGGCGATCCAGGCGCCGAGCTCGAGGGCGGCCCAGTCGTGCTCGGCCCCGCTGAAGGGAACCAGGATCGGCGCGTTCGGGCCGGGACGCACCTCCGCGTCGTCGCGCGCGACGAGAACCGCGACGTCGCACGGGGCGCGGGCGAGCACCGCACCGACCGGCCCGCGCGGGACGCCCTCGCCGAGCAGCGGCCGGCGCCCGTCCATGATGACGAGGTCGACCTCCTCGGCGCCGGCGAGCTCGGCCAAGTCCTTCCCCGGGTCCACCGAGGTGAACGCGACCGCGCGGGAGGCGACCCGCCGCTCGATCAGCGCGGCCCGCGCGCCGTTCATCTCCGCCCACGCCTGGTTGAGCTGCTTGTCCTGGGTCTGCAGGCCGCCACGCACCGCCGACCCTCCCGACGGCTGCACGAGGCGCGCGAGGATGAGCTCGCGGGGCGGCTCGGAGCCCGCGAGCGGCTCCGCCAGCGCCAGGATCTGCCCGAGCGCCGCCTCGGTCTGCGGCGCGATGAGGATCGACTGCTCGGGCACCGGCACGGGCGAGTCGGCGAGCGACGCCCGCCGCGCCTCCTCGAGCTCCTCGACGACGGGCGCGCCGAAGCGGTTGCCCGGATCGAGCAGCCGCAGCAGCGGACCGGTCATGAACGTGGTGACCAGCGCCATGATGACGAGCGCGGCGAACAGCGCCTCGGAGATGACCCCCATCTCGAGCGCCAGGTTGAGCACGATCAGCTCGGTGAGCCCGCGGGTGTTCATCAGCGCGCCGAGCACGGAGGACTCACGCCAGCCGAGCCCGCTGACGCGCGAGGCGATCAGGACCCCACCGAACTTGCCCGCGATCGCCACGGCAAGCAGCACCAACGTGAGCACGAACAGCTCGGGACGCCCCAGCAGGCCGACGTCGGTGCGCAGGCCCGTGTAGGCGAAGAAGAGCGGAAGCAGCAGGGTCACGACGAAGTCCTCGATGCGCCGCGTCACGTCCTCGGTGAGCTCCGCGCGACGCGGCATGATCGCGCCCATCACGAAGGCGCCGAAGATCAGCGCGATGCCGATGGTCTCGGTAGTGAACGCCGAGAGCAGGACGCCGGCGAAGATCGCCGTGATCCACGCCCCCGGGACCCTTCCCCCCGCCTCGTCGTAGGCCACCGAGACCCGCGCGAGCAGCGGCCGGGCCAGGAAGCCCATGGCCAGGCAGAAGGCGACGGCCAGCGCGATCGTCCGCAGCACCCCCGAGGCCGATCCGGCGGCGGCCACCGCGCTGGCCAGCGCGATGAGGAACCAGGCCGACACGTCGTCGATCGCCGCCGAGGCGAGAGCCAGCGCACCGACCGGGCGCTGGAGCATCCGGCGCTCGGTCAGGATCCGGGCCAGGACGGGGAACGCCGTGATCGACATGGCCACGCCCATGAACAGCGCGAAGGCGAGGAACTTGGTGTTCGCCGGGGCGACGAGCCCGTAGACCGGCAGCGCGACGAGCAGCCCGAGGCTCATCGGCAGCAGCACGCCCGCGTTGGAGATCGCGGCGGTCTGGGTGATGCGGCCCTTGAGCTGCGCGAAGTCGATCTCGAGCCCGATCAGGAACATGTAGAAGATCAGGCCGAGGTTGGCCGCCGCCCCGATGAACGGGATGACGTCGCTGGGGAACAGCAGGGTCTGGGCCTCGGGCACGAGGCGGCCCAGCAGCGTCGGCCCGAGCGCGATGCCCGCGAGCACCTCGCCCATCACCCGGGGCTGGCCGATCTTCACGATCGCGGCACCGGCCAGGCGAGCGGCGAGCATCACGATCGCGATGGCGATGAACAGCGACGCCAGCAGGTGCCCGAACTCGCGCTGCTTGACGGCCACGACCTTCTCGGTACCGGCGGTCAGCATCAGGCTGCGGTCCTTCGCCTCTCCGGCGATCGGGACGCGCGCGCCGTCCTTGCCCTTGCACGTGGCGCTGCCGGTGATCTTGCCGCCGTCGAAGGCGAGGGCGCCCTTGACGCCCCCCGGGCCGCTCAGCGCCAGGCCGCTGCCCTCCTCCTCGACCACGACCGCGGTCCCCAGGCAGTCCGAGCGGGGCGACAGCCTGTAGTCCCCGGCGATGTCCCCCGGCACGCGGAGCTGGACCCCGGCCATCGGCGGGTCCCGGCGCAGCACCGCGGTGAGGGGCTGTCCGGCCACCGTCCCGTCCAGGCCCACCGCGCCCACCCGCAGGCGCGCCGGCGCGGTGGTCCCGCCGTCGCGACACGTCACGTCCCCGGTGATCAGCCCCTTCTCCAGCCGCAGTTGCCCGCCGGCGCCGCCCGCGGCCTCGATCGCGACGAACTGGCCGGACTGGCGGACGTCGAGCTGGGGTCCGAGGCACGGGTTGCCCGCCCCCACGTCGTAGCCGCCGGCGATCCCCGGCTCGGCCTTCTTGTCGTTCCCGGCAGGGACGACGTACGTGACCACCGCGGCAAGCACCGCCAGAAGCAGGACGTAGAAGATCGCGAGACGTCGCTGTGAGGTGTGCATGGAGATGTCCTCGTAGCCCCGTTTCGGGAATCGGTCTGCGGCGGACCGGGGCTATCCTAATCGGGTGGGCCCCACCGCGCCGGACGGACGCAGATCGGGTGACCGCCGGACCCGACGACCCCGCGCCCGGCGGAAGACGCACTTGCTCCGGGCCACCCGCTGCGGATAGGCTGCGCAGCGCGTGCCCACCCTGATCGCCCAGACCGGACCGCTCGCCGGGAGCCGCTACGAGCTCGGCGACGAGGTCGTGCTGGGGCGCGAGGACGCGACCATCAACCTGGCCGACGAGGAGACCTCCCGCCGGCACGCGGCGATCCGCATCGTCGCCGGCAAGCCCGTCATCGAGGATCTCGGCTCCACCAACGGCACGTTCGTCGACGACCGGCGAATCGACACCGCCACCGAGCTGCGCGGCGGCGAGACGATCCAGCTCGGGCAGACGGTCTTCCACATCGAGGTCGAGCCCGCCGCGGACCCGGGAGCGACGCGCCTGGGGCATCGCGCCCCGCCCGCCGACCCGGGCCGCACGACGATGCGCGCACGGCCCGACGTACCCGCGCCCGACGCCGATCGCACGACCCTGCGTGCGCGCCCGGCGCCGCCCGCGGCCCCGGAACCACCCGCTCCGGCGCGCGCGCCCGTGCCCGCCGCACCGGCGCGAGCCGCTCGCGCGGGCGGCGACCAGGCCCCCAAGCCCTTCAGCCCGCCCGGAGGAGCCGGGCGGGTTCGTCGCGGTGGCGTCGCCACCCGGAAGCTCGCACCGTCGCTGATGTCGTTCGCCACGATCATCGCCACCGCGGTCGCGCTGATCGGGTACTTCGTCGGACGCTGAGCGCCGCGCCCGCGGCGCCGCGGGACCCAGCCGGCGCTCTTGCCTTGTACGGTGGCGCGATGGACGCGCTGACCCTGAAGGTCGTGGAGGGTCCCGACGCCGGGCGGACGGTGCCGCTGACCGGCGAGGTGGAGATCGGCCGCGACCCCCAGGCGGGCCTGAGGCTGGTCGACGAGCTCGCTTCCCGCCGCCACGCCCGCATCCGGCCGGAGGCCGGAGGGGCGATCGTCGAGGATCTCGGGTCGTCGAACGGCACGTTCGTCAACGACGCCGAGATCGCCGCCCCCACCCGCCTCGCCCCCGGCGACGCGGTGCTCATCGGGGCCTGCCTCATCGAGCTCTGCGCGACTGCCGCCGAGCCTGCGCCCGCCCCCGCACCGGCCCCCGCCCCCGCGCCCTCGCTGGCCGCTCCGCCGCTCGCGCGGAGCCCGGGCCCGCCCCCGGGAGGGGCCGTGCCGGCGGAGACAAAGGAGGAGCCGGCCGCCTACGTCGCCGAGGGCCCGCCCGCGTACGTCGCCGAGGAGCCGGCGGCCTACGTCGCCGAGGACCCGCGCATCGGCACCGAGCTCGCGGGCTACCGCATCGAGGCGCTGATCGGCCGCGGTGGGATGGGTGTCGTCTACCGCGCCCAGCACCTGCGCCTGGGCCGCAACGTCGCGCTGAAGCTGCTCCCGCCCGAGCTCGCCGACAACGAGGGCTTCCGCGAGCGCTTCGAGAGCGAGTCGCGCCTGGCCGCCGCCACCGACCACCCGAACATCATCCCGCTCTACGACGCGGGCGAGGCCGACGGCATGCTCTTCCTGACGATGCGCTTCGTCGACGGCGCGGACCTCAAGGCGCTGCTCGAGCGCGAGGGGCCCCTCGCACTGGAGCGCGCGATCTCGATCGTCGCCCAGGTCGGCGGGGCGCTGGACGCCGCGCACGAGCGGGGCCTCGTGCACCGCGACGTCAAGCCCGCCAACGTGCTGGTCGCGTCGGGGGCCGGCCCGGAGGCCTCCGACCACTGCTACCTGACCGACTTCGGGCTCACGAAGGACACGTCCTCGTCGGTTGCGCTGACCGCCGCCGGCCAGTTCGTCGGCACGATCGACTACATCGCGCCCGAGCAGATCCAGGGGGTCACCCGCGGCGGCGCGGCCGACCAGTACTCCTTGGGCTGCGTGCTCTACGAGTGCCTCACCGGGCACCCGCCGTACGAGCGCAAGACCGAGCTCGACGTGATGTGGGCGCACCTCAACGACCCTCCCCCGCGGATCACCGAGCACCGGCCGGACCTCCCCCGCGGAATCGACGCGGTGCTGAGCACCGCGATGGCCAAGGCGCCGGAGGATCGCTACGCGGACTGCCGGGGCATCATCACCGCCGCGCGGGCCACGCTGCCCGGCCGCGGCCGGCACCGCCGCTGAGGGCCGCGGCCGCGCGACGCCAGGGACCGCGCGTGCCCTGACCGCCCGGCGCTCCGCGCGGCGCGGGTGCTACGAGGTCGCGCCGAAGTAGATCAGCACCACCAGCGCCACGAGCACGATCAGCGCCAGCGGCGCGAGCTTCGTCTGCGCCTTGACGCGCGCGTCCACGAGGCGGTCGAGCTCGGGCACGCCCGAGCGCGTGGCCTTCGGCGCCGCGGACTCGTCCACCTTGGGGTCCACGAACGTCGGGCGCCGGGGGGCGGCCGCCAGGCCGGCCGGGATCGAGCGGACCGCCGACTGCTGGGCGGCGACCTGCTCGACGCTGCGCACCTGGATGACCGACACACCGATGAGCACCTCATCGCCCGCGGTCACGTGCGTCGGCGCGTGAAGCTCGTTGGAGTTGACGAACGTGCCGTTGGAGGACCCGAGGTCCTCCACCACGGCGCCGCCCGACTCGGCCCGGATCCGCGCGTGCCGGCGCGACGCCTGGTTGTCGTTGAGGACCAGGCCCGCGGAGGGGTCGCGCCCGATCTCGATGGTGCCCGTCAGCGAGGCGGTGCTCCCCGCATCCGGGCCTTCGACGATCTCCAAGCTCAGCGCCATGCCCGAACCCTACACCCGGCGCCCGAGCCTCGGCGGATCTCGGGCCGGTGGGTCGGTCAGGAGCCCTTCATCGTCGAGCCGAACGCCCCGAAGCGCTTCCAGCTCGAGTCCTTCTTGGCCGGTAGGACCAGGAAGATGACCGGGCCGAGCACGAACAGGATGAGGCCGGCGGCCAGGCCCGGCTTCTCCGTGTAGCCCTTGCGGTCGGAGAGGTAGGCCGCGACGATCGCGCTGGCCAGCCAGACGAACAGCAGGTAGAACGCCTTGGCACCGAGCAGGGCGAGCGGGAGGGTCATGTTCCGAGGTAGGCCTTCTGGACGTCGGGGTTCTTCCGCAGGGCGTCGGACTTGTCGGCCAGCGCGACGGTGCCGGTCTCCAGGACGTAGGCGCGGTCGGAGACGCCCAGCCCGTAGTTCGCGTTCTGCTCGACCAGCAGGATCGTCATGCCCTGCTTGTTGATCTCCTCGATCGTCTCGTAGATGCGGTCCACGAGGATCGGGGCGATGCCCATCGAGGGCTCGTCGAGCAGCAGGAGCTTCGGCTTGGCCATGAGCGCGCGGCCGATCGCGAGCATCTGCTGCTCGCCGCCGGACATGGTGCCCGCCTTCTGCTTCTCGCGCTCCTTCAAGCGCGGGAACAGGTCGAAGACGCGGTCCAGGTCCTCGGTGATCCCCGGCTTGTCGGAGCGCAGGTAGGCGCCGAGGTCGAGGTTCTCGCGCACCGACATGCGCTGGAAGCACTTGCGGCCTTCGGGCGACTGCGAGATCCCCTTCGCGACGATCTGCTGCGGCGGCGTGCCCGAGATCTCCTCGCCCTGGAACTTGATCGAGCCCGAGCGCGGCGGCGACAACCCCGAGATCGAGCGCAGCGTCGTGGACTTCCCGGCGCCGTTGGAGCCGATCAGGGTGACGATCTCGCCCTCCTCGACGGTGAGCGAGATGCTCTTGAGCGCCTGGATGTTCCCGTAGTAGGTGGCGATGGCGTCGACTTCGAGCAGCGGCATCGCTAGCCCTGCTTCCCGAGGTAGGCCTCGACGACGGCGGGGTCGGCCCGGACGGTCGCGGGGTCTCCCTCGGCGATCTTCGTGCCGTGGTCCAGGACGGTGACACGCTCGGAGACCCCCATCACGACCTTCATGTCGTGCTCGATGAGCAGGATCGACAGGTCGCGCTCGTCGCGCAGCTTGCGCATCAGGTCGGTGAGGCGGTCGGACTCGTTGGGATTCATCCCCGCCGTCGGCTCGTCGAGGAGCAGCAGCTTGGGCTCGGAGGCCAGCGCGCGGGCGATCTCCACCCGGCGCTGGTCACCGTAGGAGAGGTTGATCGCCAGTTGGTCGAACGACGAGGCCGGCATCCCGACGTACTCGAGGATCTCGCGCCCGACGACCCGGACGCGCGCCTCCTCCTTGCGGACGCCGGGGGTGCGCAGGATGGAGCCGAGGATCCCGGCCTTCATCCGCGCGTGCTGGCCGACCAGGACGTTCTCCAGCGCGGTCATCGTCCCGAACAGGCGAATGTTCTGAAAGGTCCGGGCCACGCCCATCCTCGTGATGATGTCCGGGCGCGTCCCGGTGACGTCGCGGCCGAGGAACGTGATCCGCCCCACGGTCGGCTTGTAGAGCCCGGTGAGCATGTTGAAGAACGTCGTCTTGCCCGCCCCGTTGGGCCCGATGACCGAGACGATCGCGTTCGTCGGGATCGTGAAGGAGACGTCGGAGACCGCGGCCAGGCCGCCGAACACCTTCGAGACCCCCTGGACGGTCATCAGCGACGAGCCCGTCGCCCGCTGGTCCGTGGCCGCGGGATCGGCGGCGGCGCCGGTCACGCGCGGACCTCGAACGTGCTCTCGCCCGCGCCGACGCCCTCGGTCAGCTCGATCTGCCGGCGCTTCTCGGGCAGCAGCCCCTCGGGCCGCAGGACCATGACGATCACCAGGAGGAACCCGAAGATCCCGAAGCCCAGGTCTGAGAGCTGGAAGTCCAGCCCGAGCTTCTGCGGGACGCTGGAGAGCACGTCGGGGATCAGATAGGTGTTGATGAAGGACAGCAGCAGCGCGCCGACCAGCACGCCCCACACCGAGCCGAGGCCGCCCAGGATGACCATCGCGAGGATGAAGATCGAGAACGTGAACGCGAACTGCGAGGCGTTGACGGTGTTGAGGTAGGAGGCCTGGAAGGCGCCGGCCATGCCTCCGATCGCCGCCCCGACGGCGTAGGCGTAGAGCTTGGTGCGCACGAGCGGGACGCCCATCGAGGCGGCGGCGACCTCGTCCTCGCGGATCGCGATCCACGCCCGGCCCAGGCGGGAATCGCGCAGGCGGATGACGCAGAAGAGCACGATGACGAGCAGCGTCAGGACGAGCCAGTACCACGGCCGAAGGTCGAGCTGGCCGAACTGGATCCCGAAGAGGTTCACCTGGTCGACGGGCGTGATCCCCTGCGTCCCGGCGGTCAGCTTCTGCTCGGTGAACGGCAGCCCGATCGCGTCGCCGTTGATCGCGAAGACGCGGATGATCTCGCCGAAGGCGAGCGTCACGATCGCGATGTAGTCCCCGCGCAGCCGCAGGGTCGGCAGCCCGATCAGCATGCCTCCGAACGCGCACAGGACCATCGACGCCACCAGGACGAGCAGGAAGTTCGCGTGGATGCCGGGCAGCTTGTCGAGGAAGCCCGATACGCCGATGTGCACGTTGGCGTCGAAGAAGAAGCCCGACGCCAGCCAACCGACGGCGTAGGCGCCGATCGCGAAGAACGCGACGTAGCCGAGGTCCAGCAGCCCGGCGAAGCCGACGACGACGTTCAGCCCCTGGGCGAAGATCACGTAGGACAGCGCGATGGTGACGTCGCTGAGCAGGCTCGAGATCGGGTCCAGGAGGAAGGGCACCAGGACCGCGAGGATCGCGCCGGCCGCGATCAGGAGCTTTCCCGCGACGGGGGGCAGGCCGCCCTCGAGCGTGAGGCGCTTCGGCTTGGCCGTGCGCTCCTGCGGATCGGCGACGGCCATCAGCCGGCCTCCCTCGTCTGCTCGCCGATGAGCCCCTGCGGACGGAACACCATGACGAGCACGAGGTAGGCGAAGACGATCGCCGGCGTCCACTGGGTGCCGATCCGGTTGTCGGAGATCTGCTGGATGATGCCGATGATCAGCCCGCCGAGCACGGCCCCCTGGAGGTTGCCGATGCCGCCCATGACCGCCGCGGTGAACGCGATCAGCCCGGCCTGGAAGCCTTGGAAGAACCAGATCGTCGTCTGGTAGAGCGCGTAGATCAGGCCCGCCGCCCCGGCGAGCATGCCGCCGATCAGGAACGTGAGCGAGATCGTCGTGTCCACGTTGATGCCCTGCAGGCGCGCGGCGTCGGGGTCCTGCGCGGTCGCGCGCATCGCCTTGCCCAAGCGGCTCTGGGTGATGAAGGCCACCATCGCGAGCACGAGCGGGATGGTCACCACGAGCGCGAGCAGGTCGGCCCGCTGGACGCGGATGCCGAGGACGGTCGTGACGGTCTCCTGGGCGCGGATGAGATCCGGCACCCCCGCGGGCGAGCCTCCGAGCCACAGGAGCCCCACGTTCTGGAGGATGAACGAAAAGCCGACCGCGGTGATCAGCGGCGCGAGCTTGGGCGCGTTGCGCAGCGGGCGGTAGGCGACCTTCTCGATCATCACGTTCAGCGTGCCGCAGGCGACCATCGCGACCACCAGCGTCACCAGCAGCCCGAGCAGGAGGCCGAGCGGACCGGTGACGAGCGTGAGCCCGAGGGTCCCCCACAGGCCGGCCGAGATGAACGAGCCGAGCATGAAGACGTCGCCGTGGGCGAAGTTGATGAGCTCGATGATCCCGTAGACGAGCGTGTAGCCGACCGCGATCAGGGCCCAGATCGAGCCGTTGGACAGGCCCTGGAAGACGTTGTTGCCGAGGCGGGAGAGGTCGCCTTCGGTGCTCAGATCGGAGATGCCGTAGTAGACCGGGAGCGCGAGCAGCACCGCGAACAGCCCGTACTTCGAGACGAGCTCGGCGACGATGTTGCGCGCGGGCGCGGGCGCGGCGGCGGGAAGGGGAGGGGCTTCGGCGGTGGCCACGACGTGCTCCTAGCAGTCGACGGGCGGACAGGGGGCGCGGGGCGGCGCGACGGGGCCCAGGACCCCGTCGCGCTGCATCCGGGCGTGCATCCGTCGGGCTACTTCGCCGCCTTGATCGTCGAGTCGTACTTCGGGTCGCCGTCGGAGCCGACCTTGTACAGGCCGTAGTCCGTCAGCGACGTGTCGCCGTTGGCGTCGATCGAGTAGGTGCCCAGGACCGAGTCGCGGTCCTTCGTCTTGAACAGCTGGGCGATGAAGCCCTCCCGCGTCGTGCCCGCCTGGCCGGCCTGCTTGATGGTGTCGAGGACGAGCTTCATGCCCTCGTAGCCGTAGATGGCGTACGGGTCGGGCGACTTGTCGCCGTACTCCGCGGAGAACGCCTTGATGAACTCCTGCCCGCCGGGGTAGGACGCCAGGTCCAGCGTCGCGACCGTGCAGGAGAAGTTCTTGCCCACGCTGGCCGGGATGCCCTTCTTCGACGGGTTCGTGAACCCGGACTCGCACACGCCGTCGCCCCCGTAGGTCTTGACGCCCGGGATGGCGGCGGCGAGGTCCTTGTAGATCTGGATCGCGCCGTTGGCGGTGATGCCGGCGAACAGGAAGCAGTCCGCGCCCGCGGCCTTGAACTTGCTGGCCACGCCACGGAAGTTCGCCGCGTCCCTCTGGATGCCCTCGTTGCCGACGATCGTCACGCCCTGCTTCATGGCGTTGAGCGTGACGACCTTCGCGAGGCCGGCGCCGTAGGTGTCCTTGTCGTTGGCGATGGCGACCTTCATGCAGCCGTCGGTCTTCATCTGCGTCACGAGGGCCGCAGCCTGGATCGTGTCGCGCGGGACGATGCGGGCGTAGGTCTTCTTGCCCGTCGGCTGGTACTTCGCGGGCTCGCCGGGCTCGGAGCCGGGCTCGTCGGTGGTGAGGCCGACGTAGGTGTTGGCCGGGGAGACCTGGGCGACGCCGACCTGGTTGAGGATCGGGAGCGAGACCTTCGTCGCGCCGGAGTTGAACTCGCCGATGACGGCCACGGCCTTCTTGTCCTGGGCGACTTGACGCGCGTTGGACGCGACCTGGTTGGGCTCCCAGCCGCCCTCCTTGGCCGTCGAGTCGTCGAGCGACTTGTAGTTCACGGTGACGCCGCCGGCCTTGCCGCCGGCCTGCTTGACCGCCAGCTTGATGCCGTCGACCATGGCGTTGGTCTGATCCTTCGAGGCCCCCTGGAGCGGGAGGCTCGAGTAGACGTCGACCGTGCCGGAGGCTGCGCCCCCACCGGCCGCGGGGGTGCTGCTGCTCGTGGACGTCGTGGACGCGGAGTCGTCACTTCCGCAGGCGGCGAGGCCCACGGTGAGCGCCGGGATGGCGAAGGCGAGGGCCGCCTTCGATCGAATGAACAAGATGCAATCCCTCCTCAAGGATGGTGATAAGGAAGCGATGCTAACCGAGCTTCCGTCTCCGTGACGGGGACAAACGCAAGAACATGCGTCCGCCGGGCTCGACTCAACGTAATACCGGCCCGCGCAAGAAATTGCCCAGAAGCTGCTTCCCGCCCTCCGTGAGGACCGATTCGGGGTGGAACTGCACCCCCTCGGCGGGCAGCTCGACGTGCCGGACGCCCATCAGGACCCCGCCGCCGCGGCTCGTCGCGACCAGGCAGGCGGGAAGATCGTCCTCCGCGACGACGAGCGAGTGGTAGCGCCCGACCGTCAGCGGGCTCGGCAGCCCGGCGTAGATCCCGGCGCCGTCGTGCTCGATGGCGGTGGTCTTGCCGTGCACCGGCTCGTGGCGGACGATACGACCGCCGAAGGCCTGCGCGAGCGCCTGGTGGCCGAGGCAGACGCCGAGCGTCGGGATCTGCGCCTCGGGCGCGCGCCGCATCGTCTCGACGGAGATCCCCGCCTCGTCGGGAGTGCACGGGCCGGGCGAGACGACCACACGGTCCGGCCGGCCGGCGATGATCGCCGCGACCGTCGTCTGGTCGTTGCGCACGACCTCGACCTCCGCGCCCAGCTCGCCGAGGTACTGCACGAGGTTGTAGGTGAAGGAGTCGTAGTTGTCGACGACGAGGACGCGGCTCATGGCCACTCGGGCTGCCGCGCAGCCAGCTCGATCGCGCCCTTGACCGCCCGCGCCTTGTTCTCGGACTCCTCGAACTCGTAGGCGGGCTGCGCGTCGGCGACGGTCCCGCCGCCCGCCTGGATGTGCGCCACCCCGTCCTGGATGACCACGGTGCGGATGTGGATGCAGGTGTCGAGGTCGCCGGTGTAGGAGAGGTAGCCGATCGCGCCGCCGTAGCCGCCGCGCTTGACCGGCTCGAGCTCGTCGATGATCTCCATCGCCCGGACCTTCGGCGCGCCACTGAGCGTGCCGGCGGGCAGCACGGCGCGCAGCGCGTCCATCGGGCCGATCTCCTCGCGCAGGCGCCCCGAGACGTTCGAGACGATGTGCATGACCGTCGAGTACTGCTCCACGGCCATGAACGAGTCGACCTGCACGGTGCCGAAGTCGCAGACGCGGCCGAGGTCGTTGCGCCCGAGGTCGACGAGCATCACGTGCTCCGCGCGCTCCTTCTCGTCCTCCAGCAGCCCGGCGGCCAGCGCCTCGTCCTCCGCGGGGGTCACGCCGCGCCGGCGGGTCCCGGCGATCGGCCGCGTCGAGACCCGGCGGCCGGTCACCGTCAGCAGCGGCTCGGGGCTCGCGCCCGCGATCTGGAAGTCCAGGAAGTCCAGGAAGTACATGTAGGGCGACGGGTTGACCACGCGCAGGCCGCGGTAGACCGAGAACGGGTCGATGCCGTCGATCGCGCCCGTCCACCGCTGGGAGGGCACGACCTGGAACGTGTCGCCCGCGTGGCAGTACTCGACGATCCGGGCGACCATCCCCTCGAAGTCCGCGCGCTCCATGTTCGGCGTGAACGTCGGCACGGGCCGCGGGGACCGATCGCCGGCGACGGTCGGCACGGGGCCGGCCAGGAGCCGGCGCACCTTCGCGATCGTGGCCCGCGCTTCGGCGTAGGACCGCTCGAGATCGCCGCCGGTCTCCACGTGGGCGATCACCGAGAGCGTGTGCTTGAGATGGTCGAAGACCACGAGGACGTCGGAGAGCATGAGCGCCATGTCCGGCAGCCCCAGCACGTCGGGGTTCGGCGGGCCGAGCGTGGTCTCGACGGTGCGCACGAGGTCGTAGCCGAAGAAGCCGACGGCGCCGCCCGCGAACGGCGGGAGGTCGGCCAGCTGGGCCTGGGAGACGCGCGCGACGGCGGCGGCGGCGATCGCGTACGGGTCGCCCGCGTCGCCGAGGCTCCACCGGATGACCTCGCGCGGCTGCACGCCGATGAACGACCAGCGCCCGACGCGCTGCCCCTTCTCGGCGCTCTCGAGCAGGAACGCCGGAGACTGCGGCTCCTCGCCGCGCAGCTTGAGGAACGCCGCGACGGGCGTCTCGCAGTCGTCGATGAAGGAGTGGCGCAGCGGGACGAGGTTGTGCTCGGCGGCCAACGCGCGAACCTCCTCGAGCGAGGGCTCGACCGCGAAGCGCCCGCCCGCGGCGGCGTCAGCGGCGGCGGTCACGCAGCACGCCCTGGGCGCCGGCGAGGGCATGGCCGCGGCCCTGGAGCAGTACCAGCAGGTGGAACAGCACGTCGGCGGCCTCCTCGTCGACGCGCTCGTCGCTCTCCTCGCGAACGGCGCGCGCGACCTCCTCGGCCTCCTCCTGGACCTTCTCTCCCGCGAGGGCCGGATCGTCGAGCAGCGCGACGACGTAGGAGCCCTCGGGCCGCTCGACCGCCCGCCGGCGCATCGTGCGCTCGAGGTCGGGCAGCACCTCGTGGGGCCCGAGGGCCATGTCGCCGGTGAAGAAGCAGGTGCGCTCGCCGGTGTGGCAGGCGGGGCCCGCGGGCTCGACGAGGGCGAGCAGCGCGTCGCCGTCGCAGTCGACGCGCAGCGCGCGGACGGCCTGCGTGTGGCCCGAGGTGGCGCCCTTGTGCCAGAGCTCGTCGCGGGAGCGCGACCACAGGTGGAGCTCGCCGGTCTCGCGGGTCTTGGCGACGGCCTCGGCGTTGGCGTAGGCCAGCGTGAGGACCTCGCCCGAGGCCCAGTCCTGGATCACGACGGGGACGAACCCCTGCGCGTCGTAGGCGATCTCCATCGACCGACAGCTTATGCGGGGATCTCCCCGACCGAGCACACGGGCACACATGCGGGAACGCATGAGCACATGCGTCAGCGCATGTTATCCTCAGGCCATGCCGAAGACAATCCAGATTCGAGACGTCGACGACGAGGTCTACGCCGGTCTGGCCCGCCGTGCGGCCGAGCGGGGGGTGAGCGTGCCCGAGCTTCTGCGCGCCGAGGCGATGCGCATCGCGACCCGCCCGAGCATGGCCGAGTGGCTCAAGAGCACCCGCGGAGTGCGCTCTGACATCACGCGGGCCGAGGTCCTCACGGCCTTGGACGAGCTGCGCGGTCCGTGGCCCCATGCTGGTGATTGACGCGTCCTGCCTCTTCGAAGTCGTCAGCGACGGGCGGGACGCCGCGGCCCTTCGCGAGGCGATGAGTGCCGATCCCGACCATGCCGCGCCCCACATCGTCGACGTCGAGACGTTCGCCGTCATCCGGCAGAAGCACCTGCGCGGCGACCTTGACCGCACCGCGGCGACGATCGCGGTGCAGCGGCTCGGGCGATGGCCGGGGGAGCGCTTCAGCCACCGTCTGCTGCTCGGACGCGCGTGGGAGCTCCGCGCCTCGGTGCGCGGCTGGGACGCCATGTACGTCGCGCTGGCCGAAGCCCTCGACTCGGTGCTGCTGACGACCGACCTCCGGCTCGCCGCGGCGCCCGGCCCGCGATGTCAGATCGTCGTGCCGTGACGGAGCGCGGTCACCGTGCTCCTCGCCGAGCCCGACGCGCCGACGCGCACGGGCATCCGCCTCTGCCCGGGGGCGCGCTCGTCGCCGTCCACGCGATCTTCGTGCGGGTGCCGAAATCCGCCGGCAGGTAGCTCTCGCCCAGACGAAGCCACTGAGCTGCCGGACGGTGTGAGCGTCGCGACGCCCGTCTACGCTGGAGCGATTCGCCCGAGCGCCCGCGTCAAGGTCTCCCGCCGAGTCTGCGCAGCCGCCGTCTTGATGGTGGCGCATGGCTCCTGATCGCTCGAGCCGCCTACGACGCGGCGCGCACCCCTACGACGGGCACGCAATGCCGCAGCACGCGTCGCCGCGGACGCCTGAGAGGCTGTGCTCATGAACCCGCCGGACGGCGCGCCGGTGTCGCCGTCCATCGTCACGCTCGGCACCTTGACGGCCCGCGCTCTCCGGGGAGCGTGGCGCGCGACGACGCCGCCGCCGACCCTCGGCGCCGACGAGCTCGAGCTCATCGCACCGCACCTGCTCGCCACCGGGACGGCCGGGCTGGCCTGGTGGGCCGTGAAAGACGATGAGGCACTCACCCAGAGCCCAGCCGCAGCCCTGCTGCAGGAAAGGTTCCGGGCCCAGGCGCTCCAGACGCGGCTCCACGAGCTGCGCCTGGGCAAGGTCCTGGACCTCGCCGGGCGCCTCGGCATCGACCCCCTGCTGGTGAAGGGCTGGTCGGTCGCGCGCGGGTACCCCTCCCGCGGGCTGCGGCCCTGCGGCGACATCGACCTCGCGATCGGCGCCCACGAACACGAGCGGCTCCAGGAGGCGCTCGATCAGCGCCCCAACGACGACGACTGGATCGACGTCGATCTCGAGCACCGGTTTCTCACCACCGACGCGTCGCCGCTACGCAACCTCAACGTGCGCGCCGGGCACGTCATTCTCGACGGGCGCCAGGTCCGGGTGGCCTCCCCCGAGGATCAGCTGCGCCTCGTCTGCGTGCACTACCTCCGCGCGGGAGGCTGGCAGGCCCGCGCCCTGTGCGACGTCGCACTGCTCCTCGAGGCCCGGACCGCCGATCTGAGCTGGCAGCGCGTGCTCGGCAACTCGCGCCACCGTCAGTGGGTCACCGTCGCCGCCGGCCTGGCGGAGCAGCTGCTCGGCGCCGACCTGACCGACACGCCGCTGACTCGCGCCGCCGCCGCGGTCCCGGGGTGGGTGCGCCGACACGTCCTGCACGGCTTCGGGACGACCGCGCACGATCACCCTACCCAGCTGCCTCCCTTCCGCCTGACGCCGAGCGCCCCTGCGCTGGCCCGACAGCTTCGGGCGCGCTGGGACAGCGACGGGCTGGCGGTCACCATGCACCATCGCCGGCCGATCCCGTCGCGGACCCCGATCGCGAACCAGTGCTTCGACCTCGCCTACCGTGCGGTGGCGCTGGCGGTGCCGGTCAAGATGCCGCGGGCGCGGCGCGACGAGAGCCCGGAGCTGGCGCTGTGATGACGGGTGCAGCTCGAGCTTCAGCCGACAGCCACCGTCAGCCTGCCGGACCTGTAGCCGATCACCACCTCCTTGGCTCTCTCGAGCGCGGTCGTCGCAGCGCGCGTGGCCTCGAAGTTCAGCTGGCCCGCTGCGACCCCGCCCGGAGCCAGCCTCCGTACCAGTGGGCCGGCGATCTCGAACGCTCTTCGGTCAGGACGCAACGTGATGCCTGCGGCCTGCAGGGTCAGCCGGAGGACCGGCGGGGTCACCGCCGTCTGCCCGCCGTTGATCACCGCTGCCTTGACCGTGATGCGGGAACGGTTGAGCGCGCGGCCGGCCGCCTTGCTCGCCGCCACGAACGACGCAGAGTCGACCCGCAGCGTCAGGCCGCGGCCGAGGTCGAGGGCAGCAGCCGACCTCGACGGCGCAGTCGTGCTGCCGGGCGCCACCTCGGCCGTCGGCGGAGTGGCGGCCACGGCGCCACCTCGTGACGGCTTGGTGATTCCGAACACCTGATTTAGGCCGATGCCGAGGCCCAATCCGACCGCCCCGGCGACCGGAACGACGACCACGAACTTCAGGAGCTCGCGAAGGACCGGGGCTTTGGGGAGCGGCACGGCGATCATTCTGCCGCACTGCGAGGCGGAGCCCGAGGCCACACCGCCGCCGAGAGCACTGTTACACCTTGAGCCTGCGTTTCCGGTGCCCGCGCATGCAGTAGCCTGCGCTGTCGCGCGAGCTTTTCGGGCCCGCCATTTTTCTATGGGTACGTCACAAGACGAAGTCACCGTTCGCGACTACCTGCGGCCCCTGTTTCGACGCAGGTGGATGGTGACCATCTTGGTCGTCTTGGCCACTGCGGCAACCTACGGGTTCTACGAGAATCAGCCCAAGGTCTACCAGGCGACGACGAAGATCCTGCTCGGCGGGGGGGGCAACCCGCTGGACCAGAGCGCGGGCGTCCTCTCAGACCGTGAGGTCCAGGACCTGGCGGTCCTGCTCAGCTCCCGGGACGTCGCCACCGGAGTGGCCCGGCGCCTCAACCGCATCGGCGACGCCGGCACCTTGGCAGCGAGCGTCACGACGCAGGCTTCGGCGGGCTCGGACTTCGTGCAGGTCAAGGCCTCGCAGCCGAGCGCCGCCGAAGCCGCGAACGTCGCCAACGCCTTCGCCCAGGCGTTCATCCAACTCCGTACCGACGCGGTGCGCGACAACATCAACAAGGCCCTCGCCGCCTCGAAGAAACAGCTGGACTCCTTGCCGCGCACCCAGGTGAATCTCGCGGCGCGTCAGCAGCTCGAGGACTCCATCCGACAGCTGCGGCTGACCGGTTCGGTGAGCACCGGGTCGGCCACCCAGGTCGACCGGGCGGTCCCTCCGGCGACCGCGTCCGGCCCGCGCCCCAGGCGCGATGCGGGGCTGGCGTTCGTGCTCTCGCTCATCGGCGCGGTCGGGCTCGCCTACGCGCTGCAGGCTTTCGACCGCCGCCCGCGACAGCTCGACGAGTTCGCGCCGCTCTACGGAATGCCGCTGCTCACGAGCATGCCCCACGTCCGCTCGGCGGAGTTCGAGCACGAGGGGAACATCGCCGTCGCTCCCGCGTTCAAGGAGCCGCTGCGGCAACTGCGAACCAATATCCAGCTCGCCGCACTCGACGAGCCCTTCAAGCGGATCCTGGTCACCAGCGCGATCACCGGCGAGGGGAAGTCGACCGTCGTTCGCAACCTTGCCCTGGTGCTCGGCGAGGGCGGACTTCGCGTGGCCGTCGTGGACGGCGACCTCCGCCGTCCCACCCTCGCGAAGGCCTTCACCCAGCGCGCCGAGCCCGGCCTGACCAACGTCCTCACGGGCGGCAGTTCGCTCGACGATGCACTGATCAGTGTCCCGGTCGAGGCGCACGGCCTCGGCGCCCTCGCGCAGATGGGCGTGACGTCGGACGATGACGGGCAGCCCCTCGTCGACTACGAGGCAGACATCGGAGCCATTACGCTCCTACCGGCGGGCCCCGTGCCGGCCGATCCTCAAGCCGTCCTCTCCGCCGACCGTACGCGGATGCTCCTCGAGCGCCTGTCCGAGGATCACGACGTCGTCCTGATCGACTCCCCCCCGTTGCTGCACGTCACCGACGCCATCGCCGTGGCGCCGTGGGTGGACGCCGTCGTCGTCGTCGCCCGACTCGGGCGGGTCACGCGCGAGAACGCCAAGCGCGTCCCCGAGATGCTCGGCATGGCGGGCGCCCGGCCGATCGGCATCGTCGTCAACGACGTGCCCGACGCGGACGGGGCGGCCTACGGTTACGGGTACGGGTACTCCTATTGAGCATCCCGGCGTTCAGCCCGCTGTGGCTCGCCGCCCTGCCGGGGGTGCTGGCGGTCTGGCTTTGGGCCGTCACGAATCTCCAGCGTTTCGTGCTCTACGCCGTGACCGCGGCGATGATCGTGCCGATCGCGCTCGCGCGGCCCGGGGGGACACAGGTTGCCCTGGCCGACGTGCTGCTGCTCGTGGCCATCGCCGCATGGCTGGTCGCGGCCTCGATCCGAGCCGTCCCCGGACCCTGGCTCTCGGGCAACCGGATGCTGCTGCCCGCGCTGGTCTTCGTCGCCGTCAACGCCGAGTCGCTCATCTGGTCGGTGCGCCCGCGCGACACGCTCGTGTTCACGATCCAGCTCGTAGAGATCATCGTCGTCTTCCCCGTGGTCTTCGCCTCGTTGCCGCGCTCGGTGAAGGACATCCGGCGCGGGCTCCTGATCTTCGTCGCGTGCACGTGTGCCCTGGCCGTCTACACCGCCATCGTCTACGGACCGCGAGCCGCGTCGGGCTCGCTCGAAGGACAAAACCTCTCCGGCGGGCTGAACAAGAACGTGATCGGCAGCTTCGTCGCGGGCGGACTGATCATGGCCTACACGCTGTGGCTCGGAGAGCGGCGCCGGTTCCTCAAACGGCTCCTCGCTCTCGCGACGCTCATCGAGCTCGCGGGGCTCATCTCGACGGTGTCACGTGCGTCGCTCATCGGCACGTTCGTCGCCGTCTTGGCCGCCAGCCTCCTCCTGCGCCGCGACCGGATTCCGACCGTGGCGGTGACGACACTCATCGTCATCGCCTACTTGTCGATCCTGGGCACGAGCTCGCAGGTCGATCTGAGCGTTGCGGGTTCCTACGACAGCAGCGTCGTGCGCAGCTTCTCGTATGCAAATGCAGTCGAGAAGATCCGCGAGCGGCCCCTGGTCGGGACGGGGGGTGGCACGTACACGGACTACATCTCTGAGCTTCAGCTCTCCCTTCCGGACCCGAACAACATGTTCCTGCTCACCTGGGCGGAATTGGGCCTTGGTGGCATGCTCGCGCTGATCTTCCTCCTGATTCGTTATGCCCGATTGCTCGCCGCTGTGCGAAGTCTGCCGGATGAGTGCGCCGTCCCAGCGGTCGCCGCCGGGTGCGTCACGCTTTCGTTGTTCATTCATTTTCAGTTCGACGTGACCTGGACGCGGGGCACGTCATCGCTGGCCTTCGCCATGATGGGGCTCATGCTCGCCGCGACGCGACTAGCACCCGAGGACAGCGAAAAGGTCAGCCCGCCGGCGAACCTCGAGCCGCAACCCGCACCGCTGCGGCGGACCCCCTCCCTGGCGGCGTGACGCGCGCGGCGCCGCAAAGTGGTCGAACCGACCGGCTACCACCGCAGGTCTTGCACCTCGTCACGGGGGTCGCCTTCGCTGGAATCGAACGACACGCTCTCACCCTCATCCGTGAGCAACAAGCGTTGGGTTGGCGCGCCGTCCTCGCCTGCCCTGCGGCGGCGCATCGCCTGCGCGCCGAGGCGACGAAGGCTGACATCACGGTGATTCCTACGCCACCGGGGCGGCCGCGCACGTGGCTCGTCCCGCTCCTGCGCGATGTCCTCGCCGACCGCCCCGACGTGTTGCATGCCCACGACGGGAGGTCGGCCCTCGTCGGCGCGTGCCTGTCCACCGCACTCGGCGGGATCTTCGTACGGACCCAGCATTTCGTGCACACGGCGACCATGGATCGCCGTGGCTGGGTGAGACGGGCGTCGCTGGCCCTCCACCGCCGCGTGAACCATCGCCTCGACGGATATGTAGCGGTTTCACAAAGCGTGGCGCGGGCAGCCCAGGAACGACACGAGACCGGCGACGCGGTCTTGGTGGTCATCCCCCCGGCGATCGAGCTTCCTACCCAAGCCGCAGTGGCTCGGGCGCGTGAAGCTCGGATGAGAAAAGACCATCCAGTAGTGGTGTTCGCCGGGCGGCTCGAGGCCGAACGGCGCCTCGACGTGCTCCTTCGCGCCATACCGCTGGTGCGCACGGAGCTCCCGGAGTGCCGATTCTCGATCGCTGGGACGGGCGACGCCGAGCGAGAACTGCGCCAGCTCGCGGCCGACTTGCAGGCCACGGACGCGATCTTCTGGGCGGGGTGGGTCGCCGAGACCTACGCGGTACTCGCCGACGCCCATCTGTACGTCAACACGTGGCCGCGCGAGGCGTTCGGCATGGCGATGGCCGAGGCTATGGCCCTCGCGCTGCCGATCGTCGCCGTCGATGCAGGTGCCAACACCGAGATGGTCGACGCCGGGGTCACCGGATTCCTAGTCCCTGTAGACGACTCCGCGGCGATGGCCGCCGCGATCGTCGACCTCCTCCGCGACCGGGCGGTTGCGGCCGAGATGGGTGAAGCGGCCCGCGAACGTGCGGTGGCCGCGTTCGGTGGTCGGCTGACGGCCGTCTCGACGCTGGCGCTGTACGAGCGACTGCTCGAGCCATCGGCGTCATGAGTCGTTGCAAGCATCAGCCATCTGAAGAAGCCGTGATGTCAACTCTCGCTGCGATCAGGGCTGACATCGGGCATTCTGCGGCGCTCTGGGGAAAGGCTCCAGTTCGAGCGGTTCCCGCTGGGATCGCCAAGGTCTGCCTGTATCCGCGCGTTCGCGCAGTGCTTCTCTTTCGCATCGCACATGCGGCTTGGCCGCACCGTGGACTACGACCGCTTGCCCTCCTGCTGCAGAACCATGTGGCTCCGATCAGCGGAGCTGAGATCCACCCTGGTGCCGAGATCGGCCCCGGCCTGAACCTGGTCCATAGCAGCGGTGTGGTGACCGGCGCCAAGGCGCGGATCGGCGCCAACGCGCGCGTCTACCAACAGGTGACCGTAGGCGACGACGGTCGCCGACCCGGACAGCCAACGATAGGCGAGACCGCCATCCTCGGCGCGGGATGCAAGATTCTCGGACCTGTCACCCTCGGCGCCCGCGTCACGGTCGCGGCCCAACGCCGTCGTTCTTTCGGACTTTCCCGACCAGGCGCTCATCACCGGGGTCCCGGCACGCATGAGCACGGCCCGTTGAGCTCATCCGCCTCACGCCTTGTTCCCGACGAACAGCCCATGATGGCGTCGTGAACGGCACGCGCGTCCTCCGCGTCTACCACAGCGCCGTGGTCACCGAGTACCGCGAGCGCGACCGACTCCTTCGCTCTCGCCACGGCTACGACCTCCACCTCGTCAGCCCACCGGCGTTTGAAGAGGGCGGCAGCCTCGTGCGAGCAGATGTGCGCGGCGAGGTGCCGGTGCACGTGATTCCCATCCGCGGCCGCCAGCATCCTAATCTGTTCTGGTATGCCACTGCCGCCTTCCGGCGCGTGCTGCGCACGGTTCAGCCCCAGATCGTCGACCTCCACGAGGAGCCCTACAGCCTGGCGGTGGCCTTCGCGCTCCCCGCGATCCGGCGCGAAGCCCCGGGGGCGCGCGTCTGCGTGTATTCGGCGCAGAACATCCAAAAGCATTTCCCTCCACCTTTTCGTCAGCTAGATGAGTGATTCCACGGCGCGGGTTGGCGTGGTGGGTTGGCAGGGGACATAAGGCAGCAGGTCGAAGCTGGCGGTACTCAGTTCCCAGCGCCGACCCAGGGGGCCTCGATGGACGCCGACCTCGACCTGCTGCTCACG
>JBBQEV010000037.1:0-35407 GCA_038321325.1 Solirubrobacterales bacterium
CCGCTCGCAGGTCTACAACGGCGTCTCCGTCGAGGCGCCGGGCTCGGACGCCGCGGTGGCCGCCACCTCCCGGCAGGTCGTCACCTACCTCGGCAAGCCGATCGTCGCCTACTTCTTCTCCACCTCGGGCGGCAAGACGGAGAACGTCGAGAACGGCTTCCCCGGCGCGGCGCCGAAGCCGTACCTCAAGGGCGTGGAGGACCCGTACGACGGCGCGGCGCCCAGGCACCGTTGGGGCCCGTACCGCCTCACGCTGCCGCAGGCCCAGCGCAAGCTCGGCGGCCTGGTGAAGGGCCGCCTGCGCGGCATCGTGGTGACCGAGCGCGGGTACTCCCCGCGGATCGTCGCGGCGAACGTCGTCGGCTCGCGCGGCGTCACGGTCGTCAACGGCCCGACGCTGCGCAAGCGCCTCGACCTGTTCGACTCGTGGGCGACGTTCACGACGATCGGCGCGAAGGTCACCACGCCCGCGAAGGACCAGCCCCCCGCGGCTCCGGCGCCCGCGGCCCCTGGCGGCGGCGCGTCCCCGGACGCAGGCCGCTCTCTGCGCGCGGCCGCGCTCGGTACCGCGTCGGCCGCGGGCGCCGCGGCGTACCGCACGGTCGTCAGCGGCCACGTCGCCGGCGCGAAGTCCGGCGACTGGATCCGCGTGCAGCGCCGGTTGGCCGGCGGCTGGGGCGATGACTTCTGGACGACGGCCAAGGGCGCGAACGGCCGCTACCGCGCCACCCTCCCCAGTCCCGGGACCTACCGCGTCGGCTGGCGCGGGTTCGTCGGCCCCGACGTGACGGCGCGGTAGCCCCGGCCCCGCCGAGGGCTACGCGACGAGGGTGCGCACCGACCCGCGGACGGCCTCGAGATGCTCCGCGCAGAGCGGGAGGGCGCCGAGGCGGGCGAGGAGCACGTCAGCGGTCACCAGCCCGGCGACGAGGGCCTCGCGCGCGAACGCGAAGTCCTTCGCCCTCCCGACGACGCATTTGGACAAGACGAGGTCGTGCGGCTCCAGGCACCAGCCACGCATGCCGTTCGTCCCCGGACCCGAGACGAGGACGAGGCGCTCCTCCCATCCGGCCGGGGCCTTCGCCGTCTCAGGGCCCACACCGTGGGCGTAGTACCCGAACGTGTCCTGGAAGACCGAGCCCTCGCCGATCGCGCCGTCGATCACGTCGGCGCGGTCGGGATGGTTGCGCGGGAAGACGGCCGCCTCGATCGAAATCAGGAGCGCTGCCGGTGCGTCGGGCGCCGAGCCGAGGATCGCCTGACTGCCGACCACCACGATGTCCGGATCGTCGGCCAGCACCGCCGCTGCGCGGATGAGGTGCTCGAGCTGCGCGCGACGCATCAGCGGACCCGGCGGACGATGTGCCAACGCTCCGCGGGCGTGACCACACCGGCGAAGGGCGTGTTCTGGCGCAGGTCGCGCATCGCCTCGTCGTCGCGCACGAGGGCTCGGGCCAGGACATCCCGCGGGCCGTGCAGCAGCGCCGCCCAAGCGGCGGCGACAGGCGCCGAGACCGGTCCACCGTCCCGCACCCAGCCGTCGACCCGGGCGCCTGCGCGCTCGACGGTCGCGTCGTCCAGACGGGCGGCGACCGCCGCGTGCAGCGCGATGCTGCGCCGTTCCGCGGTGCGGTGACCGTCGGCGACCATGCGCCAACGCTACCGCGGAGCCCGGTCCGCGCACCCACGCCGGCCGCGCGCCAAGCGCGCGCTCAACCCGTGTAGGCCCGCGCCAGCGCCTCCGCGACGCAGACCGGCTTCTCGCCGCCCTCCACCTCGAACGTCTGCGTCACCGTGAACTGCACGCCGCCCGCGACATCGTCGACGGCGGCGAGCGTCGCGCGCATGCGCAGCTTGGAGCCGACGGGCACCGGCGCGGGGAAGCGCACCTTCCCGAACCCGTAGTTCAGCGCGAACGCGACGTTCTCGATGGTGAAGATCGAGTATCCGAACTGCGGGCCGAGCGCGAGCGTGAGCAGCCCGTGGGCGATCGTGCCGCCGAACGGCGTGTCCTTCGCGCGCTCCGGGTCGACGTGGATCCACTGGTGGTCACCGGAGGCGTCGGCGAAGGCGTCGATGCGCTCCTGCGTGATCTCGTACCAGTCGGAGACGCCGAGCTCCTCGCCGACCTTGGTCTTGAGGTCGTCGATGCCGTCGATCGTGAGCATGGCGCCCAGCCTACGCGGCGAGCGCGGGCAGCGGGACGCCGTTCAGCCACTCCTGCTCGGCCCGGCCGAGCGGCGTGCTCGGCGGATCGGCCGCGACGTACTCGCGGGCGAGGGCGTGCCACTCGGCGCCCGCGCGCAGCTCTCCGAAGACGGAGAACAGCACGCCCTCCATGCGGCGGATCAGCAGCGCCTGGGGCGGCACGGTCTGGCGGCGCATCTGCGCGAAGAACGGCGAGCGCGGGCTCGAGCCCTGCTCGAGCGTGAAGCGCACGTACTCCGGGTCCAGGCGGCGGAACGCGGGGTCGAAGTACCACTCGGCCGCCACGAGCAGCTGCGCGAGCAGGTCCTCGCCCGTGAAGGCCGCGGGGTCGGGGAGGTAGCCGAGCTCGGCCATCCGCCGCTTGACCTGCTCGGCGTCGCGCGCCATGACCGCCTGCGCGAGCGCGCGCTCCCCGTCGAGGTAGTCCGGCGCGACGCGGCGGACGAGGCCGAAGTCGAGGAACACGAGCTTGTCGTCGGGGGCGAGCAGGACGTTGCCCGGATGGGGGTCGCCCGCGGCGATGTTCGTCCGGGTCAGCAGGCCGAAGAAGAAGCGGAAGCAGATCTCGGCGAAGCGGTCGCGCTCGGGCTCACCGAGCGCCTTGACGGCGTCGAAGGAGCGCCCCTCGACGTACTCGGTCACCAGCACGCGGCGCGTGGAGAGCGCGGTGTCGACCCACGGGACCCGGATGAACGGGTGGCCGCGGAAGGCCCGGCCGACCGCCCGCTGGTTCTGCGCCTCGATCTCGTAGTCGAGCTCCTCGCCGATGCGCTCGCGCAGCTCGCCGCCGATCGCCTTGACGTCGAGGCCGGGCGCCATCCGCTTCACGAGCGGCAGCAGCAGGTTCATGTTGCGCAGGTCGGTCTCGACCGCCTCCGCGATCCCGGGGTACTGGACCTTCACGGCGACCTCGGCGCCCGCGTGCGTCCGCGCCCGGTAGACTTGGCCGATCGAGGCCGCGGCGATCGGCGTCTCGTCGAAGGCGGCGAAGACGTCGGTGAGCTTGGCGCCCAGCTCGGCCTCCATCATCGCGCGCTGCTTGGCGAACGGCACGCGCGGGGCGTCGTCGCGCAGCTCGGCCAGCTTGGCCTTGAACTGCTCGCGCTCGGACTCCGGGATGAGGTCGAAGTCGACGGTGGAGAGCACCTGCCCGATCTTCATCGCCGCGCCCTTCATCTCCCCGAGTCGCGCCACGAGCTCGTTCGCGGTGGCCATCGCGCGCGCGGCCTGCGCGGCGTCGCCCCGCTCGTCGGAGCGGAAGGCGTTGGCCGCCCGCATGCCGGCCCAGCGCGCGCCCTGGCCGGCGACCAGGCCGCCGAGGCGCGCCGTGCGGGCCACGCGGGAGGTCGGGACGGACGTTTCCGCGGGCGTCTCTTCTTGGGTCACGTGAACTCCTACGCGCCCCGGCGCCGCTGCGCTCAGCCCAGCTTGCCGAGGGTGCGGCCGAGCGGGTGCTCGGCGAGCGCGTCGCGGTGCGCCTGGGCGCTCGGCGGCTCGGGGAAGCGCGCGTCGAGCCCGGCGACGATCTCGGCCGCGTCGCCGGCCAGGACCGTGCCGTCGGCCAGGATCACCGCGGGGATCGTGCGGGTGCCCGTGCGCTCCTGCATCACGGCCCGCTCCTCCTTCGCGGCGGGCACGGGCAGCGCGACGAACGGGAGGTCGAGCTCGTTGAGCCGCTCCCTGACCTGCGCGGAGAACGGGCACCACTCGGCTTGGAAGACCTGGATCATGGCTTCGTCGTGCCCCGCGCAGGCCCGCCTCATGCCTGCGTGGTAGACCATCGGCGTGCCCGCGCCCCTGCTCGCCGTCGATGCGCCCTCGCTGCTCTACCGCGCGTTCTTCGCGCTGCCGGACTCGATCAAGGACGCCGAGGGGCAGCCGGTCAACGCGCTGCTGGGCACCGCGAACCTCCTGCTGCAGGCGGTCGAGGAGCACCGGCCGCGCGCGGTGATCCTCTGCTTCGGCGCGGAGGCCGCGACGTACCGCACCGATGCGTTCGCGGGCTACCACGCCGACCGGCCGCCGATGCCCGACGCCCTGCGTCACCAGTGGGAGCAGGCCCGCGGCTTCTTCGGCGCGTTCGGCTGGGGCCACCTCGACGCCGGCGACCTCGAGGCCGACGACCTCCTGGGAACCCTCGCCGGCCTCGAGCGCGGCGCGGGCGGCGCGGCCCTCCTGTTCACCGGCGACCGGGACATGTTCCAGTGCGTCGACGCGCAGGTCCGGGTGCTGTGGCCGGCCGGGAAGGGCAGCCCGGAGGTGATCGACCTCGCCGGGGTCCGCGCGCGCTACGGCATCGAGCCCGCGCAGGTGCCGGACTTCATCGCCCTGCGCGGCGACCCGTCCGACGGCATCCCCGGCGCGAAGGGCATCGGGGAGAAGGGTGCCGCGCAGCTCCTGCGCGACCACGCCGACCTGGAGGCGCTCATCGCGCTGGCCGGCGACCCCGCGGCGGTGACGCGGAAGCTGCTGCGGCCGAAGGTCGCCGAGACCCTGCGCGCCCAGGCCGGCGAGCTGCGCGCGTTCAAGGACATGGCGACGCTGCGCACCCTGGAGACCCCGCGCCCCGCGGACGCGCCCACGACGTTCGCGCCTGCGGCCGTCGCGGCGCGGGAGAAGGGCATGAACCGCCTGGCGGAGCGGCTGGGGCGCGCGGCCGAGGCGCGCTGAGAGGGCGAGCACCCAGAGCCAGAACACGGGGCCAGCGAGGCACGCGCGGAGCATCCGCCGACGGTGCCGCAGACGCAGGCGGTTCGGTGGCACACGCCGAGCGGCGGACGGACCGCGCGCCGTTCGGCCCGGCTGCGCCATCATGTGCGCTCGTGCTCCGCCGCGTCCGCCGAACGCTGCTCGCGGCGACCCTGGTCGCCGCCGGCTCGCCCGTGATCGCCCCTGCCCGCGCGCAGGACGCGGTGCCTGCCGCCGTGCCGATCGCCGCGGGCTGGGAGTTCCACCGCGATCGCGGCGACCGCGGCCTGCGCGAGCGCTGGTCCGCCCGCCAGCCCGGGCGGGGCTGGGCGCCGATCACGGTGCCGCACGTCTTCGACGCACGCGCCGCGGAAGCCGGCTTCGGCGGCACCGTCGGCTGGTACCGCGTGCGCTTCACGGCGCCGCGCGGCACCCGGGGCTTCGACTGGGAGCTGCGCTTCGAGCAGGTCCGCCGCCGTGCGCGGGTATGGCTCAACGGGCGCGAGGTCGGGCGCCACGACGATCCCTACGTGCCCTTCCGGCTCCCGGCGGCCGGGCTGCGGCCCGGCGCGCGGAACGAGCTCGTGGTCCGGGTGGACAACCGCAAGGCGAAGGAGCCCCGCGAGGGCTGGTGGAACTGGGGCGGGATCGTGCGGCCCGTGTCGCTGGCGCCGCGCGGGCGCCTCGTGCTGCACGACCCGGGCCTGATGCCGCAGCTCGAATGCGCCCCCGGCGGCGCGAGCTGCGCGGCCAAGGTGCTCGTCGACGGCATGCTCGAGAACCGCAGCGCGGCAGCGGTCGCGTCCCCGCGGGTGCGCCTGCGCCTTCAGCCGCCCGACGGCGGCCCACCGGTCGAGCAGACCTCCCGCGCCCGCACGCTGCAGCCCGGCGAGACGACGCACGTGTCGTTCTCGGTCGCGGTCGAGAACCCGCAGCTCTGGGCGCCGGGGAGCCCGAGCCTCTACGCCGCGACGCTCACCACGCTGGCCGGTGAGGCGCCGACGCAGATCGACGCGCGGAAGGTCGGGCTGCGCGGGGTCACGGTGCGCAACGGCCTGCTCGAGCTCAACGGCCGCCAGCTCGACGTGCGCGGCGCCGCGATCCAGGAGGACCTCCCGGGCCGCGGGCCCGCGCTTCGCGACGCCGACGTCGCCCGCATCGTCGGCGAGCTGAAGGCCGTCCACGCCAACGTCACCCGGGCGCACTACCTGCTCAATCCGAAGCTCCTCGACGCGCTCGACGCCGCCGGGATCATGGTCTGGAGCCAGGCGCCCGTGTACCACCGCGACCGCCTGCTCGTGACCGCCGCGCAGCGCGAGGCGGCGCTGTCGACCCTGCGGGAGACCGTCCTCGCGGCCCGCTCGCATCCGAGCGTCATCACCCACTCGGTGGCCAACGAGCTCTCCGCGGTGCCCGACGCCGTCGCCGGGACCCGGCGCTACCTCGAGGCCGCGCTGGCCGAGACCAAGCGCCTGGACCCCACGCTGCCGGTCTCCGTCGACCTCCTCAGCTACCCCGGGTTTCCCGCGGCGAAGGCCTACGCCGGGTACGACCTGCTCGGCATCAACTCCTACTTCGGCTGGTATCCCGGCAAGGACGGCCACTCCACGGCCAAGCTCTCAGACCTCGGGCCCTACCTCGACCGGATGCGCCGCCTCTACCCCACGCAGGCGATGGTGCTGACGGAGTTCGGGGCGGAGTCGACGTTCGAGGGGCCCGCGCGGGAGAAGGAGAGCTACGCCTTCCAGGCCGCCTACGTCGCGCAGGTGCTCGACATCGTGCGCGCGCGGCCGTTCGTCGGCGGGGCGATCTACTGGACGCTGCGGGAGTTCGCCGTCAAGCCCGACTGGGACGGCGGCGCGAAGCGCTCGGTCCCGCGCGACGGGATCCACAACAAGGGGCTGATCACCTACGCCGGGCGGCGCAAGCCGGCCTGGGCCATCGCCGAGCGGGAGTTCGCGGCCACGCCGCCGTTCCGCTCGGTCCTCGCCGCGACCGGGCTCGGGCTCCCCGACGGACGCGGCGGTGGCGGCGGCGGCGCGCTGCTCGTCACGGTCATCGCGCTCGTCTCGGGGCTCCTCGTGGTCGACGTGTGGGCGCTGGCGGGGATCCTGCGGGCGCGCCGCGAGCCGGTCACCGACGCGCAGTACTGACCTCGGCTCCGTGCCCGATCATCGCGGGCTGCGCGCCTGCGGCCGAAGCGGGGTGAAGCGGTCGACGGTCCAGCTCTGCTCGTCGTCGATCGCCGCCTTGATCGGGTCGAGCGAGGCGCGGCGGGGGAACCCGCGGCGCCGGTCGTACACCACCGAAACATCCCCCGCACCGGGGTCGCCGAGGACGCGGCCGATCGCGGCGAACTGCTCGCCGAACGTGTCGAGCCGCTTCTGGATCGGGCTCGAGCCACTGGGCCGGCCGTTGCGCACGGTCACCGTCTCGGCCCGGCGGGCCCCCGGACAGAAGCACTGGACCACCAGCCGGAAGCGGTAGTCGCGAAGATGCTGGCGCCCCCACAGCGCGGAATTGCGGTCGAGCGCTGAGCGCTGGGCATCCCTGTCGGGGGCTGCGGCCATCGCGGGCGCGACGGCGGCAGCCGACGAGGCCACGAGGACGACGATCACCAGCAGGCGGACCATCACGACGACGCTACCACGGGGTTGCGCACCGGGCTACGGCGTGAACTTCACCGTGATCACGTCGCCGTCGCGCATGACGTAGTCGCGGCCCTCGAGGCGCAGCGTGCCGACGTCGCGGGCGGCGGCGTAGCCCCCGGCCTCGATCAGCTTGTCGTAGGGGATGACCTCCGCCCGGACGAAGCCGCGCTGGATGTCGGAGTGGATCTCCCCCGCGGCGTGCCAGGCGGTCAGGCCCTGGCGCAGGTGCCAGGACTGCGCGCGCTTGCCCGCGCCGACGGTGAAGAACGCGATCTGGTCGAGCAAGGAGAACGCACCGCGGACGACGCGCTGGAGGCCGGACTCGCCGACGCCGAGCTCCGCGCGCATCTCGGCCGCCTCCTCGTCGTCCATCTCGCGCAGCTCGGACTCGATCCGCGAGGAGACCGCCACGACGCCGGCGCCGATCGCCTCGGCGTGCGCGGCGATTCCGGCCGGCACCTCGTCTGAGCCCTCGTCGACGTTGGCCACGAAGAGCACGGGCTTGGCGGTGATGAGATGGACGGACTGGCTCCTCTCCACCTCCTCGGGCATCGGGATGCCGCGGGCCGGGCGCCCGGCGTGCAGCTCGGCGCGGACGGCCTCGAGCCAGCGCTGCTCGGCGACGGCGCTGCGGTCGCCGCCCCGCGCGGTCCGCACGACGCGCTCCAGCCGGCGCTCCACCTGCTCGAGGTCGGCGTACACGAGCTCGGTCTCGATCGTCTCGATGTCCCGCGCGGGGTCGACCGTGCCCTCGGGATGAAGGATGTTCTCGTCGTGGTGGGCGCGGACGACGTGGACGATCGCGTCGGTCTCGCGGATGTTGCCGAGGAACTGGTTGCCGAGCCCCTCGCCCTCGCTGGCGCCGCGCACGAGGCCCGCGATGTCGTGGAAGGCGATCGTGTCGGCGACGATGTCCGAGGCGCCGATCAGGAGCGAGACCTCGGTCAGCCGCTCGTCCTCGACGGGCACGATCGCGATGTTCGGCTCGATCGTCGTGAACGGGTAGTTCGCCGCCTCCGCGCCGGCGCGGGTCAGGGCGTTGAACAGCGACGACTTGCCCGCGTTGGGCATCCCCACGATCCCGACCTTCATCGTGCGGCGCTGCCCATGAGCGTCCCGAACGTCGCGCCCGCGACGATGTCTGAGGGGTAGTGGACGCCGAGGTAGACGCGCGACAGCGCCATCGCCGCGGCGACCGCGTAGAGCGGGCGCGCAGGGACGAGGGGCGAATACGCGCGCGCGGCCGCGAAGCTCGCGGTCGCGTGCGCACTCGGGAAGCTCAGCGCGGTCGGCGTCTTGATGAGCTGCGGGAGGTCGTCGAGCAGCGGGCGCTTGCGCCGGAACACGTTCTTGAGGCCGAAGTTCGCGAGGTAGGCGAGGCCGACGCCCGTCGCGGCGCGCCGCCAGCGGGGGCGGCGCTCGGCGTCGACGGCGGTCCCGGCGAGGCCGAGGAGCAGCCACAGCGCGGCGTGCTCGCCGGTGGAGGAGAAGCGGGAGACCGCCCGCACGAGCTCCGGCGGCCGGGCGGTGCTGCGGATCGCGCGGTAGGCCGCGAGGTCGGCCCGCGCGATCGCCTGGGCGACGGGCCCGCCGCGCAGCAGGAGGCGCAGCGCGGTGCGCGCGCCGGGATCGTGCGGCGGCGGGATCGACGGGCCGGCGGGCATCGCGCGGCACGATAGGGGGAAGATGCACGGGTGCGCATCGCCCTGGTGGTCAACGCAGGCTCGGGCGGTGGCGCGGACCCGTCGGCGCTCGCAGCGGCGCTCGAAGCGGCGGGAGCGGAGGTGGCCGTGCATCCGTTCGCGGCGCTGGACGGGCTCGAGCTCGCCGGCGTCGACCGCCTGGTCGTGGCCTCGGGCGACGGTGGAGTCGGTCTCGGCGCCGCGCGCGCGAGCCGGGCGCAGGTCTCCTTCGCGGTGCTGCCGAGCGGGACCGCCAACGACTTCGCGGGCTTCCTCGGCCTTCCCGAGGCGCCCGAGGACGCCGCGCGCCTCGCGGCCGACCCCGGCGCCCGGACGCGCGTGCTGGACGTGGGCTTCGCCGGGCGGACCCCGTTCATGAACGCCGCGGCCTGCGGGCTCTCGGTCGCCGCCGCGGAGAGCGCCGGGCCGCTGAAGCCGGCGCTCGGCGCCGCGGCCTACGCGGTCGGCGCCGTGCGCGCGGGCGTCAGCGAGGAGGCGTGCTCCTACCGCGTCGTCGTCGACGGCGAGCCGGTCTTCGACGGGAAGGCGTGGCAGATCATCGTCTCCGGGACGGGCGCGTTCGGTGCCGGATCGCGGATCGAGGGCGCCGACCCGTCCGACGGGGCGTTCGACGCGACGGTGCTGCACGGCGGCTCGCGCACCGCGCTCCCGCTGCGCGCCTGGGGGATGAAGCGCGGCGGGCTCACGGAGCAGGAGGGGGTCACGACGTTCCGCGGGAGTGACGTGGTCGTCGAGGGCGCGGAGGCCTGGAACGTCGACGGGGAGCGCCGCGAGGCTCCGGACACGGGACGCTTCCGCCTCGACGGGACGGTGGAGATCGTCGTGCCATGAGGGTGCCGTGGACGGCGGCGGGGCTCCTGGTGGCCGCACTCACGGTGGGAATCGCCGAACCCTCGCGGGCGACAAGCCTCCCGGCGCCCGTAGACAGCCCGGGCGGCGCGTTCAGCGCCCAGACGAAAGCCACGGCGGCCGGCGACTACCTCGCGGCCGGCGCGCGGTACGCGCCGTCGCTCCTGCGCCCGTTGCCGGTCCTCGGCTGGGAGCCCGCCAAGGTCCAGCAGGCGTGCGCCGAGCAGTTGCGCGACGCAGTGAACGGCCTTCGCGTCGCCGAGCCCTACGTTCGGCCCTGCGGCCGTGACGGCTCCTGAATCAGGCGGAGAGCGCGAGCGCGACGAGCGCCATGATGCCCTCGCGCGAGCCCGCCGAGGCGTAGAAGCGGGCGGTATGGGCGAAGACCGCGTCCTCGACCCCGGTGACGGCCGCCAGCTCGGCGCCGCTCAGCCCGGCCCACGCGGCCGGGAGGTCCAGGCGGTTGCCGAAGCCGCCGAGCGCGCGCGGAACGGCCTGCAGGCCCCAGCCGTCGGTCTTCGGGTAGACGACGAGCAGCGCCTCGGGCGCCTGGGTGACGATGCCCTCGCGCCAGGGCATGTTGCGCTCGAGCTCGACGACCCGGGGATCGCCGGCCCGGTTGATGGCCTCCCAGACGAGCTTGCGCGCCCGCTGGAAGGCCGCCGATCCGGCGAGTTCGCGCGCGAGGACGCCCGTGGCCAGGCTGACGGCCTCGCCGAAGCGCGCGTCCTCCTCGCCGGCGGCGAGCTCCTCGTCCCAGGCCGGGTTCATCGCCGCGATCAGGCCGCTGACGGTCATCGGCCGGACCTCGGAGATCAGCGCCTTGGAGATCGCCTGGCCCGTGTCGTTCGCGTCGACCCCCTGCACGAGCCGCTCGTCGATCGCTCCGGCGGCGTCCTGGCTTCCGGCCAAGCGCGGCCCGTGCTCACGCCAGACGAGGCCGAAGCTCGCGTAGCAGACACCGTTCGGGCGCTCACCGGCACCGCCGTTCTGGTGATGGTCGAAGTCGCCCGTCGCCGGGTCCGAGCGCCCCCCCACGTCGACGCGGACGTCCGCGCCCGCGGTGAGCGCCGCGTCGCGCGTGCGCACGACGTCGAGTTCGCCGAGCGCGAGACCGAGGGCCGCGACCGCGAAGACGTCGTCGGCGTGGAAGTTCCCGGGGTGCGTGGCGACGAGCATGCGGCTTGGAAGGCTATGCGACGCGACTTCGGGGCGCCGACCTCGACCTCGTGATCGACGAGATCACGAGGGACCGCCACGCCGGAGCCCTCGCCGTTGAGGGGTCATCTCGCGCAGTTCGGCGCGTCGGAGGCGCGCGCGCCTCCGCTCAGCCGCCCAGCCCGAAGCCGACTCGGCCCTCGTCCTTGTCGACCTTGAGCCAGAGCACGTGCTGGAGGTTCAGCTTGACGGTGCCGTCCTCCCCGGTGACCTCGTGCCAGCCCTCGGTGCCGAGGGCCTCGTGCAGGCGCGAGAGCTCCGCCTCGGTGACGCGGAGGCCGAGGGGCGGGGCGGCCTGGAAGCCGATGGAGATGCGCTGCGCCATGGGAGGTGTCCTTCAGTGGGAGGGCTGGACGATCTCGGTGAGCACGCCACCCGAGGACTTCGGGTGCAGGAAGGCGACGCGCGAACCGCGGATGCCCGCGCGGGGCGTCTCGTCGATGAGCCGCACGCCCGCGGCCGTCAGGCGCTCGAGCTCGGCCGCGATGTCCGCCGTCTGGTAAGCCACGTGGTGCAGGCCGGGACCCCGCTTGGCGAGGTACTTGCCGACCGGCGTGTCCGGGCCGAGCGGCGCGAGCAGCTCGACGTGGTTCTCGCCGAGGTCGAGCAGGACCGCCTCGACCCCCTGCTCCTCGACCACCTCGCGGTGCACGAGCGTCATCTCGTAGTCGCGCTCGTAGAGGGCCAGGGCGGCGTCGAGCTCCTCGACGGCGACCCCGATGTGATCGATCCGGGCGAACATCTCCGGCGGAGTCTACCGGCGTGCCCGGGCGGCCCTCAGGCTCCGGGGCCGTCGGGCGGGCGGCTCTCGGCGGCGACGACGCGCAGCCCGGACTGCCCCGCGCTGCGCCGCAGGCGCGGCACGTCGCGCATGATGACGTCGAGCTGACCGCGGTCGATGACCTCGTGAGCGAGGAGCGCCTGGGCGATCTCCTCGAGCTTGCCGCGGTGCTCGGCGACCAGGCGCCGCGCGCCGCGCTCGGCCTCGAAGACGAGGTCCTGCTGCTCCTCGTCGCGGATGCGGCGCGTGGTGTCCGAGACGATGTTCGCGTCGGTGACCGCGCGGGCGGTCGCCGCGACCGAGCCCATGCCGTACTCGTGGACCATCGCGTGGGCGATCTCCGCGACGCGCAGCAGGTCGTTGGCCGCGCCCGTGGTCACCGCGCCGAACACCTGCTGCTCGGCCACGCGCCCGCCGAGCAGCACGGTCATCTGGTCGATGAGCTCCTCGCGGGTCTTCAGATAGGAGTCCTCGTCGGGCAGGTTCATGACGTAGCCGAGCGCCGACCCGCGCGGGACGATCGAGATCTTGTGGACGCGGTCGGTGGTGACGAGCAGCTCGCGGCAGAGCGCGTGGCCCGCCTCGTGGTGGGCCACGACCTCGCGCTCGTGCGGGTTGAGCGTCGTGGAGGACTGCACGCCGGCGACGACCCGCTCCAGCGCGTCCTCGAAGTCCGCGTGGGCGAGCGCCGTCCCGTCCCGTCGCGCGCAGAAGATCGCAGCCTCGTTGCAGATGTTCGCGAGGTCGGCGCCCGTGAGCCCGCTGGTCTGCGCGGCGACGAGCTGGAGGTCGACGTCGTCCCCGAGCGGCTTGTCGCGGGTGTGGACGCCGAGGACCTTCCGGCGGCCGTCGACGTCGGGCGGCGTGACGAACACCTGGCGGTCGAAGCGCCCCGGGCGCAGGAGCGCGGGGTCGAGCTTGTCGAGCAGGTTGGAGGCGGCGATGACGATGACGTTCTCCGAGCCCGAGAAGCCGTCCATCTCGACCAGGAGCTGGTTCAGCGTCTGCTCGCGCTCGGAGTTGTTGTCGGTGCCGCGCCGCGCGCCGACCGCGTCGAGCTCGTCGATGAAGAGGATCGCCGGCGCGTTCTTGCGCGCCTCGGCGAACAGCCGGCGGATCCGTGCCGCGCCGAGCCCGGCGAACATCTCCACGAAGCTCGAGGCCGACTGGGAGAAGAACTGCGCGCCGGACTCGTGCGCGACCGCCTTGGCCAGGAGGGTCTTGCCGGTCCCGGGCGGGCCGTGCAGCAAGACGCCCTTGGGGACCTGGGCGCCGAGGGCCTTGAACTTCTTCGGGTCCTTGAGGAAGTCGACGACCTCCTTGAGCTCGGCCTTGGCCTCGTCGACGCCGGCGATCTCGTCCCAGGTGATCTCGCGCGACGCCGTCGGCTTGATCTGCACCGGCTTGGTCTTGGGCATCATCTTCAGCGTCCGCCACAGGACGTAGACGATCGCCCCCATGAACACGAGGCCCAAGACCCCGCCCCACTGGTCGGCCAGCTCCTGGATCTTCGCGCTGATCGTGCCCTGCGCCGGATCGACGGGCAGCAGGACGCTCTGCTCGAGGCTCGTCTTGAAGCCGCCGAGCGCGTCGATCAGCCCTTGCTTGTCCTCGGTCATCCGAGCAGTGTCGGCCATCGCCGCCGTTTCCTCGACCCCCAACGCCGAGATGCGTGGACCGAGGGGTCAGGCCGCTGCGGCGCCTTCCACCCGCAGGATCTCCTCGAGCGCGGCGCGGCCGACCTCGAGCTGCGT
Organism: Solirubrobacterales bacterium; assembly: GCA_038321325.1. GTDB lineage: Bacteria > Actinomycetota > Thermoleophilia > Solirubrobacterales > Solirubrobacteraceae > Paraconexibacter. Next base: position 13,853 of record JBBQEV010000037.1, read on the forward strand.
CTCGGTTGGCTCGCGGGTGCCGAGCACCCGCTGCAGCTCGTAGCCCGGGAGGCGCAGGGCCTTCGCCGTCGCCGACTCGGCGTGGCGCTCGGACCAGGAGAAGACCTCGACGGCCAGGCCGATCGAGGCGAGCGAGAGGGCGGCGCCGTGCGCCGCGCGCGGGCGCTCGACGAGCTTGCGCAGGACGGCGGTGCCAGCCAGGTTGGCGGTGAGCATCGGGGCCATCAGGTGCGAGCCGCAGCGGTCGTGCTCCTTGGCCGCGTCGCGCGCGTCGGCGTCGCCCTGCTCGTAGGCGGCGATCGCCTTGTGCTCGACGCCGTGATAGGCGGCCAGGTCGCCACCCCGCAGCGCCAGCAGCGACGGGGCGAGTGACACGGCGGCCAGCAGCGCCTCACCGCGCAGGCCGCGGACGCGGTTGCGCAGCAGCGACCCGGTCACCGCGGCGCCGGCCATGGCGCCCACGACCTTCGGGTTCTGAAACGGGAGCTGGGCGGCGGGGAGCTTGCGCTTGACGAGCGGGATGACGAGCATCGCCTCGCCGAGGCGCACGACGCCGCGGGCGCCGGGCACCGATTCGACGGGGCCCTTCATGCGCGGCTTGCGCCCCGAGGCGACCTCGATCGCGCCCGCGGGGGTCCTCACCGCGGCCGCCCAGTGGGTCGGGCCGTGCACGAGCAGGCCGTTGCGCAGCGCCATGCCGCCCAGCCGCAGCTTCTCGGGTGCCGCGTGCTTGCGAGCCTCTTGATCGGTCATCCGAGCAGCTCCTTCGTGATGTCGTGGTAGGCCCGGGCGGCGAAGCCCAGGTCGCTGGTGTGGATGCGCTCGTCCTTGCCGTGGACGAGCGGCCACATGTCATAGAGGGACATGGCCCGCTGCGGGAAGAAGCCGTAGGCGGTGCACTCCGGGAACGTCGCGCGCCACGTGCGCGAATCGGTGAAGGCCGGGAGCATCGTGGGCACGACGCCCGCGCCGGGGTCCTCGCGCGCGAGGAAGCCGGCGATCGCGTCCCACAGCGCGCCCTCGGCGGGCGACGCGTTGCCGACGACCTCCTCGTCGAAGGTGAGCTCGTAGCCGTCGAGGCCGCCGAGCGCCTCGGCGATGCGGCGCCGCGCGTCGTCCTCGCCGAGCCCCGGGGGGACCCGGCAGTCGACCTTGACCCACGCCTGCGAGGGCACGACGTTGATCTTCGCCCCGGCGCCGGCCATCGTCGGGGCGAAGGTCACCGTCAGCATCGGCTCGACGAACGCCGCGAGCCCGGGCGCCCGCCGGCGGAGCTCCTCCAGCGCGGCCGCAGGGTCGTCGCCGGCCTCGATGCCGAGGCCGCGCAGGAGGGCCACGGGCGCGTCGGTGACGTCGAGCGCGGGCCGCGCCGCGGCGAGCGCGGCCAGGAGCGGCGCGAGCTTGGGCAGCGCGTTGTCGGCGAAGGCCGGCATCGATGCGTGCCCGGCGCGTCCGCGCGTGGTCAGCGTGAAGCGGAAGACGCCCTTCTCGGCGACGCAGATGCCGTAGTGGCGATCCTCGCCCACGGTGAACACCGAGCCCGCGCCCTCGTTGAGCACGAAGTCGCTGCGCACCTTCTCGGGGTGCTCGGCGCAGATCCACTGGGCGCCCTGTGAGCCGCCGGTCTCCTCGTCGACCACGCAGACGACGAGCAGGTCGCCGCGCGCCGGCCGCCAGCCACCGCGCACGAGCGTGAGCGCCGCCGCGACCTCGCAGGCCGTCTGCGACTTCATGTCCTGCGCACCGCGGCCCCAGACCTCGCCGTCGACCAGGTCGCCGGACCACGGGTCGCGCTGCCACTCCGACGGCGTCGCGAGCACGGTGTCCGAGTGGGAGAGCAGGCAGAGGGTCGGGCCGTCCGCGTGCCCGCGCAGCCGCGCGACGAGGTTCGGTCGCTCCGGGGTGGCGCCGAGCAGGTCGACCTCGAAGCCGGCCTCGCGCAGCACGCCGGCCAGCCACTCCTGGGCGATCCGCTCGTTCCCGGGCGGGTTGACCGTGTCGAAGCGGAGCAGCTGCTGGAGCAGCTCGGTGGCGAGGGTCTCCATCGGTGCACGCATGCTACGGACAGGCTCTGGCGGAGTGCGGCGGGGAACGGGCCAAGCCTGGGGACGGTGGCGCGGGAGCGGGCCGCATCGGGCTGGTCGACTCGACGGGCCGCCGGCGCGGGCTTGAGCGCGCCGAGGGCAGTATTCGAGGTTCGTCCCGCCCAGCGGGCACAAGTTCGAAGACCTCCCCCAAGAAGACGCCGGCCGATCGCGGCCGACCGGGCGCGCCGCGCTCAGCCCGCCTGCAGCAGCTCGAGCAGCGACTCGGCGTGCTTGTCGATGAAGCTCGGGCCGATCCCCTTGATCGCCAGGAGGTCGGCCTCGCTGCGCGGCCTGCGGCGGACGATCTCGTAGAGCGTCGCGTTCGGCGCCACCGTGTAGGCGGGCTTGCCGTCGGCGCGCTGCATCCGCCACGCCTTCAGCGGCGCGAGGGCGGCCTCGGGGACGTCCGCGCCGTCGTCGGCCGGCCCGGTGGTACCGCCGCTCGAGCGCGAGCGCTTCTTCTCCACGGTGATCGGCGGGAGCCAGTCGACGGGGTCGTGCACGTCGCAGCAGCGGCCCTCGGGCGCCTCGGGCGTCGCGTCGCCGAAGTGGTCGAGCAGCTGGCGGCGGCGGCAGCGGTCGTCCGTGGTCGCGTAGCGCTCGATCGAGCGGTAGGACTGCCAGCGCCGGTCGGTGGCGGCGCGGCAGAGCTGCGCCACCAGGCGATGGTCGAGCTCGTTCGCCGCGAGCTCGACCCGGACGCGGCCACCCGCCCCGGGCGCGAGCGTCAGCGCGCCCGCGCGCTCGGCCACCGCGAGCGCGACCCGGTCGCGGTCGTCACCCCACTCGAGCTCGACGACCCCGTCGCCGCCCGAGCGCGCCCGCAGCCGCCCGACGAGCGCGCCGACCTGCTCGGGCGCGACCTCGGCCTCCTGGATGAAGCGCACGAGACGCCCGAGATCAGAGCGCGAGGCGAGCAGCACCGCGCGCGCGGGGCGCCCGTCGCGGCCCGCGCGGCCCGCCTCCTGGTAGTACGCCTCGAGGCTCGACGGGAGCGCCCAGTGCCACACCGAGCGCACGTCCGCCTTGTCGACGCCCATGCCGAATGCGTTCGTCGCCACCACGACATCGATGGTTCCCGACATGAACGCGTCCTGGCGCTGCGCGCGCGCATCCGCGGCCATACCGGCGTGGTAGCTGGCCACGCGCAGGCCCTTGCCGGCGAGGAGGTCGGCGATCTCCTCCGTCGACTTCCGGGTGCCGCAGTAGACGACCGCGGGCCGGTTCTCCTCCATCGCGACGCCGGCGGCGAGCGTCGCCCGCTTGCGCGCGACCGAGCCCTCGCCGTCGAAGCTCAGCACGTCGAAGGAGAGGTTCGGCCGGTCGAACCCGGAGCGCACGCGCTCGGGCTCGCGCAGCGCCAGGCGCGCGACGATCTCCTCGGCCACCTTCGGCGTGGCCGTCGCGGTGCAGGCCATCACCGGCGGATGGCCGAGCTCGGCGATGACCGCCGCCAGGCGCAGGTAGTCCGGGCGGAAGTCGTGGCCCCACTCGCTCACGCAGTGCGCCTCGTCGACGACGAACAGCGCGAGCGCGCGCTGTCGCAGCGCCCCGCGGAACGGGGCGCTCGCGAAGCGCTCCGGCGCGGCGAACACGACCTTCGCGCGGCCGTCGCGGATCTGGTCGAGCGCGTCGCGGTTGGCCGTGCCGTCGCCGCCGGAGGCGAGCATCACCGCCGGGTGGCCGAGATCGGTCAGCCGCGCGCACTGGTCGCGCATGAGGGCGATGAGCGGCGAGACGATGACCGTGAGGTCGCCGCCCGCGAGCGCGGGGAGCTGGTAGCAGAGGCTCTTCCCGCCTCCCGTCGGCATCACGACGAGCGCGTCGCGCCCGTCGAGCGCCGCCTGCACCGCCGCGCGCTGGCCGGGCCGGAAAGTACTCAGGCCGAGCAGGCCGAGCAGCCCCTCCGGCGTGACGTCGCCCAGCGGGGTGCGGGGACGCGGCGGGGCGGCGGGAGCGGGCGGGGCTGGAGTGGCCATCGAGAAGAGGTCGCCCCCGAAGCCGTCCTCCTGACGCGGCGACGACGACGCCGCGTCGAAGCCCTCCGCGCGACGCGGCGGCCCCGTCTCGAAGCCCGAGTCGCCTCCGTCGCCCGCTTCGAGCCCGGCCAGGGAGGCGAGGTAGCCGTCCTCGTCGTCCGCGTCCGCCGCGGGGCCGGCGACCTCCGCCGCCGTCACGCGCGCGGCCGCGAGCTTCGCCAGGGGCGTGAGCGCGGCGCGCTCGTCCGGCGCGAGCGACGGCCAGCGCGCGCGCACCGCGTCGAGCGCCGCCGCCGCCCCGGAGGCGCCGGGATCGGCGAGCACTGAGGCCAGCTGGGCGAGGGCGCGCTGCACTCCGCGAACCGTAGCCGCGGTCCCGGATCACCTGCGCTCGGCGGCTGCGCCGGTGCCGCAACGTGCGCAAGAGTGAGCCGGCGACTCCCCCACTGGGTTCGTGGGACCATCGGAGCGCAACCCACGAAAGAGGCGATACGACCAGCATGGACGGGACCCCGACGTTGTACGTCTGCCACGGGGACGACGGCGGCCCGCGCGTGCATCCGTGCCGCCGCGTGCAGTCGGCCCTCCGCGCCGCGGGTATCGAGCACGAGAAGCAGATCGGCGGCCACGACCATCCGATACCTGCCCTGCGCAAGGGCTCGCGCGACGAGCTGCGCGAGGCCACCGGGGGCACGCGGCTGCCGACGCTCAAGCTCGGCGACGGCACCGTGCTCGCCGGCTCGCGCGCGATCCTCTCCTGGGTCGAGCGCCAGGGCTGACCGCGGCAGCGCTACCGCACGACGCGGTACTTCACGTGCGTGACGGCCTGGAAGGCGACCACCTCGATCGGCGGAGATCTGGCACGTCACGAGGCTCGTCGGTCGAGGATGACGGCCCGGCGCCGTTTTCGGTTGGATAGTCGCGTGGGCTCTCTCCAACACGTCGCCGGAGCCAGCGGAGTCGCGGTGCTCCGCCTCGATCGCCCGGAGCGCCGCAACGCGCTCGACTCGGGCCTGCTGACCGAGCTCGTGGAGGCGATCGAGCGCCTGTCGATCGACGAGGAGCTGCGCGTCATGGTCCTCTCGACGACCTCGGTGCGGGCGCTCTGCGCCGGTGTCGACGTCGCCGAGGAGCTCGACCACGCCGGCGGCGTCGCCCGGATGAAGTCGTTCTCGCAGTTCCTCGCCGCGCTGGAGGCGTTCCCGTTGCCGACGATCGCCGTCTGCGTGGGCAACTGCGTCGGCGGCGGCGCCGAGATCGTCGCCGGCTGCGATCTGCGCATCGCCGGCGAGAACCTGGAGCTCGCGTGGGCGGGGGCGCGCCTAGGGGTGCCGGTCGGGCCCGCGCGGCTGACCCCGCTGGTCGGCGTGGCGCGGGCCAAGGAGCTCATCTTCACCGGGCGCACGATCGGCGCCGAGGAGGCCGCGGCGATCGGCCTGGTCCACGACACGGTGCCGGCCGAGGAGGCCGAGGCCGCCGCGCTGCGGCTGGCCGCGCACGTCGCCGAGCACGCGCCCGAGGGGATCCGGACGCTGAAGCTGGCGTTCCGCGAGCTCGACGGCGCGCAGGGGCGCGTCGCGCACGAGAACGAGCTGCTCGAGGTCTTCCAGCGCAAGGGCGCGGGGCTGCCGCAGGGCCGTCGCCCGTCTCGCCCCGCGGGGTCGCCGTCAGGCTGATCCGCCCGGCCCCGCGTCCAGCGCTCCGAGGAAGGCGAGGAGGCCCGGCGACGGGCGGTTGCGGATACCCGCGTCGCCCTCGGGATCGAGGACCCCGGCCAGGCACCAGCCGGTTGCCTTGCCGAGGGTGACGCGGACCGGCCAGACGACCGAGGTCTTGCCCCCGTTGTGAAGCGTCGGTGGGAGCCCGAGCGGGACATCGACGGCGAACGGAAGCTCGACGCGCTCCCCGGCGCTCAACGCCAGTCCGCCGGCGAGCTCGACCTCTACCGCCGCCTTGAACCTCGCCCGCGGCTGCGGCTGCGTCTTGCCCGCGACCGGGACGAGCGTGTCGACCAGGGGACCGAACGCCAGCGCCACGTCGTGCCGCCGGAGCTCGCGCGTGGCGAGGATGATCGCCCGGCCGGTCAGCGGCGCACCGGCGGCGACGGTCGTCGCGTCGAGCTCGATCGTGATGCGGGCGTCGTCGGGACCCTCTTGACCGCTGCGCGCCCCCGGCGGCCAGTACGTGTCCTCGGGGCGGCTGACCACGTCCACGATCGAGGCTGCGGAGGACGCCGCGCCCTTGGTCCGGTGCAGCTCCGCCCCGAAGGCGTACTCCGCGTACCGGGCGCACGAGGGCGCGAGCGCGGTGGGGATCTGCACCTCGAGCTCGTGGACGCCCAGCGCCGTGGGCACCTCGCCGAGCGGCCAGGTGACGGACTTGTCGTTCCCCCAGCCGGTCATCTTCAAGAACACCTCGATGCGCTCGGGGGTGCCGTCGTCCTCGCCCCGGACGTCGACCACCACCTTCGCGGTCTCGCCGGCGCGGACGAGCTTGTCGGAGCCCAAGTCGACCATGTGGACCTCCATCGGCGACCACAACCACCGCTTGGTCGCGTTGAGCCGGTCCTTCAGTCCCATCCGTTCCTCCTCGAGTGTGCGCCACCGGGTGGACGTCGGCGTCACTTCACCGTCAGCGTGCCCCGCATCCCGTCGCCGTAATGGCCGGGGATGTTGCAGACGAAGACGTACTTACCCGCCTTGAGGTCGATCGTGCTGGTCTTCGTCTTGCCCCCGTCGGTCTCGGAGACCTCCCCGACCGAGCCCTTCTCGCTGACCTTGGCGGAGCCGTCGACCTTCAGCGCGTCGGGCGCCTCGTCGGTCTTGAGCAGGACGAACTCGTGCGGGATGCTGCCCTTGTTGTCGAGCGTCACCGTGAACTTGCCCGGCTTGGCGGCCAGCGCGGTCGGCATGAAGGCGTACTCCGTCGTGCCCACCGTCACCTTGTTGGAGACCTTGGGAGCGGCCGCGACCTTGGGCGCAGCGGGGCTCGACGGCGTGCTCGACGCGGAGTCCGAGCTCGAGCTGCCGCACGCGGTCATGCCGACGGCGGCCAGGACGGTGGCGGTGGCGATGCAGGCGGACTTCGGGATCATGCGGCTCCTCCGTCGACGGTGAGGCAGCATTGTGACGACGGAGCGATAAGAGCGCGTTAAGGTCAGGCAGCCTGTCGAGCCGCGCCACCGCGAGCTTCTCGACCTCCTCGCCGGCGAGGACGACGTCGGCGAGGAGCCGATGCTCGCGTCGACCTTCACCGCCGCGTGCAGGCCGATCGCCTTCGGGTGAAGCGTGGCGTGGTGACGGTTGGCGGGGATCACCATCCCCCCCCGGCGGGCGGGGTCGCGGCGCCGCGGGTCGCTGGCAGGTGCGATGCTCGACCCATGGACGAATGCGAGCTGTTCGTGGAGCACTTCGATGCCGAGGCCGACGCCGTCTGGGGCGCCCTGAAGCGCGCGGCGGCCAAGATGACCCTGCAGGACGTCGACGAGACCACCAGGACGGCCCGGCTCTCGACCGGGGCGTCGCTGATGAGCTACAGCAATTACGTCGTCGCCAAGATCGTGCCGGCCGCCGCGGGGGCCGACATGGTCGTCCGCGGACGACCGAAGGGGGCGACCGTGGCGATGAAGTGGGGCGACGACCTTCACGCCCGCGGGATGCAGGACCGCCTCCGGGCCGCGGTCGAGGGGGAGCTGGCGGAGTGAGGCGCGCCGCTCACTCCAGGAACGCGTAGGCGCCGAGCACGACGTAGAGCGCGATCAGGGCGACACCCTCGAAGCGCGTCGCCTCGCCGTCGCCGGTGATCTGCCAGACCGCCAGCGCGGTGAGCAGGATCGCGCCGATGTAGACAGGGTTCAGCGCAAAGGTCAGCGTGTCGGAGAAGAACAGCGAGACCAGGACGAGCGCGGGATACAGGAACGCCGCGATCTGGGCCACGGAGTTCTTGACCACGGAGATCGCGAGGTCGGACTTGCCCTTGCGGGCGAGGACGATCCCCGCGACGTTCTCCACCGCGTTGCCCGCGAGGGCGACGATCACGAGGCCCGCGAACGCCTGCGAGATGCCGATCGCCTCGATGGCGGGCTCGAGCGCCTTGATGAACCAGTCCGAGACGAAGGCGGCGCCCACGCCGGCGATCGCGAGCAGCACGACCGACACCGCGAACGGCACCCGCGGAGCGGCGTGAGGCTCGCGCGGGGCGGTTTCGGCGCCCGCCGCCTCCTCGCCGCCCGCCGCCTCCTCGCCGCCGGCCGCCTCCTCGCCGCCGGCCGCCTCGTCGCTGCGCAGGAAGGCCCACGCCCACGCCGCGTAGGTCGCCAGCAGCGCGACGGCCGCGACGGCCGAGAGCGTGTCCACGTGGCGCGCAGCCTTCTGCCCGTCCTGCACCGCGATCCCGACCACGACGATGATGAAGGTCGAGACCAGGAGCAGCGTGGCGGTGTCGTTCGGCAGGCGGCGGCGGAAGCGCATCACCCCGTCGGGCGCCGCCGCGGAGCCCGTGACGATGACCAGGCCGAGCACGAGCAGCGCGTTGGCGAACAGGGACCCGATGACCGAGGTCTGCGCCACGACCACCTGCCCCGCCGACAGCGCGAAGATGACGATGAAGAACTCGGGCAGGTTGCCCAGCGTCGACTGCAGGAACCCGGTGACCGCGGGCCCGAAGCGCTCGCCGACCTGCTCGGTGGCGAACGAGACGACGGAGGCCAGCCCGGCCAGAGCGAGGGCCGCGAGCCCGAAGGCCAGGACCGCGGGCGCCCCGGCGTAGCGGGCGACCCCCGCGCCGACCGTGAACACGACGCTCACCCCGAGGACGATGCGCTCCGTGCGGTTCAGGCTCTTCATCGCCGCGCAGTCTGACGACGAGCGGGGCGGGACGCAGGCGAGCGGCTCCGGCCCAGCGGCTGACCCCGTCCGCGCCCGCGCAGCCTTCGAGCTTTGGCCCGCTGAGCGGGCTCAACCTCGAATGCTGTCGCGGAGGCCCTACACCGGCGCCAGTGCCGGCTCGTCGGTGTACGTCTCGCCCGCCTCGGCCTTGGCGACGAGTGAGGCCGGGGGCGCGAAGCGCTCCCCGTACTGCTCCGCGAGCTCGCGGGCGCGGGCCACGAAGCCGGCCACGCCCGCGGGGTGGGCGGCGGACTGGTAGGTGTTGACGTACTGCAGCACGCCCCCCGTCCAGCCGGGGAAGCCGATGCCCATGATCGAGCCGATGTTCGCGTCGGCGACCGACTCGATCACGCCCTCGTCCAGGCACCTGATCGTCTCGAGCGACTCGATGAACAGCATGCGCTCCTCGAGGTCGCGGAGCGAGAGCCGCGAAGGGTCGCCGTGCACCGGAAACTTCCCCGGCAGCCCCGCCCACAGGCCGGTGCGCTTGCCGTCCGCGTACTCGTAGAAGCCCGCGCCCCTCGAGCGGCCCGGGCGGCCCGCGGCGATCATCGCGTCGATCACCGCGGAGGCCGGGTGCTCGACCACGATCCCGCCCTCGGCCTTCACGGCGTCGTCGCCCGCCGTGCGGATCCGCGTCATCAGCTCCAGGTTCAGCTCGTCGGTGAGCTGGAGGACCGGTGCGGGGTAGCCGGCCTGAGAGGACGCCTGCTCGATCGTCGGGGCGGGAATGCCCTCGGCGAGCATCGCGATGCCCTCGTTGATGAACGTCCCGATCACCCGCGAGGTGAAGAACCCGCGCGCGTCGTTGACCACGATCGGGGTCTTCTTGATCTGCCTGGCCAGGTCGAGCGCGCGGTGGACCGTCGCGTCGGTCGTCTGCTCGCCCCGGACGATCTCCAGCAGCGGCATCTTGTCCACCGGGGAGAAGAAGTGCAGCCCGACGAAGTCCGCCGGCCGCGAGACGTACCGCGACAGCTCGGTGATCGGCAGCGACGAGGTGTTCGAGCCGAGCAGCGCGTCGGGCGCCAGGTGCGGCTCGATCTCGGCGAAGACCTGCTCCTTGACCTTCGGGTCCTCGAAGACCGCCTCGATGACGAGGTCGGCGCCGGCGGCCGCGACCGCGTCGGAGGTGGCGGTGATCCGCGCGAGGAGGGCGTCACCCTTCTCCTGGGTCACCTTGCCGCGCGCGACCCCCTTGGCCACGAGGCCCTCGGAGTACGCCTTGCCGCGGTCGGCCGCCTCCTGCGAGACGTCCTTGAGCACCACCTCGAGGCCGCTCTTGGCGCACTGGTAGGCGATCGCGGCGCCCATCATCCCCGCGCCGAGGACGACGACCTTCTTCGCCGTGTGCCGCTCGGCGTCGGCCGCGCGGCCGCGCGCGCCGTTGACCCGCTGGAGATCGAAGAAGAACGCCTGGATCATGTTCTTCGCCACCGGCCCGACGGCGAGGCTCGTGAAGTACCGCCCCTCGATCGTCAACGCGGTGTCGACGTCGACCTGCGCACCCTCGACGGCCACGGCCATGATCGCCTTCGGCGCCGGGTAGTTCGCGCCCTTGAGCTGCTTGCGCAGGTTGGACGGGAACGCGGGGAGGTTCTGCGCGAGCTTCGGGTTCGACGGTAGGCCGCCCGGCATCTTGTAGCCCTTCACGTCCCACGGCTGGACCGCCCCCGGGTTCTCCGCGATCCACGCCCGCGCCGCCGGGAGGAGGCCGTCCGAGGAGGCCACGACCTCGGAGATCAGACCCATCTCCAGCGCCTTGTCCGGGCGGACGCGCTGGCCCTGGAGCAACAGCTGCAGCAGCGCGTCGACGATGCCGAGCATCCGCACCGAGCGCACGACGCCGCCCGCACCGGGCAGCAGGCCGAGCTGCACCTCGGGGAAGCCGAGCTGGATCCTCGGGTCGTCGACGGCGATGCGGTGGTGGCAGGCCAGCGTGATCTCCAGGCCGCCGCCGAGCGCCGCGCCGTCGATCGCCGCGACGACCGGGCGGCCGAGCTGCTCGAGGCGGCGCAGCTGGGCCTTCACGGTCGTTATCCCGGCGGAGAACTCCGTGGCGTTCTCGGGGGTCGCCCGCTTGAGGTCGTTGAGGTCGCCGCCCGCGAAGAACGTCTTCTTCGCGGAGGTGATGATCACGCCGGCGATGTCGTCCTTCTCGGCCTCGAGCCGGTCGACGGTCGCGCCCATCGACGCGACGTAGTCCGCGTTCATGGTGTTCGCCGACTGGTTCGGGTCGTCGAGCGTGATGATGACCACGCCGTCGTCGCCGCGCTCGTAGGAGATCGTGGAGGTCATGACTAGAGCGCCTCCACGATCGTTGCGATGCCCATGCCGCCGCCGACGCAGAGCGTGCAGAGCCCGTAGCGCCCGCCGGTGCGGTGCAGCTCGTCGATGATCGTGCCGAGGAGCATCGCCCCCGTCGCGCCGAGCGGGTGGCCCATGGCGATCGCGCCGCCGTTGACGTTGACCTTCTCCATGTCGACGTCGAGGTCGCGGACGAGCCGCAGCGCGACCGCGGCGAACGCCTCGTTGATCTCGATGAGGTCCATGTCCGACGCCTTCAGGCCGGCCTTGCCCAGCGCCTTCCTCGACGCCGGGCCGGGGCCCGTGAGCATGATCGTCGGGTCGGCGCCGGAGAGCGCGGTGGCGACGATCCGCGCCCTCGGCGTCAGGCCGAGGCGCTCGCCGATCTCGGCGTTGCCGATCGTGACCAGCGCGGCGCCGTCGACGATCCCCGACGAGTTGCCGGCGTGGTGGACGTGGTCGATCTTCTCGACCCAGTGGTACTTCTGCAGCGCCACGGCGTCGAAGCCGCCCATGTCGCCGATGCCGGCGAACGAGGGCTTGAGCGCGGAGAGCGTCTCCACCGTGGTGCCCGGACGGATGAACTCGTCCTGCGCGAGGACGACCTGGCCGTTGAGGTCGGTCACCGGGATGACCGAGCCGTCGAAGTAGCCGTTCTCCCGGGCGGCGGCCGCGCGCTCCTGCGAGCGAGCCGCGAACGCGTCGACGTCGTCGCGGGTGAAGCCCTCGACGGTCGCGATGAGGTCGGCGCCGATCCCCTGCGGCACGAAGCCCGTGTCGTAGTTCGTCTCCGGGTCCATCGCCCAGGCGCCGCCGTCGGTGCCCATCGGCACGCGCGACATCGACTCGACGCCGCCGGCCAGGACGAGGTCCTCGAAGCCGGAGGCGACCTTCTGGGCGGCCATGTTCACGGCCTCCAGCCCCGAGGCGCAGAAGCGGTTGATCTGGACGCCGGCGACGGTGTCCGGGAGGCCCGCCTTGACCGCGGCGGTCTTGGCGATGTCGGCGCCCTGGTCGCCGACCGGGGTCACGCAGCCCAGCACGACGTCGTCGACGAGGGTCGGGTCGAGCCGCTCGTTGCGCACGAGCGTCTCGTGCATCAGGCCGACCACGAGGTCGACCGGCTTGGTCCCGTGCAGGGAGCCGTTGAACTTCCCCTTGCCGCGGGGCGTGCGGATCGCGTCGTAGACGAGCGCTTCCGTGGTGGCCATCTGGGTCCTCGTTCCTGGGATGGAGGTGAACGGGATTCATGTTAGGGGGTCGGCGACGACCGGCCCCCTCGGCAGGATGCGGGAGGTGGACCACCTCTTCGATCCCGCTCCTCCCCGGCGGGCCCCGCTGGCCGCCCGCCTGCGCCCCGCGGCGCTCGGCGACGTCGTCGGGCAGGACCACCTGCTGGGCGAGGGCTCGGCGCTGCGGGCCGCGATCGAGCTCGGGCGCCCTCACTCGATGATCCTCCACGGCCCGCCCGGGACCGGGAAGACGACGCTCGCGCGCCTGGTGGCGGCCGGCGCGCAGGCGACGTTCGAGGAGCTCTCCGCGGTCGACGCGGGCCGCGCCGAGGTGCGGGCGGTGATGGAGCGCGCGCGCCACCGGCCGGGCGCGACGGTCTTCTTCCTCGACGAGATCCACCGCTTCAACAAGGCCCAGCAGGACGCGCTGCTGCCCGCGGTCGAGGAGGGCCTGGTGACGCTGATCGGGGCCACGACCGAGAACCCGAGCTTCGAGGTCAACGCCGCGCTCCTGTCGCGCTGTGCGCTCTACGAGCTGCGCGCGCTCGAGCCGCCCGATGTGCGCGTCGTGCTCGAGCGGGCGCTGGCCGAGCTCGAAGGGGCGACCGCCGATCCCGACGCGCAGGAGTTCCTCAGCCTGCGGACCGGCGGCGACGCGCGCGCGGCGCTCGGCGCGCTGGAGCTCGCGGCCGCGCAAGGTCACGTGACGCTCGCGGTCGCCGAGGACGCGCTCCAGCGGCGCGCGGTTCGCTACGACAAGAAGGGCGACGCCCACTACGACCTGATCTCGGCCTGGATCAAGGCGACGCGCGGCTCCGACCCCGACGCGTCGCTCTACTACCTCGCGGTGATGATCGAGGCGGGCGAGGACCCGCGCTTCATCGCCCGCCGGATGGTGATCTTCGCCAGCGAGGACATCGGCAACGCCGCGCCGCAGGCCCTCCAGGTGGCGATCGCGGCGTCCCACGCGGTGCAGCTCGTCGGCATGCCGGAGGGCGCCCACGCCCTGGCCCAGTGCGCGACCTACCTCGCGTGCGCGCCGAAGTCCAACGCGTCGCACACCGCGCTGAACGCGGCCCGCGCGCACGTCCGCGAGCACGGGGTGCAGCCGCCGCCCGAGGCGCTGCTGCCCGGCGCGCGCGGCGTGGGCTACGACTACCCGCACGACCGGCCGGGCTCGGTCTCGCCGCAGGAGCTCCTCCCGCCGCGCGTCGCTCAGGCGCGCTTCTACGCGCCCGAGGGCCGCGAGCCGCAGCAGGCCGAGCGACTGGCCCAGATCCGGCGCGCGCGCGGACGGGAGTGACCCTTGACGACGAACCACTTCCCGCCGATCGGGCCCCCGGCGAGGGCCCGAGGAACCGGTTTCGCAGCAGTCTGCGATTCTGTGGGCCATGTTCGCGTCATCCCTCAGCGCACTGCTGCGCATCCTCGTGCGTCCGCTGCGGCTGCTGGCGCGCTCGCCGAGCGCTCCCCCTCCTGCCACCCCCCCGCTTCAGGGCGCCGCGCCCCCTGCCGCGCCCGCAGCTGCCGTCGCGCCGGCCCGGCCGGCCGCGCCCGCCCGCGCCGGCAAGTACGACCAGGCGCTGCTGGACCTCATCGCCACCCATCCGGGCATCACGGTCGCGGAGGCCGCCGACGAGATCGGCCTCCCCGCCACCGGGCTCTACCCCACCATCCGCCGCCTGCAGGCCCAGGGGAAGCTGGCCAAGATCGGCCGCGTCCTGCACCCGGCGGGCGGGTAGCCGAGGGCGGCCAGCGCCTGGAGCGACGGGGGTGAGCGGCGCGTAGCGACGTGTCGGGGGTCGAGCGCCTACTATCGTCCGGCTTGCGCCCGCCTGTCGCCCCGGACCCGTCCACGTTCGCCATCGGGTTCGATCCCCGCGACCGGATCCGTCTCCACGAGCTGTGGGACGAGGTCATCGACTCCCAGCGCTGGGCCGAGGGCCCGATGGTCGCGCGCTTCGAGGAGGCCTGGCAGCGCGAGCACGGTGGCCTGGAGGCGGTGGCCACGGCGAGCTGGACGGGAGGCGCGCTGGCCGCGCTCGAGTGGGCCCGCGTTCGTGGGCGTGCGGTGATCGTGCCGTCGAACACCTTCATGGCCACGCCGCTGGCCGTGATGGCCGCGGGCGGTCGCCCCGTCTTCGGCGACTGCCGGCGCGACGACCTGTGCCTCTCCTTCGAGGAGGTCGAGCGCCTGGCCGACGAGCACGACCCGGCCGCCGTCGTGATCGTCCACATCGGCGGCCACATCGCCTTCGACGTGCAGCGGATCGCCGAGCTGTGCGCCGCGCGCGGCATCGTCCTGCTGGAGGACTGCGCGCACGCGCACGGCGCGCGCTGGGGCGACCGCGCGCCGGGGAGCTGGGGCGATGCAGGCATCTTCTCGCTCTACGCGACCAAGACGATCTCCACCGGCGAGGGCGGGGTGCTCGTCTCGCGTAACCCCGAGCTGCTCGCCTTCGCGCGGGCGTTCCGCAACTACGGCAAGCCGGATCACGCGATCCACGGCCTCAACTTCCGGATGAGCGACTTCACCGCCGCCCTCGGCCTCGTGCAGGTGGAGCGCCTGGCGGAGATCGTGGCCTGGAAGAACGACTACGCCCGCGAGCGGCTCGATCCCGAGCACCCGGGGCGCCTGCGGCTGCCCGACGGCATGGTCTCCGGGCTCTACAAGTACGTCGTCTTCGACCCGATCGAGCGCTCCACGGGCAAGGTCTACGAAGCGCCGTGCCACCGGATCCTCGGCACCGGCGACGAACTCCCGAACTCAGACTGGGTCGGGACGCACCACTGGTGCGTCCCGCTCTACTACCGCCCGGAGGTAACGGCATGAAGGTCCTGGTCACCGGAGGTGCCGGTTTCATCGGCTCGCACGTGGTCGATCGGCTGGTCGCCGCCGGCCACGAGCCCCGGATCTTCGACATCCGCCGCTCGCCCTATCCCGAGCACGCCGGGGTCGAGACCGTGCTCTGCGATCTGCTCGACGGCGCGGAGGTCCTCGCCGCGGCGCAGGGCTGCGACGCGATCGCCCACCTCGCGGCCTCCGCGGACGTCGGCATCGTGGCCAAGGAGCCGCGCGAGGCCGAGTCGCTGAACGCCCGCGGGACGTTCAACGTCCTCGAGGCCGCCCGCGAGACGGGCGCGCACGTGCTCTACGCGTCGACGATCTGGGCCTACTCGGACGTCGTGGCCGACGAGGTCGACGAGGAGACCGCGCTGGCGCTGCCGAGCCACTTCTACACCGCGACCAAGGTCGCCGGCGAGATGTACTGCAAGTCCTACGGCGAGCTCTACGACGTCACGTCCACGATCCTGCGCTTCGGGATCCCCTACGGCCCGCGCGCGCGGCCGGCCGCGGTGCTGCCGATCTTCGTGCGCAAGGCGCTGGCGGGCGAGCCGCTGACAATCGCGGGCGACGGCGCGCAGTCGCGGCGCTTCGTCTACGTCGAGGACCTCGCCGAGGGAGTCGTGGCGGCGCTGCGGCCCGAGGCGGCGGGGCGCGTCTACAACCTCGTGGGCGACGAGGACACCTCGGTCCGGCAGATCGCCGACGCGGTCGGCGAGGCCGTCGGCTCGCTCGAGGTCATCCACACCGAGGGGCGTTCGGGCGACTTCGCCGGGGCGCGCGTCTCGGGGGCGCGCGCCGCCGCCGAGCTCGGCTGGCGGGCGACGACGCCGTTCGCCGAGGGCGTGCGGAGCTACGTGGCGTGGGTCCGGGAGCAGGAGCACGCGCCGGAGGCGAGCGTAGCGGCGACCGTCCCGGTCGCCACGACCTCCCCGCGCGCACGGTCGCGAGCCGTCCTCGTCGGCGCCCGCGCGCTCGCGCTGTTGTCGGTAGCCGTCTTCACGGTCATGGGATACCTGGAGCTGATCCAGGCCGCCGGGGTCGAAGATCGCGACGCGGCGACCGTCGCGGTGATCTTGAGCGTCGCGGTGCTGTGCGTCCTCGCTGCGGAGCGCCTCGCGGGCGCCGTGGTCTCGGCCCTCGGCGGCCTCCTGCTCGTTCCCCTCGTGCTGCCGTCAGTCTCCGGTGCGCTCGGGGTTGGGCGCCTCGACGTCCCCCTGCTCGTGCTCGGTGCCGCGGGCGCCGGGCTGGTGCTCGCGCTCGCGGGGATCGGGCAGCGGGCGATCCGCGCCGGCGTGCTCGTCGAGGGCGCCTAGTGGACGCGGCTGCAAGTTCTGGGTGGATTGGCCGCGCGGATCTCTCGAAAAGCTGACGTGGCCGGCCGGCGCCGCTCAGGCTGGGTGCCTTCGCAAGCCGGCCGGGCGCGTCAGGTCCGACGAGACGCCCGGGGAATCCCGCAGAACTTCTGGCCGCGTCCACTAGCGTCGCCGCTCGTGCGCGGCTGCGGGGGCCGGCCTCGCCCCCTGCGGCCACCACGCCCGACCTTCCCGCGGCCCGCGCCTCAGACGGCGACCGCGCGCAAGCCACGCTGCCCGAGTGCGTCGAGCAGCGCGGGGAGCGCCGCGACCGTGCGGCGCCAGGAGCCGGGGGCGCCGTAGTGGTCGGCGTCGTGGAGCAGCAGGACGTCGCCCGCGACCGCCTTACCCGCCGCCCGGAGCGCGATGCTCGCGGGGGTCGCGCCGCGCTGCCAGTCGCGCCCCCAGCGCGACCACAGCAGCGGCGTCCAGTTGCGGCGGGCGCCCAGCACGAGGCCGGCCGGGCTGAACACGCCGTAGGGCGCACGCCAGTGGGTCACCGGCCGGTCCTGGCAGTCGGTCGCGACGGCGGCGCAGCGAGCGAGGTCGGCGGCCAGCGCGCGGGGGGAACGGCGGAGCTGGCAGACGTGCCGGTCGCCGTGGACCGCGAGGCGGTGCCCGGCCGCCACGACCTCCTCGATCACGCCGGGGTGCCGGCGCACCTGCTCGCCGACGACGAAGAACGTGGCGGTGGCCCCCGCGCGTTCGAGCTCGCGCAGCACCGCGGGGGTCCCCTGGGGGTGGGGGCCGTCGTCGAAGGTGAGCGCGACCGTTCCCGGGCCCGGCGCGACCCGGCGGGCGATGCCGAGCGCTGAGCACAGCGGCGCGACGTGGGCCGCGGGCGCCGGGAGCGTCCACGCGGCCGCCGCGGCCGTCAGCGCCGCGGCTTTGAGGTGCGGCGGCCGGCCCATCGTCCCAGCATGACAACCGCCACCGGCCAGGGGATCGCGCTGGGTCTCGCGGCGGCGGCGGCGTTCGAGGGCTCCTACGTGCTGCAGGCGCTGGAGGCCCGGCGCGCCCGCGCGGTCACCCGACCCGAGATCGCGCTGCTCGGCCGCCTGGCGCGGCGGCCGCTCTGGGTGGCCGGCATCCTCTTGAGCCTCGCGGGCTTCGGCCTGCAGGTCCTCGCGCTGCGCCAGGCGCCGCTGTCGGTAGTGCAACCGCTCCTCGCGCTCGGGCTCGTCGGATTGCTCGGGCTGAGCCGCTGGGTCCTCCACGAGCACGTGGGGCGGCGCGAGCTGCTCGGGGTGGCCGGGATCGTCGCCGGCGTCTGCGTCGTCGTGCTCGCCGCGCCGCAGCGCGGTGACGCCGCCGACGCCACCGGCCTGGCCGCGGCGTGCACCGTGCTGGCCGTCGTCGTGCTCGCGCCCTTCGTGCGGCGGACCGTGGCGCCGGGACCGCTGGTCGCCGCCGCGGCCGCGGGCGACGCGCTCGCCGCGCTGGCGATCAACGAGGTCGCCCGCGCGCTCCCCGCGCCGCTCCCCGCGGTCGGCTGGGCGGCGCTCGCGGCGGCCGCCGGGCTGCTCGCACTCACCGGCGAGGCCACCGCGCTGCAGCGCAGCCCTGCCTCCATGGTCGCCCCGGTCGTGCTCGCCGGCCAGATCGCGGTCCCCGTGCTGCTCGCGCCGCTCGTCGTGGGCGAGCGCTGGGGTCAGACGCCGGGCGGCGGCCTGCTCCTCGTCGCGGGCCTCGCCGTGGTCGTCCTCTCCGCCGGCGCGCTCGCCCGCTCGCCCGCCGTCGGGACGGTGCGCCGCTTGGCCGACGCGGGCTGAGGGCCGCGGAGCCCGGCGCGGCGTGTCCCCAACGCCTCCAGGTCAGGCGTAGGGGAACCCGCCGGCACGGCCGGGGGCGGCGGCGAGCGCGAGGACGACGTCCGCGGCCTGCGGCAGCTGCGGCTGAAGCGGCACGGCCGGGCCCGCCGCCAGCGCGCCGGCCAGGGCCGTCGCGAGCTGCGCGCGGTCGGCGGCGACCGTGGCGAGCCCGAGCTGGGCGTAGGCCGAGTTGTTCTGGCGGATGTGGCCGCGGCCCCAGCCGAAGGAGACCACGCGGCAGCCGCACATGAGCGCCTCGAGCACCGTCAGGCCCGCCGTGGAGTGCACGAGGACGTCCGCGGCGGCCAGCAGCTCGGGCATCTGCTCCGTGAAGCCCCACACCCGCACGGCGTCGCTCCCGGCGTAGCGCTGCTCGAGCGCGACGCGGACGTCGTCGCGGCGCCCGCACAGCACCACCACCGTGTCGACCCGGAGGGCGAGTGCGGCGTCCACCGCGCCGCGGAGGTCGCCGACCGCCCATCCCCCGCCCGAGACCACCACGACCGTGCCCGCGCCCGGGAGGCCGAGCGTCGCCCGCGCCCGGGGCCGCGAGGGCGGGCGGGTGAAGCGCGGGTCGGTGAGCCCGTGCACCGTCACCGCCCGGGCGCGCGGCCCGGCGATCCGGTGGACCTCCACCGCCGACTCGGGATGGATCAGCAGGTGACAGTCGACGCCCGGGTGCACCCACCAGCGCAGGGACGCGAGGTCGGTGACCGCGGAGGCCAGCGGGGCGCGGAGGCGGCCGTCGGCGCGCAGGCGGCCGAGCATCAGCGTCGCTCCGGGGTACGTGCTCACGACGACGTCCGGGCGCTCCGCCTCCACGGCGGCCAGGAACCGAGGCCCGGCCAGGAGGTCGATCAGGCGCGCCGTGGCGCGCTGGCCGCGAGGGCGCTCGGCGACGAGGGGATGGGCGATGTCGTAGAGGACGTTGCCCAGGCGGCCGTCGTACTGGGTGCCGGCTCCGGCCATCCGTTGCACGGCCGGGCCGGCCGCGACGAGCGCGTCGAGGACGGTCGCCTCCGCCCCCCGCTCGGCGAGCGCCGCCGCGAGGACCCGGGCGGGCGCGTCGTGGCCCTCGCCGATCGACGCGGAGACCAGGAGCACCCGCACGGGGCGCGATGGGTCGAGGGCGGCCACCCGTGGCATTCTCGCCGACGCGGGCACCGCGCGCCGCGGCGGCGACCGTCGGGAGCGACGCCCGGACGCCGGTCGCCCAACTGGCAGGATGCGGCCATGGCCTTCCCTGCCGCCGCGCCGACGCTGAGCTGCGTCAGCCCCGTCACGGGCCTGTCGATCGGAGAGGTCCTCCCGACCGCGCCGGAGGCCGTCGGCGCCGCGGTCCGCGAGGCGCGAGCCGTGCACCGCCTGTGGTGGCAGCTGCGGGCCCGCGACCGCGCGCGGTACATGGCCCGAGCCGCCCAGGCCGTCATCGACGAGGCCGACGAGCTCGTCGCGCTCATCGGCGCCGAGCAGGGCCGCCCGCGCGCGGAGATCGAGCTCATGGAGCTCCTGCCCGCGATCGAGACGCTGCAGTGGCTCGCCGAGCACGGCCCGGGGATCCTCGCGGGGGAGAAGGTCGGGGTCTCGCGCGCGCTGAGACCCCGGACCCGGGCGCGCTGGAGCTACGAGCCGCTCGGGGTCGTCGCCGTGCTCGGCCCGGCGACCGAGCCCTTCGCGACCCCGCTCGGCGACGTCGCCGTGGCGCTCATGGCGGGCAACGGGGTCGTCTACAAGCCGTCCCCGCACGCGGCGCTCGCGGGCGAGCGCATCGCCCGCGTGTTCGCCCGCGCCGGGCTCCCCGAGGGGCTGCTGCGGGTCGTGCACGGCGGGTCGGTGACGGGGGCGGCGCTCGTCGACGCCCGGGTCGACCAGATCCGCTTCACCGGCTCGCTGGCCGCCGGGCGCGCGGTGCTCGAGGCCTGCGCGCGCGGGCTGAAGCGCTCGGTCCTCGAGCTCGGCGGCAAGGACGCGATGGTCGTGTGCGCCGACGCGAACGTGCCCCGGGCGATCGACGGGGCGGTGTGGGGCGCGTTCGCCAACGCCGGGCAGTGCGGCGGCTCGATCGAGCGCGCCTACGTGCTGCAGGACGTCTTCCCGCGCTTCCTCGCCGGGGTCGTGGCGGGTGCGCGCGGCCTGGCGGTAGGCGACCCGCGCGAGGCGGCCACCGCGATCGGCCCGCTCGTCGACGCGCAGCGCCGCGAGCGCGTGCAGGAGCTCGTCGATGACGCGGTCGGCCTTGGCGCGACGCTGCACTGCGGCGGGCCGGTCGATGTGGCGGGGGTGGCCGGGGCGTGCTTCGCTCCGGCGGTGCTCACCGGTGTCACGGGAGCGATGCGCCTCGCGCGCGAGGAGGTGCCGGGGCCGGTCCTGGCCGTGTACGCGGTCGCCGGCGAGGAGGCCGCGATCGCGGGCGCCAACGACTGCGAGCTCGGCCTCGGCGCCTCCGTGTGGACCACGGACCGTTACAAGGGCGCGCGGATCGCCCGCGAGCTGCAGGTCGGGATGGTCTGGATGAACGACCACCTCGTCGCGCGCTCGGCCCCGCAGCTGCCGTGGGGCGGCGTCGGTGGCTCGGGCTTCGGGCGCGCCCGCGGCGCGATCGCGCTGCGCACGTGCGCCGAGCCCAAAGTGGTCACCTGGGACCCGCCCGGCGGGCGGCCACCGTGGTGGTTTCCCTACGGCGCGACGCAGGTGCGCGCCGCGCGGGCGATCGTCGAGCTGCGCTCCGCGCGCGACGCCGACCGCGAGCGCGGGCTCAAGCGCGGCGGGCTGCCGCTGGCGCGCGTGACCGTCCGCGCGCTGCGGACGCTACGGCGGCAGTGAATGAACAGCTGAGCGGCGCGAGAAGGCAAAGGCGGTCGTGGGGCGACCGGATCCGCCTTCTCGCGCTGCTCAGCTTGGAGACGCGCGCTGCTCAGCTTGGAGCGGCGCTCAGGCCGCCCGCTCGCCGAGCGGCAGACCGGTGCGCGCGCTCGGCACGAGGCGGACCCGTGACGGCAGGAGGGGCACGACGAGGCGGCGCAGGTACTCCTGGTTGGCCTTCAGCGCGAGGG
>JBBQEV010000038.1:0-35197 GCA_038321325.1 Solirubrobacterales bacterium
GTCGGGTCCGACGGCCCCGACCGGCCCCACAGGACGCTCCGGCGCACCGCGCGCCGCCGGCCGGCCGGCGAAGGCCCGCGGCACCCTCACGATCGGCTCCGCGCGGCGCAACGTGACGCTCGGCGGCCGGGCGCTCGTCAAGGGCGCGCTGCGACCGGCGTCCGCCGGCCACCGCGTGCAGCTCCAGGTCCGCGCGAGCGACGGCTGGAAGACCGTCGCGCGCGACGTCACCGACGGCCGCGGAGCCTGGCGCCTGCGCTACGCGCCGGACCGCGCTGCCGCCCTGCGCACGCGCGTCGCGTTCGCGGGTGACGCCCGGGCGCTGCCCGTCGCCCGCCGGATCGGGACGGTCAACGTCTTCCGCCGCGCGCTGGCGTCCTGGTACGGCCCGGGGCTCTACGGCGGGCACCTCGCCTGCGGCGGCCGCCTCTCGCCCGGAACCCTCGGCGTGGCGCACAAGTCGCTGCCCTGCGGGACGCGGGTCACGCTGCGCCACCACGGCCGCTCCGTCCGCGTGCCGGTCGTCGACCGCGGACCCTACGTCGGCGCCCGCGAGTTCGACCTGACCAGCGCGACGCGCGCGCGCCTCGGGTTCTCCGGGGCGGGCACGGTCCTCAGCACGCGGTAGGCGAACACCGGTTCGGTCCGCCGGGCCACGTACCCTCCGCGGGAGCGTGGCCCGGCTGATCGCTCACCTCGACCTCGACGCGTTCTACGCGACGGTCGAGCTGCAGCGCCGCCCGGAGCTGCGCGGCCTCCCGGTCGTCGTCTCCGGCCGCGGCCCGCGCGCCGTCGTGACCACCGCCTCCTACGAGGCGCGCAAGTTCGGCGTCGGCTCGGCCATGCCGACGTCGCGCGCGCTGCGCCTCTGCCCTCAGGCGGTGCTCGTCCCCCCGGACTTCGAGGCCTACCGCGCGGTGTCGGGCAAGGTGATGGCGCTCGTCCGCGGCACCGTCGACCTCGTCGAGGTGCTCGGGCTCGACGAGGCCTATCTCGACCTGAGCGGCATGCACTCGCCCAAGGCCGCGATGCGCCGCCTGGTGACGCAGATCCGCGAGCAGACGGCGATGAACGCCTCGGTCGGCATCGGGCCCAACAAGCTCGTGGCGAAGGTCGCCTCCGACGCCGAGAAGCCGCGCGGCTTCGTCGTGCTCACCCGCGAGGAGGCGTGCGCGCGCTTCGCCCGGAGCCCGCCGTCGCTCGTGCCCGGCATCGGCGCGAAGACCGCCGAGAAGCTCGAGCGCCTCCGGATCACGACCCTCTCACAGCTCGCCGCCACGCCCGACGGGGTGCTCGCCCAGCACTTCGGGGAGCGCCAGGGGCCGTGGCTGCGCTCCCGCGCGCGCTTCGAGGCCTCGTCCCACGTCACCCCGGTGCGGGTCGCCGTGAGCGAGTCGCGGGAGACCACGTTCGACGTCGACCTCGCCGACCCGGAGGAGCTCGAGGCCGCGCTGCGGCGTTTGAGCGAGAAGCTCTGCGCCGGGCTGGCCAAGCACCGCCGCACCGGCCGTACGATCGCGATCAAGGTGCGCCTCGACGACTGGACGACGGTCACGCGGGCGCGGACGGTGGGGGAGCCCAGCAACGACGTCGAGCAGGTCTACGGCGTCGCGCGCGAGCTGCTGCGCGAGTACGCGCCGCCGCGGCCCGTCCGGCTGCTCGGCGTGCGCATGGCGTCCTTCTCCGGCGAGGAGGAGGACGAGCCGGCACCGCCGGGCGACCAGCTCGCGCTCCCGCTGTAGCGGCCTGTTGCGCGCGCAACCTTCGAGGTTCGTCCCGCGTGGCGGGCTCAACCTCGAAGACGGGCGCGGCCCCGCTCAGAACATCGCGGCGGCGAGGCGGCGGCGCGCGTCGCGCGCCAGCGGGTGGTCGACGCCGAGCTCGTCGAGGACGCCGACGATCACCGCGCGCAGGTCGTCCTTGCTGGCGTCGGCGTGCGGGATCGCCTCGAGCAGGCCGTCGAGGCCGCGGCCCGTGTCGCCGGCGTCGAGCGCCGCGAGCGCCTCGGCGACGTCGGTCTCGCCGTCCTCGGCGAGCCGCAGCTGCGCCGCCAGCCCGTCGGCCTGGAAGGAGCCGCGGACGCGCCCGAGCAGCGCGAGCGCCTCGGCGCGCTCGTCCGAGGCGACGAGCAGCCGCGCGAGGGCGACGCTCGCATCGGCGCGGCCCGGCTCGAGCGCGAGCGCCGCGCGCAGGGACGCCTCGTCGCCGGCGGCGGCCAGGACGTCGGCCTCGCTCGGGTAGAGCTTCGCGAAGAACCGCTCGGCCACGCCGGGGCTCACCGCGCCGACGAACCCGTCGGTCACCTCGCCGTCGACGAACGCCTTGACCGCCGGGATGCCCGAGACGTCGAAGCGCTGGGAGAGGGCGGGGTGGGCGTCGGTGTCGACCTTGGCCAGGATCACCTTGCCCGCGTGCTGGGCGGCGGTCTTCTCCAGCAGCGGCGTCAGCTGGCGGCAGGGCGCGCACCACTCCGCCCAGAAGTCCACGACGACGGGGACGGTCGCGGAGCGGTCGAGGACCTCGGTCTGGAAGGTCGCTTCGGTGACGTCGATCGCGGTCATGGGCCGCGTAGGGTAGGCGGTCGCCGTGGCCGCCCCCGACCTCTTCGCGACCGACGCCGGCGACGGCCCGCCCGTCGTCCTGCTCCACGGGCTGACCGCCACGCACCGCTACGTCGTCATGGGCTCCAGGGCGCTCGAGCGCGCAGGGCACCGCGTCATCGCCTACGACGCGCGCGGCCACGGCGCCACCGCGGCGGCGGCCTCCTACGCCTACCCCGAGCTGGTCGCCGACCTCCTCGCGCTGCTCGACGCGCGCGGGCTCGCGCGCGCGGTGCTCGCGGGCGCATCGATGGGCGCGCACACCGCCCTGCGGTGCGCGCTCGACGCGCCCGAGCGCGTCGCGGGCCTCGTGGTCATCACCCCCGCGGCGCACCCCGACGCGCCGCCCGGCCTCGAGCGCTGGGACCGCCTCGCCGCGGGCCTGCGCACCGGGGGCGTCGACGGCTTCGTCGCGGCCTACGAGCTCGGCCACGTCCCCGAGTCGTGGCGGGCCACGGTCGAGCGGGTCCTGCGCCAGCGCCTCGCGCAGCACGAGAACCCCGGCGCCGTCGCCGACGCCCTGCAGCAGGTCCCGCGCTCGGAGCCCTTCGCGATCGACGAGCTCGGCGCGGTCGCCTGCCCGACCGTCGTCGTCGCCGACCGCGACGAGGCCGACCCGGGCCACCCGCTCTGGATCGGCGAGGAGTACGCCGAGCGCATCCCCGGCGCGTCGCTCGTCGTCGAGGAGGAGGGCAAGAGCCCGCTGGCCTGGCAGGGCGGCCAGCTCTCGCGCGTGATCGCCGAGCTCGCGGCGCGGGCGTGGGCCCCGTGAGCACTCCGGCGGGCTACTTGGGCACCCCGCTGGCCACGAAGCTCGGCGTCAAGGCCGCGATGGCGGTCGTCCTCCTCGGCGAGCCCGCCGGCTTCCGGGACACGGTCCTCGGCGCGCTCCCCGACGCGGTGACCCTCACGACACGGCTCCGGGGCAAGCGGGAGCTCGTCGTCTGCTTCGTCACCGCGCGCGCCGCGCTCGCGCGCCGGCTGCCTGCGCTGCGCGCCGCGATCGAGCCCGCCGGGATGGTGTGGATCGCGTGGCCGAAGCGGGCGAGCGGGGTGGCGACGGACATCACCGAGGACGTGATCCGCGCGGTCGTGCTCCCGACCGAGCTCGTGGATCCGACCACCGCCCAGGGGGCGGCGGTGCCCGAGGTCTGCGCGATCGACGCGACCTGGTCGGGCCTCAAGCTCGTCGTCCGCAAGGAGCTGCGATGAGCGACGTGACGATCTTCACCCGCGCCGGCGACCGCTTCGTCCCCACCCCGCACGCCGTGGGGCCGTGGGACCCCGCGGAGCTGCACGGCGGCGCGCCCGCCGCGCTCGTGGTCCGCGCGCTCCGGGAGCTCGCGCCGGAGCTGCAGCTCGCGCGGTGCACGTTCGACTTCCTGGGTCCGGTGCCGCTCGCGCCGCTTACCGTGACCGCGACGGTGCTCAAGCCGGGCCGCCGCTTCCGGGTCGCCGAGGCGGAGCTCAGCGCGGGCGGCCGTCCCGCGCTGATGGCCCGCGCGGTGCTCCTGCGCCGCGGCGAGCCGATGGCGCTGCCGGAGGAGGCCGTGTGGCCCGACGGGCTGCCCGGTGAGGGGCCGCGGGAGAGCGTCGCGCACCCGTCGGTGGCGGGGGCTCAGCCCGGGGAGGAGAGCTTCAACCGCACGGGGATGGAGATCCGCTACGCCGGCGGCACGCGCTTCGGCGGCGGCCGCTCGCTGGCCTGGTTTCGCCTCGCGGGTCCGCTCGTCGCGGGTGAGGCGACCGACCCCGCCGCGCTCGCCGTCGCGGCGGCCGACTTCGGCAACGGCGTGTCGCACGTCCTGGACTTCCGCACGCACCTGTTCGTCAACACCGACCTGACGGTCACGCTCCTGCGCGACCCCGAGGGACCGTGGGTCCTGCTCGACGCGCGGACGCGCATCGCGCCGGAGGGCATCGGCTGGGCCAGCTCGACGCTCTACGACGCGCGCGGGCCGATCGGCTTCGCCCAGCAGACCCTGTTCGTGCAGGCGCGCTGAGCGAGGCGGGGCGGGCCTCACAGGCGAAACGGCACACCCACCCACGGGCGACTCGCGAACCGCGCCCGCGACCTAGACTCATATGGCTTACAATTTGGTCATGGCGAGGGTTCAGACGCTCGTGCAGCTCAACGAGGAGCTGCTGGCGGCGCTCGACGCGCTGCGCGCGAGCACCGGTGGCCGCTCGCGTTCTGAGCTCGTCCGCGAGGCGCTCGAGCTCTATCTCCTCCAGCGCAGCGCCGCCGCCATCGACGCAGCGATCGTCGAGGGCTACACACGCATCCCGCCGGCCGACGACTCCGACTCGCTGGCCCTTGTGCGTGCTGCGCTGCAAGAAGAGTCCTGGGACGACGTGCCGAAGAGCCCCGCGACGTCGTGAACCGCGGCGAGATCTGGTGGGCCGAACTGCCCGACATCGGGCGCCGCCCCGCCTGCATCCTCACTCGCCAAGCAGCCATCCCCGTCCTCAACTCCGTGCTGGTCGCCCTGGCCTCACGAACCATCCGCGGCATCCCCACCGAAATGGCCCTCGGTCGCGCCGACGGCATGCCCGCCGACTGCGTCCTGAGTTTCGACAACCTTCTCACGGTCCCCAAGGCCCTGCTCACCCAACGCATCACCGCACTGGCCCCGGCGCGTCTCCCCGAGCTTTGCTCGACGCTCGGCATCGCCACCGACTGCTGAGTTCGCCGCAGCTGTGGCTAGGGCGTCAGCCGACCGACACCGCGACGAGCCTCCCGACGCCGCGCGCCAGCCGGGCGTCGCGGGTGACGAGCGTCGCGCCGAGCGCTTCGGCCAGGGCCACGTAGAGCGCGTCGTAGGTGGTGCAGACGTCCCGCAGCTCCCAGGCGCGCGGGAGGAGCGTCGCGTCGACGTGGCGGACCAGATTGAGGTGAGCGAGGTCGGCCCGCGCGGTCGCGGCTGCGCCCAGGTCGATCTTGCCGCCTCGCAAGAGACCTCGAAGTGCGTGGGTCACCTCGACGTCCATGAGCGACGGAACGTCGGCGCCGCCGGTCAGCGCCGCGTCCTCGGCGGCTGACGCCTCGCCTGCGAGGAACGCTACGACGACCGAGGCGTCGGCGACGGACCTCACTTGCGGCCGTCTTCGCGGGCCGCGAGGATGTCCTCGGTGGAGATTCCGAGCGGTCCGCGGGTGCGGATGCGCTCCGACAGCTCCTCCGGCGTCGGGCGGCGCGCGACGCGCGTCACCTCGCGCAGGACGTAGTTGCTGAGCGAGGTCCCCTCGGCTGCCGCGCGCGCTTTGAGCGTGCGGTGAACGTCGTCGGGAACGTCACGGATCTGGATGAGGCCCATGCGCAGATGATGAGTTCATCGCAATCGCATGTCAACGGGGTTTGCGAAGATCGCCCGGTGGCCCCCGTCTCCGCCATCTCGCTCCGCGGCGTCGTCAAGACCTACGGCGAGCTGCGGGCCGTGGACGGCCTCGACCTCGACGTGCCCGAGGGCACCTGCGTCGGCCTGCTCGGGCCCAACGGCGCGGGGAAGTCGACGACGATGCGGCTGCTGACCGGCCAGGCGATCGCCGACGCGGGCGAGCTCACCGTCCTCGGCTGCGAGATGCCGCGCGACTCCAAGCAGGCGCGGGCGCAGATGGGCGTCGTGCCGCAGCTCGACAACCTCGACACGACGCTCAGCGTCCGCGACAACCTGCGCGTCTTCGCGCGGCTCTACCGCGTCGCCAAGGGCGAGCGCGAGGCCGCGGTCCGGCGCGCGCTCGAGCTCGCGATGCTCACCGACCGCGCCGACGCGCGCGCGGACAAGCTCAGCGGCGGGATGCGGAGGCGACTGCTCATCGCCCGGGCCCTTGTGCACGGTCCCCGGCTCGTGCTCATGGACGAGCCGACCGTCGGGCTCGACCCTCAGGTGCGCCAGGAGCTCTGGGCGCTGATCGACCGTCTGCGCCGGGAGGGGACCTCCGTCCTGATGAGCACGCACTACATCGACGAGGCCGAGCGCCTGGCCGACTCCGTGACGATCATGAGCCACGGCAAGGCCGTCTCGGTGGGCGCGCCCGGTGCGCTGATCGCCGAGCACGCCGGGCGCGAGGTCCTCGAGGTCTACGGGCCCCCGGAGCGGCTGCTCGAGGTGGAGGCCGAGGCCCGCGCGCAGGGCCACGCGACCCGGCGGACGGGGACGAGCGTCGCCGTCCTGCAGGCCGAGTCCGTCGACGGTGCCTTCCCCGAGGGGCATCGCCGCGCGGCCAACCTCGAGGACGTCTTCGTCCGGCTCACCGGCGAGGAGATCGCCTGATGGCCGCCGAACGGCGCGAAGCCGCCCCCCGGCGCCTGCGCCGGCTCGAGCGCCCCGCGATCGGTGGGGTCGTCTTCCGCGAGTTCGTGAACTTCGCGTCCTACTGGAAGGCCACGACGTTCTCCTCGACGGTCGAGCCGACGATCTACCTGCTCGCCTTCGGCTTCGGCTTCGGCACGCTCGTCTCCAAGGTCGGTGGCTTCGACTACGTCGACTTCGTCGGCACCGGCACCGTCGCCACCGCGGTCCTGTTCTCCAGCGCGTTTCCGGCGATGTTCGGGACGTTCGTCAAGCACCGCTTCCAGCGCACCTACGACGCGATCCTCGCCGCGCCCGTCGACGTGGAGGAGCTCGTGACCGCCGAGGCGCTGTGGATCGCGCTGCGCGCCGGGGTCTACGGCTGCACCCCGATGCTGGTGGCGATCGGCTTCGGCCTGGACCCGTCGCTCGGGATGCTTCTCGTGCCGTTCATCGCCTTCATCACGGGCTTCGGCTTCGCGTGCTTCGGGATCCTCGTCGCCGCGGTCGTCTCGGCCATCGAGAACTTCAACTACATCGTCAGCGCCGTGCTCACCCCGCTGTTCCTCGTGGCCGGGACGTTCTTCCCGATCGCGGGGCTGCCGCGCTGGGCGCAGGTGGCCGCCGAGTTCAACCCGCTGCACCACTGCGTCGAGCTCGTCCGCCACGCCGTGTTCGGCCTGCAACCCGGCGAGGACGCGCTGCGTGTCCTCGCGCTGCTCGCCTTCGCGCTGGCCATGTGGCGCGTGGCCGTCAACCGGATGCGGCGCCGGCTGATCGACTGACGCGCCGATGCACCGAAACCTGTCGGTGTCGTTAGCTCCGCGTCACCCGTGGGCAATCATCGAAGATGGCCGCTCCCGATGCGACAACCCTGGACTTCGACGCCCGATCGCGGATCGACGCGCTCATCGTCGGCGCCGAGGGCCAGGGCTGTCTCAACTACTCCCAGCTGGCCGAGATCGCCGAGGAGCTCGAGCTCGACGACGAGCAGGCCCACGCGGTGCACGACCACCTCGAGACCGCCGGTCTCGACGTCTCCGACGACTGCGCCCGCATCGAGGTTCCCACGCCCGCCGCGAGCGCGAGCCGGGGGACGAAGGTCGGCTACCGCGACTGGGCGAGCACCACGACCGATGCGCTGCAGCTCTTCCTCTCGGAGATCGGCCGCTTCCCGCTGCTGACCAAGGCACAGGAGCAGACGCTGGCCAAGCGCGTCGAGGAGGGCGACGCGGCTGCCAAGGAGCAGATGATCAGCGCGAACCTGCGCCTCGTCGTGTCGCTCGCCCGCCGCTACCAGGGCCACGACCTCCCGCTGCTCGACCTCATCCAGGAGGGGATCTTCGGGCTGATCCGCGCGGTGGAGAAGTTCGACTGGCGCAAGGGCTTCAAGTTCTCCACCTACGCGACGTTCTGGATCCGTCAGGCGATCCAGCGCGGCATCGAGAACAAGGCGCGGACGATCCGCATCCCGGTCAACGTCGCCCAGCGCGAGCGGCGCGTGGGCCGCGTCGAGCGCGAGCTGAACACCAAGCTCGGGCGGCCGCCGACCGACGAGGAGCTGATCGCGGCGGCCGAGCTCACGCAGGAGCAGCTCGCCGACGTCCGCGACCTGGCCCGGACCGTCACCTCGCTCGACAAGCCGGTCGGCGAGAGCGACGAGTCCGCCCTCGGCGACCTGCTGCCGTCGCAGGCGGCCTCGACGGAGGAGGAGGTCAGCGTCGGGCTGCGCGAGGACGCGATCAAGCGTGCCCTCGAGGGCCTGCCCGACGTCGAGCGCGACGTGCTCCAGCTGCGCTACGGCATCGCGGGCGGCGACGGCCCGCACCCGCTGACCGAGACCGGGCGGCGCCTCGGGATCTCCGCCGACCGCGTGCGCGACGTCGAGCGCCGCGCGCTGGAGCGCCTGTCGCTCAACCGGGAGATCGGGGCCCTGCGCGAGGCGGCGTAGGCGTCAGCCTTCACTTCACCGACCCGGCGAGCAGGCCCTGCACGAAGTAGCGCTGGAAGGCCAGGAACACGGCCAGCGGGATCGCCAGAGAGATGAACGAGGCGGGCGCGATGAGGTCGATGTTCGAGCCGAACTGGCGCGTCTGGGAGAAGATCGCGACAGTGATCGGTTGCGTGTCGCGCCCGTAGGTCAGCGCCACGATGAGGTCGTTCCAGCTCCACAGGAACTGGAAGATCGACAGCGACGCGATCGCGGGCAGGCCGAGCGGCAGGATCAGCCTGAAGAAGATGCGCCACTCCGAGGCGCCGTCGATCCGCGCGGACTCCAAGATGTCCTTCGGGATGCCGATGAAGAAGTTCCGCAGCAGGAAGATCGCGAACGGCAGCCCGAACGCGACGTGGAACAGGATCAGCCCCAAGACCGTGTCGAACAGGCCGGTGATCTGGTCGAGGGAGAAGATCGGGATCAGGGCCACCTGGAGCGGCACCACGAGCAGTCCGATCACCACGACGAACAGCACGTCGCGCCCGGGGAACTCGAGCCACGCGAACGCGTAGCCGGCCAGCGCGGCGATGATCACCAGAAGCAGCGTGTTGCCGACCGCGATCTCGGCGGTGGTCAGCAGCGCCTTGGTCAAGTCCGCGTTCGCAAACAGGGCCGTGTAGTTGTCGAACGTCGTCAGGCTCGGCTTGGCGAACACCGTCCACCAGCCCTTGTCGGCGATGTCCGACGCCGGCAGCAGCGACGTCGCGATCAGGCCGATGGTGGGGACCAGCCACAGCACCGCGATCACCACGTGCAGCACGTGCAGCGGCCCGCGGCGGACCTTGCGCCCGATGCGCGCGACGCGCGACTCCCGCGGCCGCTCGGCCGTCGTCTTCCCGCAGCCCGAGGGCCCGACGAGCACCATGAACTCCTTGTCGACGATCTCGAGCTCGATCGACGAGACGGCACGGGTGCCGTCCTCGTAGACCTTGCTGACGCGATCGAACGTGACCCCGGCCACCGCGCCCTTCCTCTCGCCTCCGACCCTTAGACGCCGACGGCGGACTGCTTGTGGCGCATCAGGAGTCCGGAGCGCGCAACGCGCCCGGACTCCTGCATTTGCTCTGCCGCGGGTGGTAGTTCAGCTGCTCTCTGACGCTGGAGGAGCGGCGACGCGTCGTCGCGGCTGCTCCGTGAGCGGCGCGAGCAGCGCCTCGGCGTCGGTCATCCCGTGGTGCTCGGCCCACCCGGCGGGCGGGGCACCGAACTCGCCGTCGCGAACGTTCGGGTCGGCGCCGTGGTCGAGGAGCAGCTGGATCATCTCGACATTGCCGTGCATCGCCGCCTCGTGCAGCGGCGCTGTGCGGGAACGCGCGTTGACGTCGAACCCGAGCTCGATCAGCAGCTCGACGGCCACCACGCTGTCCGTCTCGGCGGCGCGGATCAGCTGGTCCGGCCGGCGGGCGATCGCGCGGTCGACGAGCGTCGGGTCGGCTGACCGGAGCTCCGCGGCTCGCGCACGGTCGCCGGCCATGCAGATCGAGACGAACCGGTCGACCTCGTCGCCGCTCAGCTGCGCGCCGGCGGGGGCGAGTAGATCGACGATCTCCAGGTGTCCGACCAGCGCGGCCTCGTCGATCGGAGTCCGGCCCCCGTGGGCCGGATGCTGAGTTCCCAGGCCCGCCGGGTCGACGCCGTGGGCGAGCAGCAGGCGCACCCGGTCAGCGAAGCCGTGGTGGGCAGCGGCGATGAGCGCGTTCTCGAGCATCTGCTGAGGCGAGGCCAGCCGGTCGCCGAGCAGCCGGGCCCACGGCCCGCCGTCGCCGGTTCCGAGCCCGAACTCGAACAGCAACTTGAGCCACCCATCGTCGCGACTCCATTGGCGGTTATAGAGCGTCTGCTCGTCGTTCGGGTCGGCGCCGTGCTCGAGCAGCAGCCGGGCGAGCGCCACCTCCTCGGGGTGCGGCGGTGCTCCTTGCTCGCCGTGGCCGAACACGCCGGTCAGCGCCGTAAACGGGGGAACCAGCCCCTCCCACAGATACCCCACGTTCGGGTCCGCGCCGTGATCGAGCAGCAGCCGCGCCACCTCGACCGCTGACCGGCCGGCGGCCGGCGCGGGAAGACGCGAGTAGGTGACGTAGAGCAGCGGCTCCCACGCAAACGGCCCGCCCGGCCGCCGCGTACACCCCGGGTCGGCCGCCAGCAGCTCCTGGGCCGCCGCGACCTCCCCGACCGCGGCAGCAGTGTAGATATCCGCGTGACCAAGCTGCGGACTCGCCTCGAGGCGCTCGGCGGCACGCTGCCAGCGCACCGGATCGTCGCTGCCGTAGTTCAGGCACGCGAGGCGAAGGAACTCGTCGGCTGGCGACAACCCGTCGCCGAGCGCCTCGGCGGTCGCCGGATGGTGCGGTGAGCACGAGTAGCGCTCGACGAGCTCTAGGTGCGCCTTGAGCTTCGGCCAGCTCGGAAAGCCGAACCGCCGCGCTACGACGAGCTGAGCGCCGGCGAGCTTGAAACCGGCAAGCTCCGGGGAGCCCGGACGCGCCGAAAGCAGCCGGGGATGGGACTCGTTGACGACATCGGCAGCACCGGCATCGCCGGATCGGACCGCACGCTGAAACGACTTGGCGTCGTTCTTCAGCTGCTCGAGGTTGGCATTGCCGGGAAGACCGCGGGGTGGCACTGAGGACTCCTTCCGTTCGCGCCCGGAGTCCGCAATCTCGGGCCGGAAAGGAGACACCGACCGTACAGACCTGCTCGCTCAGGTGGGCTTCGCCCTCTCCGCGGACCGGATGCGCCCTGCACGCCTCCCGATCATACATCCGGCTGCGCTGTGCGCAAACGGTTGGTGCGCCCCGCTCTCGCACAGCGACGAGCATCTGCCTCGTGCCGATCGCGGTCCCGCACCGTGCGGAAAGCGCGCACGACGGCAGGTGGCGGCTAACTGCCCTTAGTCGCCATAGAACCCGGGGGGTGGCGACAAACCGGGTCTGGCGGCGGCCCCGATCGGGCTTCCGCCGCGGCGACATAGGCGCAACCGTCTGATGAGCGACGCGGTCGAGCTCGCAGCGGTCCCAGAGGTGTTCGAGCGGTGGCTCGCGGGAGGGCCGTGGGCGGAGCGCTCGCGCCGGGAGTACGCGCGCAACGTGCGGTCCAACTGCGCCTGCCTCGCTGTGACGCCGGACCGGGATGGCTGGCAGGGCGATGCGCTGACCGACCCGGTCGCGCGCGATCACGCGCCGGCGACTTCCGCCGCTACCTCCAGGTCGAGCGGCAGCGCGGCAGCGTCGACGGTGAACCTGGCGCTCGCGTCGCGCGACGCGCTGTACCGCTGCCTCGGGCTGGGGCGACCGAACGTGCATCGCGACAAGCGGGCGCTGGCCGCGCCGCGCGCTGGACGAAGCGGGGGCAGCGGCCGCTGCTGTGCGCGGCACAGGCCGCGCCGATCCGCGCGCGGTCGCTTGGTGATGCTGATGTTGTTCACGGCGCTGCGGATCTCAGAGACCTGGATTTGGGGCGGATGACGGCGCTGCCCACCTGTCGAGGAGGTGGCGAAAAACATTCTCCGCGTGGCGTGCCGGCGGATAGGTTCCGCGTGGTCGCCCATGCTCCCATCGCGCCAGATCCCGCCGCCGGCGGTCGTCAATCCGGGCTCCCCCGTCGTCGTAGGGGGTGTGCGAGGCGAAGCGGACGACGACGCCCTGGTCGCCGACGCGCGGCGCGGTGACGCCGAGGCCTTCGCGCTCCTCTACTACCGCTACAAGCTCGACGTGTGGAACCTGGCCTACTTCACGCTGCGCGACCACCACGAGGCCGAGGACGGCGCGCAGGAGACGTTCCTCAAGGCCTACCGCTCGCTCGGGCAGTACCGGCGCAAAGACAGTGTGCGCCCGTGGCTGCTCGCGATCTGCCGAAACGTCTGCGTCGATCGCCTGCCCGCCGGCCGTCGGCGGGGGGTGCTGTCGCTCGACGGATCCGTGTCCGCTACGCGTACGAGACCCGGCAGATGGCCTCCCACCTGCGGTCGCGCATCCGGCGCGCGTGCCCGCCGGCCGTGGCGCTGCTGTCCCAGCCCGGGCTGATGGCCGATCTCGCCCGGCGAGGCCAGATCCGCCCGATCGACCGCGCCGCCGGCGACCTCGTCCGGGCGAACTACTCAGCGACCTGGCGCCGGCTGGGCACCGTCGACGGCCGCCTCTACGGGGTGTGGTTCAAGGCGGCCGACAAGTCGACGTTCTGGTACAGCGCGCGCGCGTTCCGGGCGGCCGGGGTGCGGCGTCCGCCGCGCACGTGGCCCGAGCTGCTGACGGCGGGTCGCAAGCTCGCCGCCGCGGGGATCACGCCGTTCTCGGTGGCCGGGGGGGACGGCTGGACGCTCACCGACTGGTTCGAGAACGTCTACCTGCGAACCGCCGGCCCGAGACGCTACCGCCAACTCGCCGACCACGCGATCGCGTGGACGCATCCGAGCGTCAAGCTCGCGTTGCGGCGGTTCGCGACGATCTTCGGCGACCCGGCCCTCGTCGGCCCGACCGCCGACGCCCTGCGCACGAGCTTCCCGCAGTCGGTGAGCCGCGTCTTCTCCGGGGCGCCCCGCAGTCGGTGAGCCGCGTCTTCTCCGGGGCGCCCCGCGCCGGCATGGTCTACGAGGGCGACTTCGTGCGCGGCTTCCTGCCGGTGTCGCCGGCTGCCGCCGCGACCCGGGCGGCCCGGGACGCGCGCTTCTTCGCCTTCCCCGGCTCGACGGCGGGCGCGCCGCCCGCCGCGGTGGTGGGCGGGGACGTCGCCGTCGCGTTCAGCGCGTCGCCGCAGGCGCGGCGGCTGATCCGCTTCCTGGACACCGCAGCCGCCGCGGAGCCGTGGGCGCGTGCCGGCGGCTTCGTCTCCCCGAACCGCCGCCTCGATGCGCGGGCGTACCCCGACGCGCTGACCCGCGCCGCCGCGCGCGAGCTCGCCCGCGCCCGGACGGTGCGCTTCGACCTCTCCGACCTCCAGCCGCCGGCGTTCGGCGCGACGGCCGAGCAGGGGATGTGGAGGATCTTCCAGGAGTTCCTGCGGTCGCCGACGGAGATCGACGCGGTGACCCGCCGGCTTGAGCTCGCCGCGAAGGCGGCCGTGGCGTGCGAACGCGCGCTCCGCGGGCGATGCTGAGGGGGTCCGATGAGCTTCGTCCCCCCGGCCCGGCACCTCCTGCGCGCGCGCGATCTCATCGACGCCCGCTACGCCGAGCCGCTCGACGTGGAGGCGCTCGCGCGCGTCGCGGGCCAGTCGCGCGCGCACTTCAGCCGCGAGTTCCGCCGGGCCTTCGGCGAGCCCCCGCACCAGTATCTGCTGACCCGCCGGATGGAGCGCGCGGCGGCGCTCCTGCGGACCACGGACCGCTCGGTGGCGGAGGTCTGCCTGAGCGTCGGGCTCACGAGCGTCGGCTCGTTCACCACGAGCTTCGGGCGGATCTACGGGTGCTCGCCCACCGCCTACCGCGCCGCCCATCCGCCGGCGAGCAGCTTCGCGCGGATCCCGACATGCGTGCTGCGCGCGCATGCCCGGCCGCGATCGAGCACGTTTGGAGAAGACAGCGGCACCGGCCCTCCGTAGCGTTCGGGTCGTCCGCAGAACCCACCCAGAGAGGCCCCGATGCTCAAGAAGATCTCCACCGTCAACGTCTTCGTCCACGACCAGGACGAGGCGCTCGCCTTCTACACCGACAAGCTCGGCCTCGAGCTGCGCGCCGACGTCACCGTCGCCGAGATGGGCGACTTCCGCTGGCTCACGGTCGGGCCGGCCGGCCAGCCCGACGTCGCCTTCGTGCTCATGGCGATCCCTGGCCCGCCCGTGATCGACGCGGAGACCGCAGCCCAGCTCCAGAACTTGATGGCCAAGGGGGTGTCCGGCGCGTACTTCTTCTCCACCGACGACTGCCGCGCGACCTACGAGGAGCTTCGCGAGCGCGGCGTGGAGTTCACCGAGGAGCCGACGGAGCGCCCCTACGGGATCGACGCCGCGTTCCGTGACCCGTCCGGCAACCCGTTCCGGGTCGTGCAGGAGCGCGTGATGGTGGAGGCGTAGGCGACACGGCCCCGCGCCACCGAAGTCCCCCCGGGGGTATCTGGCACGATCGGGGGATGGAGCATCCTCACGCCGATCCAGACGCCGGAGCCGAGGGGGCCGGGCGGTGGCCCGGCGCCGCGTCGACCCCGGAGTCGGCCACCAGTCCCGTGCACTACGCGATCCTCGAAGGCGCGTTTGCGGTGGGCCTCGGCGGCGTGGTCGCCCTGGCCCGCCGGCGCGAGCGCGACGGATCGCTCGCCATCCCGCGCGAGGAGCTGCCGCTCCTCGCGCTGGCCACGTTCGCGCTGGCCGACGTCGTGGCCAAGGAGAAGGTGTCGACGTGGCTGCGCGAGCCGTTCGTCCGTGAGAGCGCGGAGCACAAGGCCCTCGCGCCCGAGGGGACCGGCCTGCGGCACGCGGTCGGCGAGCTGCTGACCTGCACGCGCTGCATGGGGACGTGGAGCGCGCTCGGGCTGGTCGGGCTGCGCACGGCCTCGCCTTCGACGGGGCGCGCGGTGACCAACGTGCTGGCGCTGACCGGCGTCAACGACGTCCTCCAGGGCGGCTTCAGGCTGCTGGCCGAGCGCACCAACCGCGAGGTCCTGGCCAACGAGGCGGCGCAGAGGGCGCTGGAGGCCGACGGCTGAGCCGACAGCTCACCACCCGTTGCACGCGGCGCGGCGCAGCAGCTGCGGCCAGTCCTCCTCGACGTCGAGGCGCGCGAGGAGCGTGACGAGGCCGCCGAGCATCCGCAGGGGCCAGAGGTCCTCGGGCGGCACCGACGTGACCTGCGCCAGGGGCCAGAGCGCCTCCGCGCGGGCGGCCGCCCGTTCGCCCGTCTCCACGACGACGGCCGCGTCCAGGCGCGAGAGCCCGTCGAGGTGGCCGTCGAACAGCTCGCGGCCGAGCACCAGCGCGCGCGCGCCCGCCTCGGCGGGCAGCCAGCCGAGGCGGTCGAGGGCGGCGCCGAGGGCCTCCGGGTCGCCGTCGAGCAGCGCGTCGAGCGCCTGGACGCCCACGTCGACGCGGTCCGCCGCGACCTGGCGCACCGCGCCGAAGTCGAGGAAGGCGACGCGGCCGTCGGCCATGCGCAACGCGTTGGCGGGGTGGGGGTCGGCGTGCACGGTGCCGAAGCGCGCCGAGCCGACGTGGAAGCGCACGAGCGCGCGCGCCGCCTCCGCACGCTCGGCCGGATCGGTCAGCGCGCCGACCGGCGTGCCGTCGACCCAGGCGCTCACGAGCACCCGCTCGTGGCAGAGCGCGCTCACGGGGGCCGGGACGTGGAGCTGCTCGTGGCGCCGCAGGGCCCGGGCGAAGCTGCGCTGGGTCGAGGCCTCGTGCTCGAGGTCGAGCTCGTCGAGGACCCGCTCGCGGACCTCGCGGAGCAGCACCCCCGGCGCCAGGGAGGGAAAGGCCGCGCCGAGCGGTCGGATGAGCGCCTCGAGCAGGTTGAGGTCCTGGCGGACCTGGTCGGCGATGCCGGGCCGCAGCACCTTCACCGCGACGGCGGCCCCCTCGTGGACGCCGTGGTGCACCTGCGCGGTCGGGGTGCAGGCGACCGGCTCGGGCTCGAGCGCGTCCAGGACGTCGGTCGGCGGCGCGCCCCACGCGTCCTTCAACGCCTTCTCGATCTCCTTGAACGCCAGCGCCGTCGTGGTCTCGGCGTGCGCGCGCTCCATCTCAGCGACGATGCGCTCGCGCAGCCGGGGCGGCAGCGTCGCGGGATCGATCGCGTCGCGCAGTCCGGCGAGGGCGAGCCGGGCGGAGGTGGTGCCGCGCGCGAGGCGCAGCCCGGTGTCGGCGAGCGCGCGGAGCGCCTCGGGGCGGGGTTCGGTGGCCATTGACCTCAGAGCATGCCCGGTTCCCGGTGGCGTCCGGTGCTCAGGGGGTCTCGCACGCGGCGGGCAGGCGAGACGCCGGACGTCGCGGCCCGGTCGCGAAGTCGCGGATGAGCGCGGCGACACCCGCCGGGTCATCCAGCATCGGGACGTGTCCGACGCCGTGGAGTGTGCGCACCTCGGCCGACGGAAGCGCCTCACCCTACGCGCGCATCGCCCGCTTGAGCGCAGCGTAGGTGGGCACTTGCCCAGGGCCCGCACGGCGTGCGCCGCCTGTGCGGCGCCGACCCGCTCGGGGTGCGCGCAGACCCAGCTGAGCAGCAGGCGCCGTCCGCGCGGCAGCCGTCCGGTGAGGGTCGCCCTCCAGGCGGTCGAACTCGGCCTCGCCGCCCCGACGGGGGGAGTCCGGGACCGGCCGCGCCCCGAGCAGGAACGAGCGGTCGCCGGCGCCCGACCGAGCGCGAGAAGCGCACGATCGCCGGGTGCTCCGCGCACGGTGCTCAACAGCTCCGAGGGCCGTGGGGCCGCGGGGGCGCCGTCGATGGGCGGCCGGGCGGTGTAGCTGACCCCGTGCGGATGGACGGCCTCTCGCCCCGGCCTTGGCCACGCCCGCGAGCGTGCCGCCGACGATCGCTCCGGCCGCGTCCGTCGCCAGCCGGCGGGCCGGTTGAGCCCGTCGCGGCCGCGGGCCCGGCAACCGCCGCGGCTCAGACGGTTTCGGGAACGGCCGAGGCGCTCGGCGTGCGGCGGCGCGCCGGCGCGGACGCGGTGCGGCGGGCGAGCAGGAGGGCGGGAAGGGCGATCGCGAGGATCGAGCCCTCGACGAACACGTTGGCCAGGCCGATCGGCTCGGTCCAGTTGCCGATGTCGCCGGTGGCGTTCGGCAGGCCGACGGTCCGGTTGAGGACGAAGCCGATCAGCGCGCCGGCGACCAGAGCGGCCGCTGCGGGCAGGGTGAGGCGGGAGCGGGAGAACAGCAGGGCGCCGGCGAGCGTGAGACAACCGAGGATCAAGGCCATGTACATCCAGAACAGGTAACGGGTCTCTGAGTACTTGCCGATCGAGTCGATGAGGTGGATGAGGCCGACGCCGAGCAGCCCGACCGCGACGGTCGCGCGGATCGCCATCTCGCGGGCGTTGAGGGCCGGGTCGGCTTGCGGGTCAGGGTGGGGCATGGATGCAGGGCTCTTCCGATTGTTTCCTGCCCTACGTCGCTCACGCCCGCCGGGACTTCGCGATCAGGCGGGGAGCCTCATCTTCCGAGCAGGCTCCGAACCCACCGCCCGTTTCGCCATCGCTGCGGGAGCGGACGCGAAGCGCTCAGCGTGACGATGGGGCGCTCGTTCATCGCGATCACGATGGACCGCTACGGCCACCTCATGCTGTCGCGTCAACTGTCGCGCGGCCCCGCGCGGGGATCACCGCCCGTCGAGCCACGCGCGGTGCTCGATGCCCAAAACCGTCGATGGCGCCTCGCCCGCGAGCAGCTCGTCGGCGAGCGCCCGCCAGTCCGCGCAGGCGCGCAGATCGGCGCAGACGGAGAAGACCATGTTCTCCATGCGACGCAGGAGCACCGCCTCGCTGGGCAGCGAGAACGACTTGACCATCCGCTGCCACTCGGGGCCGAGCGCGAGGATCGACTCCATGATCTCGTAGGCGGTCCCGCTCGACAGGCGGCGGGGCTGGGGCGGGTCGATCATCCACGCCGACGCGCGGCGCATGTACTCGAACAGCAGCTCGTCGGCGTGCGGCCAGGGGTCGGGCAGGTAGCCGAGTCCGCCGAGCGTGCGGCGCAGGCCGTCGCGGTCGTCGTCGCGCAGCGCGCGGTACACCTCGCCCTCGTGCCGCATGTAGTCCGCCGGCAGGCGGCGGAGCATTCCGAAGTCGATGAACGCGATCCGGCCGTCGGCGGCGAGCAGGACGTTGCCCGGGTGCGGGTCGCCGAGCGCCACGCCGAGGCGGCCCGCGGTGTCGTGGTAGAAGCGGTGGATGATCTCGGCGTAGCGGTCGCGCTCGGCGTCGGGCCGGGTGCGCATCTCGCCGAAGCCCACGCCGGGCACGAACTCGGTCACGAGCACGCGGCGGGTGGACAGCTCGGTGAGCACCGCGGGGACCAGGAGCTGAGGGTGGGCGCGCCAGCCGCGGGCGATGCGGCGCTGGGACTGCGCCTCGAGCTCGTAGTCGAGCTCCTCGGAGATCCGCTCGCGGAGCTCGTCGGCGAGCGCCCGGGTGTCCAGCCCCGGCGCGATGCGGCTCAGCAGCGGCATGAGCAGCCGGAGGTTGCGCAGGTCGGACTCCACGGCCTCGGCGATGCCTGGGTACTGGACCTTGATCGCGACGTCCTGCCCGTCCCGGGTGACCCCGCGGTGCACCTGGCCGATGGAGGCGGCGGCCACCGCCGCGGGATCGATCTCGGCCATGACGCTCGAGACCTTCTCGCCCCACTCCTGGGCCATGAGCTTCTCCAGCCGCGGGAAGTCGACGCGCGGCGCGTCGTCGCGCAGCTCGGCCAGCCGGGTCTTGATGCGCTCCGCGTCGTCGGGCTCGAGGCCCGGGAGGTCCACGGTGGAGAGCACCTGCCCGAGCTTCATCGCCGCGCCCTTCATCTGCCCGAGCTGCACGACGATCTGCTCCACCACCGCGGCCGTGCGCTTGCGCTGCGCCCGTGCCTTGGCGTCGTCGGAGCGGACGCGGTCGACGGCGCGGCCGCCCGCGACGCGGGCGCCCTGCCCGGCGACGAGCCCGCCGATCCGGGCGGTGCGGCTGAGGCGGGAGGTGGGGGTGCGGTCGTCGGAAGCCATCGGAGTGCCTACGGACAGGGTGGCAGCCGCGATCGGCGATCGGTCAGGCCCGGCCGTCGAGCACGACGTCGAGCTGCCACGCACCGCGCTCCCGCCCGAGCTCGACGCGCAGCCCGGCCGCCTCGGCGAGCGCCGCCACGCCCTCGGGATGGTCGGGCGCGTGCGGCGCCTGCACGAGCAGCCGCGCCACGTCGCCGCGCGTCGCCTTGACCATGTGCGAGACGACCGTGCGCTTCCCGGCCGCCTCGGTGAACGCGCGGACCTCCACGACGGTTCCGTCCGCCGGGCGCCAGGCCGCGGCGTAGGAGCCCGAGCGGCAGTCGACGACCAGGCCGTCGGCGGGCAGCGCGCGGGCTAGCGCGGGCCGCCAGAACCCCGCCAGGCCGCCGAGACGGGGCAGCTTCGCACCCATGCTCAGGCGGTAGGCCGGGAGCCGGTCGGCGAGGCGGACGACGCCCCACAGCGCAGAGGCGACGAGCACCCGCTCGTCGGCGCGGGCGCGTGCGTCGGCGGGCAGGGCGGCGAGGGCGAGGCGCTGGAAGAGCACGCCCGTGTAGAGCTCGGCCGCGGGCGCCGCCGGTGCGGTCCGCAGCGTCGCGTTGCGTTCGAGCTCGCCGGCGAGGCCGGGGCCGATGCCGAGCCGGTGCAGCCCGTTGCGCCGGGAGCCCCGCCCGAGCTTCTCGACGGCCGCGAGCAGGCGCTCGCGCTGCGGCGTGAGCTCTCCGAAAGCGAGGGCGGCGAGCTCGACGGACGGGCCGGCGACCGGGATCGCCTTGCCCTCGGAGGGCGGGAGGAGCACGAGCACGGCGGCGCACCCTAGCCGCGCCGGCGCGCCGCGGTCACACTCAGGCCATGGCCGGGCCCACCCGCACGACGTTCCTCCGCCGACGGGCGGCCGCGGGGCTGGGCGTCGCGGCGGTCGTGGCGGTGGCGGTCGCGTCGACCCGGGGGGACGGCCCGCCAGAGTCTTCGGACGCCCCCGTCCCGGCCCGGCCGGCCCGGGCGGGCGCTGCTCACCCGCGAGCGCCGACCGACGTGGCGGCGATCGCCGCTCGCGCCGACGTGCCCGTCCTCTGCTACCACCAAGTCCGCCCGCTGACCGCGCGCGACGCCGCCCAGGACCGCACCTACATCGTGCCGCCCAGGGTGCTCGACGCGCAGATGGGCGCCCTCGAGCGCGCGGGCTTCACCGCGGTGAGCGCCGACGACGTGGCCGCCCACATGGCCGAGGGCAAGCCGCTGCCCCGCAAGCCCGTGCTCATCACCTTCGACGACGCGTCGGCCGGCCAGTACACGCGCGCCCTCCCGATCCTGCGCCGCCATGGGTTCAAGGCGACGTTCTTCGTCATGACCGTCGTGCTCGGCAAACCGGGCTGGCTGACCCGCGGTCAGGTGCGCGCGCTGGATCGCGACGGGATGGAGATCGCGGCCCACACGTGGGATCACCACGCCGTGCCGGACTACGCGGGGGAGGACTGGCGCGTGCAGATCACCGAACCGACGGCAGAGCTCGAGGCGATCGTCGGCCACAAGCTCGACGTCTTCGCCTATCCGTTCGGCGAGTGGAACGCGGCGGCGTTCAGCCATCTGCGCGAGCAGGGCTTCCGGATCGCCTTCCAGCTCGCCGGCAAGCTCGACCCCGCGGCGCCGATGCTCACGGTGCGGCGGGTGCTGGTGGGGCCTGACGTGCGTGGCGCCGAGCTGCTGCGCATGATCCGGCAGGACTTCTGAGCCGTCGCCGCCGCGCCGGCATCTAGCCTTCGCGTCCGTGCCTCCCGCCCCCAAGTACCGCTCCCGCTCGCGCAAGCTGCCCGGGACCCTCCCGCAGCCGGAACCGGGGGAGACGCTCATCTGGACCGACGGCGCCTGCCAGGGCAACCCCGGACCGGGCGGCTGGGCCGCGATCCTCGTCGACGACGAGGGCAAGGCGATCGGCGAGCGCTGCGGCGGCTCCGCGCAGACGACGAACAACATCATGGAGATGACCGCTGCGCTGGAGGGCATGCGCGCCCTGCCGGCCGGCTCGGCGATCGTGATCGTCACCGACTCGCGCTACCTGCTGGACGGGATGACCTCCTGGATGGCCGGCTGGAAGACGCGGGGCTGGAAGACCGCGGGCGGCGCCCCGGTCAAGAACAAGCGGCTCTGGCTCGAGCTCGAGGCGGAGGCCGAGCGCCACGCGTCCGTGCGCTGGCACTGGGTCAAGGGCCACGTCGGCAACGCACTCAACGAGCGTGCCGACGAGCTCGCGGTGGCGGCGGCCGCGGCGGCCGGCTGAGCGGCACCCGACGTCGTGCTCCCCGGCGAGCAAACGATTTGGCGCTCGGTGGTAGGCCGCGCCCGCAGGCGCTTGGACTTGGAGCGACAGGCCCCATATTGGAGCCTGTCAGCCCAATAGTCCGTCGGGGACGCCCCGGGGGGGCCGGAGCACCGCCGCTCGCGGGCCTGCCGGCGGCGCAGGCCTCCTAGCGCGCCTGCGGCTCCCAGCGGAACGTCCGCGCCGCGACGAGCGCGCCGGCGACGCCCCAGGTGGCGAGCACCGCGAGGGCGGTCGCGTCGATCCCGCCGGCCGGCCCGTGCGGGTCGAAGCCGGCGAGCAGCCCCTGCGCGAGGTGGTAGACCGGGAACAGCTCGGCGACGGTGCGCACCGCGTGGGGGATCCGGTCGACCGGGAAGAAGATCCCCGAGATCATCTGGAGCGGCAGGGTGATCATGTTCGCCACCGCGGGGGCCGCGTTGGCGGTGCGGATCACGCCGGAGAGCGCGAAGCCCAGGCAGCAGAACGTGGCGGTGCCGACCGCCAGGGTGAGCAGGAGGCCCGGTGCGCGGTCGCTCGGGATCGTCACGCCGTAGAGGACCCGTCCGATCAGCGTGAGGACCACCGCGATGAGGCCGGTGAGCAGGACCGCGACGGCCACGCGGCAGGCGATGAACGCCGCCGGGGGCAGCGGCGTCGCCCGCAGGCGCTTGAGGATCCCGCGCTCGCGCTGCTCGACGACCCCGATGGCCAGCCCGGTGAAGGCCGCCGCCATGACGCCGAGGGCGATGATCCCGGGGACGTAATACGTCGACACCTTGAGGCCGCTGCGGCTGTCGAGCGTCTCGTTGCCGAAGATCGCGGCGAAGATGACCAGGAAGACCACCGGCAGCGCGATCGTGAAGAAGACGGCCTGCGGGTCGCGCCAGAACTTGATGAGCTCGTAGCGGAGCCGGTGGACGACGAGGCGGATCATCCGCCGGCCTCCGCGGGCGGTTCGGTGAGCTGGAGGTAGACGTCCTCGAGCGAGGGCTGGGAGACGTCGAGCCCGCGCAGCGGTTGCCGCTCGGCGAGCGCCCAGCCGGTCAGCTCGTGCAGGACCTCCAGCGGCGCGTGGGTCCGCAGTTCGACGCGGCCGTCGGCGTGCGCCGGCGCGCCCTCGACCGCTCCGAGCACGGGCAGCGCGACGTCGTCGGGCAGCGCGAAGCGGATCCGTGACGGAGCGGCCTCGCGGCCGCCGAGCTCCGAAGGCGCGCCGAGGGCGACGATCTCGCCGGCGACGATGATCGCGACGCGGTCGGCGAGCGCCTGCGCCTCGTCCAT
This sequence comes from Solirubrobacterales bacterium, assembly GCA_038321325.1. GTDB lineage: Bacteria > Actinomycetota > Thermoleophilia > Solirubrobacterales > Solirubrobacteraceae > Paraconexibacter. Next base: position 23,096 of record JBBQEV010000038.1, read on the forward strand.
GTTGTGGGTGGTCAGGAAGATCGTCTTGCCGAGCGCCCGCAGGCCGGCCACGACCTCCCAGGCGCCGCGCCGCGCGCCCGGGTCGAAGCCGGTGGTCGGCTCGTCGAGGAAGAGCAGCTCGGGGTCGCCGATGAGCCCCAGTGCGACGTCGAGTCGCCGCTGCTGGCCGCCCGAGAGCCGCTTGGCCCGCTGGCCGGCCTGGTCGGTGAGCCCGACGAGCGCAATCGTCTCCTCGACCTCGCGGGGTCTGGAGTAGTAGCCGGCGTACTCGCTGACGGTCTCGCGCACCGTGAGGTCCGGATCCTGCTCGGACTCCTGGAGGACCACGCCGACCCGCGCCCGCCACGCCCGGTCGGCGCGCGCCGGATCGCTCCCGAGCACGTCGACCTCGCCCGCGGTGCGCCGGCGGTAGCCCTCGAGGATCTCGACCGTGGTGGTCTTGCCCGCGCCGTTCGGGCCGAGGAAGGCGAACACCTCGCCCTCGGCCACCTCGAGGTCGATCCCGCGGACCGCCTCGCGCCCCCCGTAGGCCATCCGCAGGCCGCGGACGGAGATGGCTGCGCCGGCCACGGCCGGATGCTACCCGCTCCGATCGGCGCGCCGTAGGCTATTCGTGCGCGAAGGCAGGCTGTCCGGCGGCGCGGGCGCCGTCGAGCCCGAACGCCTCGGCGAGCCGCGCGTAGGAGCGCCGGCGAGCCTCGTGGTCGTAGGTGGCCGTCACGGCGATGACCTCCTCGGCTCCGTAGTCGGTGGCGAGCTGCTCGAGGCCGGCGCGGACCGTCGCGGGGGAGCCGATGGCGCCGCGTCGCCCGGCGCCCAGCGGATCGCTCAGGTCGTCGTCCGGCGTCTGGAGGAAGCGGACCGCCTCCTCGACCGGGGGAAGCTGGATCGGATGGCCGCGACGACGCATCGCCATCGTCATGCGCGTGCTCGCGGCCAGCCGGGTGGCCTCGGCGTCGGTGTCGGCGACGATCGTCCACGCGGCGACCGCGAGCTGCGGGCGCGCGAGACGGGCCGAGGGCACGAAGCGCTCGTGGTAGAGCGCGGCGTGGCCGGCGCCGTAGGGGTTGACGAAGTCCGCGAACGCGTAGGGGAGGCCGAGCTCGCCGGCCCAGATCGCGCTCTCCCAGGACGAGCCGAGCAGCCACGGGCGCGGGCCGTCCACGGTGCGGCCCGGCAGCACGGCGGCCAGGCGCGCGAGCGGATGGCCGGCCGGGAAGGTGGCGTCGAGGAGGCCGAGCAGCTCGGCGAGCTGGTCGGTGAAGTCGTCCGGGGGCGGGTGGCGGCGGTCGCGCTGCAGCAGCCGGGCCGTGGCGTCGTCGGTGCCCGCGGTGCGCCCGACGCCCAGATCGATGCGACCCGGGAAGAGCCCGGCGAGGATCGAGAAGCTCTCGGCCACCTTCAGCGGGGAGTAGTGCGGCAGCATGACCCCGCCCGAGCCCACGCGGATGCGCCGCGTCGCCGCGGCGATCGGGCCGACGAGCACCTCGGGGCTGGCGCCGGCGAGCGCGGGACCACCGTGGTGCTCGGCCACCCAGTACCGGTGGAAGCCGAGGGCGTCGGCGAGACGCGCGAGGTCGAGCGTGTTCTGCAGCGCCTGGGCTCCGGTCGTTCCCGCGGGAACGGGGGACTGGTCCAGGACGCTCAGCCGGACGATCTCAGCCACGGACTCCCGGCTCGGATCGGCGCGCTCCCGCGACGGCGTGGACGAGGGTGTCGAGGCGGACGGTCAGGACGACCACGATAGTCGTCGTCTGCGCGGGGCGAGAGCGCGCGGGCGCCCGCACGGACGCGCCGTGGCAGAGTCCTCGCGATGCCGGACGAGCGCGAGACGATCTTCACCGTCGAGGCGACGCCGATCAAGTTCGGGGCGGGCGCGGTGGACGACGCGGGCTGGGAGGCGAGCAGGCTCGCCATCACCCGCGCGCTGCTGGTCACCGATCCGGGGGTCGTCGCCGCCGGCCACGCCGATCGGGTGCGCCGAGCGCTCGAAGCGGCGGGCGTCGCGGTCGTGCTGTGGGACCGCACGCGCGTGGAGCCGTCGGTCGACTCGGTGCGCGAGGCCGCGCACTTCGCGCAGGAGGCGCGGGTGGACGGCTTCGTCTCGGTCGGCGGCGGGTCGAGCATCGACACCGCGAAGGTCGCGAACCTCGTCGTCGCCCATCCCGCCGACGTCATGGAGTACGTCAACGCGCCGGTCGGCGCGGGCCGCCGGCCACCGGGACCGCTCCTGGCCCACCTGGCCATCCCGACCACCGGCGGCTCGGGCTCGGAGGCCACGACCGTCGCCGTGGTCGACCTGCCCGAGCTCGGAGTGAAGTCCGGGATCTCCCACCGCTTCCTACGCCCTGCCCAAGCGATCGTCGATCCCGGGCTGCTCGCCACGCTTCCGGCGGAGGTCGTGTCCTCCACGGGCCTCGACGTCGTCTGCCACGCCGCCGAGTCCTTCCTCGCCCGGCCGTTCGACTCCCGGCCCCGGCCCGCGTCGCCGGGCGACCGGCCGCCGTACCAGGGCGCCAACCCGGTCGCCGACGTGTGGAGCGCGGACGCCCTGCGGCGCGGCGGGCGCTTCCTGCGCCGCGCGGTCGCCGACCCCGGCGACCGCGAAGCGCGCGGGGCGATGATGCTCGCCGCGAGCATGGCGGGCGTCGGCTTCGGCTCGGCCGGCGTGCACGTCTCGCACGCCTGCTCGTACCCGATCGCCGGGCTCAAGCACGAGTACGTGCCGCCCGGCTACCCCGCCGACCATCCGTTCGTCCCGCACGGCCACTCCGTGATCGTCACCGCGCCCGCGGCGTTCGCCTTCACCTACGCCGCAGATCCCGAGCGCCACCACCGGGCCGCGGAGCTGCTGACCGGCGCGCCGCTCGCGTCACCCGGACCGGCGTCGCTCCCGGATGCGCTGCGCGCGCTCATGCGCGACGTCGGCGCCCCGTGCGGGCTGGCCGCGCTCGGCTACGCCGAGGAGGACGTCCCGGCGCTCGTCGAGGGCGCGCTGCGCCAGCAGCGCCTGCTCGCCCTGGCCCCCCGCGCGCCTGACGCCGGCGATCTCGCGCAGCTCCTCCGCGACTCGATGGCCAACTGGTGAGCCGGGCGGCGTTCGGTCACCTCCACCGGGTCGCCACGCGGTGGGCGGACAACGACGTCTACGGACACGTCAACAACGTCGAGTACTTCGCCTGGTTCGACACCGCGATCAACGCCTACCTCATCGGGGCGGGGGGCCTGGACATCCACGCCGGCGACGCGATCGCCCTCTGCGTCGAGTCCCACTGCGCGTTCCGGACCCCCGTCGCGTTCCCCGAGGCCGTCGAGGTCGGGCTGCGCGTGGCCCGGCTGGGCCGCACGAGCGTCCGCTACGAGCTCGCGATCTTTCGCGCGGAGGCCGACGAGCCCGCCGCGGAGGGCTGGTTCGTGCACGTCTTCGTCGACCGTGAGGACCGGCGACCGGTGCCGATCCCCGACGGCCCGCGCTCAGCGCTCGCCCGCCTGACGGGGTAGGTCGCGGCCGTCGCGCGTCAGAACGTCGTCCCGAGCACCAGCGGCCGCACCTCCTCCGCGCCTGCCAGCCGCAGCTGCCCGCCCGCCATCGCCAGCGTCCAGCCCGAGAAGCGCCGGTCGTCCAGGAGCAGTCCCACCCCGGGCGGTGGCGCGGCGAGGACCCGGAACGCGCCGCGCACGTTGGCGGCCTGCTGGACGGCGTTGGCCATCTCACGCTGCGACGGCCGAGCCTCCCGGCGCTCCAGCAGGGTGAGCGCCGGAACGCCGAGCGCCCGCGCGAGCCGCGCCGCGAGGTCCTCGATGACGGGCCCGGCCGACGAGGACGGGACGCGAGCCACCCAGCCCGGGCGCACGCCCGCCGAGCGCACGACGTCGGCCAGCGCCGCGACGACCTCGTCGTCCATCCGGCCCGCCCGCAGGCCGCGCTCGACGGCCGGCCACCAGCCTCCGTCGCGCACCCGCGCGAGCGCCCAGCCGTCGGTCACCCGCGCGTCGTCGGGGATCTTCCGCATCGCCCCGTCGGGGCCCGGTGCCATCTTCTTCGCCTCGACGGGCAGCGCTCCGGAGCGCAGGTGGCGCTGCGCGGCCTCCACGAGCGCCGCGTCGGGCGCCCGGGCGAAGCGCGGCGCGGTGCAGGCCGCGCAGCGGCCGCAGTCCGCGGCGTCGGGGTCGTCGAGCTCCTCCTGGAGCGTGCGCATGAGGCAACGATCGTCGGCGCCGTAGGTCGCCATCGCGCGCTGCTCGGCCCGCCGCAGCGCCGTCACCTCCGCGTAGCGCTCGCGCTCGTAGCTCCACACCCGGCCCGGCAGCGAGCGCCAGCGCGACCCCGCGCGCGCCACGGCGCCCTCGACGTCGAGCACCTTGAGCATCGCCTCGATGCGGCCGGACCCGAGATTCACCGTGGCCATCAGCTCGCGCGCGGTGCGACCCTCGGTGCCCGCGGCGTCGAGCTCGGCCAGGACGGCGAGCACCCGCTCCTCGCTCGGGAACGCCTGTTCGATGAAGAAGTCCTGGATCCGCGCGTCCTCCGCCCCGCGCAGCAGCACGGCGTCGGCGTGGGGGATCGCGCGGCCCGCGCGGCCGACCTGCTGGTAGTAGGAGACGACCGACCCGGGCGCCTGGAAGTGGACGACGAAGCGCAGGTCGCCCTTGTCGTAGCCCATGCCGAGCGCGCTCGTGGCCACGAGCGCCTTCACGCGATTGTCGAGGAGCTCCTCCTCGGCGGCGACCCGCGCCTCGGTCGGCTGGTCGCCCGAGTACGCGCGCGCCGCGACGCCACGGGTGGTGAGGAAGCCCGCGACCTGCTCGGCGTCGCGCTTGGTCAGCGTGTACACGATGCCCGAGCCGTCGAGCTGCGGGAGCGTCTCGACGAGCCAGGCCAGGCGCTCCGCCGGTCGGGGGAGGTCGACGACCTCGAGCCGGAGGCTCGTGCGCGCCAGCGGACCGCGGTAGGAGCGCAGGACCGGCAGCCCGTCGTCCCCGGCCGTGGCTCCCACCCCGAGCTGCTCGAGCACGTCGGCGACCACGCGATCGTTCGCCGTCGCGGTCGTCGCGAGGACGGCGACCTCGGGTGCCAGCGCCGCGAGCATGTCCTTGACCCGGCGGTAGTCCGGCCGGAAGTCGTGGCCCCAGTCCGAGATGCAGTGCGCCTCGTCGATGACCAGCAGCCCGACCGCCCGCGCGAACAGCGGCAGCATCTCCTCCCGGAACTGCGGGTTGTTCAGGCGCTCGGGGGAGACGAGCAGCAGATCGAGCGCGTCCTCGGCGAGGGCGTCCCGAACCGCGGCCCAGTCGTCGCGGTTGGTCGAGTTGATCGTGGCGGCCCGGAGGCCGAGCGATCCCGCGGCCGCGATCTGGTTGCGCATCAGCGCCAGGAGCGGGGAGACGATGAGCGTGGGCCCCGCGCCGCGCTCGCGCAGGAGCGCCGTGGCGACGAAGTAGACCGCAGACTTGCCCCAGCCGGTGCGCTGGACGCAGAGCACGCGCGCGCGGTCGTCGACGAGATCGGTGATCGCCTCGATCTGGCCCGGACGGAACGCTGCCGCCGGGTCGCCGGTGAGCCGGCGGAGGTGGTCGTGTGCGGTGGCGGCGAGGAGCATCCGGTGGCGACGGTAGCCGCCGGGGCGGTCGGCATCGTCACGAACGTGTGTTCTTGCGCACCGCTTGCGCGAAGTCGGAACAGAGCGCGCAGGGTCCGTGACCGGTCGAGGCGGGTACGTTCTCGCCGTGGCCGGCTTCGACGACGACGACTGGGTGGGCACGCCGCCCGAGGGACATCACGCGCGCGACCGCGCAGCTCCGCAGTTCTGGTGGCGCCAGCGCGCGGCGCGCCTGGGCTTCGCGGGCGTGGCGGTGGCCCTCCTGATCCTGCTGGTGGTCGTGCTGACGGCCTGACTTCGGGCCGCGCCCCGGCGTGCGAGCGGCACCCGCCGCCACCGCCCCAGGCCCGCCCGCCCCGCGCCCGCCGGCCCACCAGGCGGCGTGCAGGCGGGGGAGCCGCTCGTTACTTGGCGAGCACGAGCGATCCGGGGCGGCGGATCGTCTGCCGGTTGTTGTTGGCGTCGGACACGGTGACGAGGATGTCGATCGAGGCGCGCTTGAGGCGCTTGAGCAGGTCGAGCTTCTCGGGCTGGATCTGCGAGATGGCCACGCCCGCCTTCCCGACCGCGAGCTGGTACTCGAACGTCGCGAACGTCACCTTGCGGGCGGGGCGCTTGCGGCCCGGGATCGACGACGGGTTGATCTTGCCGCGCGTGCGCAGCTTGACCGTGCCCGCGCAGTTCTGCCCGGTGATCGTCCGGCAGAAGATCCGCAGCCGGATCTGCCCCTGCCGCCGTCCGCGCTGGCCGAGCACCACCCGCGAGGAGCGGATGCTCAGCAGCGCGCGACGGTCGCCGTTGTTCAGCGTGGTGATCGTGGGCGTCCTGCCCCGCGGGCCGGGCGTCCCGGGCGCCCCCGGCGCGCCCGGCGCCGCGGGGGCCCCCGGGGTGCCGGCGGCTCCCGGTGTGCTGCGCATCTGCGTGCGGAACGAGACGATCGCGCCGTCGACGGAGCCGAGGCGGTTGGTGGCCTGGCCCCGGTAGTAGTACGTCGTGTCGGGTAGCAGTCCGGTGACGGTCTCGGTCAGCGGCGACTCGACGCCGGTGCCCTCCACCGGGCCCCGCTCGGGCGTCGTGACGGGGCCGGCCAGGGTGGGGCTCGTCGAGTACACATAGCGGAACGTCGTCGGCGGGCCGTTGGGCCGCAGCGACATGTTCAGGCCCGCGTTGTCGGCGCCGATCGGGGAGGCCGGCAGCGTGACCAGCTGCGGGTCGCAGAACGTCCGGAACTGCACGAGGCTGCCTTCCGTCGAGCCCTGTCCGTTGATCGCCGAGACGCGGTACTCGTAGGTCGTGCACTTCTCCAGGCCGCTCACGATCGACTCGCTGAACGGGAGCGGGGCCGTCCCTGTCCCCGCGGGCTTGCCCGGCGTGGCCATGAAGGCGTCGCTCGTGCCTGCCTTGCGATAGCTGAAGGAGTAGGTGGTCGCCGAGCCGTTGGCGTCGACGAGGCCGTTGAGCGTGGCGACGGACTCCGTCACCCCGGTGGCCGGCAGGGTGAACACGGCGGGTGCGACGTTGCCGTCGTCGGTGCCGTCCTGGACGCGCAGGCGGACGTTGTCGTAGGCGATCCCCACCATGCCCTGCGCGGCCTGGACCAGGCCGGTGGTGAAGGTCGCCGCCAGCTCGATGCGGTACCGGCCGCCGGCTTGGAGGTCGGCGGCGGGGACGTTCTGCGCGGGGACCGTCACGTAGGCCGGATCGTCCTGGGTGATCGCCTGGGTGACGAGCGCCTTGCGGGTGTTGGGGGTGACGTCCGTGCGCACCAGGGTGGCCGTGAACGTCACCCTGCCGCCGGCGTTGATCAGTCCGGTGATCGAGGCCTTGCGCTGCAGGGAGAACTGCGCGCCGGTCACCGGTGCGCCCGTCGGGGTGCTGGTGACCGTGAAGTCGGGGGAGCGCCAGGTGCCCGTCCCCTCGATGATGCCGAGGGCGTTGGCGACCGACGAGAACGTGGTGAACAGGGCGCCGCCCGGATTGCCGCCGGTCGAGCGGTACTCGTTGACGGTGGTGCACAGCAGCGGGATCTGGAGGTCGGGCAGCAGGTTGAGCAGGCGGCAGCCGCTGGCCGTCGGCTGCCAGCCCTCGCCGTCGGGATCGAAGGTCGAGCCGCCGTTCGGGTAGATCGTGTCGGCCGCCGCCGGGGCGGCCATGACCAGCGTCGCGACGGCCGTCGCGAGCGTGGCACGGATGATGGTGCGCATCTGAGTTCCTGCTCCCCTTGAGATAGACCACGGCGCCCGGGGGCGCCGTGGTCTGCGAACGGCCTGCCCGCTCGTCGTTCTCCCGTAGGAGCGCGAGCATCCTACGCTGGCGGTCGGCGGCCTGCTCTGAGAATCTCGTGAGATCCCGCCGTGGGCGGGCGCCGGCCGCGACGCGGCTAGGGTCGCCGCCATGACCGCCCTCGCAGGCAAGACGATCTTCATGTCCGGCGGGAGCCGCGGCATCGGCCTGGCCATCGCGCTGCGGGCCGCGCGCGACGGGGCGAACGTCGCGATCATGGCCAAGACCGACGCGCCGCAGCCCACGCTCGCGGGCACCGTCCACACGGCGGCCGCCGAGATCGAGGCGGCGGGGGGGCAGGCGCTGGCCATCGTCGGCGACGTCCGCGACGCCGACGCCGTCGACGCCGCGGCCCGCCGGACCGCCGATCGCTTCGGCGGCATCGACGTCTGCGTCAACAACGCGAGCGCGATCAACCTCACGCCGCTGTCCGAGCTGCCCGTCAGGCGCTTCGACCTGATGATGCAGATCAACGTGCGCGGCACCTACGTCGTCTCCCGGGCGTGCATCCCGTACCTCAAGGGCAACGGCGGGCACGTCCTGACGCTCTCGCCGCCCATCGACCTCGACCCGCGGTGGCTCGGCCCGCACGCCGCCTACACGCTGTCGAAGTACGGCATGACCATGCTCACGCTCGGGCTCGCCGAGGAGCTCAGGGCCGACGGCGTCGCCGCCAACGCGCTGTGGCCACGCACGCTGATCGCCACCGCCGCGGTGCAGAACCTGCTCGGCGGAGAGGCCGCGATGGCCCGCGCGCGGCGCCCGGAGATCGTCGCCGACGCAGCCCACGCGATCCTCGTCTCCGACCCCGCGACCTGCACGGGCAACTGCTTCATCGACGAAGCCGTGCTCGAGGGCGAGGGCATCACCGACTTCAGCCGCTACCTCTACGCGGGCGCGGAGGAGGACCTGGCGCCCGACCTCTTCCTGTAGCCGGTCCGGGGAGGTACCGCCCGTTGCTGGTCGCGGATACCGCGCCCAGCAACGGTGGGTTCATCCTGGCGTGCCTATCGCGACCCCGGGATGACCCCGGCGGCCCCGACGGCCGTGGCTACACCGTGGTGGCCGTCCCGTCGCGCATCGCCTCGGCCAGGCCGGCCGGGAGGATGCGGTAGGAGTGGAACTCCATCGAGTATCCGCCGCGGCCCTGGGTGGCCGAGCGGATGTCGTTGGCGTAGCCGAACATCTCGCTCAGCGGCACCTCGGACATCACCGAGACGATGCCGCCGGGTCGCGACTCCCGCTCGCCGACGAGGCCGCGGCGGCGGGCGATGTCGCCCATGACCCAGCCCAGGCCGTCCTCGGGGACGATGACCTCGACGAGCATGATCGGCTCCAGGATCACCGGCTTGCAGCGGCGGCAGGCCTCCTTGAAGGCGATGTTGCCCGCCATCTGGAAGGCGATCTCCGAGGAGTCCGTGTCGTGCGACTTGCCGTCGGTGAGCGTGACCTTGACGTCCTCCATCGGGTAGCCGGCGACCACGCCGGCGCCCATGCCGAGCTCACATCCCTTGCCGACGGCAGGGATGTACTCCGTCGGGACGTTGCCACCCCTGACCTTGGACTCGAACTCGAAGCCCTTGCCGGGGTTCGGCTCCATGTTGATGTAGACGACGCCGTACTGGCCCGAGCCGCCGGTCTGCTTGACGAACTTGCCCTCGATCTTCTCCGCCGAGGCGGTGATCGTCTCGCGGTAGGCGACCTGCGGGCGGCCCGTGTTCGCGTTGACCTTGTACTCGCGCTTGAGCCGTTCGACGGTCACCTCGAGGTGGAGCTCGCCCATGCCCGAGAGCACGGTCTGGCCCGTCTCCTCGTCGGTGCGCATCTGCAGCGACGGGTCCTCGCGGACGAGGTAGGCCAGCGCGACGGCGAGCTTCTCCTGGTCCGGGCGCGAGACCGGCTCGATCGCGACGTGGACGACCGGCGGTGCGAAGGAGATCGACTCCAGCATGACCGGCTTGCCCGGGTCGGTCATCGTGTCGCCCGTCGTGGCGTTCTTCATCCCGATGGCCACGGCGATGTCGCCGGAGAAGACCTCGCTGACGTCCTCGCGGTCGTTGGCGTGCATCATCAGCAGGCGGCCGATGCGTTCGGTCTTGCCCGTCGTCGCGTTCAGGATCCTGTCCCCGGCCTTCAGCGTTCCGGAGTAGACGCGGAAGTACGTCAGCGGGCCGGCCTGCGGGTCGCGCTGGATCTTGAACGCCAGCGCCGCGAACGGCGCCTCGTCGTCCGGCGCCCGGGTCTCGTCGGAGTCCGACGCGGTCACCTCGCCGCGGTCCAGCGGCGACGGGAGGTACGCGACGATCGCGTCGAGCAGCGGCTGGACGCCCTTGTTCTTGATCGCCGAGCCGCAGAGCACGGGCTGCACGGCGTTGGCGAGCGTCGCCGAGCGGACGCCCTGGGCGACCATCTCCGCCGTCGCGGACTCCTCGTCCTCGAGGTAGGCCTCCATGAGCGGCTCGTGGTACTCGGCGACCGCGTCGATGAGCTCGTGGTGGGCCGCGTGGGCGGCCTCGACCATGTCGGCCGGGATCTCGCCGACCGCGAAGACCATGCCGTCGTCAGCCGCGTAGGTGATCGCCTTCATCTGCACGAGATCGACGACGCCGCGGAAGTGCTCCTCGGCGCCGATCGGCAGCTGGATCGGCACGGCGTTGGCGCCGAGGCGCTCCTTCATCGTGCGGACCGCCTTCGCGAAGTCCGCTCCCTGGCGGTCCATCTTGTTGACGAAGCACAGCCGCGGCACGGTGTACTTGTTCATCATGCGCCAGACCGTCTCGGACTGGGGCTCGACGCCCGCGACGGAGTCGAACAGCGCGATCGCGCCGTCGAGGACGCGCAGCGAGCGCTCCACCTCGGCCTGGAAGTCGACGTGGCCCGGCGTGTCGATGATGTTGACGCGGTGCAGTTCCGCGTCGTCGACGTTGGACGGCGTCCAGAAGCAGGTCGTCGCCGCGGACATGATCGTGATGCCGCGCTCCTGCTCCTGGTCGAGCCAGTCCATCGAGGCCGCGCCCTCGTGCACCTCGCCCATCTTGTGCACCTTGCCGGTGTAGTAGAGGATGCGCTCCGTCGTGGTGGTCTTGCCACTGTCGACGTGCGCGGAGATGCCGATGTTGCGCGTGCGTGCAAGGGAGATCTGGCGGCTCATGGTCGTTCCTGCCTTGGGTTCGTCGTGAGGGTGCGGCGGTGGCGGCCCGGCGCGCGCGCGGGGCGGGGCTCGGACGCGCAGGGGCGCCGCGGGCCGGGGCTCGGACGGGGCGGGGCGGGCGGGTCACCCGGCCGGCCGCGCCGGTCAGCGAAGTGCCGACCGTGAACCCGACCGGGCGCGGGCGCGACCGAACAGCACGCGGGGCGCGTGCAGGCACGGGGGCGTGGAGCCGGACGGGCGGTACATCGCTCTACAGGCTAGAGCAACCCGCGGCGAAACCCGTGCGTCTTTCACAGGTTCACGACCTCCAGCCCGCCCCGGCGCGCCCGCAGCCGCTCGACGAGCACCGAGCGGTGGCATTCGCGCGGCTCGGCCTCCAGGCACAGCAGCGCCGTGGGCGGCGCGGACCCGAGCTCGGCGGCGAGCGCGTCGAGCGCGTCGGCGCAGCGCGTCTCGACGTGGGTCGCGAAGGCGGCGTGCGCCTCGGCGAGGCGGCCGGCGCGGCGGGCAGGAGCTTCTCGTAGCCGATCGTGAAGAGGACGGGCACCATGCCGGACCCAGGCTAGGCCGACCACCGGCCGCGTCCACTAGCCTTCGCTCCGTGCCGACCGTCCAGGGCCTGCAGTTCGAGTACGCGCTGCATCCGCTCGCGCCCGGCCGCTGGACCTTCACGCGCTGGCGCTGGGAGCTCTGGCACGGCGCGCACCTGATCGCCACCGGCTGGCACTCCTCGCGCCCGGAGGCCGAGCGCTGCGTCCGCCGGCATGCCGCGCGGGTCGGCCATCGTCTCATGGGGCTCCGCGCGCCCGACCCTGACGCCCCCGTCCCGGGCGGCGACCTCGAGCCGGGCGCGACGGTCCAGCTCGTGGTCGGCGGCGTGCCGTGCCGGCTGAGCCCGCGCGCGCTCGAGGCGCCGAGCGGCGCGGCGGCCGCGTCGGCGGCCTGAGGGAGCACGGCGGGCCGAGCCTGTAGCGCGGCGAGCCGGGGGGGCACCAAAGCGCAATAGGCCGGGGGTGAAGCACCCACAACCCCCCCCCCCACACCCCCCCCGCGCGCCCCGCCCCGCCC
>JBBQEV010000039.1:0-34993 GCA_038321325.1 Solirubrobacterales bacterium
GAGGGCGGAGGGCGCCGCCGACTCGCCCCGGCGGCGCACCGGCAACACCCGCCGCTTCGTGATCGGGCTGCTGATCCTCGCGCTCGTCATCGCGGGCGGCGCGGCCGCGGTCATCGCGACCTCCCAGAGCGCGCGCGGGACGAACCTGCGCCGCGTGACCGCCGATCAGGTCGGCGGCATCGTGGACGAGCTCACCCAGCTCATCGACGACAACACCCGCTGAGCGCCGATCGGCGTCGGGCGTGCCGTGGCGCGTCGTGTTCGAGCTTCGTCCCGCTGAGCGCGATCAACCTCGAAGACCTGGCTCAAGCCGATGCCCCTCGGGGCCTCGTCCACGCTCGGAGCCGGTTCAGGGCGCTCCCGCGGCGACCGGCGGCGGAGCGCTGGTGCCGGGCGGAGCGCCCGCGCGCAGCGCCCGGGCGGTCGCGGTGAGGGTGCCGGCGAGGATCGCGTCGCGCAGATCCTGCATGACCCGTTGCACGAAGGCGAGGTTGTGGAGCGTCAGCAGGCGCATCCCGGTGAGCTCGCGGGCGTGGACGAGGTAGCGCACGTAGCCCCGGGAGAGGCCGAGCGCGCAGGCCGGGCACGGGCAGCCCTCCATGATCGGCGCGTGATCGTCCTTGAAGCGCCCCGCGGTGAGATCCACCCGCCAGCGCCTCTGAGGATCGGGGACGAGCGAGACGCCGTGGCGGCCCAGACGCGTGGGCATCGCGCAGTCGAAGGTGTCGACGCCGAGCTCGACGCCGCGCACGAGGTCGTCGATCTCCCCGATGCCGAGCAGGTGGCGCGGCTTGGCCTCGTGCTCGCCGCCGAGCACCGAGGTCGCCCAGTCGACCACCTCGTACATCTGCGGCTTGTCCGCCCCGAGCGAGCCGCCGATCGCGATCCCGGGCGTGCCGCTGGCCGCGACGACCGCGGTCGACTCCTTGCGCAAGTCCTCGTAGACGCCGCCCTGCGAGATGCCGTAGACGAGCTGGGCCGGCGGGCCGTGCTCCGCGTGCCAGGCCAGGCACCGCTCCAGCCAGCGGTGCGTCCGCTCCGTCGAGCGCGCGGTGTAGTCGCGGTCGACGTGGAACGGCGTGCACTCGTCGAAGACCAGGGCGATGTCGGAGCCCAGCCGGGCCTGGATCTCCATCGAGGTCTCGGGCCCGATGAACTTCTCCGAGCCGTCGAGGTAGGAGCGGAAGCTGACGCCCCGCTCCTCGATCGCGATGACCTTCCCGAGCCGGTCGGAGCCCTGCGCCGACTTGCCCTTGATCTCGTCGGCGACCGTGCCGTGGCCCATGGAGAAGACCTGGAAGCCGCCCGAGTCGGTGATGAGCGGCCGCTGCCAGCCCATGAAGTCGTGCAGGCCGCCGAAGCCGGCGATCCGTTCGTCGCCCGGGTCGAGGAACAGGTGGAAGGTGTTCCCGAGCACCATGTCGTAGCCGAGGTCTGCGACCTCGTGCGGGAGGAGGCCCTTGACCGTCGCCTTCGTCGCCAGCGGCACGAACGCGGGCGTCCGCACCGTGCCGCGGGCGGTGCGCAGGAGCCCCGCGCGGGCGCGCGTGGCCGGGTCGCGGGCGAGGATCTCGAGCGGGGGCAAGGCGCGGATCCTAGGCGCCGCGCGCGCCGCCCGCGCGTCCGCCCCGTCAGCAGCAGCCGTCGGCGGAGGGTGCGCCGAGGCGCTCCCAGAAGCCGCCGAGCAGCTCCTGCTCCTGCGGGGTGAAGTGGTCGAGGAACATCGCCCGGACGCCGGCGAGGTGGGTGGCCCGAGCGGCGTCGAGGGTCTCGCGGCCCTTCGGGGTCAGGCACGCGAACGCGCCGCGCGCGTCGGAGGAGCACGACTTGCGGCACAGCAGACCCTCGCGCTCGAGGCGGTCGACGAGCCGCGTAAGGCCGCTGCGCGACAGCAGGATGGAGCTCGCGAGGTCGTGCATCCGCATGCGCTCCCCCTCGGAGTCGGCGATGTACATGAGGACCTCGTAGGAGGTCAGCGGGAGGCCGTGCACGGCCTCGAGCTCGGCGTCGAGCGCCTTCGTGAGGCGCGCGTAGGTCCGCAGCAGCCCGCGCCAGGCGCGGAGCTCCTGCTCGTCGAGGCGGACGGACCCGGGTCTCGGTGGTGCAGTGGCCATCGTGTGAAGCAGCGTAGCTCCCGAACAGTTGCACGCACAACGGACTCGGCTAGGATGTAGTTGCACGCGCAACGATCCTCACCCGGATGATCCTTGGGGCGCGCGCCGTAGTAGAAAGGACGGCCATGCCGCTCGAGGGTCTGCACCACATCACCGCGATCACGGGGGACGCACCCCGCAACGTCGAGTTCTACGCGCGGACGCTCGGCCTGCGGCTCGTCAAGAAGACGGTGAACTTCGATCAGCCCACCGTCTACCACCTCTACTACGGCGACGAGATCGGCTCCGCGGGCTCGATCCTGACGTTCTTCGAGTTCCCGGGCACGCAGATCGGCCGCCACGGCGTGGGCATGGTCCACACGATCCAGTGGCGCGTCGGCGCGCCCGCGGCGATCGCCTTCTGGGAGCGGCGGCTCGCCGCCGCCGGCGTAGCGACCACCCGGGCCGACGAGCGGACCCTCGCGTTCGAGGACCCGGAGGGCCTGCGCCACGAGCTCCACGCCGTCGAGGTGGCCGACGCCCCGCTCGCCGCCCGCGCCGACGACGTCCCGGCCGAGCACGCGCTGCTCGGCTTCGAGGGCATCCGGGCGTACGCCTCGGAGCCCGCGCGCTCGGCGGATCTCCTCGAGCGCCTCGGCTTCGTGGCCGCGGAGGGCAGCACCGCCTGGACCGTCCGGGGCCACGAGCGCCACGCCCATCTGCGCTTCGAGACGCCCCCCGGCGGCGGCCGGCGCCCGGGGGCGGGCACCATCCATCACGTCGCCTGGTCGGTGGCCGACGACGCCGAGCTGCGGCAGTTCCGGGTCATCGCCCGCGACGGCGGCGCGGAGCCGACGCCGGTCATCGACCGCCAGTACTTCCACTCGGTCTACTTCCCCGAGCCGAGCGGGATCCTGTTCGAGCTGGCCTCGCGGGACATCGGCTTCGAGTACGACGAGCCGCGTGAGTCGCTCGGCTCGGCGCTGAAGCTCCCCGAGCAGTACGAGGAGGAGCGCGACCACATCGAGCCGCGGCTGACGCCGATCACCAACCCAAGGCAGGTCGCATGAGCCCCACGCTTCCCATCCGCACCCGGAGAGGAACGGGCGACCACACGCTCGTCCTCCTGCACGGCCGCGGCGGTGACGAGAACGACCTGTTCAAGCTCTTCGACGTCCTCGACCCCGACCGCCGGCTGCGGGGCATCACCGTCGGCGGCCCGATCTTCGTGCCGCCGGGCGGCCGCCACTGGTACGTTGTGCCGCGCGTCGGCTTCCCGGACCCGGTCACGTTCGGCGCGACGTGGACGCAGCTCCAGCGCACGCTGGACTCCGAGCTGGGCCTCGACTGGAGCAAGACCGTCGTCGGCGGCTTCTCCCAGGGCACGGTGATGGCCTTCGCGCTCGGCCTCGGCGCCGGCCGCCCCGCCCCGGCGGGCATCCTCGCGCTGAGCGGGTTCGTCCCGACGGTCGAGGGCTGGACCGCGGACCTCGTGCGCCGTCCGGGCCTGCCCGTCTTCGTCGCGCACGGCACGCGCGACCCGGTGATCTCCGTTGAGTTCGCGCGCCAAGCGCGGACGCTGCTCGAGGCCGGCGGCGCGGCGGTCGAGTACCACGAGACGCCGGCGGCCCACGCGATCGACCCGGGCGTCATCCCCGACGTGCAGCGCTGGCTGACGGACGTGACCGCGGCCGGAGCGACGCCCGCGGCGGTTCCCGCGTCCGACGCGCCGGGCGCCGCCGCGGGGCCTCGCTGAGCCGAGCAGCGACCCCGGATCAGGAGCGCAGGAGCGGGTTGACGACCCGCACCCCCGCGAACCCCTCGCGGCGCGTCGGCCACCGGCGGGCAGCGCAGAGGACGTCGGCGCGACTCAGCCGAGCAGCGAGCGCCCTGTCATCCCCGCGGGCTGCTCGAGCCCGAGGAGCGCGAGCACCGTCGGCGCGACGTCGGCCAGCACGCCGCCGCCGCGCAGCGCCGCCGCGTCGTCGGTCGTGACGATGAGCGGCACCGGGTTGAGCGAGTGCGCGGTGTTCGGCGAGCCGTCGGGCTCGAGCATGTGGTCGGCGTTGCCGTGGTCGGCGGTGACGATGAGGGCGCCGGGCGGGCGGGATCCGTCACCCTGCACGGCGGCCACGACGTCGCCGAGGCAGGCGTCGACGGTCTCGATCGCGGTGACCGCCGCAGGGATGACGCCCGTGTGGCCGACCATGTCCGGGTTGGCGAAGTTGACGACGCCGAAGGCGGGCCGGTCCTGCTCCCAGGCGGCGACGAACTTCGCCGCCACCGCGCGGGCGCTCATCTCCGGCTTGAGGTCGTAGGTCGGCACGTCGCGCGGGCTCGGGGCCATCTCGCGGCGCTCGCCGGGGTACGGCTCCTCCTCCCCACCGTTGAAGAAGTACGTCACGTGCGGGTACTTCTCGGTCTCGGCGACGTGCAGCTGCGGACGCCCGGTCGCGGCGACGAGCTGGGCCAGCGTCGTACTCGGGCGCTCGGGCGGGAACGCGACGGGGTACTCCCACTGCTCGTCGTACTCGGCCAGGCAGGTGTAGCGCGCGACGCGGGGCCCGAGCGCGGCGGTCAGCTGGCGCATGCGGTCCGGGCGGAAGTTGTAGGCGATCACCGCGTCGCCCGGCCGGATGCGCGCCTCGGCGCCGACCGTGGTGGCGGCCACGAACTCGTCGGTCTCCCCACGGGCGTACGCGGCCTCCGCGGCCGCGCGCGCGGTCTCGGCGTGATGCTCCGCCCGGCCGTCGACGAGCAGCGCGACCGCGGCGGCCGTGCGCTCCTCGCGGTGGTCGCGGTCCATGGCGTAGAAGCGGCCGATGACCGAGCCGACCCGCGCGTTGCCCGCCGCGGCACACCAGCCCTCGAGCTCGGCGAGGTGGGCCGCGCCGCTGGTCGGGAGCGTGTCGCGCCCGTCGGTGAACGCGTGGACGACGACGTCGGGCACCCCGAGAGCAGCGCCCAGCGCGACGAGCGCCTCGACGTGCCGCTGCGAGGAGTGCACCCCACCGTCGGAGACCAGACCGATGAGGTGGACCCGCTCGGCGCCGTGGAAGCCCGCCCGGAGCACCGCGTTCGTCGCGAGCTCGCCGGCCGCGACGGCGGCGTCGATGCGCGTGAGGTCCTGCCGGACGACCGAGCCCGCACCGAGGTTGAGGTGCCCGACCTCCGAGTTGCCCATCTGGCCTTCGGGCAGCCCGACCGCCAGCCCGCAGGCCGTGAGCTGCGTCTGCGGGTAGCGCGCCCACAGCGCGTCGAACACCGGCGTGGCCGCGAGCGAGACCGCGTTTCCCGGGCCCGCCTCGGCCAGCCCCCAGCCGTCGAGGACGACGAGGGCGACGCCGGGGAACGCGGGCCCCGAGGTCACGTGACCTCTGTCGCCCTCACGCCGCGGCGGCGACGATCGCCGCGAACGTCGAAGGGTCGAGCGACGCGCCGCCGATCAGGCCGCCGTCGACGTCGGGCAGCGCGAGCAGCTCGGCGGCGTTGTCGGCCTTCATCGAGCCGCCGTAGAGGATGCGCGTCCGCTCGGCCTGCTCCGGGGAGCGGTCGGCGACCAGCGCCCGGCAGAACGCGACCGCGTCCTGCGCCTGCTCGGGCGTGGCCACGAGGCCCGTGCCGATCGCCCAGATCGGCTCGTAGGCGAGCACGACGTCGCCGAGCCGCTCCGTGGCGACCTTCTCCAGGCCCTCCTGGATCTGGTGGCGCAGCTTGCGCTGGGTGTCGCCGCGCTCGCGCTCCTCCTCGGTCTCCCCCACGCAGAGGATCGGCTTGAGGCCGGCGGCCAGCGCGGCAGGGACCTTCTGGGCCAGCGCGCGGTCGGTCTCGCCGAAGGACTCGCGCCGCTCGGAGTGCCCGAGCACCACGCCGTGCACGTCGAGCTCGGAGAGCATCGCCGCGGAGATCTCGCCCGTGTACGCGCCGGCTTGAGCGAAGTGCATGTTCTGCGCGTAGACCTCGACCCGCGAGCCACGCGTCGAGTCGACCATCGCCGTCAGCGCGGTGAACGGGACGCAGAGCACGACCTCGACGCCGTCGGCCGTGCTCACCCGCGGCAGCAGCCCCTGGATGAACTGCTCGGCCTCCTCGACCGTCTTGTGCATCTTCCAGTTGCCGGCGATCAGCCCGACGCGCGTCATGTGAGGACTTCGACGCCGGGCAGGGTCTTGCCCTCGATCAGCTCCAGCGAGGCGCCGCCGCCCGTCGAGAGATGGGTCACCTCCGACTCCAGGCCGAACTGCGCGAGCGCGGCCGCGGAGTCGCCGCCGCCGACGACGGTCGTGCCGTCGGCCGCGGCCATCGCCTCGGCCACGGTCCGCGTGCCCGCCGCGAACGGCTCGAGCTCGAACGCGCCCATCGGCCCGTTCCAGAACGCGGAGCCCGCGCCCTTGATGACCTCGGCGTACTGCGCGGCGGTCTTCGGGCCGACGTCGAGGCCCATCCAGCCCTCGGGGACCTCGATGCCGTCGAGCGTCTTGACCTCGGTGTCCGCGGAGAACTCGCGGCCGAGCACGAGGTCGGTCGGCAGCAGGAGCTGGCCGTCCTTCGCGTCGGCCAGGACGCGCTTCGCGGGCTCCACACCCTCCTCCTCACAGAGCGAGGAGCCGACGCCGGAGCCCTGCGCGGCGAAGAACGGATAGCACATCGCCCCGCCGATCAGCACGGTGTCGGCGAGCTCGAGGAAGCGCTCGAGCACCCCGAGCTTGTCGGTGACCTTCGAGCCGCCGACGATCGCCACGAGCGGACGGCCGGGATCGGCGAGGATGCCCGTGAGCGTCTCGACCTCGCGCTGCAGGAGCAGGCCCGCGGCGCTCGGCAGGAGCTTCGCGATGGCGTGGTTGGAGGCGTGGGCGCGGTGCGCCGCGCCGAACGCGTCGTCGACGAAGACGTCGCCGAGCTTGGCGTAGCGCTCCGCGAGCGCCGGGTCGTCGTCGGTCTCGCCTGCGAAGAAGCGGACGTTCTCGAGCATGAGCAGCCGGTCGCCGTCGCCCCACTCCTCCTCCGGGTCCTTGAGGAGGTGGACGTCGTCGGTCATCAGCTCGGCGAGCCGGTCGGCCACGGGCCGCAGGGAGAACTTCGGATCCGGCGCGCCCTTGGGCCGCCCGAGGTGGGCGAGCAGGACGAGCTTGGACGCCCCGCGCTCGAGCAGCTCGTCGAGCGTCGGCACCGCCGCCCGGATCCGCGCGTCGTCGGTGATCCGGGGTGGGTGGGAATCGTTCTCCTCCAGGGGGACGTTGAAGTCGACCCGCACGACGACGACCTTCCCGCCGACCTCGAGGTCGTCGAGGGTCCTCACAACACGCGCTGGGTGAAGTCGGCCACCCGGTTGGAGTAGCCCCACTCGTTGTCGTACCAGGAGATGACCTTCACCAGGCGCCCGTCGATCTCCTTGGTGAGCAGCGAGTCGAAGATCGAGGAGTGCGGATCGGTGATGACGTCCGTGGAGACGATCGGGTCCTCGCAGTAGCGCAGGATGCCCTTCAGCGGGCCCTCGGCCGCGGCCTTGACCGCCGCGTTGACCTCCTCGGCCGAAGTGTCCCGCGCCGGGCGGAACGTGAGGTCGACGACCGAGCCCGTCGGGACGGGCGCGCGGATCGCGAAGCCGTTCAGCTTGCCCGCGAGCTCGGGGAGCACGAGCGAGACCGCCTTCGCGGCGCCCGTCGAGGTGGGCACGAGGTTGATCGCGGCCGAGCGCGCGCGGCGCAGATCGGAGTGCGGCGCGTCGAGCAGGCGCTGGTCGCCGGTGTAGGCGTGGATCGTGGTCATCAGGCCGTGCTCGATGCCGACCCCGTCGTTGATCGCCTTGGCGAACGGCGCGAGGCAGTTCGTCGTGCAGGAGGCCAACGAGATGATGTGGTGCTCGGCCGGGTCGTACTTGTCGTCGTTGACGCCGAGCACGAGCGTGATGTCCTCGCCCTTGGCGGGCGCGGAGATGATGACCTTCTTGACCGAGCCGCCGAGGTGCGCCTTGGCCTTCTCGGCCTCGGTGAAGAACCCGGTCGACTCGATGACGACGTCGATCTCCAGGGCCGACCAGTCGATCTTCGACGGGTCCTTCTCCTCGAAGACGCGGACCTCGGCGCCGTCGATCACGAGGCCCGTGTCGGAGACCTCCACGCTGCCCGGGTAGCGGCCGAGGGTCGAGTCGTACTTGACCAGGTGCGCCAGGGTGGCGTTGTCGGTCAGGTCGTTGAACGCGACGAACTCGAGGTCGGAACCGGCGGCCTTGGCGGCGCGGAAGACGTTGCGGCCGATGCGGCCGAAGCCGTTGATGCCTACGCGGACGGGCATGTAGCGGTGCTCCTGGGTCTCGGGACTAGCGGACGGTGAGGGTCCGTGACCCTACCCAATGGGCCCTCGACACGACCTCGTCCCTCCCGCCTGGCCGCGGTGGCGGATCAGTGCCCTCCGGACACCAGCTCGACGCGGTAGTGGTCGGGGTCGAGCAGGTAGCCCGCATAGTACGAGCGGCCGTAGCGCGGGCGCGGGCCCGGAGCCCCCGCGTCGGCGCCCCCGGCGGCCAGGCCGCTCGCGTGCGCCGCGTCGACCGCGGCGCGGCCGGCCGCCTCGAAGGCGACGTGCCCGAACGCCGGCCCGGCGGCTCCGCCCCGAGCGACGATCCAGAAGCGCACGTCGACGCGCCCGTAGGCGATCGCGGCCTCGCCCTCGTGCAGGCGGCGCGAGCCGATGCGCGCGAACACCGCGTCGTAGAACGCGGCGGAGCGGGCGAGGTCGGCGACCTCGAAGGAGACATGGTCGAACACGCAGCGCCGATCCTCCCAGCTCGCGTCGAATCGTCGCTTCGTCCCGCTCTGCGGGACGTATCGACAACTCGACGCGCCGCGGAGGCCGGTGCGCCGCCTGCACCTCAGGGGCGCGGCGGCGGGAACGGCGTCCACGCCGCCGGCGTGAAGGGGCGTCCGGCGGCGCGGACGCGGCCGCTGGCGCTCTCGGCGAGCGTCGCGGGCGCCTCGAAGACCGCGCGTACGAGCGTCGCGGCGGAGGCGCGTTCCCCGAACGCCAGGCGGGCCGCGCGATCGAGCACCTCCTCCTGCGTCAGCGCCGTCGCCGTGCGGCCCGTGGCGTCGATCGCCGCGAGCGCGACGGGCTCGCCGTCCGGGCAGAACGTGCCCTGCCGCGCCGCGAAGGCGAACACGGCGTCGATCGTCCCGGTCGGCTGGTCGCAGGCGAACGCGACCCCGTCGAGCCGCCCGAGGCGGTAGCTGATCTCCGTCCAGCACAGCTGCGTGAGCTGCGCGGCGCTCACCCACAGGATCGCCGCGCGGACCGCGGTGCCCGGGCTCTCGAAGAGCGACGCGGGCATCGCGCCGTAGGCCGTGGGGTGCGCCGACGCCCCGACGTCGAAACCGCGCAGCTCGCCCGCGAGCACAAGGAGCCGCCGCTCGGCGCCGGGCAGGTGGGCGAGCTTGCGGGCGAGCGTCGACGGCGCGCCGTTGGAGCCGAACGCGAGCAGGGGGAAGCGCCGCGCGCCGTCCGGGCCGGCCCCCCGCGTGCGCAGGAGCGCGTCGCGCCGCTCCGCCTCCAGATCGTCGAGGAGCTCGACGGTCTCCCCGGTGAGCAGGTAGGACCGCTCCGGGCGCTCCCAGGGATAGCCGAGCGCGGTCGCGAGGACCTCGGGGGTGAACGCTCGCGCCGGGAGCGCGCCGAACGCCTGATCGATGAAGGCGAGGAACGCCCTGTCGTCCATCGCGAGGCGCTCGAGGAGCAGCGGCTCGGCGATCGGCGGCCAGCCCACCTAGGAGCCTGGTGTCAAACAGGGTCGCCGTGTGAGGGAGCCGCATCGCCCGGGCCAGGGGACGACCGATGATCTGATCAATCCTGGTTGGATTGATGAATCATCGGGTGGCGCCTGGCGCGCGCGAGGTGGTTTCGTCACGCCACGAGACTTTGACACCAGGCTCCTACCGCTTCTCGATGTCACGGTGGGTCGCCTCGACGAACAGGTCGTCGCGCCGGCGGTAGACCTCCGCGAGATGCTCGGCGATCGCGACGGAGCGGTGCTGGCCGCCCGTGCAGCCGATCGCCACCATCAGGTGCGCCTTGCCCTCCGCCTCGTAGCGCGGCAGGAGGTAGTCGAGCAGCGGCTCGAGGTGGTCGTAGAACTCCTGCAGGTGCCCGTCGCGCGAGACGTACGCGACGACCCGCGGGTCCTTGCCGGTGAGCGGCTTGAGCTCGGCGATGTAGTGCGGGTTGGGCAGGAAGCGGACGTCGAAGGCGAGGTCCGCGTCGCGCGGCGGCCCGTGCTTGTGCCCGAAGGACTGGAAGGTCACCGCCAGCTTGCGGCCCGCGTCGCGCGGCAGGAACTCCTCCGCGATGCGCCGGCGCAGGCCCGTCGCGCCGATGCCCGTGGTGTCGACGACGGCGTCGGCGTGCGCCTTCAGCGGCGCGAGCAGCGCGCGCTCGGCCGCGATCCCCGCCGTCACCGCCCCCGCCGGCGCGAGCGGGTGGCGGCGACGGGTCTCCTTGTAGCGGTTGAGCAGCGTCTGCTCGTCGGCGTCGAGGAAGAGGATGCGGTGCGGCGCCCCGAGCTCGTCGAGGCCGTCGAGCACCGCCAGCAGCGCGTCGAAGAACTCCCCCGTGCGCACGTCGGAGACGACCGCCGCGCGCTGCACCTTGGAACCCTCGTGCAGGAACAGCTCGACCAGCCCCCGGATCATCTCGGGCGGCAGGTTGTCGACGCAGAAGTACCCCGCGTCCTCGAAGACCGCCAGCGCCGTCGACTTCCCCGCGCCGGAGAAGCCCGTGATCACGACGAGGTCCTGCAGGCCGGACGCGGTCGCGGTGGGCATCGCCACGCATGATGGCGGACGGGCGGGTCAGGTCCCCGTGCGGTTCATGAACTCGTAGAGCTGCCGCGCGGTCTTCCCCGGGAGCCCGGGCACCGCCTCGAGCTGGTCGCGGGTGGCGCCCATCACCGCCTCGGGGGAGCCGAAGTGCTTGAGCAGCACGCGCTTGCGCGTGGGGCCGATCCCCGGCAGCCCGTCGATGATCGAGCTCGTCATCGCCCTGTCGCGCTTGGCGCGGTGATGGGTGATCGCGAAGCGGTGCGCCTCGTCGCGGACGCGCTGGAGCAGCTGGAGCTCGGGGGTGTCGTGCCCCATCACGACCGGCTCGGGGCGGTCGGGGAGGAACACCTCCTCGATGCGCTTGGCCAGCGAGACGACCGCGACGCCGCGCTCGCGGAACTCCTGCAGCACCCGCAGGCCCGCGGAGAGCTGCCCGGGGCCGCCGTCGATGACCACGACGTTCGGCAGCGCGGCGAACGACTCGTTGCGGTTGGGGTCGTGCGGGGAGAGGTCCTGCTGGACGGTCCACTGCTTCATGCGGCGGCCGAGCACCTCCTCCATCGCCGCGAAGTCGTCCGGGACGCCGTCCTCGAGGCCGCGGATCGTGAAGCGGCGGTAGTCGGACTTCTTCGGCGCCCCGCCCTCGAAGACGACCATCGAGGCGACGGTGTGGGTCCCCATCAGGTTCGAGATGTCGAAGCACTCGATGCGCAGCGGGAGGGTGTCGAGGCCCAGCGCGTCCTGCAGCGCGTCGAGCGCGACGACGCGCTGCTGGCGCGAGCGCTCGTTCTTGAGCTTCTCCTGGTCGAGCGCGAGCACCGCGTTGCGCTCGGCGAGCTCGAGGATGCGCCGCTTGTCGCCGCGCTCGGCCGGGCGGACCTCGACGCGAGCGCCGCGGCGCTCGGACAGCGCGGCGCCGATGACGTCGCAGTCCTCCACCTCGCCCTGGACGATGATCTGCGCGGGGATCGCCAGCGAGCCGGAGTAGAACTGCAAGAGGAACTCGGTGGCGACCTCCCCCACCCCGCCCTCCTGGACGTTCTCGAGGTAGAAGGACTGGCGGTCGGAGAGCACGCCGTCGCGGATCTGGAAGACCTGGGCGTTGGCGTCGACACCCTCGACGGCGATCGCCACCGCGTCCATCGTGCCGACCGCCTCGTTGGAGACGCGCTGGCGCTGGAGGATCTGCCGCACGGCGGAGAGCTTGTTGCGCTGGAGCGCCGCCTCCTCGAACTCCTGGGCGGCGGCGGCCTCCTTCATCCGGCGCTCGAGGTCGCGCTCGATGTCCTTGTAGCGGCCGCTGAGGAACGCGACCACTCCCTCGATCGCCTCGGCGTACTGCTGCCGGTCGACGCCGTAGTCGACGCACGGCGCGCCGCAGCGCTTGATGAAGAAGTCCAGGCACGGCGAGCCGGAGCGCCGGCCGGGCTCGACCCCGGAGCACGAGCGGTACTGGAAGACCTTGCCGAGCAGCTCGAGCGTCGCGCGTGTCCGCTTCGCGTTGGAGTACGGCCCGAAGTAGAGGCGGTCGCGCCGGTGGCGCTCCCGGGTGAAGTAGACGCGCGGGAACTCCTCGTCCGCCGAGATCGCGATGAACGGATAGCTCTTGTCGTCGCGCAGCTTGATGTTGAAGCGCGGCTTGTACTGCTTGATGAAGCCCTGCTCGGTGAGCAGCGCCTCGCTCTCGGAGGCGACGAGGAGGAACTCGATGCGGTCGACGAGGCTCGTGAGCTCGACCGATCCGCGGGTGACCGGGCTCACGAAGTGGCTGGCCACGCGCTTCTTGATCGACTTCGCCTTGCCGACGTAGACGACCTTCCCCTTCTCGTCGCGGAAGAGGTAGACGCCGGGGCCGTCGGGGAGGGTCTTGCGCTGCTGGGCCAGGCGCTGGAGTCGGTCGGGCATCCACCTCCGAGGATAGGAGCGAGGTCGGCGCCGGACGGCTCCCGCCCGGCGTCGATCAGCCGCTTCCTAGGCCGTCCGCGTGCGGGCCGTCATCGACGACGCCTGCATCCCGCCGACGACGATGCCGACGGCGGCGATCAGGGCCACGAACGGGCCGATCCGGCGACCGATGTCGACGCCGGCGATCTCGCTGCCGTCTCCCGGCAGGTTCACCAGCCGGAACAGCACCAACAGCAGCGCGAGCGCGCCGGCTCCCATCACGATCTGGCCGATCGGGACAGGGAGGTCGGGCAGGCTGCCGGCGGCGGTCGCGGCCGCCGCCGCGATGGCCACGGCCGCGAGGAGGAACAGCAGCAGGTCGGTGTCGGAGAAGGACTCCCACCCGCTCACCGTCGCGCTGACCTTGGGGACGCCGGGGCCGAGCGACGCGCTGACGGCGTACCAGGGCAGGAACAGCGACAGGATCAGCAGGACCGCGCTGCCTGCGGCAATCAGCAGTCCACGATCCACACGGGCGATGTCCACGGTGCTTCTCCTCGGTCGGGGAACGCGAGCATGCCACGTCCGCCGGTCGTCGTCAGGTGGCGGCCGCCTACACCCCGGCGCGCAGCGTCGCGCCCAGCGCACGCGCGTCGGCGGCCAGCGTGTCGCGGAGCCCGGGGTTGTGCAGGGCCGCAGCCGGGTGGTAGAGCGGGAACAGCCGGCGCCCGTCGCGCTCCAGCACGCGGCCGTGGACCGCGGAGATGCGGTCGGCCTTCGGCGCGAAGCGACCGAGCGCGTGGCGACCGAGCGGGACGATGAGCTTCGGCTCGAGCACGTCGAGCTGCGCCTGCAGCCACGGCCAGTGGTGGGCGACCTCGTCGGCCCGAGGATCGCGGTTCCCGGGCGGGCGGGCCTTGACGACGTTGGTGATGAAGACCGCCGCGCGGTCGAGCCCGGCCTCCGCGAGCAGCCGGTCGAGCAGCTTGCCCGCGTTGCCGACGAACGGGACGCCGGACCGATCCTCGGCCGCGCCGGGCGCCTCGCCGAGGATCACCACGTCCGCCACCGGGCTCCCGGTCCCGGGCACCAGGTGCGTGCACGTCGCGCACGGCTCCGACGGGCACGGCAGGTGATCGAGCAGATCCTGCGCGATCGCGTCGAGGCGGGCCTGAGGGTCAGCGGTCACAACCGGCCTCGGATCGACGCGAAGCGGCAACGACGGTGCGACCGGCCATGCCCGCGACCTACCCGCCCGCCCGTCCGGCGATGCGATCCATTCTGTGCCGCGTCCACCCCGTCCGACGATGCCCGCGGCCTACCCGCCCACCCCGTCCGACGATGCGATCGATTCACTGCCGCGTCCACGGGCCGAACGGACGCCCCTCTCCCGCCGCGTCGCACGTTTGTCGGCACCCGGCCGAGAGACGTGCGGTGCGTTGCCCTGAGCGCCGCCCGGCTCCTCCCTCGGGGCCGGGGCCAGCCGAACCGCTTCGATTCAGGCGCAGTCCTCGAGCGGTTGTAATACTGATCGGTATTACTTGGTAGGGTGGTTGGATGCGCGTGACGAGCAAAGGTCAGGTGACGATCCCGCAGGAGATCCGGCGGCGGCTGGGCATCGAGCCCGGCAGCGAGGTGCAGTTCGAGGTCGAGGACGACGGCGTGCGGATCGTGCGTGGCTCGGCGGGTGAAGGGGCGGCGCTGGTCGCCAAGATGCGTGGTCGCGGCGATGGCCTGATGAGCACCGATGAGATCATGGCCTTGACCCGCCGCGACGATTGATCTGATGCCTCACGGCACGATGGTGGACTCCAACGTGCTGTTGGATGTGTTCACCAACGACGAGCGCTGGGCGGAATGGTCCGCTACCCATCTGGCGCAGGCCTTCGACACGGGCCCGGTGATCGTCAACCCGATCATCTACGCGGAGCTCTCGGTCGGCTTTGCCCGGATCGAAGAGCTCGACGACGCCCTGCCGGCGGAGATCGAGCGCGAGGACCTGCCATGGTCCGGTGCCTTCCTCGCGGGCCGATGCTTCGCGCAGTATCGACGGCGCGGTGGAGCTCGGCGCTCGCCGCTACCGGACTTCTACATCGCGGCGCATGCCGCGGTCACCGACCGGACGCTCCTGACCCGCGACCGCCCGCGCCACACCGAGATGCTCCCGGGACTCAGCGTGATCGCCCCCGACTGACCGTCAATATCTCGCGGACGCCGACTGGCCGCTGTCCCGCCCGGCCCGCGGCCGGCTCGTGATCGAGAGCGGTGCGCCCGCGACGGCGTCCATCCGTCGCCACACGCACTTCAGGCCACGAGCCGCACCTGCATCTCCCCGCCGCCGACGCCGTCGAGGCCGGCGCCGCCGAGCAGCGCGAGGATCTTCGCGACGTAGGCCTGCGTCTCGGGGAACGGCGGGATGCAGCCGCAGGGCGCGACGTTCCCGGGTCCCGCGTTGTAGGCGGCCAGGGCAAGCGGAACCGAGCCGAACTGGCGCAGCAGGTCACGCATCAGGTGGGCCTGCCCGTCGATGCTCGCCTCCACGTCGCGCGGATCGAAACCGTAGGCCCTCGCGGTGGCGGGAGTGAACTGGGCGATCCCCAGCGCCTTCCCGGAGTTCGCGAACGGGTTGAAGTTCGACTCCGCGTAGAGCTGCGCCGCGAGCAGCGCCCCCGAGACGTTCCAGCGCTGCGCCGCCCGCGAGATCGCCGGTGCGTACTCCTCCGGCACGAAGCTCGGCAGCGCGGTGCGACCGTCCGCCTTGTAGCCGAGCGACGACGATCCCGCGTTCAGCGTGTAGCCGAAGTGCCACGGCTCCCAGGCGTAGCGACGGACGAAGTGGAAGCGCTTGGCGTTGGCCAGCAGCCAGGGGTAGGCGGCGCTCGGGCCGAGATCGAGCTCGGTGCCGAGGCGGTGCAGCGACTTGCCCGGTGGCGCGACCCATTTCGGGTCGGGGTGGCGGGCGAACAGGACCGCCTGCTCGGCGTCGGAGCGATAGCCGCTGACGACCAGCAGGGCGAGGCCGTCCTCGCGCGCGGCGGCCGCCATCCGGTCGAACGCGGCGGCGACGTCCGGCCGCATCGGCTTGCCCTGCCGCAGTGCGTAGGGCCCGGCGTACTCCCCCGGGTTCGTGGCCCCGGGCACCCCGCCCCCGCCGGCGGCGGCCACGAGCTCGGCCTCCGCGCGCGTCCCGGCGGCGACACCGCCCACGTCGAGGGCGTCGAGCACGGTGACCCGCACCCGCATCGGCGCGGACGAAGAGGCGTCGGGAAAGGCGACGGCGACCGTGTCGAGCCCGTTGTCGCGGGCGACTGCCTCTGCCGCCCTGCGGGCGTGCGCGAGGTACGCGGCGCGCTCGAGATGCGCTTGGTTGTCCCGGCCGGCCACCGCGCCGGGTTCGAACAGATGCGGGTAGTCCGCCGCCATCGCGCGGGCGGCGGCGAGCGCGGAGAGGTCCGCGGCGCGCTGCTGGTCGCCGCGGCCGGTCAGCCCCGATGCGATCGCGGCGAGAACCGCCGCGCCGACCAGGAGGAACGCCAGGCCGCCGACCACCAGGAGGATGGCCTGGCCCGACTCGCCGCGGCCCCGCTCGCGCCGCGCGCTCATCGCAGGGCCTCCAGCGCGGAGGCGACCGCGGAGCGGCGCGCAGCAGCGCCGCGACGGCCGGGGAGCGGCACCGCTCTGACCCGGGCGTGCGGCGCGAGGCGCGCGAGCTCCGCGACCGCCAATGCGGACAACGCCGGTGACGACTCGGCGCCGACGACGACGAGCAGGAGATCGTGGTCGGCGACGAGGCGGTCGAGCTGACGATCACGGACGCCGGGCAGCAGGGTCACCGTCGGCGCTCCCGCGGCGCGTCCCCGTAGATCCGCGAGCGCCGCGACGACCGCGTCGGGCGGGGTCGGCAGGACGACCTCCACGACGCGCCCCCGGACCGTGGCCGTGTGCCCGTCCGCCGCGAGCGCGCGGGCAACCCGGCGCGCCGCCGGCGCCCGCGGGCCGGGCGGCCGCACGGGCGCGGGGCCAGCTTCGTGCGGGGCGGCACCCACGACGGCGCAGCGAGCGCCCGGCAGGCGCGCGAGCCGCGCCGCGAGCGCCGCCGCGAAGCTCACCCCGGCCGGTCCGCCGCCGAGGACGCAGACGCGGGCCCCAGCCGCCGACGCTCCCGGCGCCGCTGCTGCTGCTGCGACCTCCGCCGCCGCACCGGTGGGCGGGCCTCCGGCGGGCTCTCGGCCATCGCCCGCCGAAGCTCGTACGACCGGCGACCCGGGACCGGCCGGAGGATCGCGCTCCGCCACCGAAGCGCGACCCGTCGCCGGAGCAGGGCGGCCCGATGGAGCACCATCGGGGCGAGCCGTCTCCGGGACCGGCAGCATTCGAGGTTGGGCTCGCTGAGCGGGATCAACCTCGAACGCTGCGCCTTGGCGGCCGGCGCCCGGGTCAGAGTCATCCGGGACGAGATCCGGAACCGCCCGAAGCACGGGACGGAGGGCCTGCGCGTCCGCGGGGGGAGCAGCCGGCTCGGCCGGGGCCCGGCCCCCGCCGAGGCTCTGCGCGGCGTCCGAGGCACTCACTCGCTCCCCGCCGACGCTCGGCGCGGTGTCAGAGGCACCCGCCCGCTCCCCGCCGTCGCTTGGCGCGGCGGCGGACGCCCTCCCGCGCGACTCACCGGGGCGCGCTCCGGGCGCAGCGTCGGGCGCAGCGTCGGGCGCCGCCCCGGCCGGCCTCGCCTCTGCGGGAGCCACGAACAGCGCGACGAGGCGCTCGGCGGCGCTCATGCGTCCTTCCCGGCGTCGGCGCGGACGGTGCTCTCGAGCAGCGCGGCCAGGCCGGGGACGAGCGTCGGCGGCCGCAGGCGGACGGTGACGACGGCCCCGCGCACGGTGATCGCCATGCGCTTCCGCGACCAGCCGGGCACCGCGTCGCGAGCGGCTTCGCGCGCGTCCGTGCGCTCGAGGAGCGCGACGGCTCCCGCGCCCGCCGCGTGACCTGCGAGCTCCCGGGCGGCGCCCGCGGCCAGGAGTTGCAGCGCCGCGAGCATGACGACGGCGACGACGGGCAGCATCGCGACGAGCTCGACGCTCGCCTGCCCGCGCTGCCGCGGGAGCCCGGCGTACGGCTCGGGCGCGCCGCCGAGGACCCGCCCGGCGCACGGGACGCGAAGGATCTGCGCGCCGGCTGCGACCAGCCCAGCGGCCGGCCGCGCCGCGGTCATCGCTCCCCCTGCGGCGCGAACCGGGCCTCACGGGCAACCGTGCCGAGCACGGCTCCCCCGACGACGAGCGGGATCGCGAGGCGCACGGCCACGCGCCCGTCCGGCTTCTCACGGACGCGGACGTCGTCGCGGAGTCGGACGGGCAGCGCGGCGCGGGCGCCCGCGGTGGCGTCCCGCCCGAGCGCGTGGGCGCGCGCCGCGGAGCGCGCCGCGGTCCCCGCCAGCCAGACGGCCTGGCCGGCGACGGCGACCTGCCAGCAGAACACGGCGAGCACCGCCATGAGCGGGAGCAGCGCGACGAGCTCGACGCTCGCCTGGCCGGCCTGGGCACCGGGGCGGGGGGGCATGCCCGGACCATGAAGGCGAAGTGCGTCACGGAACTAGACGCAGGTGTTGCAGAAGTGCGCCGGAAGGCGCGCGGGACCGCTCAGACGGGTCAGTAGGCGTTGGAACGGTGCTCGCGGTACACGACGAACAGCGCGTACACCGCGGCGAGGACGACCGCGAACCACAGCAGCGAGCCCGCCGTCGTGGCGAACAGCCGGTCGGTCGCCGCCGTCATGAGGACCAGCGCCCCGAGCGCGCCGTAGAGCAGCCCGCGGTGGCGGTCGCCGAGCGAGAAGAGCTCGACCCGGTGCTCGCGGTAGAGCCGCCAGCCGAAGAACGCGATGCTGGCCGTGATCAGGATCGACAGCAGCGACCTGAAGAGCGCGGCGGTCTCGCCGCCGCCCGGGAGGGCGTAGACCGCCACCGCGAGCACGACGACGATCAGGATGTTGCGGACGTTCGTGCTCATGCGCCTCCGAATCTAGTGGACGCGGCGAGAAGTTCTGCGGGATTCCCGGGCTCAGACGACGTGGGCCGCGTCACGGCCCTGACGCACGGGAGGGTCCGCGGGGGGCACCTCGATCGCCGGCCCGCCGAGCCCCGCCGCCTCGGGATCGGCGAGCTCGGGCGCGAAGCGGTAGCCCACGCCGAAGTGCGTGTGGATGTAGCGCCAGTCCGGGGAGGCCTTCTCGAGCTTCTGGCGCAGCTTGCGGACGAAGACGTCGACCGAGCGGTCGCCGCGCGCCATCGCGTAGCCCCAGACGCGCTGGTAGATCTCCTCACGCTCGAGGACGCGGCCCTCGGCCGAGGCGAGCAGCTCGATGAGCTCGAACTGACGACGGGTGAGGTCGATGGAGGCGTTCGCGACGAACGCCTGGAAGCGATCGGACCGGATCGCGAGCTCGCCCGCGATCACCGGGCCGGCGGAGCTCTTCGCCTCGGCACGGCGGCGGCGACGGACCACCGCCTCGACGCGCGCGATGAGCTCCTCGGGGTGGCAAGGCTTGGTGAGCCAGTCGTCCGCGCCGAGGCGCAGGCCGCGCACGCGCTGGGCCACCGTCGACTGACCGGTGCAGACGACCACGCCGAGGCCCGGAAGGCCGCTGCACAGACCCCCCAGGTACTCCTCCCACCCATGCCGGCCGAGCGACCCGAGGTCGACGACCACGGCACTGAGGCGCATCGAGATCAGCGTCTCGACCGGGACGGGACCGGCCAGGACCCGGTGCTCCCACCCGAGGCGCTCGAGGCGCTTGGTGAGGACTTGCAGGAAGCCGGAGTCCGTGTCGATGACCGCGATGCGCTGCGGCGAGGACCCGACAGCGGCTGCGGTGCGCTCGGCCTGAGCACCCACGGAAAAGCGTTCCGACATGCGCCGAGTGTAGGCCAGCCCCCGGACGCCGGAGGCCCACCCAGGCCCCGATCACCACATCTTCACAAGTCGGCGGCGCCGGGGAGATCCGGCGCCGGCGGTGGGCCAAGCGGACCGAGCGCGCATAGAGGGCGGTCACGCGCCCGACCTGGGCCGTCCCGGCGCGTGGCCTCCGTGGGCACGACACGGTCCGGGCACGACGCCGTTGCACCCACCCGGTCAGCCGAACATGGGAATGCGAGGAGTCCTAGAACTCCCGGAACAGCCCGGTGACGATGAACACGGTCTGCTCGCCGATGTCCACGGCGTTGTCGCCGATCCGCTCGAACGCCCGCGCGGCCATCGTCATCGTCATCGCCCACTCGCGCGTGTCCTCGTCGGTCCCCATCGCGACCGCCAGCGCGAAGATCTCGCGGTTGAGCGCGTTGATCTGCTGATCCTGCACCACGAGCGCCTCCGCCAAGCGCACGTCACGCTCCGCGAACGCCCGGCGGCAGAGGGTCACCTCGTCGCGCGCGCCGCGCCCCATCTTCAGCACGCGCTCGAGGATCTCCGGCCGGACGGGCGGCTCGTGCCCGGTCAGCGGGATGAGCTTCGCGATGTTCACGCACTGGTCGCCCATGCGCTCGACGTGCTTGATCGTGAGCAGCAGCGCGGCGACGACGCGCAGGTCGCCGGCGACGGGGGCCTGCAGGGCCAGCAGCGAGAGGATGCCCTGAAGCACCTCGAGGTAGCGCCCGTTGAGGCGGTCGTCGTCGGCGATCACGAACTCGGCGAGCTCGACGTCCTGATGCTCGAGCGCCTCCAGGCAGCGATCCACCTGGCCGACGACCATGTCGAGGCCGCCCAGCGCCTGCTGCTCCACGGCGAGCAGCTCTTCGCGGAAGTGGCGGCGCAGCGGCTCGGTCACGAGAACTTGCCGGTCACGTACTCCTCGGTCCGCGCCTCACCCGGGTTGGAGAAGATCTTCTCCGTCGGGCCGTGTTCCACGAGCTCGCCGAGGTAGAGGAACGCGGTGGTGTCCGACACGCGCGCCGCCTGCTGCATGTTGTGGGTCACGATGATGATCGTGTACTGCTGCTTGAGCTCGTCGATGAGCTCCTCGACCTTCAGGGTCGCGATCGGATCCAGTGCCGAGCAGGGCTCGTCCATCAGCACGACCCGCGGCTCGACGGCGATCGTGCGCGCGATGCAGAGGCGCTGCTGCTGACCGCCCGACAGGCCGATGCCCGGGGCGTCGAGGCGGTCCTTGACCTCGTCCCACAGCGCCGCGCCGCGCAGGGACGTCTCCACGCGCTCCTTCAGGTCGACGCCCTTGGTGCCGTTGAGCTTGAGCCCCGCCGCGACGTTGTCGAAGACGGACATCGTCGGGAACGGGTTGGGCTTCTGGAAGACCATGCCGATCGCCCGCCGCACGGCCACGACGTCGACGCCGGAGCCGTAGATGTCGGTGTCGTCGAGGAGCACCTGACCCTCCGCACGCGCCTTCGGGAGCTCCTCGTGCAGGCGGTTCAGGCAGCGCAGCACCGTCGACTTGCCGCAGCCCGACGGGCCGATCATCGCCGTCACGCCGTTGGCGGCGTAGTCGAGCGAGACCCCCTTGACGGCGTGGGTCTCGCCGTAGTAGGCGTTCAGGTCCCGGACGGTCATGGCGTGGCCACCCGCGCGCGGCGCGGCGACGCGCCCGGACGGCGACGCGATCCCGGAGGTCATCGAGCGCGAGCCCGTCGGTTCGGAGGTCACCGCCGGGTCAGCTCTCGTGGTCGTCGGGTCCTGGCTCATGCAAGGCGGCTCCTTCGCGCGATGAACCGCGCAATCAACGTGATCAGGAGGATAAGCAGAACGAGGGTCAGCGCGGCTCCCCAAGCGCGATCGACCAGCGCGGCGTTCGGCTGGGAGATGTCCTGGAAGATCTGGACGGGCAGGGAGTTCATGCGCCCGCCGAGATTGGCCGTGGCCCCGAAGACGGTGGCGGAGGTGAACAGCAGCGGCGCGGTCTCCCCCATGCCGCGCGCGACGGCGAGCAGCGAGCCCGTCACCAGACCGGGCAGCGCCGTCGGCAGCACGATCCTCAGCGTGACCTTCCAGCGCGGTGTGCCGAGCGCGAGCGCCGCCTCGCGCAGCGCCTCCGGGACCAGCAGCAGGATGACCTCGCCCGAGCGGATGACGGTCGGGAGCATGAGCAGGGAGAGCGCCACCGCGCCCTTCCACCCGGCGAACGAGCCGCCGATGCCGCTCTGGACCAGCGTGATGTAGACGAACAGGCCGAAGACGATCGACGGGACTCCGGTCATCACGTCGACGAAGTAGCGCACCGCCTGTGAGAACACCGAGCGCTTGCCGAACTCGACGAGGTAGAGCGCCACGCCGATGCCCGCGGGAATGGCGATGATCGACGCGAGCGCGACGATCTCCAGCGTGCCCAGGATCGCCGAGCGCACGCCACCGGGATCGCCGAGGAAGTTGCCCGTCGGGTCCGTGGTGAAGAACCCCGCCGCGGTCGCGCCCTTGAGGCCCTTCTCGAACAGGTAGAAGATCACGAGCGCCAGCGGGACGAGCGCGATCGCGGTCGCGGTGAGCAGCAGCGCGCGCATCACTTTGTCGGTGACCTGCCGGCGCCCCGAGGCGGGCGCGAGGAGCGTCGCGGCGGTGTCGCCGTTCACGCGGTAACCCCTCCGCCGGCGGCGGGGGCCGGCGCCCGCGGCGTCCGGTTGCGCTCGGCCCGGACCACGAGGGTGCGGGCGACGCCGTTGATGACCAGCGTGAGGAGGAAGAGGGCGAGCCCGGCGGCGATCAGGGCGCCGGAGTGCAGCGGGTCGTTGGCCGCCTCGCCGAACTCGTTGGCGATGACCGCCGCGTAGGTGTAGCCCTGGTCGAAGAGCTGCTTGCCCAGGGTCGGCGAGTTCCCGATCACCAGCACCACGGCGATCGTCTCGCCGACGGCACGGCCCAGCCCGAGGAGGGCGGCGCCCGTGATGCCGGAGCGCGAGTACGGGATGACCGCCGTGCGGATCATCTCCCAGCGGGTGGCGCCGAGCGCGAGGGCCGCCTCCTTGTGGTCCTGCGGCACGGTGGAGATCACCTCGCGGGAGATGGCCGAGACGATCGGCAGGATCATGATCGCCAGCAGGAGCCCGGCGATGAAGTAGTTCGGCCCGGCGACGGAGCCACCGACGAACGGGAGGAAGTCGAAGGCCGAGATGAAGCTCTTCTCGGGGCCCTTCAGCTTCGGGATGAGCACGAAGAAGCCCCACAGGCCGTAGACGACGGACGGCACGGCGGCCAGGAGCTCGACGAGGATCGTCAGCGGCTGGCGCAGGCGCGCGGGCGCCAGCTCGGTGATGTACAGGGCGGTCCCGACGGCCACGGGGACGCCGATGACGAGCGCGATGCTCGCGGTGATCAGGGTGCCGACGAGCAGCGGCAGGGCGCCGAACACGTCCTTGCTCGGGTTCCAGTCGTTGGTGAAGAGGAACGAGAAGAGTCCCTGATGAGCCAGCGCGGGGCGCGCCTTCTCGAACAGGAAGACGAAGAAGAACGCGATCAGGACGAGGATCAGCCCGGCCAGGAGCGTGAGGCCCCACCGGAAGACGGGGTCGGCACGGCGCGCCGCGGGGGACCGCTCGAAGATCGAGCGGTCCCCCGTGCCGAGGCGTTCGGCGCCGGCCTTCATCGCTACTTGACCGGGGACCCGTTGCAGGTCACCGTGGCTGCGGCGGCCTGCGCCTTGGTCAGCAGCTCCGACGGCAGCGGCGCGTAGGAGAGCTGCTTGATCGTGGCCTGGCCGTCGGTCCCCGTCAGGTACTTCGCGAACGCGGACAGGCCCGCGGCGACGTCCTTGCTGCCGCCCGCCTTGCACGGGTCGGCCGGGAAGTCCAGGAACGTCTGCGAGACGATCGGGTAGGTCTTCGCGTTGGCCGCGTCGATCGTGGAGACCCCGAGATCCTCCGGGATCGTCAGTCCCTCACCGGCGGCCGAGGTCGACTCGAGCGTCGGGGGGACGTAGGAGCCCGCCTTGTTCTTCACGTCGGCGAACGTGAAGTTGTTCTGCAGCGCGAAGGCCTGCTCGACGTAGCCGATCGCACCCTCCGTCTGCTTGACCGATGCGGCCACGCCGTCGTTGCCCTTGGCGCCGGTGCCCGTCGGCCACTTGATGTCCTTGTCGACGCCCGGGCCGCTCTTCCACTTCGGCGAGTAGTTGGCCAGGAACTGGGTGAAGCCCTTCGTGGTGCCCGAGGAGTCCGAGCGGTGGACCACCGTGATGTCGGTGGCCGGGAGATCCATCCCGGCGTTCTGCTTCGCGATCGCCGGGTCGTTCCACTTCTTCACGGTGCCAAGATAGATGTCGCCGAGGACGGCACCGTCGAGCTTGATTCCCGACTTGACGCCCGGGAGGTTGTAGGAGGCGGTGATCGCGCCAAGGGCGATCGGGACCTGGATGTAGGGCTCCTTGAGCTTGCCCTTCTTGTCCTCGTCGGCGAGCGCCGGGTCGGAGCCCGCGAACTCCACCGTGCCCGACTGCAGCTGCGCCACGCCGTCACCCGAGCCGACGCCCTGGTAGTTGACGGTCAGGCCCTGATCCTTGAGCTTGCCCGAGACCTGCTGGTAGATCGGGGCGGCGAACGTGGAGCCGGCGCCGTTGAGCGTCGCGGTGACCTGGGCGGGAGCGGTGTCGCCCGCGGACGGGCTCGAGGACGACGTCGAGCCCGTGTCGGTGCTGCTGCTGCCGCACGCCGCGGCGCCGAGCGCAAGGGCCCCGGCGGCCATCGTGGCGCAGAAGTTCTTTGACCTCACTGCATCTCCTCCGTGTGGGTTACGTGACCGCAGGCTGTCGAGCGGACCGGGCCAGCCTGTTACCGAGCCGTCTAGGAGATGTGAAGAGGGTGTGAAGTCTCGGGAAAGAACCGGTAGCCGAAGCCGACGTGGGTGTGGATGAACCGCCACCCGGGCAGCGCGGTCTCGAGCTTGACGCGCACCTTGTGCACGTAGACGTCGATCGAGCGGTCGCCGTCACGCAGGGGCCCGCCCCAGACGCGGTCGTACAGATCGGCGCGCGAGACGATGCCCCCCTGCGAGCGGACGAGCGCGACGAGCAACTGGAACTCCCGGACCGACAGCGTCAGCGCTCGGCCGGCGGCGAGGACGAGCCCGTCGCCGGGCCGGATCTCCAGATCGCCGGCCGTGAGCACCTCGTCGTCGCGCGCCGCCTCCATCGCTTCGAGGAAGGTTCGCGCGCCGGCCCCGGGCCTCGGTTACGTGTCCGTGAACCGGTTGTGAAAGAACGGTGAAGGCCGCGGGGCCGCTCGGCGCCGCGGCCGTAGGGTGCTGTGGATGCCGCTGTTTCGCCGTCCCGGCGACGACCAGGCCGTTCTCGAGCTCCTGGAGGAGTCCGGCCGCAACGTCCAGCGCACCACGCTCCTGCTCCGCGACCTGCTCGCCTCGTGGCCCGAGCGCCCCGAGCTGGTGCGCGAGGTGCTGCTCTGCGAGCACGAGGGCGACCGCATCACCCACGACATCATCCACCGCATCGACGGGGGAGGCGGGCCGCGGCTCCCCCGGGCCCCGTTCGCTCCGCAGGACGGCCACGCCCTCGCGACCGCCCTCGACGACATCGTCGACTTCGCGGAGGAGACCGCCGACGCGCTCGGCCTCTACGGCGTCGAGGCCCCGATGGAGCAGAGCGGAGCGCTCGCCGAGGTGCTCGTGGGCGCCGGCGAGCAGGTCGCGCGGGCGCTCCGGTGCCTGCGGACCGGGACCGAGCTCGCGCCGCACCTGGTCGAGATCCACCGGCTGGAGAATGAGGGCGACCGCCTCAGCCGGGACGCGATCGCCTCCCTGTTCGCCAACGGGATCGACCCGATGGTCGTCATCCGCTGGAAGGACATCTTCGAGAGCCTCGAGGCGTCCGTGGACGCCTGCGAGACCGTCGCGCACGTGCTCGAGGGCATCTCGCTCAAGCGCGGCAGGCGCCGCTGAACACCGCCGCGGCCGCGGAGCTGCGGCCGATCACGGGATCGTCACCGGATGGTCACCGGCGCGGGCCGTCCGCCGCCTAGCGTGCGGCCGGTTGCGAGCCCGAGAACCCGTCTTCGTCGACCACGTCGAGTTCCGCCCCGCCGAGTTCCAGGTGCTCGTCGACGGCGCGCGCGCCGGGCTGACCGTCCGCGAGTTCCAGCTTCTCCTCGTCCTCGCCGAGCGCCACGACCGGGTCGTCCAGCGTCCGGAGGTCTACGACCTCGTCTGGGGTGGCCAGATGCCCACGCGCGACCGCTCCGTGGACGTCTTCGTCCGCAAGGTGCGCCGCAAGCTGGCGACGGCCTCGCCGGAGTGGGTCTACGTCCACACGCACTTCGGCGTGGGCTACCGCTTCGCACCCGAGCGCCTCGGCGCGCCCGTGCCGGTCGCCGACGCCGCGCCGGGCTGAGCGCGGCGGGCGGCCCGCGGCTCGAGCCACTCGCCCGTCAGGCCAGCCAGCCCGCCAGCTCGTCGAGCGCGGCCGGCAGCACGTAGTAGTACGCCCAGACCCCGCGGCGCTCGGAGTCGACGATGCCGGCGTCGCGCAGCTTCTTGAGGTGGTGGGAGAGCGTGGGCTGGGCGATGTCGAAGAGCGGCACGAGCTCGCAGACGCAGACCTTCCCGGCGTGCTTGCGCAGCACGTCGACGAGCTGCAGGCGGACGGGGTCGCCCAGCGCCTTGGCCACCTCGGCCAGGCGCTGCGCCTGGTCGGGGCCGACGTCCGGGAAGACGACGGGCTCGGAGCACGGCGCGCCGCTGGCGCGCTTGGTCTTCGGGGACAGCTCGAGCTCGGCGGGCACGGCGGGGATCCTACGCGGTGACGCAACGGTGAACGTCGATTGCATCCACGAATATCGATGGATACCTTCTCCGCATGGTCACGCGGATCGCCATCAACGGCTTCGGCCGCGTCGGGCGCCTGGCCCTGCGCGCCGCGTGGGGCCGGCCCGACCTCGCGATCGTCCACGTCAACGAGCTCGGCGCGGACGCCCACACGTCCGCGCACCTCTTGACCTTCGACTCCGTCCACGGGCGCTGGGACCACGACGTGCGCGGGCGGGAGGACGTCGTGAGCGTCGACGGCGTGGCCGTGAGCCACAGCTCCCACTCCGAGCCCGGAGCGGTGCCGTGGGCCGAGCACGGCGTGGACGTCGTGCTCGAGTGCACGGGCGCCTTTCGCACCATGGACGCGCTCGCGCCGTACTTCGCGCGCGGCGTGGGGAAGGTGGTCGTCGCCGCGCCCGTGAAGGACCCGCGCGCGCTCAACGTCGTCGTGGGCGTCAACGACGACCGCTACGACCCCGCCCGCCACGACGTGGTCACCGCCGCCTCGTGCACCACGAACTGCCTGGCGCCGGTGGTCAAGGTGCTCCACGAGGGCATCGGGATCGGCCACGGCGCGATCACGACCCTCCACGACCTCACGAACACGCAGACGCTCGTCGACGCGCCGCACAAGGATCTGCGGCGCGCGCGGGCCGCGGGCGTCTCGCTGATCCCGACCACGACGGGCTCGGCCACCGCGATCGGCCTGATCTTCCCGGAGCTGGAGGGCAGGCTGAACGGCTTGGCGGTGCGCGTGCCGCTGCTCAACGCGTCGCTGACCGATTGCGTCTTCGAGATGGAGCGGCCGACGACGGTCGCGGAGGTCAACGGGCTGCTGCGGGCCGCCGCGGACGGTCCCCTCGCCGGCATCCTCGGCTACGAGGAGCGACCGCTCGTGTCGGTCGACTACAAGGACGACCCCCGGTCGAGCATCGTCGACGCGCTCTCGACCATGGTCGTCGACGCGACGCAGGTGAAGGTCCTGGCCTGGTACGACAACGAGTGGGGCTACGCGAACCGCCTCGTGGAGCTCGCGGCGCTCGTGGCCGCGGACGGGATCCGGGCGTGAGCACTGCGGCGGCGAAGGCCGGCGACCTGCGCAACTACGTCCTGGTCACGGGCGCCTACTGGGCCGACACGATCGCCGACGGCGCGATCCGGCTGCTCGTGCTCTTCTTCTTCTACGAGCTCGGCTACAGCCCGCTGGCGGTCGCCTCGCTGTTCCTCTTCTACGAGCTGTTCGGGATCGTCACGAACCTCGTCGGGGGCTTCCTGGCCGCCCGGCTCGGGCTGAAGGCGACGCTGCTGATGGGCCTGAGCACGCAGATCGTCGCGCTCCTCCTGCTCGGACTCGCGCCGGAGGCGTGGCTGATCGTCCCGTACGTCATGGCCTCCCAGGCGCTGTCGGGCATCGCGAAGGACCTGACGAAGATGAGCGCGAAGAGCGCGGTGAAGCTCGTCGTGCCCGAGGGTGACGAGGGCGCGCTCTTTCGCTGGGTGGCGATCCTCACGGGCTCGAAGAACGCGCTGAAGGGCGTGGGGTTCTTCGTCGGCGGTCTGCTGCTCGCCGTCGTCGGCTTCCAGACCGGCGTGCTGCTGCTCGCCGGCATGGTCGCCACGGCCCTCTTCGTCACGCTCGTGCTCATGCGCGGCGACCTCGGCCGGCCGGACAAGAAGGCGAAGTTCAGCCAGATGTTCTCGCACAGCCGCGCGGTGAACGTGCTGGCGGGCGCGCGCATCTTCCTGTTCGCCTCGCGGGACGTGTGGTTCGTGGTCGGCGTCCCGGTCTTCCTGCGGACCGAGCTCGGCTGGACGTTCTGGCAGGTCGGGACGTTCCTCGCGGTCTGGGTGATCGGCTACGGGATCGTCCAGGCCGCCGCCCCGCGCTTCGTGCGGCGGCGTGCCGCGGAGGGCGCGCAGCCCGACGGCGCCAGCGCGACGTGGCTGGCCTTCACGCTGGCGGCGTTCCCGGCGGCGATCGCCATCGGGCTCGCGGCGGGCGCCGACGCGACCGTCACCGTCGTCGGTGGGCTGCTCGCGTTCGGGGTCGTCTTCGCGATGAACTCCGCCGTGCACTCCTACCTGATCCTCAGCTACGCCGACGGGGACAGGGTCGCGACGAACGTCGGCTTCTACTACATGGCCAACGCGGGCGGGCGCCTCGTAGGCACCGTGCTATCGGGCCTGCTGTACCAATGGCAGGGGCTCGAGGCGTGCCTGTGGGCGAGCGTCGTGTTCGTGCTCGCGAGCGGATTGCTGTCGCGACTGCTGCCCGCCGCCCCGGGCGGCTCGCCGCCGAAGTACGGCCCAGAACGGGTGGGGGGCGGGGCTGCGCCGGGTGTCGCCAGCCACGCCTGAGAGGGCCGGGAGAGGCCATCGGCGTTGCTAACCTCGCGACATGACGCAGGGTGCCAGCATGGCCAAGAGCATCGGCGCCGGGGTCGGCCTTCTCGCGGTCGTGGCGAGCCTGGTGGTGGGCGGCGACCTCTTCGGCGCCCGCGACGCGCTGTTCGGAACGGCGACGGCGGCACCCGCGGCCCCGGCCTTCAGCCGCATCGCCTCCGACACGCCGGCCAACGCTCCCAAGACGGTCCTGCGCTCGCAGGCGTGGTGGCAGGACGTCGGCCGCTACACCGGCGCCGCCGGGTCGACGAGTACGCGTCCGTTCGCGATCAGCACCGGGGCGATCCAGTGGCGCATGCGCTGGACCTGCGCGACCGGACGCCTCGTCGTCCGTGCCGCCGACGGGCAAGCGCCGCTCGTCGACGAACCGTGCAACGGAAGCGAGCGCACCACCGAGGAGACCATGAAGGTCGGGCGCGGCGTGCGCGTCACGGCGAGCGGGCCGTGGCAGATGCAGGTGCAGCAGCAGGTCGACGTGCCGCTCGACGAGCCGCCTCTGGCGGCCATGCGGCAGGCCGGGGCCCGGAGGACCGCGACCGGCTCGTTCTACCGCGTCGACCAGGTCGGCAAGGGGCGCTTGACGTTCTACCGGCTTGCGGACGGAAGGCGCGCGTTGCGCCTGGAGGACTTCTACGTGACCCCCAACGTCGACCTCGAGGTCCGGCTGAGCCCGCTCCGTCGGCCGGGCAGCACCAAGGAGTACCTCAGCGCGCCGTCGCGGCTGGTCAAGCCGCTGGACGTGACGGCCGGCTCGATGAACTTCGCCGTGCCCGACGGGATCGACCCCCGGCGTTTCCGATCCGTGGTCATCTGGTGTGAGAACCTGCGCAGCGCCTACGCCGCCGCCACGTTGCGGCCGGAGCGATGAGCGGCGCGGCGACCGGCACCATCGCCCGCCGCGAGGGCATCGCATGGGCGGGCGCGGCCGCGGTGGCCGTCGGCGTGCTGGCGCACCTGCCGATGTACCTCGGCGGCGCCGACCGTGGCTACCGGCTGGCGGGCATGGGCCTCGACGCGCCGATGATCGCGGGCATGGTCCTGATCCTCGCCGGGCTCGCCGCCACCACCTACGGCCTGCTTCCCCGGCGGACGGCCGCCGCCGAGGAGCCGCTGCCCGCACCGCGCATCCGCGCGCTCGACGACGCGCCGCTGAGCCGTGCGCACGTCGGCCTGCTGGTGGTCATGGCCCTCGCGGTCACGATCGACGTGATGAAGCCGACGACGCTGGCCTTCGTGCTGCCCGGCTTCGGCGCCGAATACGACCTGCGCTCGCCGCTGAACCCGGGCGGCGGCGCGCCCGCCGCGCTGCTGCCCCTGGCGGGGATCTCCGGCACGGTGCTGGGAGCGTTGGCGTGGGGCTGGTGGGCCGACCGCATCGGCCGGCGGGCGTCGATCCTGCTGGCCGGCGTGCTCTTCACGGCCACCTCGGTCTGCGGCGCGATGCCCTCCTATCCCCTGAACCTCCTGATGTGCTTCGTGATGGGCCTGGGCGTCGGCGGCATGCTGCCGATCATCTTCACGCTCATCGCCGAGACGATGCCGAGCCGTCACCGCGGCTGGCTGATGGTGCTCATCGGGGGCGATCTGGCCGGGGCCTACGTGCTGACGAGCTGGCTTTCCGCGACCCTGGTCCCGGACTACGGCTGGCGCGCGCTGTGGCTGATCGGGGCGCCCACCGGGCTGCTGCTCATCCTCCTGGCCCGCTGGATCCCCGAATCGCCCCGGTTCCTGCTCGCGCACGGGCGCAGGGCCGAGGCGCAGGCGGTCATGGCCCGGTACGGAGCGCGGGCGGTGCCCGACGAGCTCGATCGTGAGGAGGTCGCGGCGCCCGCCGCGGGCGGCATCGGGCAGCTCTTCCGCGCCCCGCTGGGTGGCCTGACCGCCCTCGTGGTGCTGCTCGGCCTCGGCGTCGGGCTGGTCACCTTCGGCTTCCAGCTGTGGATCCCGTCCAACCTGCGCCGTCTCGGCTTCACCGAGGTCGACTCCAGCCGCATCCTGCGCGACTCGGCGCTCATCGGCTTCCCCCTGAACTTCGTGGTCGCGTGGCTGTACGGCGTGTGGAGCGCCCGCCGGACGATCGTCCTGCTCGCGGGGCTGACCGCGGCGGCGCTCGTGGCCTTCGCGCTGGCCGGCGACCGGGTCGCCGACGACCGCACGCTGCTCCATCTCCTGCTCGTGGTGCCGATCTGGGGCATCAGCTCCGTGACGGCGGTCCTGGCCGCCTACGGCGCCGAGGTCTACCCGACGCGGGTGCGCGCCCGGGCCGGCGGCCTGGCCGCGGGCGCGAGCAAGGCCGGGGGCGTCCTGGTCATCGGCGCCGCGGTCGCCGCCGTGACCGCGCCCACGATCGCCACCACCGCACTGATCGGCGCCGTGCCCATGGGGCTCGCGGCGCTCGTGGCGATGCGCTACGGCGTGGAGACCCGCCGCCGCGGCCTCGAGGACATCAGCGCCGGACCCGCGAGCGCGACGGGGGTGCCCGCACGATGAGCGCGGTGGCGACCCCGGGTGCCCCCCCGGCCTTCGCCGGTCCGCGCCTGAGCGTCGGGCGGCGCTCGATCCCGGTCGTCCTGCCGCGCCGGGGCGACCCGCGCCTGAAGATCTCGGCGGTCATCGTCACCCTGCAGATCCTCGGGCAGGCCGTCCTGGGCTTCAAGGTCTCGATCGCCCAGATCCTCGTCACGATCGGCGTGTGCGCGGCCATCGACATGACGATGACGCTGCGCCGCCAGGGCATGCTGGTGTGGCCCGCCAGCGGGCTGCTGACCGGCAACAGCATCGCGTTCATCCTGCGCGCCTCGGGCACCGAGCACGGCGACTGGTGGAGCCTGCACGGGATCGAGTACTTCGTGATGGCCGCACTCGTGGCGATGGGCGTCAAGTACCTCGTGCGCCCGGGCGGGCGCCACCGCTTCAACCCCTCGAACGTCGGGCTCGTGTGGGCGCTGCTGGTCATCGGCCCGGTCCACGTGTTCCCGCAGTACCTGTGGTGGGGCCCGCTGCAGGCGCCGGTCGCCGTGGCGCTGCTGGTCATCGTGCTGGGCGCCGCGTGGGTGCTCCGCGCC
The DNA here is from genome assembly GCA_038321325.1 of Solirubrobacterales bacterium. Lineage (GTDB taxonomy): Bacteria > Actinomycetota > Thermoleophilia > Solirubrobacterales > Solirubrobacteraceae > Paraconexibacter. Next base: position 32,007 of record JBBQEV010000039.1, read on the forward strand.
GTGCGGATGCTGCCCATGGCCCTGGCGTTCCTGGGCACCTTCGTGGCGCTGATCGCGATCTTCGCGGTGGCCGGGAACAGCTTCGTGGCCATCTGGCGCGAGGGGCCGATCAGCGGGGTCGACTACTGGCTGAGCATCTGCACCTCCCCCGAGCTGCTGATCTTCGTCTGCTTCATGATGTCTGACCCGATGACCGCGCCCCGCGTCCCGTCGGCGCGGGTCATCTACGGTGCGGGGACCGCCGTCGTGGCGGCCGCGCTCGTCGTCTTCCAGCCCACGGAGTTCGGCATCAAGGTCGCGATCCTCTCCAGCCTCACGCTCGTCTGCGCGGTCGTCCCGCTGATCGAGGCGATCGGGCGGCGGCGCGGACAGGACGCCGCCGCGCGCGAGCCGCTGACCGGGTGGTGGGGCGTCCGCGCCTTCAGCGCGACGAGCATCGCGATCGTCGTCATCGTGCTCACCGCGCTCGTGGGCACCGCCGCACTGGCCGGCAACGAGCAGCTCGGCTTCATCGAGCGCGGGCTGACCGGCCCGCGCAACGCGCAGTAGCGGGCGTCAGCCGTCGGCGGCCGCGGCGCCGAAGGGCTCCTCCGCTGCGAGCGTGCAAAGCAAGTCCGGTCGTACTCCGGTGGCATCGGTGGTATGAAGTTGAGCGTGAGCCTTGCGGAGGCCGACGTGGAGTTCTTGGACGCCTTTGCCGGCGCGCACGCGCTCGGCTCGCGCTCCGCTGCGGTCCAGCGCGCGGTGCAGGCCCTCAGGTCCCTCGAACTGCCCGACGCCTACGCAGACGCCTGGGAACAATGGGAGGCGGACGGCGACGCCGCGCGATGGGAGCCGACCGCGGGAGACGGCGTCTGATGCGTCGGGGGGAGGTTCGCATGGTCGACCTCGATCCTGTGCGCGGCGCCGAGACGAACAAGCGCCGGCCGGCGATCCTGGCAGCCACGACGCGGCGAACGTCACCGGCGCGCGCCTCGGCCGCGGCGTGGTCACCGTCGTCCCGATCACGTCGAACGTCGCGCGCGTCCACCCCTTCCAGGTGGCGCTCGCGGCGGGCACCGGCGGACTCGCGGTCGACTCCAAGGCCCAGGCCGAGCAGGTACGGTCCATCCCCGTCGAACGGGTCGGGTCGTTGGTCGGGCGCCTTCCGCACGCTGCGGCGGCCGCGCTCGACGACGCGCTGCGGCTCCACCTCTCGCTCTGACCAGGAGGCCTCGGCGGCAGCCTCCCAGACGTGGACCGAGACTGAGTTGACGCGGATGTTACCGTCGCGAGATGGCACTGAGCGAGCAGCGCGGCGCGTCACGTCACCCGCAGTTCGGCGAGCAGGGCGGCCCTACCAGCGCGACCTCGATCGGGCGCTGGCGGAGGCTCGTGAAGACCCCGAGGCCTACGGCGCAATAGACCAGGCCGTCACTGACCTCTTCGCGAGCGTGCCTGAATCCCCGATCGACGCGCAGCTCCTCGCCGAGATCATCCCGCGGGGCCCCATGTCCCGTCACTTCAGGCTCATCATGGCCCTCAACCTCAGTCGTCACTACTGGGATCCTCCGGAACAATGGCTCGGGCTTCCCGAGGACCAACCGACTGGCTCGACCGCGAGTTCACCTACGCCAAGAAGACGCACCACGACGAGTGGCGAGCGCACGAAGCCACGGGCGGCCAATGAAGCCGCTCGATAGACGTGCGGCGCGGACCGCCGGAACGCCGAGGCGTCAGCCCTCCGCCTGTTGCGCCGCCCCCTCAAGCTTGTTGAAGCCACAGCGGAAGTTCTCGGGCTGGCCGACGGGCTTGGAGCCGGCCGCGCCGCCCTTATCCTGGTTGTCGTAGGCCGTGAGGTACTGGAGGGTCTCCGGCGCCGGGTTGGCGGGAAAGGGTGTCGGGTCGGGCTCCCCCTGCTTCGGGTCGCCCTTGGAGCCCTCCGAGACGCCCTCCGAGCCGGCGGCGCTGGCGCCCGCCGCCGTCGTCACGAGCGTGGCGGTCATCTCGCGGCGGTCCTTCAGCCCGTCGGACTTGTCGATGTCGGTCGCGGCGGTCAGCGGCGAGTCGGTGATCGTCGAGGCGAGCTTGACCCGGTCGGCGGCTCCGAGGAGCTGGGCGGCGGTGGGCAGGTAGCCGCCGAGCTCCACGCACTTGGCGACGGCGAAGAACCAGTTGTTCTTGCCGAGCTCCGCGTTGGTGATGGGCTGCAGTGCGCTCGACAGGCACCAGGTGCCGAGGTCGACGGTGGTCGGGGCGCACGAGCTCGTGAGCGCGTCGGCGTCCATGCCGCCGACGTTGTCCGCGCGCGTCGCGCGGGCGATCTTCGGCAGCGCCTTGGCCGGGACCTTCGCCTTGGCGTCGAGGCGCAGCACCGCGTGCGGCCGCAGCTTCTGGCCGACCGCCTTCTTGGCGGCGTCGGCGAGGCCCGTGGTCGACGCGACGAGGGCGAGCACGGCGATCACGAGGGCGGCGGGGCCGCAGTGGCGGGAGAGGGAGGACATCAGCGTCGGTTGCTCCTGTAGCGGTTGCGGGGCGCGGGGGTGGGGTGTGGGGCGGACACGCGGGAGTGCGCGACCTCCGTGAAGCGGCGGCGGCGCCTGTAGTCGACGCGGATGCTCGCGCCGGCGAGCGCGGCGAGCGCGACGACTCCGAGCAGGTAGGGCGGGACGGGCGCGCGGTCGTCGGCGTCGTAGGCGGTGAACGCCTGGGAGGACTCCGGGGCGACCTCATCCTCGCGCTTCTCCTCGAAGACGCGGGCGACGGCGCCGCCGGGTGGGATCGGGCGGGCGAAGCCACCGGCCGGCGGCGGCGGCGCGCCGGGAACGGCGGCGCGGGCGGGGCTGTTGGGGACCGGCGGCGGCTCGACCGGCAGCACGGGCGGCAGCGCTGCGGGCGGCGGCGGCGGGGCCTTCAGCGGCGGCTTCGTGGCGGGCGGGGCGACCACGGCGGAGGGAGCGGCGGGTGGCGGGGGCGGCGGGGGCGGCGCGGGAGAGGGGCTCGGCGCC
>JBBQEV010000040.1:0-34896 GCA_038321325.1 Solirubrobacterales bacterium
CCGGCAAGGTCGGTGGCGCGGCGCTCGACGTCTTCCGCTCCGAGCCGATGACCGACCATCCGCTCTTCGGCCGGCCGAACGTGATCGTCACCCCGCACCTCGGGGCCTCGACCGCCGAGGCGACCGACCGGGCGGGCTTCCAGGCCGCCGAGCAGGTGGTCGCCGCGCTCACGGGCGGCACGGTCACCACCGCGGTCAACGTCCCCGCCGCCGCCGCGGAGGACCGCGAGATCCTCGGCCCCTTCGAGCCGCTCGCCCGCCACCTCGGCAAGCTCGCGATGGCGCTCGTCGAGGGCTCCAGCATCGACCGCGTCGAGGTCGAGTACCTCGGCCGCATCGGCGAGCGCGACACGCGCCCGCTCGGCGTCTCGGTGATCCTCGGCGTGCTCGACGGCAAGACCGAGGAGCAGCTCAACGCCGTCAACGCGCCGTCGGTCGCCGCGCAGCGCGGCATCACCGTGGTCGAGTCCAAGCGCACAAGCGCACGCGACTTCGCCGATCTGCTGCGCGTCACGGTCGTCGCGGGCGAGCAGGCCACCCGCGTCGTCGGGACGGTCGTCGGCCGCCGCGCGCGGCCGCACCTGCTCGAGGCCTGGGGCCAGCGCTTCAACCTCCAGCTCGAGCCGCACGTCGCGATCTTCCGCTACCGCGACCAGCCTGGGATGGTCGGCCGCGTCGGCACCGCGTTCGGCGCGGCGGGCGTGAACATCGAGTCCGCGGCGGTCGGGCACGCCGACGGCGAGAACGGCGTGTCGGCGGTCATGGTCGTCACCTCCGACGGCCCGGTTCCCCAGGCCGTCGTCGACGTCATCGTCGAGGGCGACGGCTTCACCGCGGGGCGGACCGTCTCGCTGTGAGCGCAGCCGGGAGGGCGAGCCGCCGCGAATGCGGGCCGGCCGCGCCTGCGTGCGGTCTACCTCGCCCATACCGCGAAGTAGACCGCACGCAAGCGGACCTACCGAATCACGGTGCGCTCCGCCGAACGCACGAGCGGATCGACGGTGATCGCCGGGATCATCCGGGCGTGATCGCTGCCCGCGGGCGGGCGCGCATCAGCAGCCGCGTCTCCTCGGTCGCGATCACCCGCAGCCCCTCGCGCTCGTACAGGGCGGTCGCCCGGGTGTTGATCCGGAGCACGTGCAGGCTCAGCGCCCGGTCGGTGCCGGCGGCACGGCGCAGCAGCCACCGGAGGATGTCCGTTCCGATGCCTCGGTTCTGCCACGCCGGCAGCAGCGCGATCAGCCCGAGGTAGAGCTCGTCGGGGTACTCGTCGACGACCAGGGTGCCGACGTCGTCGCGGGCGGCGCAGACGACATGCCCGGGCTTGCGCCCGAACGCCTCGGCGTACCTCCGGCGCTGCGCCGCGTCGTCCCAGCCCCAGGTCTGCGCGACGTAGTCGCCGAGCGCTGCGCGCCGCAACGCGTAGACCCACTCGAAGTCGGCTTCGACGACGGGCCGCAACCGCCAGGCAATGACGTCGGCGCGAGGCATGCCCTCAGAGCATGCACGAGGCCGCACGCACCGCGCGGGCTGGGTGGAACGTGCTGCCTCCCACGACGGACGGCGGATCGGCGATCCTGCCGCGCGTGGTCGTCTATCAGATCTACCCGCGCTCGTTCGCCGACTCTGACGGCGACGGGATCGGCGACCTCGCCGGCGTCATCGCCCACCTCGACCACCTCCGGTGGCTCGGCGTGGACGCGCTCTGGCTCTCGCCGATCCATCCCTCCCCGATGGCCGACGGCGGCTACGACGTCGCGGACTACCGTGCGGTCGATCCCGCGTTCGGGAGCGTCGCCGACGTCGAGCGCCTCGCCCGGGAGGCGGGCGCGCGTGGGATCGCCCTCCTGCTCGACGTCGTGCCGTGCCACACGTCGATCGAGCACCCGTGGTTCTCCGAGCGGCCCGAGCTCTACCTCTGGTCGCCCGTCGACGGCCCCCCGAACAACTGGCGCGCCGCGTTCGGCGGGGCGGCCTGGTCGCCGGATCCGCACGGCCGCGGCTGGTACGGGCACTCGTTCTACCCCGAGCAGCCCGACCTCGACTGGCGCCGCCCCGAGGTCGCCCGCGAGCTCGCCGCGGTGCTCGCGTTCTGGCGCGGCAAGGGCGTCGCCGGCTTCCGCCTCGACGCGCTGCAGCAGCTGCTCAAGGACCCCGACCTGCGCGACGATCCGCCGGCCCGGCGGCCGAGCATCATGAACGGGCACCCGGAGCACGAGGCGCTCGAGCACCGCTACTCGTCGGATCAGCCGGGGGTGGGCGGGCCGATCGCCGCGCTGCGCGCCGGCGCGGGCGACGACGCGTTCCTCGTCGGTGAGATCGGCCTGTCCGCCGACCGCCACGGCCCCTACCTCGCGCACCTCGACGCGAGCTTCTGCTTCGAGCTCTTCTTCGCCGCCTGGGAGGCGGAGGCGCTCGCGGAAGCGATCGCGGACGGCCTGGCGACGGGCAAGCCCGCCTGGGTGCTCTCCAACCACGACTTCCCCCGCCTGGCCGACCGCATCGGCCCGAGGAACGTCGTCGCCGCCGCGCTCCTCCTGCTCAGCCTGCCGGGCCCCGTGTTCCTGTTCCAGGGCGACGAGCTCGCCCTCGCCAACGGGCCCGGCAGGCCGGCGGGCACGCGGGAGGCGCCGCCCTACGACCGCGCGGGCCGCGACCCGTTCCGCCACCCGATGCCCTGGACGCCGGAGGGCCCGCACCACGGCTTCACCACGGGGTCACCGTGGCTGGAGGTGGTCGACGCCCCGGAGGGCTCCGTCGAGCGCCAGCGCACGACCCCCGGCTCACCCGCGCAGCGGGTCCGTGAGCTCATCGCCCTGCGGCGCGAGATCGACGGGCCGGTCGAGGAGCTCACCGCCCGCGACGGCGTCCTGTCCTTCCGCCGCGGCGCCCACGCCGTCGCGGTGAACACCACCGGCGAGGAGCGCGCCGCGCCCGGCCGGGGAAGCCTGGTGCTCTCCTCCGGGCCGACGCCCGGACGCGACCGGCTTCCCGCGGGCGTGGCAATTGTGACGAATGCGGTGTGAGCCGCACGGAACCTGGGCAGGGTCGCCGACGGCATGCGTCGGGTCATCGCAGGTTCACTGGCAGCAGGAGCGGCGGCACTCGCGTTGGCGGCGTGCGGGAGCGGCGGGTCGGCGAGCGGGCCCGTCGCGCTTCAGTTCTGGGCCTACAACGAGCCGTCGGGCGCGTTCCGCTCGGCGGCCGAGGCGTGCACGAAGGACTCCGGCGGGAAGTACCGCATCTCCTTCCAGCCGCTGGCCAACGACGCGGACACCCAGCGCCAGTCGCTGGTCCGCCGCCTCGCGGCCCAGGACTCCTCGATCGACATCATGTCGATGGACGTCGTGTGGACCTCCGAGTTCGCCGAGGCCGGCTGGGTCGCGCCGTTCCCCGACGACCTCGCCAAGCAGGTCAAGGCCGAGTCGCTCGCCGGCCCCTACGACACCGGCACCTACCAGGACAAGCTCTTCGCGGTCCCGGCGAACTCGAACACCCAGCTTCTGTGGTACCGCAAGTCGATGGTCAAGGGCGCGCCGCCCAAGACCTGGGACCAGCTCATCGACGTCGCCGAGAAGCTCCCGAAGGCCGGCCGCATCGAGATCCAGGGCGCCGCCTACGAGGGCATGACGGTCTGGTTCAACGCCCTGGTCGCCTCGGCCGGCGGCAAGATCCTCGAGAGCCCGCAGCAGGAGGGCCTCGACGCGAGCGCCACCAAGGCCGCGGACATCATCGCCCGCCTGGCCGAATCCAAGGCCGCCGACCCGTCGCTCTCCTCCCAGAAGGAGGACCAGAACCGCATCGCCTTCGAGAGCGGGGCCGCGGCCTTCCAGGTCAACTACCCGTTCATCTACCCGTCGGCGGCGATGGCCACGAACAAGGACCTCCAGAAGGACATCGGCTGGGCGCCGTACCCCGGCGTCGAGGAGGGCAAGCCGACGCGGGCGCCCATCGGCGGCTTCAACTTCGGCGTCGGCGCCTACTCCAAGCACCGCAAGGAGGCCTTCGACGCCGCCATCTGCCTGCGCAACGAGAAGAACCAGAAGGTGGCCGCCGCGGAGGGCGGCCTTCCGCCGACGATCGCCAAGGTCTACGACGACAAGAAGTTCCAGAAGGACTACCCCTTCGCCGACCTCATCCGCAAGCAGATCGAGAGCGCCGGAGTCCGCCCCGAGACGCCGGCCTACGCGGACCTCTCGCTCGCCATCGCGACGACCCTCTCGCCCCCCGGCCGGGTGAAGGGCAAGGCCGCGCTCGCCGAGCTCAAGCAGAAGATCCAAGACGCCCTGACCTCGAAGGGACTCCTGTGAGCAGCAAGGCACCGATCTCCGAGCGCGCTCGCGCGGAGCGCAAGCTCGGCTGGCTGCTCTGCGCCCCGGCCGCCTTCGTGATGCTGGCGGTCACGGGCTACCCGATTCTCAGCGCCATCTGGCTGTCGCTGCAGAAGAGCGACCTGCGCTTCCCCGACCAGTCGAAGTTCATCGGCCTGGACAACTACGCCACGGTCCTCTCGTCGAGCCTCTGGTGGACCGACGTCATCCACACGCTGATCCTCACCCTGGTCTCGGTGGCCATCGAGCTCGTGCTCGGGATGCTGCTCGCGTTGGCCATGCACCGCGCGATCTTCGGGCGCGGCTTGATCCGCACCTCCGCGCTGATCCCCTACGGCATCGTCACCGTCGTCGCCGCGTTCGCCTGGCGCCTGGCGTTCTCCGACGCCGACGGCGGCTTCATGCCCGACGTCCTGCGGTCGCTGGGGCTGCTCGGAGCGGAGACCGACCCGCTCGCGCAGACCTCGACGTTCTCCACCTACGTCGTGGCGATCCTCGCCGAGGTGTGGAAGACCACGCCGTTCATGGCGCTGCTGCTCCTCGCGGGCCTGGCGCTGGTCTCCGACGAGCTCCACGAGGCCGCCAAGGTCGACGGCGCGACGACCTGGCAGCGCTTCTGGCGGATCACGATCCCGCTGATGAAGCCCGCGATCCTCGTCGCGCTGCTGTTCCGCACCCTCGACGCGTTCCGGATCTTCGACACCGTCTACGTCCTCTCCAACAACGGCGCGAACCGCTCCGTCGAGACCGTCTCGGTGCTGGGCTACAACACGCTGCTCAGCCGGCTCAACCTCGGCCTGGGCTCGGCGGTCTCGGTGCTCATCTTCCTCAGCGTCGTCGTCATCGCCGCGCTGTTCGTCAAGGGGTTCGGCACGAACCTGGCCCAGCAGCGGGGGGAGTAGGCGATGTCCGAGCGCACCACGAACAAGGTCTTCTCCTGGGCGGCGGTCAACACCGTCATCGTCATCGCGGCGCTGTTCCCGGTGCTGTGGATCCTGTCGCTGTCGCTCAAGAGCGCCGACACGGTCACCGACGGCCGGCTCCTCCCGGCGAAGTTCTCGCTGGACAACTACAAGGGGATCTTCACCGGGGACGGCGGCGAGGTCTTCACCAAGGCGCTGCTGAACTCGCTGGGCATCGCGATCATCGCGACGCTCATCGCCGTCACGCTGGCCGCGATGGCCGCCTACGCGATCGCGCGGCTGAACTTCCCGGGCAAGACGCTGATCCTCACCGCCGCGCTCGCGATCGCCATGTTCCCGCCGATCTCGGTCGTCGGCCCGCTCTACAACCTGTGGCGCACCCTCGGCCTGTTCGACACCTGGCAGGGGCTGATCATCCCGTACATGACGTTCACGCTCCCGCTGGCGATCTACACGCTCAGCGCGTTCTTCCGCGAGATCCCGTGGGAGCTCGAGCAGGCCGCGCAGGTCGACGGCGCCACGCCCTTCGAGGCCTTCCGGAAGATCATCGTCCCGCTCGCCGCGCCGGGCGTCTTCACCACCGCGATCCTCGTCTTCATCTTCGCCTGGAACGACTTCGTCTTCGCGATCTCGCTGACCTCGACGAAGAACGCGCAGACCGTCCCCGCCGCGATCTCGTCGTTCACGGGCGCCTCGCAGTTCTCGGCGCCCACCGGATCGATCGCCGCCGCCGCGGTGATCGTGACGATCCCCATCATCATCATGGTCCTGATCTTCCAGCGCCGCATCGTCGCGGGCCTCACGGCCGGCGCGGTGAAGGGCTGAAAAGGAGCACCGCATGGCGTCCATCACGCTCGACCACGTCACCAAGCGCTACGCCGACGGCTTCGAGGCCGTCAAGGGCATCGACCTCGAGGTCGCCGACGGCGAGTTCGTCATCCTCGTCGGCCCCTCGGGCTGCGGGAAGTCGACGGCGCTGCGGATGATCGCCGGCCTGGAGGACATCTCCGACGGCGAGCTGAGGATCGGCGACGAGGTCGTCAACCAGAAGGCGCCGAAGGACCGCGACATCGCGATGGTCTTTCAGAACTACGCGCTGTACCCGCACATGACCGTGCGGGAGAACATGGGCTTCGCGCTCAAGCTCGCGAAGGTCGACAAGGCCGAGATCGACGCGAAGGTCGAGGAGGCCGCGAAGATCCTCGACCTCACCGCGCACCTCGACCGCAAGCCGGCGAACCTCTCCGGCGGCCAGCGCCAGCGCGTCGCGATGGGCCGCGCGATCGTCCGCGACCCCGCCGTCTTTTTGATGGACGAGCCGCTCTCCAACCTCGACGCCAAGCTGCGGGTGCAGACGCGCACGGAGGTCTCGCGGATCCAGCAGCGCCTGGGGACGACGATGATCTACGTCACGCACGACCAGACCGAGGCGATGACGCTCGGCGACCGCGTGGCGGTGATGCGCGCGGGCACGATCCAGCAGGTCGCGACGCCGAAGGAGCTCTACGACCACCCGGTCAACCTCTTCGTCGCCGGCTTCATCGGCTCACCCGCGATGAACTTCTTCCCCGCCGAGATCAAGGGCGACCGCATCCACCTCCCCTTCGGCGACATCCCCCGCGGGGCCGCGCTGCGCGACGTGCCCGACGGCAACGTCATCGCCGGCGTACGCCCGGAGTCCTTCGAGGACGCCGCGCTGGCGCCCGACCACCACCAGGGCGAGTCGTTCACCTTCGAGACCGAGATCGAGCTCGTGGAGTCGATGGGCTCCGAGCTCTACGCCTACTTCAACTACGAGGGCGACACCGCGAGCTCCGACCAGCTCGAGGAGATCGCCTCCGACGCCGGCCTGGCCGACGTGCCCGGCGCGGGGGAGACGGGCCGGGTGGTCGCGCGCCTGTCCCCGGACTCGACGGTGGCCCAGGGCAAGCAGGCCAAGCTGTGGCTCGACGCGGAGCGCCTGCACCTCTTCGACCCGCACGACGGACGGCGGTTGTCGGGGCGCGGCGAGGAGGCGGCGGCGGACGGCGGCGCTGCGAAGGCGGCGGCCGCGAGCACCGCCAATGGCGCCGCCGAGGCGGGGGAGGAGCCGGGCGAGCGCGACCTGAGCGGCCCCAGCTCCACGTGAGCATCGCGAGGGGCGGATGCGGTGGCTCTACCCGCGCCTTCGCCCCCTCGCGACCCGGACGGGGCGCCCCGGAGCGCCCAAACGCCGCGCGACCCGCCGGCTACGTCTCGGCGCGCGCAGGGGCGATGACCTCGGGCGACGCTCCTGCGTGCGCATCGGCCGGTAGCGCGCGGGGCTGACGACGACGTAGGCGTCGGCATCGCTGGCCCGCGGCGCGAGGCCGGCCTCCCGCAGCATCGCTATCACGGGCACCAATTCCTCCTCGAACCACAGCCGGGCGTTCTCCTCGCGCGAGGGCAGCTCCGCGCGGTCCTGCATCGCCCGGAAGCCCCAGGCCTCGACGCCCTCGGGCGAGCTCGGCTTAGCGCCAGGGGTCCGACAGCACGACCCGTGCCCACGCCGGCGCCGCGAGTGTCGGCTCGCGGCCGGCACCGACCTGCGTGCTGGCTTCCACCACGTGCGCCGCGAGTGCGGCCAGGTCGTGCGGCGGGCGACGGAGACGCGATGGTGACCGTCGCGGACGAAGTGGACCGCGCCGACGCGGTAGACGCTCGCGCCAATCTCGCCCGGGACGCGCGAGATGAGATCGTCTGGCCGTGAAGACAACGGGAAGCCGGCCACGATGACGGTGCGCATCGATGGGGCGGTGCCGGCGGCAATCCGCCGACGACCCGGGGGAATCGTGCTGCTGGTGGACGCGGCGGGAGCCACGGACGGGGCTCGGGCGGGACTGGCGGCCGCGCATCGGGATCTCGTGCTCATCGCGAAATACGTGTCCGGAGTCCTTCCTACGCCAGCCGGTGCGGCGATCTTCATCGACGGAGGACAGAGCGATCCGCAGGCCCTGCGAAGGATCCCTCAGATCGTCGTCGAGCATCTCGAAGCGGCCGGCGTCACCGACGGTGTCCTGACCATTCCGAAGCCGTCGTCTCATGCCTCGTTGGACACCGTTCCTCGCGCGGTCGTGCTGTGGGCGTACGGACAGCGGCGGACACGGCAGACCAGGACACCGCCGATCCCGACGCGGTGGTTGGAACTGGCGGAACGATGGATCCAGCAGCGACGATCGTCGCAGGGGCGAACGCTGGCGCTCTTCTACGGCGCGGAGTTCGAGCTCGGCGACGCGGGCATCGGTGACTTCCTCATGGCCTGCCGCCGCGGGCGGGTCGATGCGTGTCAGATCATCCACGAAGCGCCCGGAGGCCGGGTGACCGGAATAAACGCGCAGCTGCTCGGAGGCGCGCTCGCACTGGGAAGCGCGGAGCCGACCGCAAACGATGGCGAACTGCTAGGAACCTTCGAAGCGCTGCGACAGACCGCTCGCCTCTTGGCTCCGGAGGCGGCTCACGCATACATCGATCTGGGCGGTCCGCTCCTGCGGATGATGTCGGCATACGCGGCGACGGATTGGTCGAACTCCGGTGGAGAGCTACCGGAAAGCGTCGCCGGCCTCTGCGACGAACTGCTCTTCGACGCGTTCCCTGTGCAGATCCTCGGACCTGGCCATCTGGCCCGTTTGGGCGAGATCGCCGACGCGACGCCGCTCGACGACGCCGGAAAGAAGGTCGAGCTGCTTTACGAGCCGTCGGCGTGGTTGCCGGGCGCCGACATCGACGCCGTTCGAGCTCAAGCGCGTGACGCACTGAGCGCCTGCCTGCTCGGAAGGAGTGAGAGTTCAACGATCTTCGCTCGCCGATATGGGCCTCTGGCTCCTTGACCGGATGGGTGGTGCGGAGACCATCGCCGCCGTCGACCGCGACGCCGCCGCCGCCGCGCGCGGGACCAGGCCCCGGGATAGCCCGTCCGCCGCGGAGGGGACGAACGTGACGGTGTCGCCGGGGGCACGCCGCGAGGCCTCACGCTGGCGCGCCGCGCCCCGACGCCCGAAGGAGGAGGCGGCTCGGCGGCTTGAGTCATCGTGATCCGCGATGACCCGCTTGCGTGCATGCGGCGCCCTGGCCAGTCTTCGAGGTTCGTCCCGCTGACCGGGATCAACCTCGAAGGGCTGAGGTCACCACCCCCCGACGTCGCGCCGCCACCGGCGCGTCGCCATCGCGTGCCGCAGGGAATCGTGCCCGGGGAGCTCCCCTCGAAGGCGTAGGGTCGCGGAGCCCCGTCGCGTAGTCCTCCGCTCGCGTGTCTGGTTCGAGATCGAGCGCCCGTAGCATGCGCGGCGTGAGCCGTGCTGCCGAGGAGGCCAACCGTCGCACGGATCGCGTTCGTCTCGGACGCGCATTTCATCCGCACGTTCCCGCGACCTTCGGCGAGAGGCCGCACCGCTATCCACAGCGCCGCCGTGTCGAGCGCAGAACGAGTTCGGACGCCGTACCGACTTTGAGATTCGACGGCCGACAGCGTCCCACCTTGGCCGTCTGTCAACTCGTGCTGGTTCTCGTTCGAAGCGCCGGTGCTGTCAGCGAGGCAGCCTCAGCAGCACCCGTGCCCGCGTGCCGGCGTCAACGCGATCATGTGCTTCGGCGATCCGATCGAGTGGAAGCGAATAGTCGAACGAGATGCGGAGCGCGCCCTGTTCAGCGGCCGCGGTCAGGTCTCGGGCCGCCGATTCTTTGGCCTCGACGGGCAAATCGTCGCTGCCCGTGAGGCGGATGGTCAGGTTGCTGAACAGCATCGGCCAAAAGTCGAAGCTCGGGCGGGCCTCGCGGGTGGCGTAGGCGGCGATCACCGCATCCGGTGCGGCGACCGCAGCGTCCACGTCGGCGTTGTCGGAGAATGAGACTTCGACAATGCGGTTCACGCCGCCGGGCGCGAGCCGGCGGATCGCCGCCGCAGGGTCCGGGACGTCCAGCGCGACGCGATGGGCAATCAGATCGTCGACGTGCTCAAGGTCGCTGCTGCGCCGGACCGTGCCGATCACCTTCGCGCCGTTCCAGGCCGCGAGCTGCGCGGCCAACGCACCGACGCCCCCCAAGACCCCGTGAACAAGGGATGTGGCGGCGCAGCGACTCGAGCGTGAGCTCGCGTGTGTCGTGGCCGTCGATGAGCAAGCGGCCCTCGGTGGGGTCGTAGAACCGCGGGACGAGCGTCGTGAGCGTCGTCTTGTCCGCGCCGCTGGGGCTGATGCGCTCCTCGAAGGAGGACTGCCCGATCCCGATCAGCCCTCCGGCGATAGCGGCGGCCACGCCGAGCCCCACGAGGAGTCCGACGTGCCCGAAGCTCGCGTCCGCGTCGCCGAGGTAGTCGATCAGCGCGCGGAAGACCAGCGCGGGACGAGGCGCCGGTCGATGCGCGGCGACTCCTCGTCCTCGCCCCAGTCCGTCGCCATCGTCATCCCGACGCAGTAGCGCATCGCCGGTCAGGCTACGGCGTTCAGCGCTCCGCGCGTAACCGCTCGATCACCGCGGGGCTCCACTCCTGCGTGCGCATGAGCCGATAACGGGCGCAGCTCACGGCGACGTAGGCGTCCGCGTCGGTCTGCTCCGGCGTCGCCAGCTCCGCGTCGCGGAGCATCGCCACGACGGGCACGAACTCCTCCTCGAACCACAGCCGGGCGACCTCCTCGCGCGAGAGGAGCTCCGCGCGGTCCTGCATCGTGCGAAAGCCCCAGGCCTCGGCGCCCTCCGCGAGCTCCCCGTAGCGCCACGGATCAGACAGGACCACTCGCTCGCGGGCGCCGAGCACCAGCGGCACGCGCTCGCGGAAGAGCCGCTCGTGACCCTTGAGCGGGAGGTCGGCGAGCGTCAGCTCCCGGTCGGCTCCGACGCGGGTGCTGACCTCGACGACGTGCGCCTCGAGCTGGGCCAATCCGTGGGCGCGCGCGACCGAGACGCGGTGGTGCCCGTCGCGGACGAAGTGGACCTCGCCGACGCGGTAGAGGCTGATCGGCGGCAGCTCGCCGCCGCGGCGCATCTGCTCGGCGATGCGCTCCCAGCGCACACGGACGCGCGAGCTGGTGGGGGCGAAGCGCCGATCGAAGCTTCCCTGGCCGCGGTCGACGGTCCCGATCACGGTGTCGAGCTCGACCAGCTGGAGCCCGAGGTCGCGCTCGCCGACGCGCCCCAGCTCAGCGACGACCTCGTCGAAGGGGAGGATGAGGTCGATGTCGGCCCCGCCGCGCTCGAAGCGGCGCCCGAGGCGCCGGATCGCCTGCCGGCGCCGCGCGCGAGAGAAGTCGTCCTGGGCGTCGTTGGCCGGGAAGCCTGTCGGCAGCGGAGGCACTCGCTCCAAGGTACCCGGGAGCGGTGGTCGGCTCGGTCCGGCCGGCCGCAGCGGCCCGCGCCCTGTCGCCGACATTGGAGCCGAGGGCTCCAATATGGAGCCCCTCGCCCCGATTCCGGACCCGAGACACGAACCGCAGCGTCACCCCCGGCGGCTCACCACGGCCACCCGGATCCCACGCAGCCGCGCGCCGTCGGGGCCGGGCACGACGAGCCGGTAGAGCGCGCCGCGGCGTCGCGCGACCGTCCGGGTGACGGCGTCGCGGCCGTCCATGGTGAAGCTCCGCGTCGCCGGGCCGCCCTCGGGCGGCTGGGTGGCCACGGTGTGCCAGACCGCGTCGTTGAGCACTTCCACCGCGACGGTCCGCGGCCCGGTGCCGAGCCGGAGCCGGACCCACAGCTCCGCGCGGCCCGGGCCTGCCGGGGCCGCGAAGAGCCCGGCGACGAAGCTCGTCGCGGCGAGCTTCGGCGTCCCGTCGGCCTGCTCCAAGCCCGTGCCGTACTGCCCGAACGCGCGCGCCGGCGAGTCGGAGACCTTCTCCCGGGCGGCGGGCTGGTCGCGCAGGAGGAACTGGGCGAAGCTCACGACGCCCGGGGTCTCCGACGCGACACGCTCGGCCCACGGCAGCCAGCGGGCCTGCGTGGCCTGGCTGAGCGTTGGACGGCCCTTGATCGGCTCGGTCTCGTACCCGAACTCCGTCACGTGTATTTGGCGCAGCCCGGGGGCGATCCGGCCCGCGGCAGCCAGCGCGTCCAGGAGCGCGGAGAGCTTGCCGAGCTCGGCGATGCCCACGTCGTCGGGCCGGTCCTTCCTGGCCCGCAAGTCGGGGCGGCGGTTGCGCGAGTACGGGTGGTGGGCGTAGCCGTCGCCGTCGATCGGCTCGAAGTCCGCGCACGCCCGAGTGTTCAGCGGCTCCAGCGCGCGGTCGACGCAGGCGAGCTCGCGCAGGAAGCGCAGCGGCGGGACCGCTCCCGAGCCGGGACGCCCTCCGGAGCTCGACGTGTTCCCGATGAGCAGCTCGGCGTCGGGGCGCACCGCGCGCCCCGCCGGCACCGCGGCGGCGATCATCCGGCGGTACACCGCCGGGCTGGCCGGCCGGAAGCCGGACCCCGTGCTTCGCCACTGGGGCAGCAGCAGGCTGGGGTGGTTCGGTTCGTTCCACAGGGCGAACTGGGTGACCTTCGGAAGCGGCACGAGCTTCAGCGCGGCGTCGGCCGCGTCGCCGCCCCGCGGGCCGAAGAGGTTGTCGAGCAGCTGCTCGTCCTGTGAGCGCGGGGGCGCGGGGCCGGCGTCCGGGCCGGGGACGAAGAGTCCGTCGTAGCGGCGCAGCACGGCCTTGACGAAGGCGGCGTACGCCTCCGGCTGCACGTTCGTGCGGGCACGCGGGCCGGGCGGGTCGTCCGCGGCCCAGTGCGGCGCCCAGAAGCCGATGTCGATGAGCACGTCCAGGCCGGCGTCGGAGGCTGCGACCACCGCGCGGTCGAGGCCGCGCCAGCGGGCCTGCTCGTAGGCGGCCGGGTCGGCGGCGTCGAAGACGGGAGCGCGCTCGGCCTCCGTGTCGCGGGTGAGCACCGACCAGTTCGCCGTGAGGCGGACGCGGTCGACCCCGAGCTCCTTCAACCGCGCGATCGAGGCGGTGACCTGCTTGGGGGAGCGGTGCAGCAGCGTCGCGTCGTCCTGGACGATCGTCTCCAGCCCCGCGGCGGAGGCCGGAGGCGTGGGCGCGCAGGCGATCAGCGCGGCGGCCACGACGGTCCAGCGGGCGCCGCGCCGCAGGCGCGCGAGTCCGTTCACACACGGAGTTTGATCGATGTGCCGAGAAGCGTCCACCCCGAACCGCCCGCGGTCATGTGCGGTCCCGCCGCTGGAGACCCGTAGGGTCGCCGGGATGAGCGTGACCACCGCCCCGAGGCCCGGGGCCGCTCGCGGCGACGGCTCGGCTCCGGGCGAGAAGGGCCTGAGGACCGGCGCGCTGGGGTTCGCCGCGAACGTGGTCATCGGCATCGCGTCGACGGCGCCGGGCTACTCGCTCGCGGCGACGCTCGGCCTGGTCGTCGCGGTGGACGGCGTCGGCCTCGCCGCGCCGGGCGTCCTGATCGTCGCGTTCGTACCGATGCTCTTCATCGCGACGGCCTACTCCTCGATGAACCGCGCCGACCCGGACTGCGGGACGACGTTCACCTGGGCGACGCGGGCGCTCGGGCCCTACCTCGGCTGGATGGGCGGCTGGGGCATCGTGGCCGCCGGCACGATCGTCATGGCCAACCTCGCCCAGATCGCCGCGCTCTACTCGTTCCGGCTCGTCGGCTGGGAGGCGGCGGGAGCCTCCACGGCGGCCGTCACCGCGCTCGGCGTGCTCTTCATCGTGGCGATGACGGCGATCTGCGTGATCGGGATCGAGCTCACCGCCCGGACGCAGCTGCTGCTCCTCGGCCTCGAGCTCCTGGCCCTCGCGCTCTTCGCGGCGGTCGCCCTCGTGCGCGTCTACTCGGGCGACGCGGGTGCCGGCGCCGTCGATCCCGCCCTCTCCTGGTTCAACCCGCTCGCCGTCGAGTCGACCCACGCGCTGACCGCCGGGGTCCTGCTCGCGGTCTTCATCTACTGGGGCTGGGACTCGACGGTCAGCGTCAACGAGGAGTCGCGGAACCCGGGCACGACGCCGGGGAAGGCCGCGGTGGTCTCGACGGTGAGCCTGCTCGGGATCTACGTGCTGGTCGCCGTGGCCGCGCAGGCGTTCGACGGCCCGCGCGGCCTGGCCGGCGCCGACGACGCGCTCGGCGTGCTCGCCACGCAGGTCCTCGGCGCGCCGCTGGACAAGGCCGTCGTCGTCGCCGTGCTCCTCTCGGCCGCCGCGTCGTGCCAGTCGACGATCCTGCCCAACGCGCGCACCGCGCTGTCGATGGCGCGCTTCGGCGCGGCGCCGCGCGCGCTCGGCGCGGTCCATCCGCGCTCCTGCACCCCGCGCGTCGCGACGCTCGTATTCGGCGCGCTGGCGATCGGCTGGTACGTCGCGCTGACGCTGCTCTCCGAGGACATCCTCGGCGACTCGATTGCCGCGCTGGGGCTGATGATCGCCTTCTACTACGCGCTGACGGGGTACGCCTGCGTCGTCTACTATCGGCGCGAGCTGCGCAAGAGCGTGCGGACCTTCCTGCTCGCGGGGGTCGCGCCGTTCACCGGCGCGACGATGCTCGCCTGGCTGTTCTACCGCTCCTGCCGCGACCTCGGCGCCGACGACGCCGGGAGCGGCACGCTCCTGGGCGTCGGCACCCCGCTCGTGGTGGGGCTGGGGTTTCTGCTCCTCGGGGCGGTGCTCATGGTCGCGTGGCGGCTGCTCGGCGAGCGCGGGTTCTTCGCGCGGGCGCGCGAGGTCGCCGATCCCGCGGTGCTCGGAGGGTGACCCTGCCGGCCAGAGCGTGACCGGTTCGGCGGCCGGAGCGTTCCTATCTGGGCTCGCTGCGCGAGTCCGATGTCGAACGCTGTCCTCCTCGGTCCGGCGCACTGATACGCTGGGTCTCGGATGCCGTTCTCCTCCGCGCTGCTCCGACTTCTCCTCCTTCCCCGCTAGGGGAACTATCCGCGCGTGGCGGCCGCCTGAAAGCCGCGAGAGAAGCCCAGAGCAGTCGCCCATCCACACCGAGGAGAACCGATGTCCGCCGCCGTTCCCGACGCTCAGCGCGTCCAGATCTTCGACACCACCCTGCGCGACGGGGAGCAGTCGCCCGGCATCT
The DNA here is from genome assembly GCA_038321325.1 of Solirubrobacterales bacterium. Classification (GTDB taxonomy): domain Bacteria; phylum Actinomycetota; class Thermoleophilia; order Solirubrobacterales; family Solirubrobacteraceae; genus Paraconexibacter. Next base: position 15,290 of record JBBQEV010000040.1, read on the forward strand.
CGCTCAACGCGAGCGAGAAGCTCGAGATCGCCCACCAGCTCGCCCGCCTCGGCGTCGACGTCATCGAGGCCGGGTTCCCCATCGCCTCCCCCGGCGACTTCGCGGCGGTCCAGGCGATCGCCCGCCAGGTCGACGGCCCCGTCGTCTGCGGCCTCGCTCGTGCCAACCCGGGCGACATCGACCGCTGCCACGAGGCGATCCGCGACGCCGAGCGACCTCGCATCCACACGTTCGTCTCCACGTCGGACATCCACATCGAGCACCAGCTCAAGTCGACGCGCGAGGACGTCAAGGGCCTCGCGCGCGCGTCGGTCGCGCAGGCCAAGGCGCTGGTCGACGACGTCGAGTTCTCGCCGATGGACGCCACGCGCGCCGACGTCGAGTTCACCGCGGAGGTCATCCAGATCGCCATCGACGAGGGCGCGACGACCATCAACGTCCCCGACACCGTCGGCTACGCGATGCCGCAGGAGTACGCGGCGTTCCTGACGCGGCTCTACGCGCTCGTGCCCGACCTGCGCGGCGTGACGCTGAGCACCCACTGCCACGACGACCTCGGGCTGGCGGTGGCGAACTCTTTCGCCGGCGTGCAGGCCGGCGCCCGGCAGGTGGAGTGCGCGATCAACGGGATCGGCGAGCGCGCCGGCAACGCGTCGCTCGAGGAGATCGTGATGCTCCTGTACGTCCGCGCCGCGCACACGGGCGGCCTGCACACGGGGATCGAGACGACCGAGCTCGCGCGCGCCTCGCGCCTCGTGAGCCGCCTGACCGGCTACGCGATCCAGCCCAACAAGGCGATCGTCGGGCGCAACGCGTTCGCGCACGAATCGGGCATCCACCAGGACGGCGTGCTCAAGGACCGTTCGACGTTCGAGATCATGGACGCGCGCACCGTCGGGCTGGAGGTCAGCGCGCTGGTGCTCGGCAAGCACTCGGGCCGCGCCGCGCTGAAGGCCGCGCTGGAGGAGCTGGGGTACACCGTGGACGGGCAGGCGCTCAACGCGGCGTTCAAGCGCTTCAAGGACGTCGCCGACCGCAAGAAGAGCGTGAGCGCGATGGACCTCGAGGCCCTGGTGGCCGACGAGCTCCGGACCGAGAGCGCCGGGTGGAGCGTGGAGTGGTTCGATGTCGAGGCGTCCACGCGCCGGCCGCCGCACGCGACCGTCTCCGTGAAGGGGCCCGACGGCACCGTCCGCGAGGGCTCGTTCACCGGCGACGGCCCGGTCGACGCGATCTTCAAGGCGATCAACGCCGCCACGGACGTCGACGCGCGCCTGCGCGAGTTCCGCGTGGAGGCGGTGACGCCCTACGCCGATGCCCTCGGCGAGGTGAACGTCGTCGTCGAGCTCGGCGACCCCGAGGCGGCGGTCCGCTCGCAGACCCCGGGCACCCTGTCGGGGGAGCGGGTCACCGGCGCCGGCCAGGCCGTGGCCACGGACATCATCGCGGCGGCGGCCACCGCCTACGCCCGCGCGGTCACCAACGCGGTCTCCAAGGCGACGGCGCTCGCGGCGGCGCCGGTGGACCCGGTGCTCGCGGCGCCGACGCCGTAAGGAAGGGCGCCCGCGTCGACAGCCGGCTGTACGTGATAACGTACAGCCGGCATGACGGTCGTCGACCCTCCCGAGCAGCTCATCCAGATCGGCCCGCGCGTGCGCGCGCTGCGCGAGGCGATGGACCTGTCGCTGCGCGACCTGGCGGAGCGCTCCGGCGTCTCGGCGCCGATGCTCTCCCAGGTCGAGCGGGGCGAGACGTCTCCGACGCTGCAGATCGCCGCGCGCATCGCGCACGGGCTCGAGCTGCGGCTCTCCCAGCTCCTGCGCCTCGACGAGGGCGGCGTCGTCTCCGTCGTGCGCGCCGAGGACCGGCGCCGCGGTGGGGGCGGCCCGCACCGCTTCGAGATCCTCACGCCGCCGCTGCCCGGCCAGCGCGCCGAGCTCTCACGACACGTGCTCGCTCCCGGCGCCCGGACGGGCGCGCAGGGCGATCCGCCGATGCACGAGGCCGGAGCCCGCGAGGTCGCCCTGGTCGAGCGCGGCGAGTTGGTCCTCGCCATCGATGGCGAGCGCCACGATCTCGCCGAGGGCGACTGCGTCACGTTCGACGCCGACCTCGACCACCACTTCGAGAACCCCACCCGAGAGGAGGCGGTCCTGCTGGCCATCGTGTCCGCCGGACTGCGACGCTCATGAGCGCACAGAGCCTGTTCGACAAGATCTGGGAGGCCCACGAGGTCGCTCCGGGCCTGATCTACATCGACCTGCGCCTCGTCCACGAGGTGACCAGCCCGCAGGCCTTCGACGGGCTGCGCCTCGCGGGGCGCCGGGTCCGCCGGCCGGACCGCACGCTGGCCACGGCCGACCACAACGTCCCGACCGACGGCACGCCCGTCGCCTCGCTCATCGCCGATCGGCTCTCGCGCGTGCAGGTCGAGACGCTCGAGGCCAACTGCGCGCAGTTCGGCGTCCCGATCCACTCGCTCGGTCACCCGCACCAGGGCATCGTCCACGTCATCGGGCCGGAGCTCGGCGTCACCCAGCCGGGCATGACGATCGTCTGCGGCGACTCGCACACCGCCACCCACGGCGCGTTCGGGGCGCTCGCGTTCGGCATCGGCACCTCCGAGGTCGAGCACGTCCTGGCGACGCAGTGCCTCGTCCAGCGCAAGCCCAAGTCGATGCGGATCACCTACCTCGGCGAGCTCGGCTACGGCGTCACGGCGAAGGACCTGATCCTCGCGACGATCGGCCAGATGGGCGTCGACGGCGCCGCCGGCCACGTCGTCGAGTTCGCCGGCGACGTCATCCGCGGGCTGTCGATGGAGGGCCGCATGACGATCTGCAACATGACGATCGAGGGCGGCGGCCGCGCGGGCATGATCGCCCCCGACGCGACGACCATCGGCTACCTCCGCGGCAAGCCTGCCTTCGAGGAGAGCAAGGTCTCGCTGCTGCGCTCCGACGCGGGCGCGACGTTCGACAAGCAGATCACCGTCGACGCGAGCGCCGTCAGCCCGATGGTCTCGTGGGGCACGAATCCCGCGCAGGTCGCGCAGGTCAGCGCCGCGGTGCCGATGCCGGGCTCGGAGGGCGACGAGCGCGCGCTGGAGTACATGGGCCTGGTCGGCGGGACGCCGATCCAGGAGATCGCGCTCGACCGCGTCTTCATCGGCTCGTGCACGAACTCCCGGATCGGCGACCTGCGCGCGGCCGCGAAGGTCGTCGAGGGCCGCACCGTCGCCGCGACCGTCGACGCGATGGTCGTTCCCGGCTCCGTGCAGGTGAAGGCCCAGGCCGAGGCGGAGGGGCTCGACGAGATCTTCCGCGCCGCGGGCTTCGACTGGCGCGCCGCGGGCTGCTCCATGTGCCTCGGGATGAACCCGGACATCGCGGCGCCGGGCGAGCGCGTCGCCTCGACGTCGAATCGCAACTTCGAGGGGCGCCAGGGCAAGGGCGCCCGCACGCACCTCGTCTCGCCGCAGATGGCCGCCGCCGCGGCGATCGAGGGCCGTTTCGTCGACATCCGACAGTGGAGCTGAGCAACCGTGGACCCGATCACGACCATCTCGGGCGCCGTCTCGGTCCTCGACCGCGACGACGTCGACACCGACCAGATCATCCCGAAGCAGTTCCTCAAGCGGGTCGAGCGGACGGGCTTCGGCGCGTTCCTGTTCTACGACTGGGCCCAGGAGCCCGGCTGGGACCTCCCGGCCCACCAGCTCCTCGTGACCGGCCGCAACTTCGGCTGCGGCTCCTCGCGCGAGCACGCCCCGTGGGCGCTGGAGGACTACGGCTTCCGCGCGGTCATCGCCGTGAGCTTCGCCGACATCTTCGCCTCCAACTGCACGAAGTGCGGCCTGCTGCCCGTGCAGCTCACCGCCGACGAGGTCGCCGCGATCGCGGCTGCCGGCCACGCCGAGGTCGACCTCGCCGCTCAGGAGGTTCGCTGGGACGGGGGCACCGCGTCGTTCGAGATCGACCCGGAGATCAAGCACCGCCTGCTCAACGGCCTCGACGACATCGCCTTGACCCTTCAGCAGGACGACGCCATCGCCGCCTACGAGGCCGAGCGCGAGCGCACGGGCCCGGTCACCACCGCGCTCGCCTGACCCGCAGCGTCGAGCGCCCATGAGGCCCCAGGGGGTGAGCCCTCATGGGCACTCGGCGCTCCGCGGGGCTCCGTCGAGCAGCAGGCCGACCGCGCTCGCGACGTTGAGCGAGTTCACCGAGCCCCACTGCGGGAGGCTCACGATGCGGTCGCAGGCCTGTAGCTCCTCGGGTGAGAGCCCGTGGACCTCGTGGCCCGCGACGAGCACCGCGCGCGCCGGGAGCTCCGCCTCGGCGAGCGGCGTCCCGCCCTGCTCGAGCGCGACGAGCGGGTAGCCCTCCGCGCGCGCCCAGGCCACGACGTCCGCAGAGGAGCGCACGCGCCAGTGGTCGCCGAGCGGCGCGCGCTCCGGCCCCGGGTCGTCCGGCGTGATGATCCCGGCCGCGCCCGCCGCGAGCGCGTTGCGCGCGACGGCGACCGCGTTCAGCGGCGTCTGCCCGTGGGGGAGGTGGATCCACCAGTCGCGCCGCACCGTCCAGGCGAAGCGCTCGACCCACCAGCCGAAGCCGAGCCGCGCCCGCTGCTCGGCGCGGGTGAGCCCGGGCCAGTCGGCCTGCCACGCCGGCGTTCCCCCGGGAGGCGAGGCGGCGGGTTCTCCACCGCCTCCATTCGGGAACGTGCCGGTCGTCTCCGCGCCCGGCGCGGCCGCCCGCGGCGCGCCGTGGCGCAGGCGCGACATGAGCAGGTGGGCGAGCATCGCCGGCGACGTCGCCGCGCTCCAGCCGGGCGGCGGGCCGAAGCGGGCGGCGCAGCGCGCCGCCAGCGCGGGGGAGAGCCCGACGGCGTCGTGGCCGAGCACGTAGGTGGCGCCGGGCCAGAGGTCGAGCGGGAGCGGCGGGAGCGTGCAGTCCGCCTCGACGCTCACCACCAGAGCGCCCTCGACCGCGTCGAGCACCCGGATCGGCTCGTGCTGGTGGGTCCCGACGGCGGCGCGCTTGTTGTAGCGACTACGGCCGAGGAGCTGGATCCCGCCGCCGGCGAAGGCGTTGTGGGCGCGCACGATCGCCCCGACGCTCCCGTCGATCCCGTTGTTCTCCACGGCGATCTGCCACCGCGCGCGGCGCGGCGCCATCCAGTCGCGTACGCCCTGGTCGGGGAGGTCGCGCAGCTCCGGTCGGCGGCCCATCGTGGTGTCACGGTAGGCCCGCTAGCCCGGCCGCAACCGACCTCGACGCACCGCTCCGCTTCTCTTCGCGACCCCCGAGGTCTAGGATCGCCGCCGATGGCGTCGGCCACATCCCCCGAGACCCGGTACGACCTGCGCCTCGAGCGCGGGCTCGCGCGGCTGTTCGGGGTGCTCGCGCAGAACCCGCTGCGCTTCGCGATCTACGCGGTCCTCAGCGGCCTGCTCGTCGGCGGGACGATCTTCTCCGCCGTCGAGCCCGACGCGAGCATCCCCGACGGGATCTGGTGGGCATTCGTCTCGATGACCACGGTCGGCTACGGCGACCTGGCCCCCAAGTCGACGGAGATCCGCTTCCTGGCGACCTTCGTGATCGCCACGGGCATCGCCGCCACCGCGATCCTCACCGCCGCGCTGGCCGGCCGCGTCGCCGAGGCGCGCCTGAGCGACCGCGAACGGGTCCTCGACCTCGACGGTGACTTCGACGACCTCGTCACGCAAGTCCAGGCGCTCAAGGAGCGCTACGTCCACGACGAGCACCACGACGACCTGGTCACCCGGCACGCCGCGCTCGTCGTCGCCGCCTGGCGCTCGGAGAACGTGCCGGGCGCCGTCGACGACGCCATGGCCGAGCTGGCCCGGTGCCTCGCCGCCCACCCCGAGCTCAAGGAGCGCCCCTGATGGCCGGTCATCGCTCGAAGGCGGTCAAGCTGACCGTCGTTCCCATCCTCGCCGCCGCCTTCCTCGCCGGCTGCGGCGAGGACGACAAGGAGACCGCCTACTGCGTCAACGGGGACGACAAGGTCGTCGACAACAGCCAGTGCGACAACGAGTCCGACGGCTTCGGCGGCGGTGGCTTCTTCTGGTTCTTCGCCGGCGGCGGCCGCGGCTACGGCCAGGGCAGCCGCGTCAGCGGCCCGGGCGACCGCATCCGGGCGTCTGACCGGGCAGGGCTGGCCCGCCGCGGCGGCTTCGGCTCCTCCGCGCGCTCGGGCGGGGTCGGCCGCGGCGGGGGCTCCTCGGGCGGCTCCTCCGGCTTCTCGAGCGGCGGCTGATGGAGCGCGTCGCCAGCACGCCGCGGGCGGACTGGCAGGCCACGATCGAGGCGCAGGGGCTCGTCTACTGGAAGACCGAGCTGCCCGACGGGACCACGACCTCCTACTGGCACGAGGAGCACCACTACGTGCTCACCAGCGAGGAGGTCTACGAGATGGAGGCCACCGCGCGGGTGCTGATGGAGCTCCTCGTCGAGGCCGGCGACCACGTGCTGGCCAAGGGCATGTTCCACCGCTTCGGGATCCCGGGCTGGGTGGGGATGCGCATCCGCGAGACGTGGGCCAGCGAGCCGCCGATGCTCTACGGCCGCTTCGACTTCGCCTACGTCGACGGCCAGCTCAAGCTCTTGGAGTACAACGCCGACACCCCGACCTGCCTGCTCGAGACCGCGGTGCAGTGGCATTGGCTCCAGGACGTCCACGGCGACGGCGCCGACCAGTGGAACCGGGTCCACGAGGCGCTGGTGGAGCGCTGGACGGAGCTGCGCGAGGGCCACCGCCTCCCCGACGGCCACGTCCACTTCCTCCACACCTCCGCGGAGCAGTCCGGCGAGGACTGGCTGACCGTCGGCTATCTCACCGAGACCGCGCGCGCGGCGGGCCTCAAGGTGACCGCCCTGGCGATCGAGCAGCTCGGGATGATCGACGGCGAGGGCTTCGTGGACCTCGAGGGCGAGCCGGTGCGCACCGCGTTCAAGCTCTACCCGTGGGAGTGGCTCGTCCACGAGGAGCTCGCCCACGAGGCGCTGGGGCGGATGGGCGCCGCGCCGGGCGAGACCCAGTGGATCGAGCCGATCTGGAAGATGCTGTGGTCCAACAAGGCGATCCTGGCCGTCCTCTGGGAGCTCTTCCCCGACCACCCGAACCTCCTGCCGACGTACTTCGACGAGGACAAGCCGGCCGACATGACCTCCTACGTCCGCAAGCCGCTCCTGGCCCGGGAGGGGGCCAACGCCGTGGTCTACATCGACGGCGAGGAGGTCGAGCGCGGGCCCGACCAGGACTACGGCGCGGAGGGCTTCGTCGTGCAGGCCTACGCCGATCTCGGCTCCTACGACGGCGCCCGCCCCGTGCTCGGCGTCTGGACCGTGGACATGGAGCCCGCGGGCCTGGGCATCCGCGAGTCCGACGGCTACGTCACGAACAACTCGTCGCGGTTCGTTCCGCACCTGATCGCCGGATAACTCGAAGGAGAACGCATGTTCGAGCTTCTCACCCAGGTCATCGCCTACTCGGCCGTCGGACTGGCGGTGCTCGTCGCCGGCTTCGTCGTCCTCGACCTGCTGACGCCGGGCAAGCTGGGGGCGCTCGTGATGGACCGCAACCCGAACGCCGCCGTGCTCTCCGCGGGCATCCTCGTCGCACTCGGCCTGATCCTCTGGTTCGCGATCTTCTTCTCGGACGCGGGCTGGGACGGCCTGGGCGACGCGGCGCTCTTCGGCGCCATCGGCGTCCTCGCGCAGGCCGCCGGCTTTATGGTCCTCGACCTGCTGATCCCGGGGCGCCTGGGGTCGATCGCCACCGAGCCGAAGCTGCACCCGGCGGCCTTCGTAGCGGCGGCGGCCCAGCTCGCGGTCGCGCTCGTCGTCTGCGCCTCGCTGACCTGAGCGGGCGCGCTCGGTCGTCGGCTCTCCGAACGTGGCGGGCAGCAGGCCGAGGCCTTCCCCCGAATACGATCTGCGCCCATGCCCCACATCGTCACCCTGCCCGGCGACGGGATCGGCCCGGAGATCGTCGCGCCGGCCGTCGAGCTGCTCACCCGCCTCGTCTCGGACCTGACCGTCGAGGAGCACGTGTTCGGCGGCGCGAGCATCGACGCGCACGGCGTCGCGATGACCGACGAGGTGCTCGCGGCGATGCGCGGCAGCGACGCCGTCCTGCTCGGCGCGGTCGGCGGGCCGAAGTGGGACACCACCGACCCCCACGCCCCGCGCCCCGAGCAGGGCCTGCTCGGCATGCGCAAGGCGCTCGGCCTCTTCGCGAACCTGCGCCCGGTGAAGCCCCTGGAGGCGCTCTACGACGCGAGCCCGCTCAAGCGCGAGGGCATCGCGGGCACCGACCTGCTCGTCGTCCGCGAGCTCACCGGCGGCATCTACTTCGGCGAGAAGACCCGCACCGCGACCGACGCCAGCGACCTGTGCCACTACACGGTCGCCGAGGTCGAGCGCATCGCCCGCGTCGCCTTCTCCGCCGCGCGCACGAAGGTGACGAGCGTCGACAAGGCCAACGTCATGGAGACCTCGCGCCAGTGGCGCCAGACCGTCCACGAGGTGCACACCGCGGAGTTCGCCGAGGTCCCGCTCGACGACCTGCTCGTCGACAACGCCGCGATGCAGCTCGTCGCCCACCCGGCCGCCTTCGACGTGATCGTCACCGAGAACCTCTTCGGCGACATCCTGAGCGACATCGCCGCGATGCTCACCGGCTCGATCGGCATGCTGCCGAGCGCCTCGCTGGGGGAGGCCGGCACCCCGGGCGTCTTTGAGCCCGTCCACGGCTCCGCCCCCGACATCGCGGGCACCGGCGCCGCCAATCCGCTCGCGACGTTCCTCTCCGCGGCGCTCCTCCTGCGCCACGGCTTGGGGCTCGAATCCGAGGCCCGGGCGCTAGAGTCGGCCGTGGGTCAGGCCCTTTCGGAGGGGCTGCGCACCCGCGACCTCGGGGGCACCGCGAGCACCGCCGAGGCGACCGCCGCAGTGCTCGCCCACCTGTAGGAGGACCGTCGTGGAGCAGGCCGAGCTCATCTGGATGAACGGCGAGTTCGTCGCCTGGGAGGACGCGAAGGTCCACGTCCTCACCCACGGCCTGCACTACGGCACGGGCGTCTTCGAGGGCGTGCGCTGCTACGACACGGAGATCGGGCCGGCGGTCTTCCGTCACGCCGACCACATCGACCGCCTGTTCAAGTCGGCCGAGCTCTACTACATGCCGCTCCCGTTCACGCGCGAGCAGCTCCGCGCGGCGACGCTCGAGCTCGTCGGTCGCAACGGCCTGCGCGCCTGCTACATCCGCCCGCTCGCGTTCCGCGGCTACGGCACGATGGGCCTCTTCCCGCTCGAGGCGCCCGTCGACGTGACGATCGCCGCCTGGCCGTGGGGCGCCTACCTCGGCGAGGAGGGGAAGGCGGAGGGGATACGCGCGAAGGTCTCCAGCTGGCGGCGCATCTCGCCCGACAGCCTGATCCCGACCGCGAAGGCGACGGGCCAGTACCTCAACTCGGTCCTGGCGAAGATCGAGAGCCACAAGGCCGGCTACCAGGAGGCGATCCTGCTCGATGACAACGGGCACGTCTGCGAGGGCTCGGGCGAGAACATCTTCGTCGTCCGCGACGGCGTCATCAGCACGCCGCCTTTGAGCGCGTCGATCCTCGACGGCATCAGCCGCAAGTCCGCGATCACCCTCGCGCGCGACCTCGGCTTCGAGCTCGTCGAGCGCGACATGACCCGCGCCGAGCTCTACCTGGCCGACGAGATCTACCTCACGGGCACGGCCGCCGAGCTCGTGCCCGTCCGCGAGATCGACGACCACGCGATCGGCACCGGCGCGCCCGGGGAGATCACCCGCGCCGTCCAGCAGGCCTTCGAGGACGCGCTGCACGGGCGCACCGAGCGCTACCGCGAGTGGCTGGACCCGGTGCCCGCGTTCGCGAAGCGATGAGCCGCGTCGAGCTCTACGACGCCACCCTGCGCGACGGGATGCAGGGGGAGGGCATGTCGCTCACCGCCGAGGAGCGGGTGCGCGTCGCCCACGCGCTCGACGACCTCGGCGTCGACCTCATCGAGGCGGGCTTCCCCGCGTCGAACCCCAAGGAGCTCGAGCTGTTCGGCCTGCTCGAGCACGAGGAGTTCCACACGGCCGAGATCGCCGCGTTCGGCATGACCCGCCGGGGCGGGACCGTGGCCGCGGACGACCCCGGGCTGCGCACGCTCGCGGGCTGCTGGGCGCCCGTCTGCACGATCGTCGGCAAGACCTGGAGACTGCACCTCGAGAAGGTCGTGCGCGTCTCCCGCGAGGAGAACCTCGCGATGATCGCCGACTCCGTCGCCTTCCTCGTCGCGGCCGGCAAGCGCGTCGTCTACGACGCCGAGCACTGCTTCGACGGCTTCCGTGACGACCCCGACTACACGCTGGCCTGCCTGCGCGCCGCGATCGGCGCCGGGGCCGAGCGCGTCGTGCCGTGCGACACGAACGGCTCGTCGCTGCCGGGGCAGGTCGCCGAGGCGATCACCGCGGTGGTCGCCGCCCTCGGGGCCGAGCGGGTCGGCGTCCATTGCCACAACGACCTCGAGCTCGGAGTCGCCAACACGCTGGCCGCCGTGGAGGCCGGCGCCACACACGTGCAGGGCACGATGAACGGCATCGGGGAGCGCACGGGCAACGCGAACCTCGTCTCGATCATCGGCGCGCTCCAGCTCGGCGTCGGCCGTGCGGTGCTGCCCCCCGATCGGTTGCGCCGCCTGACCGCGACCTCGCACTACGTCGACGAGCTGCTCAACCGCCCGCCGGACGCGCGCCAGCCGTTCGTGGGGCGCAGCGCGTTCACCCACAAGGGCGGTCTGCACATCGCGGGCGTCCGGGCCGAGCCGCGGACCTTCGAGATCGCTGACCCCGCGCTGGTCGGTAACGCGCGCCAGCTCGTGGTCTCCGAGCTGGCCGGTCGCAGCACGGTCGCCGAGAAGGCCGAGGCCGCGGGCGTCGCGCTCGACGACGCGGGCGCGCTGCGGGTCATCGAGCGCGTCAAGGCGCTCGAGCACGCGGGCTACCAGTTCGAGGCGGCCGACGCCTCCTTCGAGCTGCTGCTGCGCCGGGAGGCGGGGGAGTACGAGCCGCTGTTCCGCCTGGAGAGCTGGCGCACGATCGTCGAGCAGCGCGCCGACGGGCGGGTGGGGTGCGAGGCGACGATCAAGATCTGGGTCGACGGCGTGCGGCACGTCCGTCACGCGGAGGGCAACGGCCCCGTCAACGCGCTCGACGCCGCGCTGCGCGCCGCGATCGGGGCGAGCCACCCGCACCTCAGCCACGTGGAGCTCGTCAACTACAAGGTCCGCATCCTCGACGAGGCGCACGGCACGAGCGCGACGACGCGCGTGCTGCTCGACTCCTCCGACGGGGCGCGCACCTGGGCCACGATCGGGGTCGCCGAGAACGTCATCGCCGCGTCGTGGCAGGCGCTCGTCGAGTCGCTCGAGTACGCCGAGCAGCCCGCGCGCGTGCGCACGTGAGCGGCGCGGGAGGCCCGGCGCGGGCCGCCGCGCCGGAGCGCGGCGCGAGCCGGGCGGGCGAGGACGCGCCGGAGGAGATCCCGCTCGCCCAGCCCGTCCTCGGCGCCGAGGAGGAGCAGGGCGTGCTCGAGGTCCTGCGCTCCGGGCAGCTCTCGCTCGGGCCGCGTGTGCCCGCCTTCGAGGAGGCGTTCGCCGCCTTCGTCGGCGCCCCCCACGGCTCCGCGGTCTCCAGCGGCACGGCCGGGCTGCACCTCGGTCTGCGCGCCGCCGGGGTGTCCGACGGCGACGAGGTCGTCACCTCGCCCTTCTCCTTCGTCGCCAGCGCGAACGTCATCGCCTTCGAGCGCGCCACGCCGGTCTTCGCCGACATCGATCCGCGGACGCTCAACCTCGATCCGCAGGCGGCCGCGGCGGCGATCACCCCGCGGACGACGGCGCTGCTGCCCGTCCACATCTTCGGCTATCCGGCCGACCTCCCGGCCTTCGAGCGGATGGGCCTGCCGATCGTCGAGGACGCGTGCGAGGCGCTCGGCGCCCGCCACGGCGACGGGGTGGCCGTGGGCGCCCGCGGCCACGCCGCGTCCTTCGGCTTCTACGCCAACAAGCAGCTCACGACGGGCGAGGGCGGGATGGTCCTCACGGGCGATCCGGCGGTGAAGGCACGCGTCGACTCCGAGCGCAACCAGGGCCGCGCGCCCGACATGGGCTGGCTCGACCACGACCGCCTGGGCTTCAACTACCGCATGACCGACCTGCAGGCCGCGATCGGCATCGCCCAGGTCGCGCGCCTGGCGAGCATGCTCGCCGACCGTCGCCGGGTGGCGGGCTGGTACCGCGAGGCGCTCGCCCCGCTGACCGCCAAGCGCGGCCTCGGCCTGCCCTGCGAGGACGCCGGCGGCGATCAGCGCGGCTGGTTCGTCTGGGTCGTGCAGGTGCCGCCCGACGTCGACCGCGACCAGACGATCCGCGCGCTGCGCTCTCACGGCGTGCAGTCCAAGCCCTACCTCCCGGCGATCCACCTCATGTCGTTCTACCGGGAGCGCTACGGCCACCGGCCCGGCGAGTTCCCGGTCTGCGAGGACGTCGCCGCGCGCTCGGTGGCCCTCCCGTTCTTCCCGGCGATGACCCAGCCGCAGGTCGAGCGCGTCGCCGCGGCACTGGAGGCGGTGCTGGGAGGGGCATGAGCCGCGGGGCCTTGCGAGACTGCGCCGACCCATGTCGCGCTTCGCCGAACCGCAGGCCGCCGCCTTCCAGGCGCTCAACTCCTCCGTCGCCTTCGACCAGCGCCTGTGGCCGCAGGACCTCGCGGGCTCCTGCGCGCATGCGGCGATGCTCGGGGCGCGGGGCATCATCAGCGACGAGGAGCGCGACGCGCTGCTCGCCGGCCTCGCCGAGGTGGAGGGGGAGTTGCGGGACGGCGCGTTCGTCTTCCTGCCCGACGACGAGGACATCCACATGGCGGTCGAGCGGCGCCTCACGGCGCTCGTCGGTCCGGTCGGCGGCAAGCTCCACACCGCGCGCTCGCGCAACGACCAGGTGGCCACCGACGTCGCGCTGTTCTGCAAGGAGAACGCGCACGCGCTGCGCGCGCAGGTCACCGCGCTCATGGCCACCCTCGTCGCGCTGGCCGACGCGCACCTCGACGCCCCACTGCCCGGCTACACCCACCTCCAGCGCGCGCAGCCGGTCTACCTCTCCCACCACCTGCTCGCCTACGTGTGGATGCTCGACCGCGACCGCGACCGGCTGGCGTTCGCCGCCGCTCAGGCCGACCGCCTCCCGCTCGGCGCGGGCGCGCTGGCCGGGGTGAGCTTCGACACCGACCGCCGCATGGTCGCCGAGCAGCTCGGCTTCTCCGCGCTCATGGCGAACTCGGTCGACGCGGTCTCCAACCGCGACTTCGTCCTCGACCTGCTCCACGCCGCCGCCACCTGCGCGACGCACCTTTCGCGCCTGGGCTCCGAGCTCGTGATCTGGAGCTCGCAGGAGTTCGGCTTCGTCGTCCTGGCCGACCGCTGGACCTCCGGGTCGTCGATCATGCCGCAGAAGAAGAACCCGGACGCCGCCGAGCTCCTGCGCGGCAAGGCGCCGCGCGTCGTCGCCCACGGCGCCGCGCTCCACGGCGTCCTGCACGCGCTCCCGCTCACCTACAACAAGGACATGCAGGAGGACAAGGAGCACCTCTTCGACGCGGTGGACACGCTCGCGCTCTGCCTCGCCGCCGCGCAGGGGATGCTCGACGGCGCGACGTTCGACACCGGGCGCATGGCCGCCGCCGCCTCCGACGACCTCATCGCCGCGACCGACCTCGCCGACCTGCTGGTCACGCGGGGCGTCCCGTTCCGCGAGTGCCACGGTATCGTCGCGGGCCTCGTCCGCGTCGCGGTGGAGTCCGGGCGCGGCCTCGGCGAGCTCTCCGACGCCGAGCTGGAGCGCCAGTCACCGCACCTCGACCCGTCCGTGCGGGCGGTCTTTGCGCCGTCGTCGTGGCTGGAGAGCAAGGTCTCCGAGGGCGGCACCGCCCTGGCGCGCGTGCGTGAGCAGCTCGAGCTCGCGCGGGCGCTGCTGGCCACGTGACCGCGGCGCTCGGCCCGGCGTTCTACGAGCGCCCGGTCATGACCGTCGCGCAGGAGCTCGTCGGCTGCGTCCTTGAGCACGGCGCGTGCTCCGGGCTGATCGTCGAGACGGAGGCCTACCACCACACCGAGCCGGCCTGCCACGCCTACGTCGGGCTGACCGCGCGCACGTCGGTGCTCTACGCGGCGCCGGGCACGGCCTACGTCTACCGGTCCTACGGGATCCACGCGCTCGTCAACGCGGTCTGCGAGGGCTACGACGTCGGCGCCGCCGTGCTGGTCCGGGCGCTCGAGCCGCTCACCGGGCTGGAGGCGATGCGCGCCCGGCGCGGGCGCGAGGCGCGCGAGGAGCTCTGCTCGGGCCCGGGCAAGCTGACGCAGGCGCTGGGGGTGGAGCTCGCGCTCAACGCCGGCTCGCTGGTCACCGGGCCGCTGCGGATCCTGCCGCGACCGGCGGGCGCGCCGCCGCCCGTGCTCGTCGCCTCCGGCCGCGTCGGGATCACCAAGGCGGTCGAGCTGCCGTGGCGCTTCTGCCGCGCCGGCAGCCGCTACGTCTCGCGTCCCTGGCCGCCCGGCCTCGGCGCGCCGCGCCGCGCGCGCTCGTCGAGGGCGAGAGTGCCCTGAAAGCAGGGCGACGAGGGCGCGCCCGAGGCCTGGATCGTGTTCGCGCCCGCCCTGCGCGACGCGGTCGCCGAGCTCCGGGCGGCCACGGAGGTCATCGTGCTCACCTGGCTGCGCCGGGCCCGGCGCGACGTCCTGCGGGAGCACCGGCGGGGACCCGGCCCGAGTCCGAGCAGGGGTGTTCCGCACCCTGCTCGCCACCCCCCGCTCCCCTGGCCCGCTCAGGGCGACACGGGCGCTGCGGTCGCGCCGCCCGCGGCGGCCGGAGGCGTCGCCGGCTCGGCGGGCGTGGGCGCCGGTGTCGGCGTCGGCGCCGGCTCGGGCGCCGGCGTCGGCGGGAGGACGACCTTCGGCTTGGTCTCGCGCTTGGGCTTCACGGGCGTCCCGCCGTCGGTGCCGGTGGCGTCGCCCGCGCCTCCGCCCTCGGGAGCCACGCCCCCGCCCTGCGGACCCGTGGTCGCGGCGGGAGGGCTCGCGGGCCCGGCGGCGCCGCTCGCGCCGCTCGCGCCGCTGGCGCCCGTCGCGGGCGGGAGGCCCCGGCGGCGCCGGTCGTCCGCGACGCGCTGGTCGAGGATGGTGTTCGCGGTCACCTGGAAGTCGTGCCAGATGAGCGCCGGGAAGGTGCCGCCCTCGACGGGGCCGCCCTGGAACTCGGTCTCCATCGGCTTGAGCCGGTCCGGGTAGCCCACCCACACCGCCACGGTCAGGCGGTCGGTGAAGCCGACGAACCATGCGTCACCGGAGTTCTCGGTCGTGCCCGTCTTGCCCGCGGCGAACTGCCCGAGGGCCGCGCGCTTCCCGGTGCCCTGGGCCACGACGGTGGACATGACCTGCGTCGCGGTCTGCGCGTCGACCCGGCTGAGCACGGGGATCCGCCGCGTCTTGTTGACGCCGTCCTTGATCGGCTCGTCGTCCTTGTCGACGACCTTCGAGATCCCGACCGGGCCGTCGTCGGCCGCCGCCAGCGTCCCCGTCACGCGCCGTCCTCCGGCCTGGAAGGTCTCGAAGGCGTGGGCCATGTCGAGGGGCGTGACGCCCTGCTTGAGCCCTCCGAGGGTCATCGCCAGATTCGAGGACACGGGCGTTCGGATGCCCATCCTGCGCGCCAGCCGGGCGACCTTCTTCGTGCCCACCTCGATGCCCGCCGCAGCGTAGACCGAGTTGTCGGAGTAGGTCAGCGCGTTGGCGAGCGTGCGCTGGCCCGTGTAGGTGTCCTCGAAGTTGTTGACCTCGAACTGCTCCGAGCACCTGCCCTTCTTCGTCCGCGTGACGCAGAACGTGCGCTTGCGGGAGGGGTAGACCTTGCCCGGGCCGATCCCCGCCTTCAGCGCTTGGGCGAGGATGAACGGCTTGAACGCGGAGCCCGGCTGGCGCCGGCCCTGGGTGGCGAGGTTGAACGGGGCGTCCTGGAACTCCCGGGTGCCCGAGACCATCGCACGGACCTCGCCCGAGTCGTTGTCGATCGCGACCAGCGCGGCGGTCGGGCCGGCCGGGTTGGCCAGGTAGCGCCTGACGGACTGCTCGGCGGCGGCCTGCAGCGGGAGGTCGAGCGTGGTGCGCACCTTCAGGCCGCCCTCGAAGGCGCGCTGGGCGCCGTAGCGGTCGACCAGTTGCTGGCGCACCCAGGAGACGAAGTACTCCGAGCCGTACTTCGCGTCCAGGCGCGGCGCGCGCGGCTTGGCCGGCAGCGCCTCGCCGATCCCGGCGGCGTACTCGCGGCGGGTGACGTAGCCCTGGTCGAGCATCTTCTTGAGCACCACGTTGCGCCGCGCCGTCGAGGCCCGGGGGTGCGCGACGGGGTCGAAGCCGGTAGGCGAGGCGACCACCCCGGCCAGGAACGCCGCCTCGTGGGGCTTGAGCTCATGCGCGCACGGTCGCTTGGACGTCCTCCCGCAGCCCAGGTGGTCGGGCTCCTGCCCGAAGTACGTCTGCGCGGCGGCCTCGATGCCGTAGGCGCCGTTGCCGAAGTAGATCGAGTTGAGGTACTCCTGCAGGATCTTCTTCTTGCCCCACCGCCGCGTGAGGTGGTAGGCCAGCGCCGACTCGCGCAGCTTCTGGAAGACCGTGCGCTGAGACTGCGCCTCGAGCGCGTTCTTGACGAACTGCTGGGTGATCGTCGACCCGCCCTGCGCGGTGCGCTTCTGCACGATGTCCTGCTCGAACGCGCGCGCGATGCCGCGCAGGTCCACGCCGTTGTTCGTCGCGTAGCGCTCGTCCTCGATGGAGATGATCGCCGAGCGCATGTACGTCGAGATGTCGTCGTACTTGACGAAGACCCGGTTCTGGTCGGAGACCAGGCGACCGATCAGCCGCCCGTTGACGTCCTCGAGCGTCGAGTTGCGGGTGTCCGCCGCCGTCTTGTAGGCGGGCTCGTTCTCCAGGCCCGGCAGGTCGGACGCGACGGCCATCATCATGCCGAACACGGTCGAGATGGCGGCCAGCAGGCCGAGGGGCACGAGGACGACCAGCAGGCGGAGCTTCTTCAGGCGCGGGCGCCGGCGCGGTGACGGGTCGGAGGGGCTGCCGAAGTCGCTCATGGGAGATCCGGCGGCGGCCCGCCAGGCGGGCGCTCCTTCACGCGGCTGTCCTGTGGGGAGGGTGGCGGCGCGCGAGGATCGGTACATAAGACCGATCCGACGGACCTCGAGACTACCATCGCCACGGATGCCCGACCCCGCCGACAGCGCCGCGTTCCTGACGCGCAACACCGTGGAGGCGCTGCCCGCCGGAGGGCTCCAGGCGCGCTTGCAAGCGGCGCAGAGCGCCGCGCGCCCGCTCCGCGTCAAGCTCGGGCTGGATCCGACGGCGCCCGATCTGCATCTCGGCCACACGGTCGTCCTGCAGAAGCTCCGCGAGTTCCAGGACCTCGGCCACACCGTCGTGCTCATCGTCGGTGACTACACCGCGCGGGTGGGCGACCCCTCCGGGCGCTCGCAGATGCGCCCGGCGCTGACCGGCGCCGAGATCGACGCCAACGCGGCGACCTACCAGGCCCAGGCCTTCACGGTCCTGCGCTCCGAGCCCGAGCTGCTCGAGGTCCGCCGCAACTCGGAGTGGCTCGACATGCGGATGGAGGAGCTCTTCCGCCTCGCGCGCACCGCGACGGTCGCGCAGATGCTCGAGCGCAACGACTTCGCCCAGCGCTTCGCGGCCACGTCGCCGATCTCGCTGCTCGAGCTCCTCTACCCGCTCCTGCAGGGCTACGACTCCGTGGCGATCCGCGCCGACGTGGAGCTCGGGGCCACCGACCAGACCTTCAACCTCGTGCAGGGCCGCGACGTCCAGCGCGCGTACGGGCTGGCCGAGCAGTGCGTGCTCACCGTCCCGATCCTCGTGGGCACCGACGGCGTGCAGAAGATGTCGAAGTCGCTCGGCAACCACATCGGGGTGACCGAGTCACCCGACGACATGTACGGCAAGACCCTGTCGCTGCCCGACGCGGCGATGGCGCAGTGGTACGCGCTGCTGGCCATCGCGCCGCCCGCGGGCGGCACTCCTCCGCGCGACGCCAAGCGCGCGCTCGCGCGGGCGATCGTCGAGCGCTTCCACTCACCCGACGCGGCCACCGCGGCCGAGCGGGGCTTCGATCGCCTCTTCGTCGACCGGCGGGCGCCGGAGGCGATCGAGCCGCATCCGCTCGCCGCGGGTGAGGACCCCGTCCACCTGCCCGCGCTGATCGCCGCGGCGTTCGGCCTCTCGCGCTCGGAGGCCCGGCGCCTGGTCGCCGCGGGCGCGGTGCGCTTGGACGGAGACGTCGTGGCCGCCGACGCGCTCGACGTGCCCTTCGCCCGCCTCGACGGCGTGGTGCTGCAGGTCGGCAAGCGCGGCTTCCGCCGGCTGCAGCCGACCTGAGCGCGTCCGGCGGGTGCGGCCGGGCAGCCTGACGACCTCCTCGCGACCAGCGGTGCTACATTGCCGCAGCCCGGGTCGAGCAGGGGCACGCGACAGCCGCTGAAGATCTCCTTGAGATCGCCCGGCGGCAAGCGCTACACTCCTCGACCCGACTCAGATGCGCAGTACGGCCTCTGAGCGCGCAACCTCGCAGAAGGCAGCACCTTCCCGAGCCGGGCGCGACGGTCTTTGAAAACTCAACAGCATGCGCACCTTCGACCCTTCGGGGCCAGGAGGTGTGCGTCCAGGTTCGATCTGCCGATACTCTAAGCCGGGCGTCGGCAGAACTTAGAAGTACCTGTCATGACCGCGGCTTCCCCGTGTAGGGAGGCCGCAACAATCGGTCAAGGACAACTCTCAGTGAGCCGGCACTCGTGCCGGTCTATGCAGTTCTTCACGGAGAGTTTGATCCTGGCTCAGGACGAACGCTGGCGGCGTGCTTAACACATGCAAGTGGAGCGACGAAGGGCCTTCGGGCCTGGCAGAGCCGCGAACGGGTGAGTAACACGTGGGTAACCTGCCCCGATGATTGGGACAACCCGACGAAAGTCGGGCTAATACCAAATGTGCTTTCCACTCTCAAGAGTGGTCAGGAAAGGAAGCTTCGGCCTCCGCATCGGGATGGGCCCGCGGCGCATTAGCTTGTTGGTGAGGTAACGGCTCACCAAGGCGACGATGCGTAGCTGGTCTGAGAGGACGATCAGCCACACTGGAACTGAGACACGGTCCAGACTCCTACGGGAGGCAGCAGTGGGGAATCTTGCGCAATGCGCGAAAGCGTGACGCAGCAACGCCGCGTGTGGGAAGACAGCCCTCGGGTTGTAAACCACTTTCAGTTGGGACGAAGGGCAGTCCGTTAATAGCGGCTCTGCTTGACGGTACCTTCACAAGAAGCCCCGGCTAACTACGTGCCAGCAGCCGCGGTAATACGTAGGGGGCAAGCGTTGTCCGGAATCATTGGGCGTAAAGCGCGTGTAGGCGGGTCGGTAAGTCTGCTCTGAAAGTCCAAGGC
>JBBQEV010000041.1:0-34888 GCA_038321325.1 Solirubrobacterales bacterium
CGTCGCCGACGCCGCCTACGCCGACGCCGTCGCCGCCGCCGCCGACGCCGTCGCCGCCGCCGCCGACGCCGACGCCGTCGCCGCCGCCGCCGGCGTCGCCGCCTACGTCGGCGCCTACGTCGCCGTCGCCGCCGCCGCCGGCGTCGCCGCCTACGTCGGCGCCTACGTCGCCGCCGCCGACGCCGCGTCGCCTTCGGCGACGCACGCCAGCGTCTATGTGGCGTGCAAGCGGGCCGCGGAGGAGGCTCTGCGGCCGCTGGTGGAGGCTCTGCGGCCGCTGGTGGAGGCGCAGAACCGGGAGCTGTTCGAGTTGCTCGACCGGATGCTGCCGACCGAGCTCATCCGTCTACCGGTCGCCGAGGACGCCGACCTCGTCTGCGGCGCCGCCTAGCCCATGCGCAGCTCGAAGCTCGCTCGTCTACCGCCCTGACGGCGGCGCTCCGACTTCACTCTTATTCACAACGCATCGAGGGGAACCGATGTCTACCAGCACCATCGAAGCGCAGAACATGCGGAACCTGGGGCGGGCCAACAGCGTCCGGTTCGCCAGGAGCGACAGCCGCAGTGAGATCGCGGCCCTGCCGCTGGAGGAGGGTCGCCAGGCGGTCGGGGCGTTGCTCATCGAGTGCCCGGGCTGGCTGGCCACGGCCAAGGTCGCCACCGTGCTCGGGTGGCCGTGCCGGTCTGGCCCGACCGCCGTCCGGAGGCTGATGGGTGGCGAGCAGATCGGGCCGCTGCGCACTGTCGGTGAGCTGACCAGTCGTCAGCGGGTCTCGCTGGCCGCGCGTCTCGGCTCTCCAGCGGCGCGTACGCAACTCGGCGGGCCCACGTCGGGGGACGGGTGTACGCAACTCGCGGCCTCGGCGGGCGGCGGCCCGGGCGCGAACGCAGTCGACCGCCTGCGTCCAGCCCAGGAGGCCCACGATGCCTGATAACGCGCCCCTCAAGAAGCGGATGCTGCGCTTCCCCGACCTGTCCCGGACGATGCCGCTGCACCGCAGCTTCCATCAGCCGCAGCGCGAGCGACGGGCACAGCCGATGCCGCCGCGCGTCACGAACGCCGCGCGACAGAAGGCAGAGCGTCATGGCTGAGCTCATGGAGATTGCCTACAGCGCGGTGCGCGCTCAGGGCGGCCGCGAGCGCGAGGCGCTCCGCCGGTTCACCGGCCTGACGGACGATCACCCGTCTGTGGGCTCGCTCTGCGTCGGATGCCAGTCGTCGCTCGACGTCGGCGACGCGGTGCCCTGGCCCATCGGCCCGGGCGATGACGAAGCAGGGCGGCCCGCGGCGGCTGGTACACCTGCCGGCGCGATCATCGTCCACGCCGACTGCGCCGGCGCGCGCCCAGCCGAGGAGGCCCGCGCGTGAGCCCGCTCCTGCATCCGCAGCTATCCCTCGAGGTCGAGCCGCACCCGCGCGTCGGCGCGGACGGCTACCTCACCGGGTCGCTCAAGGTCACCGGCGAGTACATGGTCACCGGCAACCTTCAGCCCGGCGCGCAGCTGACCGTCCACATCGCCACCGCCGACGGCCAGGTCATCGCCCAGGGCCTCGCCGAGGTCGCCTCGATCGCCTTCATCCCGATCAAGGCCGACGGCTCGATCATCGGCACCGACCGCGTCCACCGCGCCAAGCTCAAGGACGACTCGTGATCGCCCAGGCGCTCGACCTCGCGCGCGGCATCATGTCCGTCCCGCACCTCATCCGCCAGACCACCGAGCTCGAAGCGGAGAACCACCGGCTGCGCGAGCAGCTCACCGGCCGCGTCGACGCGCTCGAGACCGCAGTCGCCGACGCCAGCGCGCTCGCCCGCGAGCTCTACGCCGGGCCGATCCCCCCGCCGTCCACCTACGCAGGACGCCAAGGCAGGACATCGTGAGCCCGGCTGTCCTCGGCCAGGTCGGCGATCGCCTCGACGTCAGCGGCGACGTCGTCGCGGCGGCGCTCGAGCGGGCCGGCGTCCCGCGCCGCCCGCGCGCGCCGCGGGCGCTGGACGCCGCCGGCGAGCGCCAGGCGGTCGAGCTCTACGCCGAGGGCCTGAGCCTCGGCCAGGTCGGCGATCGCCTCGACGTCAGCCGGCCCGTCGTCGCGAGGGCGCTCGAGCGGGCCGGCGTCCCGCGCCGCCCGCGCGCGCCGCGGGCGCTGGACGCGCAGCCCACCAGAGAGGAGATCGTGGCCGACCTCCGTGCCGTGGTCCAGGAAGCCCGCGCGATGCAACTTCACGTGACGCCGGAGGTCACGACTTCGCGACAACCAGCACTCCGCGTCGAGGGCGAGCTTGTGACGTCGAGCGAAGACTGGCGTTGGCTACGAATCGATCTCGAGCATGGACGCACACGGACCACTGCGTACGACGGGAACGGACGATGAGCGACCTGAGCGACGACGACCGGTGCGGTGAACCGTGCGAGCGGATGGCGACGGCGACCGTCGCCGGTTACACGTTCTGCGGGCCTTGTCTGGAGCGCGTCGTGGTACTCGGCATGGAGTTCGCGCTCGCGATCGAGTCAGCGGCGACGATCACCGCTGCCAACCCACCACTCAGCCCAGTCGAGGAGGCCGACCATGAATGACCACCGCGGCCCCGGGACCATGCGCGATCACCGCGTCGAGTGGATGGCCGCGCTGAGGGCTGGGTCATGACCGATGAGGCGGCGCGCGACGCCGTGGCCGAGTGCGGCCTGATCGTCACCAACCACGCGCTACGGCGCTACCAGCGCCGCGTCTGTGCGCGCGCGTCGCGCGACGACCTGCACGCCGCGGCGGAGCGCGCCATCGACGCGCCGCGGCCGTCGTGGATCACGGTCGGCGCCTCCTGGCGGCCGACCACGACCTACCGCGTCGACCACGCAGACCGCAGCGTCGTGTT
Source organism: Solirubrobacterales bacterium (assembly GCA_038321325.1). Taxonomy (GTDB): domain Bacteria; phylum Actinomycetota; class Thermoleophilia; order Solirubrobacterales; family Solirubrobacteraceae; genus Paraconexibacter. The sequence continues at coordinate 2,871 of JBBQEV010000041.1, forward strand.
CGTGCTCGAGTACCGCGAAGAGGACGTCGTCGACGTGCTCCTCACCGTCGTCGTCGACGCCAAGCGCCACGCGCGGCGCGAGCGCCGGATGCTCGCCCGAGCCGAGGCCCGCTGCGACCCGGACGCCGCGTGATGGGCTCGCCGGCGCGAGAGGTCGACTTCGGTGAGCAGCGCAAGCTGTCGGTGCGCGACGCCGCCGAGCGCGCCGGGGTCTCCGCGAAGACCGTTCGTCGCGCGATCGAGCGCGGTGATCTTCGCGCGTTCCGCCCGACCGGTCAGGCGTCGATCGTGCTGCTCGAGGCCGACCTTGACGCCTGGGCGTTCCGGCCGGTCGTCCCGCGCGCCCCGCGCTCGCGCAGTGCGGCCCCGGTCACGTCGCTGCACTCCCGGCGTGCGGCGGCTGTCGGTAGCGTCGCCCGCCTCGACGCAATCGAACGAGGCGAGGTGTGACGGGTCATGGCCGAGAGGCGCGCGCGGGCGAAGGCGAGGTACGTGCACCGCTGGTGGGAGGGCGACACGCGTCGCCAGGCGTCGTTTGATCGTAAGGGCGACCGCGACGACTTCGTGCGTGAGCTGCGACGGCTGCAGCAGTCGCGCGGGATCATCGACGTCGGCCGCGACGTCACGCTCGGCGAGTGGGTCGAGGACTTCTGGCGCCTGCACGCGATCCCGAACCTCGAGGAGTCCACCCGGCGCCGCTACAAGCAGCAGTGGGGCAAGCACCTCGAGCCGCGCCTGGCGTCCTACTCCCTGCGCGCTCTCAACGCCCGCGTGATCGGCCGGCAGCTCGTCGAGCCGATGCGCCGTCAGGGCGCCGGGGACCCGACGATCCGCGACGTCTTGGCGGTGCTGCAGTCGATGCTCGGCCTCGCGCTCGCCGAGGGGCGCGTCGAGGTCAACGCCGCGGCGCTCGTGCGGCGGCCACCCCAGCACGTCAGCCGAGAGGTCGCGCCGATCCCGCCCGAGCGCGTCGAACGCCTGCGCGCGCAGTGGGGCATCCGGGACGCCACGATGGCCACGCTGCTGGCCTACGTCGGGCTGCGCCCTCAGGAACTCCTGGCGCTCGAGGTCGAGGACTTCGGCCCGGAGGCCGTGCGGATCCGCCGGAAGAACGTCGACGGCGAGCTGCTCAACTACACGAAGACGCGCCGCAACCGCACGGCGCCGCTCTTCGCCGTCGTACGCGAGGACGTCCGCGACTACAAGCTGGCCACGGGGATCCGCTCAGGCTTGCTCTTCCCCACGCCGGCCGGGACGCCGTGGCGCGACCACGACTTCCGCAACTGGCGCCGGCGGGTCTTCCAGGACGCCGACACGCTCGCCGCGGTCGGCCTGGCCCCCAACGCGGTCCCCTACGACCTGCGCGCCGCGTCGGTGACGCTGCAGGCGTGGGCCGGGCGCACGATGCTCGAGGTCGCGCGCAACCACGGGCACTCCGTGGAGATCTGCGACCGCCACTACGCCGGGATCTTCGAGCTCGTCGACCCCACCGAGCGGACCGACGAGGACACCGCGATCCGCGCCGCGCGCCGCAAGATCAGCGGCGCGCAGACCCTGTTCGGAGAGGCGGGTTCCCGATGAGCGGTACGCCGGAAGGACGCCCGGCCCTCTCTGCATCGCGGGTCGGGGCGCCTACGACGCTGCCAGAAGTGCAGCCCACGCAGGCAGTTCCCGGGGAAGCCGTCGAGCGGATTCGAACCGCTGACCCCTTCATTACGAGTGAAGTGCTCTACCAGCTGAGCTACGACGGCGGGGTCGGCAAGCGTAGCGCTCCCGCGCCCGGGCCCTACAGGGCGGGCTCGAGGGCGCCGAGGGTCGCCGGGGCGGCCTCGGCCGGCGCCGCGCCGGCGCGGACTGCGGGCTGCTCCCCGCGCTTGAGCGGGCGGCGGACCTTCAGGTGCTCGGCCAGGTAGTAGGAGCCGACGACGAAGGCGGCGGCCAGGAGCTGGGCGGCGATCGTCTCGTAGTAGGCGTAGACCTCGAACCAGGCGCCGAGCCACCCGGGGAGGGAGAACGGCAGCGGGTGCTGCGGGATCCAGCCGAGCTCGGAGAACGTCAGCGCGGTGCCGCCGATCATGACCACGAGCACGAGGCCGACGAGGACGCCGGTGAGGATCAGCATCCTCTTGTACGGAAGCTTGTGGTGCAGCCAGAAGACGGCCACGCCGACCACGGCGGTGGCGGCCAGGCCGATCCCGACGCCCTCCAGGACCGTGCTCGTCCCCGCCTCGAGCTGCAGCGTCTGGAGGAAGAGGACGACCTCGAAGCCCTCGCGGTACACGCTCGTGAAGCCGAGCGCGATCAGGCCGAGGGTCGCGGCGGCGCCGGATTTCGCCAGGAGCTTGCGGCGCTGGCGGTGGTGCTTGCCGATCCACTGGCTCCAGTAGACCTTGTGCACGAACCAGTTCAGGACGATCAGCAGCACGACGATCGCCAGGAAGCCGGTGATCGCCTCGAGCTTCGGCCCGAGCGAGCTCGCGGCGCCGAGGATCGCCTGGGCGACGAACCAGGTGAGGATGGCCGCACCGAACGCGCAGGCGGCGCCGATGACCACGGGGCGGCGGCGCGACCGGTTGCCGCCGACGAGGCTCGCGGTCACCGCCGCGAAGATCAGGACGGCCTCGAGGCCCTCGCGGAAGACGATGATCGACGAGTTGAAGACCGCGGTGCCGTGGCTTTGGCGGATCTCGGTCGGATCGATCGGCCCGGTGCTCGCCGTCGCCATCAGGTAGACCAGCCCGGCGATGACGGCCAGTGCGCCGACCCAGAAGCCGCTCCGCGCTACGGACTTCCTGTCGCGGCAGGGCGGCGCGGACGCGGGGGCGGCGGCGGAGGAGGCGCTCATGGTTAGGCAACCCTAACGTATTCCCCACCGGCGCGGTACGGATAGTGCCGCGGATCCGGATCGGACGCGCCCGGCCGACCCCGTAGGCGAGCGGCTACATGCGAAAGACCCCGTAGGACACGGGCGCCAGCGGCGCGCCGGCGCACGCCGCGAGCGCTTGGGCGAGGACCGCGCGCGTGTCGCGCGGGTCGATGATCCCGTCGTCCCACAGCCGCGCGGTCGCGTAGACGGGGCGCCCCTGGTGCTCGTACTGCTCGCGCAGGCGCGCGCCGACCTCGGGCTGGCCGACCTCGCTCATCACGACCCCGGCCTGCTCGCCGCCCATGACGCTGATGCGCGCGTTGGGCCAGGTGAACAGGAAGCGCGGCGAGAAGGCGCGGCCGCACATGCCGTAGTTGCCGGCGCCGAAGGAGCCGCCGACGATGACCGTGAGCTTCGGGACGCGGGCGCACGACACCGCGGTCACGAGCTTCGCGCCGTCCTTGGCGATGCCGCCGGCCTCGTAGTCCTTGCCGACCATGAAGCCCGAGACGTTCTGGAGGAACACGAGGGCAATGCCCCGGCGGTCGCAGAGCTCGACGAAGTGCGCGGCCTTCAGCGCGGACTCGCTGAAGAGGATCCCGTTGTTGGCGATCACCCCGATCGGGTGCCCGTCGAGGTGCGCGAACGCGCAGACGACCGTCGTGCCGTACAGCGCCTTGAACTCCCGCAACTCCGAGCCGTCGACCACGCGGGTGAGCAGTTCGCGAGCGTCGTAGGGCGTGCGCGGATCGGTCGGCACGACGTCGAGGAGCGTGTCCGGGTCGTGCGCGGGGGGGCTTGCGGCGCGGCGCTCCCGCGGCGGCGCGGGGGCCGCCGGGAGCGTGTCGACGATGCCGCGGACGATCTCCAGGGCGTGGTCGTCGTCCTCGGCGAGGTGGTCGGCGACGCCGCTGCGACGGGCGTGGACGTCGCCCCCGCCGAGCTCCTCCGCGGTGACCTCCTCGCCCGTCGCGGCCTTCACCAGCGGCGGGCCGCCGAGGAAGATCGTGCCCTGCTCGCGCACGATGACGGTCTCGTCGCTCATCGCCGGCACGTACGCGCCGCCCGCGGTGCACGAGCCCATGACGCAGGCGATCTGCGGAATGCCGAGCGCGCTCATCGTCGCCTGGTGGTAGAAGATCCGGCCGAAGTGCTCGCGGTCGGGGAAGACCTCGTCCTGCATCGGTAGGAACGCCCCGCCGGAGTCGACGAGGTAGACGCAGGGGAGGCGGTTCTCCAGCGCCACCTCCTGCGCGCGCAGATGCTTCTTGACGGTCATCGGGTAGTACGCGCCGCCCTTGACGGTCGCGTCGTTGGCGACCACGAGCACGTGGCGGCCGTGCACGGTCCCGACGCCCGTGACGATCCCGGCGCCGGGCGCGGCGCCGTCGTAGAGCTCCTCGGCGGCCAGCGGGGAGAGCTCGAGGAACGCGGCCCCGGGGTCGCAGAGGCGCTCGACGCGGTCGCGGGCCAGGAGCTTGCCGCGGTCGACGTGGCGCGCACGGGCCGCGGGTCCTCCGCCGGCGCGGGCACGCTCGAGGCGCTGCGCGAGATCGGCGATCAGCTCGAGGTGCGCGGCGCGGCTCATACCTCTCGCCCGACGGACGGTTCGGTCGCGGGGGCGGGCGGTGGGGGATCGTCGCCTTCGGCGAGCACTGCCACCAGCGGCTGTCCGAGCGCGACCCGGTCGCCGGAGACGAGGCCCAGTCCGGCGACGGTCCCGGCGTGCGGCGCGGTGATCGCGAGCTCCATCTTCATCGACTCCAGCACGAGCAGGACATCGCCGGACGCGACCGTGTCCCCGTCGGCGACGTGCACGAGCAGGACCGTGCCGGGCATCGGCGCCTCGAGCGTGCCCGCGGTCGCGGCGCTTCCCCCCCGGGCGGGGCGGCGCGTGCGCAGCTCGAGGTGATGGCCGTCGCGAGCGATCCAGATCGTGTCCTCGGTCACCGCGGCGCAGTAGCGGCGCTCGATGCCGTCGAGCGCGATGCGGACGGCGAACGACTCGTCGAGTGCCCATGTGGGCCCGAGGGGTGGGGCCGGATCGGCGCTCGGCCGCAGCGCGGCGCGCCAGGAGCGCGCGCCGGCCGTAACGACGCCCGCGCGCACGCGGGCCTCGCCGTGCCCGGCCAGGGCGCGGCGCCACGGGCCCGCCGGGTGCGCGGTGCCCGCGGCGGCGAGCACCGCGGCGGGAAGGAGGTCCTCCGGCGGAGGCTCCGCGGCCTCGGCGAGCACCCGCTCCAGCAGGCCGGTGTCCACGGCGCCGGCGCGCACGTCGTCGCGCCGCAGCAGCGCGCGGAGGAACGCGGCGTTCGTGGTGACGCCGAGGAGCTCGAAGCGGGCGAGCGCGCGGTCCAGCCGGCCGAGCGCGGTCGCGCGGTCGGGGCCGTGCGCGATGACCTTCGCCAGCAGCGGGTCGTAGTCCGTGCCGACCACGCTGCCCAGGCGGATGCCGCTGTCGACCCGCACGCCGAGGGGCTCGACGTAGCGACGCACGGTGCCGGTGGCGGGGAGGAAGCCGGCGGCGGGATCCTCGGCGTAGAGGCGCGCCTCCACCGCGTGGCCGCGCGGTTGCGTCGGGAGCTCCGGCAGGCGCTCCCCGCGGGCGATGCGCAGCTGCAGCTCCACGAGATCGAGGCCGTAGACGAGCTCGGTGACCGGGTGCTCCACCTGCAGCCGCGGGTTCATCTCGAGGAAGAAGAACTCCCCGTCGGCGGCGAGGAACTCGACCGTGCCGACCCCCTCGTAGCCGCACGCACGCGCGAGCCGCACCGCCGCGGCGCCCAGGCGCGCGCGGAGCGCCGCGCCGACCGCCGGGGACGGCGACTCCTCGACGACCTTCTGGTGGCGGCGCTGGAGGGAGCACTCGCGCTCGCCGAGGTACGCGACGGTCCCGTGGCGGTCGGCGATCACCTGGACCTCCACGTGGCGCGGCCGCTCGAGGTAGCGCTCGACCATCACGCGGTCGTCGCCGAAGGCGGCGTGCGCCTCGCGCTGCGCGGCGGCGGTCGCCGCCCCGAGCTCGCCGGCCGCGCGCACGACGCGCATGCCCTTCCCGCCGCCGCCCGCGAGCGCCTTCACGATGACCGGGAAGACGCCGGCGCCCTCCGGGACGACCGGGACGCCCGCAGCGCTCGCCGCCGCCTTGGCGCGCGCCTTGTCGCCCATGAGCGCGATCGCCTCCGGCGGCGGCCCGATCCACGTCAGTCCGGCGGCCACGACCGCGCGGGCGAACGCGGGGTCCTCGCTGAGGAAGCCGTAGCCGGGATGCACCGCCGTGGCCCCCGTCCGCGCCGCGGCGTCGAGCACGTCCTCGGCCGAGAGGTAGGAGCCGATCGTCGCGCAGACGTCGCCCGCGTCGGCGTGGGGTGAACCTGCGTCGGCCGCGGTGACGACCGCGACGCTGCGCAGCCCCAGCGCGTGCACGCTCCGCGCGACGCGCACGGCGATCTCGCCGCGGTTGGCGATCAGGACGTTCACCCGCGGTGCCAGTCCACCGGCCCGGCGGCGGGCGTGTGGGAGCCGAGCGGGCGGCCGAGCACGCCGGCGAGCTCCTGCGCAGCGTCGAGAAGCATCCACAGGTCGATCCCGGTCGCGACGCCCATCTCGTGCAGCATGGAGACGAGGTCCTCGGTGGCGACGTTGCCGGTGGCGCCCGGGGGCACCGGGCAGCCGCCGAGCTCGCCGAAGGAGGACTCGAAGCTCGTGCAGCCCGCCTGCAGCGCGGCGAGTGCGTTGGCCAGGCCCTGTCCCCTCGTGTTGTGGAAGTGGGCGGTGAGCTCGACGTCGCCGCCGAGCTCGCTCGCCGCCCGCACGAAGAAGCGGCCGACCTGCGCGGGGTTGGCCATGCCGGTCGTGTCGCCGAAGCCGATCTCCGTCGCGCCCGCGGCGACCAGCTCGCGGGCGAGCTCCATGACCCGCGCCTCGGAGATCACGCCCTCGTAGGGGCAGCCGAAGCTCGTCGCGATGATCGCGGTGCCGCGCAGGCCCGCCGCGGCCGACCGGGCCAGGACACGGCGCAGCCCGTCGAGTGACGCCGCGACCGTGCGGTTGACGTTCCGGGCGTTGTGGGTCTCACTCGCGGAGACGAAGACGCTCACCGCCTGGAAGTGCTCGCGGAGACAGAGCGCCGCGTCGAGGCCCCGCTCGTTCGGGATCAGGACGGCGCGCTCGACCCCCGCCGGAACCGTGACGCGCTCGAGCACCTCGCGGGCGTCGGCGAGCTGGGGGACCACGTCGGCGCGGACGAACGACGTGACCTCCAGGCGCGCGAGGCCGGTCCGGGCGAGCGCGTCGATCAGGCGCACCTTGTCGTCGGTGGCGACGATCTCCGGCTCGTTCTGGAAGCCGTCGCGCGGGCCGACCTCGCGGATGCGGACGGCCGTCGGCAGCGTCATGCGCCGAGCGCCCGCGCGATGACCATCTGCTGGATCTCGTCGGTGCCCTCGCCGATCGTGAGGATCTTCGCGTCGCGGTAGAAGCGACAGACGGGATACTCCTCGATGTAGCCGTAGCCGCCGTGGATCTGGACGGCCTCTTCGGCGGCGCGGACCGCGAGGCGCCCCGTCTTGAGCTTCGCCTGGGCGGCCGTGAGCGTGAAGTCGCGGCCCTGGTCCTTCTCCCAGGCGGCCTTGTAGGTCAGCAGCCGCGCGGCCTCGAGCTCCGTGGCCATGTCGGCAAGCTTGGCCTGGATGGTCTGGAACTTCGAGATCGACTGCCCGAACGCTTTGCGCTGGCGGGCGTACTTCAGCGCCTCGTCGAGCGCGCCCTGCGCGAGGCCGACGCCCATCGCCGCCACGCCGATGCGCCCGATGTCGAGGATGTGCAGGAACTGCCGAAGGCCCTGGCCGCGCACGCCGAGCAGGTTCTCCTCCGGGACCTCGACGGCGGTGAACGTGAGCGGCCGCGTGTCGGAGGCGTTCCAGCCCATCTTGCGGTACGGCGTGCCCTGCTCGTAGCCGGGGGTGCCGTTCTCGACGATGAGGTTGGAGATCTCCTTGGCGCCCCCGTCGCCGGTCACCGCCGTGATCGCGACGTGGCCGGAGAGCTCGGTGCCCGCGTTGGTGATGAACTGCTTGGCGCCGTCGATCGTCCAGACGCCGTCGGCCAGCCGCGCGCGGGTCTGGACGTTGCCGGCGTCCGAGCCCGCCTCCGGCTCGGTCAGCCCGAACGCGCCGAGCCTGCGGCCCGCAGTGAGGTCCGGGAGCAGGCGCGCCTTCTGCTCCTCGGTGCCGAAGCGGTAGACCGGCTGGGTGCCCAGCGACGTATGGGCGCACATCGTGATCGCCACCGACGAGTCGACGCGCGTGAGCTCCTCGACGGCCAGCGCGTACTGCAGCGACGTGCCCCCCGCGCCGCCGACCGCCTCGGGGAACGGGATCCCCATCCAGCCGAGCGCGCCCATCTTGCGGACCAGGTCCACGGGGAAGGTCTTGGTCCGGTCGAGGTGCTCGGCGACGGGGGCGACCTCATGGACGGCGAAGTCGCGGACGGTGGCGCGGAGCGCACGATCCTCGTCGGGCAGATCGAAGAACATGGGCGCAGGATACCGAAGGAACGTTCGAAGTTCGAATGACAATTCGAACTTCGAACGTCCGATCGATACGCTGCGCTCGTGTTCTCCGCTCCCCTCGCTCCTCCCGCTCCCCCCGTTCCCGCTTCCGCTCTCGCCCGACGACTCTCCTTGGCGCCCGATGGGGCCATACGATCCATCACGCACTACGGAGCGCCGCGAGCGGTGAGATGAGCCCCCCCGCCGACGACCGCCGGGTCGCGCGGTCCGTGCGTCCGGCGCCGGCTCCCACCCGCCCCGCGCTCAAGGTTCGTTACGAGCTTCGGCGGACCGAGCTCGTCGAGGCGGCCGCCGGGGTCTTCGCCGACCGGGGCTACGACTCGACGCCCATGAGCGAGCTCGCGACGCAGATCGGCCTCGCCGCGGGTGGGATCTACCACTACTTCGCCGGCAAGGAGCAGCTGCTGATCGCGATCTGCGACCAGCTCGTCGACCCGCTCCTGGCCCGTGCGCGCGAGCTGGTCGCCGAGGACCGGCCGCCGGACGCGCGGCTCCGCGTTCTCGTCCGGGTCTGGGTGTCCTACGTCGTGCGCCACCGCGACCACATGCTCGTCTTCCAGCAGGAGCGCCACGCCATCGAGCTCGGCGACCAGTGGCGCGGCGTGCGCCGCGCCCGCAAGGACTTCGAGCGGCTCGTGGCGGGCGTCCTCGCCGACGCGGCGCCGCACCTCGACCGTCGCATCGCCCTCTCCGCGCTGCTCGGGATGGTCAACCACACGGCCCAGTGGTTCGACCCGGACGGCCGGCTCGACTCCGACGCCGTGGCCGACGGCTACGTCGATCTCGTGCTCGGCGCGGCGCGTCGCCCGGCCTGACGGGAGCGCGGGCGCGCCGATCGAGGGCGCTCGGTGCGTGCCGCTGACCGTCGGACGACGCAGCGCCGACGCCGTCAGAGTCCGGCGGTGGTCAGTCCGCGGTCACGCGAACGGTGAAGGTCGCGGTGAAGCTCGTCCCCGGGAGGACGTGGCGCAGCCCGTCGCCCGACACGAGCGCGTTCGTCGGCGCGGTCATCGGCTCCCAGGCGACGAACGCCTCGCCCGCGGGCGCCCACACGTGCCCGACCGGGTACTCGGGAGCCCCGAAGGCGGCGCGCAGCGTCCGTCCACCGCCCCGCAGCACGAAGTCTCCCTCCACCGCGGGGAACTCGTCGTCGGCCGTGCGGCCGGCGAGCGGGCCGTCGGTGAGCGTGCGCTCGCGCAGCGCGCCCGTCGGGACGCCGTGCGGGTCGAGGACGGATTCGGCGGCGGCCGGGATGCTCACCTCGAGCGCCGCGCGCGGGACCCCCGGAAGCGTGAAGAGCGGATGCCAGCCGAACGCGACGGGCACGGGGACGACGCCGGTGGCGGCCAGCTCCGTCGTCACCGTCAGCGTCTCGGGCGCGAGGGTCACCGTGACGCGCAGGCGGTGCGGGAACGGGAAGACGGCCAGCACGGACGGGTCGCTCTCGAACGTCGCGACGAGCGCGGCCGTCTCGGCGCGCTCGACCGTCCACGCCCGCCCGGCCATGACGCCGTCCTTCGGCAGCCCCGCCCCGTCGAGCTTCACCCGCGCCGGGTCGATCTCGACCTGTCCGTAGTGCAGCCCGCTGAGCCGGTTGGCCCACGGCGCCAAGAGCGGGATCCCGAAGGCCGAGCCCTTCGCGCGGTAGGCGTCCAGTCCTCCGCGCTGGCCGAGCAGCTCCTCGCCCGCGTGCGTGAGCGAGGCCCCCACCATCCCGTGCTCGGGCAGCCAGGAGGCGGCGAGCGGTCCCGCGCGGAGCACGTGCACGCCGCGGAGCATGCCAGTCCGCGGTGGCGCCCGCCGGGTGCCGCGCCGGCCGCGGCCGCCGGGCTCAGTCGGTCAGGTCACGCACGACCGCGTCGGCGGTGAGGCGGCCGTGGAGCGTGAGCACCGCGCGGCCGTCGCGCAGCTCGAGTGCGCCGTCGCGCGCGAGGCGCTGCGCGGCGCGCGCGCCCGCGGGAGAGAGCAGCCCGAGGTCGAGGCCGTCGGCCAGGCGCACCTCGAGCATGATGCGCTCGAAGCGCCGGGTCTCCGCGTCGAGCGTCTCGCTCCCCGCCTCCGGGGACGCGCCCGCGGCCAGCCGGCGCGCGTAGGCCGACGGGTGCCTGACGTTCCACGAGCGGCGGCCGCCGACGTTGGAGTGGGCGCCCGGGCCGATGCCCCACCACTCGTGCGAGCGCCAGTAGCCCAGGTTGTGGCGGCAGCGCGCCTCGGCGCCGGCGGCGTGGTTGGCGACCTCGTACCAGTGCAGCCCGGCGGCGGAGAACGCGGCGTCGGCCTCGGCCTGGCGGTCGGCCATCGCGTCGCCGTCGGGCGGCGGCAGCTCGCCGCGCCGCACGCGTGCGGCGAGTGCGGTGCCGGGCTCGATCTCCAGGCCGTACGCGCTCACGTGGTCGGGCCCCGCCGCGAGGGCAGCGTCGAGCGTGAGCGACCAGTCCTCCGCGGTCTCGCCCGGGGTGCCGTAGATCAGGTCGAGCGAGACGTGCTCGAAGCCTGCCGCGTGCGCCTCGTTGACGGCGGCGGCGGCGCGCCCGGGGGTGTGGACGCGATCGAGGACGCGCAGCACGTGCGGCGCCGCGTGCTGCATCCCGATCGAGACGCGGGTGAAGCCGCCGGCACGCAGCAGCGCGAAGGTGCGCGGATCGACCGACTCGGGGTTGGCCTCCGTCGTGACCTCCGCGCCGTCCTCGAGCCCGAAGCGCCCTCGGACGCCGTCGAGGATCGCCACGAGGTCCTCCGGCGCCAGCAGGGTGGGGGTGCCGCCGCCGAAGAAGACGGTGGCCGCCGGTCGCGCGGCGTCCCCGAGCTCGGCGACGGCGAGATCGAGCTCCTGCACCGCGGCGGCCGCGAAGCCCGCGCGGTCGCCGCCGCCCGGCAGCTCGGCCGCGGTGTAGGTGTTGAAGTCGCAGTAGCCGCACCGGGCCGCGCAGAACGGCACGTGGACGTACAGGCCGAGCGGGGTCAAGCTCCCAGTCTGACGCGGTAGCGTGCCGCGCCATGCGATCTCGACGCGCGGTCGCCGCGCTCCTGCTCAGTCTCGCGACGCTCGCCGCGGGCTGCGGTGGCGGCGCGGAGGCCAAGAACGCCTACGTCGACAAGGTGCAGGTCGCCCAGCGAGCGTTCGTCGCGCGCTTCGAGCAGGTGCGCGGACGCCTCACGGCCACGAGCACCCTCCAGCAGGACCGCGCGACGCTCGGCGACTTCGGCTCGGCGACGGCCGAGTTCGTCACGGCGCTGCGCCGCGCGAGCCCGCCCGCGGAGGTGCGCGACGAGCACGGCCGTCTCGTCGCCGCCGTCGTGGCCTACCAGCGCCAGGTCGAGCGGGCGCAGAAGGAGCTGAGCGGAGGGACCGTGCAGGATCGCGCTCGGGTACGTACGCAGCTCTCCTCCAGCGTCGAGCGCACCCAGGCGCAGATCGCCACGGCGGTCGCGGACATCAACAAGGGGCTCCACGGGTAGCCGCGAGCCGGGACCGGACCCTAGGCTGAGCCGATGAGTCCCTTCTGGATCTGGACGATGGCGCTGATCGTCGTCTTCGTGCTGGCCGGCGCCGTCATCGCCATCACGAAGCTCGTCTGAGGTCAGGCGCCTACGCGCCGCGCAACCGCTGCCACAGTCCGGGCGGCTTGAGCTTGGCCTCGGGCATCGGTGGCGCCAGGGGCATCGGGCCACCCGAGAGCACGGCGAGCGGAACCTGATGGGCGAGCCAGTCGGCCTGCTCCTGGTAGCCCGCCTCCAGCAGCTCCGTACGGATCGACGGCGGACGCTGCTCGGCGGAGTGCGCGTCGGAGGCGATGGCGTGCGCGAGGCCCTCGCGGACGAGACGGTCGCCGAACTCCTGTACCGCGCGGCCGAAGCGCCCGACCAGTGACGCCGCGGTGACCTGCCCGAGCATCCCTTCGGCGATCAGCCGCTCGTAGGCGCCGAAGTCGCGCTGGAAGGCGGGGCAGCGCTCGGGGTGGGCGAGCATGATCTCGTGCCCGCGGGAGCGCAGGAGCGCGAGCAGCTGCTCGAAGCCGGCGGCGGTGGGCGACAACGGGCACTCCACGAGCAGGTAATCGCCCTTCGGGCCGCCGAGGCGCAGCGCGACGAGCTCGTCGTCGGGCAGCTCGACGGCCCGGGTCATCGCGATCTCGGCGCCGGTGAAGAGCACGAGCGGTATCTCCTCGCGCGCGAGCGCCGTGCCGAGCGTCGCCACGCCCTCGGCGATGGAGGCCGCTGAGTTCGCGGGCCAGTCCCACGACACGTGCGGCGTCGCGACGATCGCCCGCGTTCCGGCGGCCACCGCCGCGCGGGCCAGCGCGAGGGATCCCTCCTCGTCGTCGGGGCCGTCGTCGATGCCCGGCAGGATGTGGCAGTGCAGATCGATCACGTGACCGCGGAGCGTAGACTGCCGCTCCGTGTTCGGCTCCATTCTCGTCGGGACGGACGGTTCGCAGACGGCGCACTCCGCGGTGGCGCAGGCCGTCGACCTCGCGAAGTCGCTCGGGGCGCGCTTGGAGATCGTCTGCGCCTACGAGCCCGTCGCAGGCTCGCGACTGCGCGAGGAGCGCGGGGTCGCCCCGGCCGACATGCAGTGGATGGTCAACGCGCGCGAGGACGTCGAGGCGACGCTGCGCGACGCGGTCGAGCAGGCCGAGAAGGAGGGTGTCGCCGTAGAGACCCACGCGCGGCAGGGCGATCCGGCCGACGCGATCCTCGACGTCGCCGAGGAGCGGGGCGCCGACCTCATCGTGGTCGGCAACAAGGGCATGACGGGCGCCAAGCGGTTCCTCCTCGGCTCCGTCCCGAACAAGGTCTCCCATCACGCGCCCTGCTCGGTCCTGATCATCCGCACGGTCTGAGCCGGCGCCCGACCGGGCGACCCCTCCTCAGGCCGCGGGCGGGGGCGGAGGCGGCGGCGGCGCTGGGCGGCGGACGGGCGTCCCCGGGCGCGTGGCCGTCTCCGCGTCGAGCAGGCCGGCGCCGTAGCGCCGGTCGGGGCCCACGGTCCCGAGGTCGCGCGCCGTGGCCTCGAGGCGCGCCTCGACGGCGGCCGGCGTGGGCACGCGCCCGAGGACGCCGGAGGCGAGCATCAGCGCGGCGGTGGCCGCCACGTGGGGGGTGGCCATCGACGTTCCCTCGTAGCGATCGGGGATCCCGAAGCGGTCCTTGTCCGGCCCTTCGAGAGTCACCTGGAAGATGTCGCGCAGCGTGTCGTCGGTGGGGTCGCACCGTGGGTCGTCGGGCAGATCGGCGTCGTTGCCGCCGCCGGGCGCGACGAGGTCGAGGTCCGCGCCGAGGTTGGAGAAGCTCGAAAGGCAGCCGTGCTCCGTCGTGGCGCCGACGGAGATCGCGTAGCGCGCGCGGGCCGGCAGCACCACGCGCTGGCCGCCGGTGTTGCCGGCAGCGGCGACGACGACGGCCCCCTTCGCGTGGGCCGAGGCGATCGCCGCGATGACGTCCGGCACGTCGCGGGCCACGATCTCCTCGCCGAACTCGATGGAGACGTTGATCACTTCGGCGCCGTTCGCGGCCGCCCAGCGGATGCCGCTCGCGATGTTGCTCGAGGAGCCCTCGTCGGCGCGGTCGAGCACCCGCACGGGCATGATCCGCACGCCGTAGGCCAGGCCGGTGAGGCCGACGGCGTTGTTCGTCGCCTCGGCGATGGTGGAGGCGACGTGGGTTCCGTGACCGGACTCGTCGTCGGGGAACCGGTCGTCGTCGACGAAGTCGTGGCCGCGCACGAAGCGGAAGGCCTGCAGATCGGGGGAGCGCTGGAAGGGCGGGCGGTTGCGGTAGGCGACACCGGAGTCGACCACGGCCACGACGATCCCCGCGCCGCCCGGGCGCCGAGCGGCGATCAGGTGCCGCCAGGCCCCCAGGGCGTCGACGCCGTACGGCCCGGTGAAGTTCCACTGGTCCTCCTGCCAGCCCCCCGGGGTGACGCCCCTCCCGGGATCGTCCGGGAGGAACCCGGCGGCGTGCCCGCGCGGGGGTGAACCCGCGGCGACGGCGGACGGGAGGAGGAGGGCCAGGGCGGTCGCGGCGAGCGCGGTGAGCGTGCAGGGTTTCAGCAACGTGCGATCCTCGGCCACGATGACAGGGCACGCGGCGGCGTACGCCGACGACGCGGGCATGCGCCTCGCCCTCGCGGAGGCGCGGCGCGCGCTGGAACACGACGACGTGCCGATCGGCGCGGTGATCGTCCGCTGGTCCGACGACACGGTGATCGGCGCCGGGCACAACCAGCGCGAGCTCCACGAGGACCCGAGCGCGCACGCGGAGGTCCTCGCGCTCCGCGCGGCCGCGGCCGCGCTGCGCTCCTGGCGGGTGCTCGGGGCCACGCTCTACGTGACCCTCGAGCCGTGCGCGATGTGCGCGGGGGCGATCGTCCTGGCCCGCGTGCCGCGCGTGGTCTTCGGCTGCAACGATCCGAAGGCGGGAGCGGCCGGCTCCGTGCTCGACGTCCTCGACGTGCCCGCGCTCAACCACCGCCCCGAGGTCGTCGGCGGCGTTCTCGCGCCCGAGTGCTCCGAGCTGCTGCGCGCGTTCTTCCGCGCGCGCCGCCACCCCCCGGCCTGAACTCGAGGCCCGCGGCCGCCGGGCGGAGCGCCTCGCTATCGTGCGCGGTCCGCAGCACCCCGGAGGGATGCCAGAGCGGTTGAATGGGGCGGTCTCGAAAACCGTTGTGCGGTTACGCCGTACCGAGGGTTCGAATCCCTCTCCCTCCTTGTCTTCTCTTGCTGCCCCAGCACCGCCGGTGGTGAAGGGGGACGCGGAGCCTTCAAAAGATCGGTGAGCCCCACCAATGCCCTGGGCATCGGCGGCGCCGGGTCACGGAGCGCTGGCACGACCTCGCCAAAGGGATCGGGCGCTCACGCGGCGCACCGTCCCGTCGACCAACCTCGCGAAGGCGTCTCCTCGTTCGCAGCGTGGAATCTGAGGGCGTTCGGATTCCCGCTCGAGCGGCCCGACCGCGCATCACCGCGACGCGGACGGCCGCGATGAGGCACACGAAGGCGACAAGCATCGCGATCGAGAGGTACGGTGGATCGAGGATGCCGATCACCATCGCGTCACGAGCTTCCGCACTTGCGTCCCCGCGCGCAGGACACGGTTGGACAGCGTGCCGACGGGTCACGCGCTGCGGGCCGCTCCCCCGGGACGGCACCTGACGCGCTGCGGCAGGTCGCCTCGGGCACGAGACGCTGATCCTTGGGCGTGGAGGCGCGGAGACCTTCAGGAAGCGCACTCGGACGCGGGTGCTGCGGGGCGTCGCTCGCAGCCGGGCGTCGGCCGACAGGCGCCGCGCGGGAGGCGAGATCTGCGGCGCGGGCTTCGGCGCAGCACCTGTCGGTGCGAGGAAATACGGTGCATCGCTTCGCGGCTGCCGCCTCAGGCGACGCGTTCGGCCGCGAGCACGGCCTCGTAGTCCTCCCACGTGTCGACGTCCGGAGGGACCCGGCCGGGGAACGGGACCTCGGCCACGGCTCCGGCGTGGCGCTCCAGGAGCTTCCACACCGCCTTGTCTCCGCGCAGGCCGGCCAGCTCTTCGAACGCCGCGCGCCCGAACGCGAACGGGTGGCCGCGGCCGTCCTCGTAGCGACAGACCGCGAAGGCGGCGTCGCCGCGGCCTTCGAGCAGCGCCTTCACCGTCTCCGGGCGCACGCCGGGCTGGTCACCGAGCAGCAGGACGAGCACGTCGCAGTCGGTGGCGACCGCCCCGAGCGCCGCGCCGATCGACGACGAGCAGCCGCCGCCGAAGTTCTCGTTCTCGACGACCTCCACGCCGGCGAGCTCGACCCCGGCGCGCACCGCGTCCGCGCTTCCCCCGATGGCGCAGAGCACCTGGTCGAACTCGCACGCGCGGGCGGTGTCCAGCGTGTGGTCGAGGAGGGTGGCCCCGGCGAACGGGAGCAGCTGCTTGGGCTGTCCGAGGCGTCGCGAGCCGCCCGCCGCCAGCACCAGTCCCGTGACCCGCATCGCGTCGACGATAGCCCGCCGGTCGGCACTGGCGAGTGCTCAGCAGCCGGTTGCGTCGCGCAGGGTCGCGCAGGCCTGGGCCATTCGCGGTGGGGAGAGCAGGGTGACGCGCCGGCGGAAGCTCGGGCGCGGCAGCGTGTGGACGTTGTCGAAGTTGACGACACAGGCGTTCGGGACGCGGTCGTGCTCCGGGGTCAGCTCGAGCTCGGAGACGAGTCCGCGCTGGGTGCGGGTCAGGGCGGCGACGACGACCGAGCCGATGGGGTCGGCGACGGGCGCGCGTGAGCACGAGCAAGGGCCGTTCGCCGCCGGGAGCGGCGGCGAACCAGATCTCACCCCGTCGCACGGCTCCAGTCCGACCAGTCCTCGGCCGGGCCCCATTCCGCGGTCTGCGCGAGCGAGGCCTCCCCAGCGGTGAGCGGTGCGTGCTGCCAGCGTTCTGCGTCGTGCTCCCCGCGCAGCTTGACGAGGTGGCGGTGGACGGCCTCGCGAAGCAGCTCGGACCGGTTGACGCCCAGCTGCTCGGCCCAGCGCTGCACCTCGCTCGCCTCGTGGTCGCCGACGCGAAAGCTCAGCATCGTCATACGCGGATGATTATCGCGTATGACAGGCGCACCGCGATCCGCAGGCGCTCTACGATCGGGCCGATGGCGCTCGACGATCCGCA
Source organism: Solirubrobacterales bacterium (assembly GCA_038321325.1). Classification (GTDB taxonomy): domain Bacteria; phylum Actinomycetota; class Thermoleophilia; order Solirubrobacterales; family Solirubrobacteraceae; genus Paraconexibacter. The sequence goes on from JBBQEV010000041.1 coordinate 19,941, forward strand.
TCTCGCCTTCGCGCAGGCGGCGGCGCGGGACGGCATCATGCTGGAGCGCCGGTCGTTCGACTGGCTCTGCGAGCAGGGCCACGTCGGGCTGGAGCGCGTCGCCAAGGCGCGGCGTGACCCGGCGCTCGTCGGGCCGGTGACCGCGGCGCTCGGGCTGCTCGCCGCGATCCACGCCCGGCTCAAGGGCGACGCCACGGTCCTGTCCGCGGCGCGCGAGAACCTGCTGCTGCCCGTCGACCTCGTGCACGCGGCGACGGGAACGGTGATCGAGGTCGACGGACCGCCGCACTTCACCTCGTTCCGCCTGGCGGCGCTCGAGCTCTACCCCGCCGGGGCGGCCGGCGGCTTCGACCCCGGCGAGCACATCGAGCTCTGCCGCGCGTGGTGCGCCACGTCGGACGGCCTGTCGCGCGGCCTGGCGGCCAAGGGCTTCGGGATCGGCGGGGTGCAGCGCGAACGGGCCTACCACGACGCGCTCCGCGATCTCGCGACGCCGGCCATGGGTCACCCGCCGGTCGTCCGGATCGCGGCCGTGGACGGTGATGGAGCCGCCGCGTTCGTCCGCCACCGGCCCGCGCTGCTGGCGCTGGCCGCCTGACGTCACCGCGCGGTCGCGCCGGGCTCCTCGGCCGCGACGTTGACCGTCGCGCAGCGCCCGCAGCGCACCCGGACCTTCTTGGTCATCTGCACCGCCTGCATCGACGCGGCGAGGACGTTCCCGCACGAGACGCAGACGTAGTCGTCCGGCCCGTTGCCCCGAAAGGCCGGACGGTCGGCGTCGTCCTGGATCGCGGTCCCGCCGTCGTAGGGGACCTCGCCCTCGCGGATCTCCCGCATCGCGATCGTCGCCATTGGCGCTAGCGGGCGGCCCGAACGCCACGGGGCGAGGACCGCATCAGATCGCGGCGAGCTTCGTCGTGAAGTCCTTGATCATCGCGTCGAGCACGCCACCGACCGCTCCCTCGCCCATCGAGGCGGCCTTCCCCGTGATCTGCGCCTTGGTGTGGATCGTCCCGCCGCCGTCGTGGAGGGTGAACACGACCGTCGCGTTCGCGTGCCCCTGCCCGCCGGCCTCCTTGGACTTGACCTGCATCACCGCAGTGTGAGCCGCCGGGTCCTTCTCGGTGACCTCGACGGTGCCGGTGAACGTCATCGCCATCGCCCCCATCCTGACCTTGATCTCGGCCTTGACCGCGTCCGGGCCGGTCTTCTCGATCACGTTGCCGCCCTCGACGCACGGCACCACGCGCTCGAGGTCGAGGATCGCGTCGTAGCTCTCGGCGAGCGGGCGGGGAGTCGAGAACGAATGGTCCAGCTCTACTGCCATGGGTGCTCCTCGATCGACGGGGCCGGGCTCGGCGGCACCGGACTCTAATAGGCTCGCCGCGTGGTGCTCGCGCCAGGAACCTACAAGCTCGGCCCCGAGAACGGGGCCCTTCTGGTCCGGACCGGGCGGACCGGCGCCGCCGCCAAGGCGGGCCACGACCTCGTGCTCTGCGTGACGTCGTGGGAGGCCACGCTGGAGGTCGGAGAGGCGCCCGCCGACACCCGCGTCGCGCTCACCGCGGACGCCACGTCGCTCCGCGTGCGCGAGGGGACCGGCGGGATCCAGGCGCTCGGGGACGACGACAAGGCGAACATCGAGCAGGCCATCGACGACGACGTCCTCAAGCGGCAGGGCATCGCGTTCCGCTCGACCGGCGTGCAACCGCTTGCCGACGGCAGCGGGCTCTCCGTGGACGGGGAGCTGACGCTCGTCGGCAAGACCCGTCCGATCACCATCGACGCGGCCGTCGCCGACGACGGCCGGCTCAGCGCAAGCGCCGTCGTCCAGCAGACCGGCTGGGGGATGAAGCTCTACTCGACGCTCTTCGGCACGCTGAAGGTCGCCGACGAGGTCGAGGTCGCGATCGACGCCGCGCTGTCGGCCGGCTAACCGTCCTCGAAGTCGTCGAGCATCCGAGGCAGGTCGAGCACGGCGCCTGCGAACGCCGCGCGCTCCACGTCGCGGACGTGCGCGTAGTCCGAGCCGGCGAGCTGTGAGTGGACCCTGATCACCCGCTCGGCGGGAAGCAGGACCCAGTACTCGTCGACGCCCGCCTCGGCGTACCGGTAGCGCTTGACCTCCAGGTCCTTGACGAGCGAGTCGATCGCCACCTCGACGGCGAGGCTTGCGGTGTCGGGGTGCCTGATCGAGTGGTCGCCGCGCGCGACGAGTGCGAGGTCCGGCTCGGGCGAGCTCGCGGGTGGCAGGCGCAGCGGCAGCTGACAGCGGATCCGGAACCGCGCGCGGTCGACGTTGTCGCAGGCCCACTCGGTCAGGTACTCGATGATCGCGGCGTGCAGGTCCCCCTGCGGGCTCACCTCGACGAGCGCCCCGTCGAGCAGCTCGACCCGGGAGTTCTCGTCCAGGATCCCGTGCTCGACCATCTGCTCGTACTCCTCCAGCAGCAGCGGGCGCACCGGCAGTCCGGGAACGAGCTCCAACGCCATCGTTCGATGGTATCTCCCCTCACTTCTCCTCACCGGCTTGGCCGGTGGCCTGTGGCCGGGTGAGGACTGGCATGCCGCAGCTTGCCCCCGGTGCGTCGCCCGATCGTCGCCTCGCTCGAGCGCCCATGAGCGCCCAGGGGGTGAGTCCTCATGGGCGCTCGGCGGGCATCCGCCCAACCGCGCTGAGCGCCCCATGAGGACTCAGGGGGTGGGTGCTCATGGGCACTCGGCCCATGTCGGGGCCTCTTTCTTGCGCCCCTCGCCGGCGGCGCCGGACGCCTGCGAAGGCGCGGGTGTACGGCGGAAGTGGCGGTCGGCGCGCCCGGCTCAGTCGCGGTAGACCGTCTGCGCGTCGAGGCCCCCCTCGACGCCCGGCGGCAGCTCGCCGGTGCCGTGCGCGTAGAGGGCGAGATCCTCGATCGTCTTGACCTGCGTGGGGTCGCTCCCGTTCCCGCCCACCCACGCCCCGTTGGTCCAGGTGAGCCGCCCGGGCGCGGCGCGCAGCGCCGCGCCTGCGAGCAGCTGCGCCTTGTCGCGGATCTTGGTCGCGACGCTGGCGATCGCGGCCGGCGTCCCGGGGGACGGGCTCGTGTTGAAGCCGTGGCCGACGCCGAAGCGGTCCGAGTCGGCCGGCACGACCTTGACGTCGAGCGCCGCGACGCCCAGGCCCGCGGCGACGACCCGTGCGTACTCGCCCTCGTTGCCGTCGGCGTCGGTGGTCAGGCTGAGCACCATCTTGCCGGTCGGGTGGACGCGCAGGAAGACTGCACGGTAGGCCTCGCTAGACATTCAGAGGGTCTCCTCGGTGGGGGTCGATGACGTGATGCGCTCGCGCTCCAGATGGGCCGACAGCGCGTTGTGGTCCTCTGCGTCGCAGAACGCCGGTTGCGGGCCGCCGAGCTGGTGGGGAGGCACCGCGGGCCGCTCGCAGCCCGGGTAGATGCAGGTCTTGGTGGTCATGGAGAACCCTTCCTCGGGGTCGTCAGTCGCCGGCATCGGTCACCCATCCGGGAGTCGTGTTGCCCTTGCTCGGCCCGTGCCCGCTGGGCATCGCGACCGAGCTGCCGGCGACCGGGGTCGCGCTCGCCCAGGGCTCCGGCCCGGCGATCTTGCCGGCGCCGGGCCGCTCCGCGCCGCTGGCCGGCCGGTCACGGCCGCGCGCCGGTGCGCCGATCGCCTCGGCGACCTCCGCGAGGGCCCGGAAGCTGTGGCCGCTCACCAGCGCGTCGCAGTGCGGAAGCGCGGCCACCATGCCGCCGGCCTGCACGGAGAACGCGCTGGCGCCGACCCGCGGGTTGACCCAGACGATCTTGTGGGCCAGGCGCCCGAGGCGCTCCATCTCACGGCCCACGACCGCCGGGTCGCCGCGCTCCCAGCCGTCGGAGAGGATCACGACGACTGCGCCGCGCGCCATCCCCCGGCGCCCGTGCCGGTCGTTGAACGCCTTGAGCGCGTCGCCGATCCGCGTCCCGCTGGACCAGTCCGGTGCCGCGGCGGCGGCGCGCTGGATCGCGCGCTCCGGGTTGCGGGAGGCCAGCGCGCGCGTCAGCCGCGTCAGGCGCGTGGCGAAGGCGAACGCCTCGGCGTTCGGCCCGCTCCCGGCGGCGCAGGTCAGGAACTGGAGGTAGGCGCGGGCGTACGGCTCCATCGACCCCGAGATGTCGCAGAGCATCACCAGCCGGCGGGGGACGACGCGCCGGTGCCGGCGCGCCAGGCGGATCGGGTCGCCTCCCGTGCGCAGGCTGGCCCGCAGTGTCCGGCGCAGGTCGACGTGCTGCCCGTGGCGGCCCTTCTCGTTGCGCCGCGTCCGCCGCAGCGGCGTGGTCAGCTGCAGGCGCGACATCAGCGCGTAGAGCTGCGCGAGCTCGTGCGCCTCCAGCGCGTCGAAGCGCTTGCGCGCCAGCCGGTCGTGGTCGCTGGCCATCGCCAGCGGCACGTCGACCGCGTCGGCGTCCTCGTCGCCGGTACCGGGCGGCGAGGACGACACGCTCGCCTGCGGATCGGGCGCGCTCGACTGCCGCGGCGAGCTGTCGTGCTCGGCCGCCGGGCGATCGTCCGCCGGGGAGGCGACGGTCTGCGCGTCGTCGAGGTCGAAGTCCTCGCCCGCCTCACGCGCGCCGAAGATCGAGAAGAAGACCGCGTCGAAGGCCTTCACCTGCGCCGGCTCGGAGACGAGCACGGCGCGGGTGGTCCAGTACAGCCGCCGCCGGGTCAGCGGCCGGGTGAGCGTCAGCGCCCGCGCGAGATCGGTCAGCCGCGTCGGCGTCACCGGCATCCCGGCGGCGAGCAGGCGCTGTCCGAGCGCCCCTACGAGGGGCGGCAGGTCCAGCTCGATCGTCTCGACCCCGAAGGCCGGGGCCTCAGCCATCCCCGCCCGTGAGCTTGTCGAGCCCGGCCGCGCGGATGACGTCCTGGTCCTCGCTGTACTTCAGGACGGAACCCAGAGTGGCGTCCGCCGCGGCGACGTCGAGGTGCTTGAGGCCGAGCAGCTTGAGCGCCGCCAGCCAGTCGATCGCCTCGGCGACCCCCGGCGGCTTCTGCACGTCGCTGTCGCGCATGCGCGACACCGCGTCGGCGACCTGGACGGCCAGCGTCTTCGACGCTCCCTTGACGCGGCGGCGGACGATCTCGACCTCGCGCTCCGGGGTCGGGTAGTCGATCCGGTGGTACAGGCAGCGGCGCTTGACGGCGTCGTGGAGGTCGCGGGTCCGGTTGGAGGTCAGCACGATGATCGGCGGATGCGTCGCCGTGATCGTGCCGATCTCGGGGATCGTCACGCTCGCCTCGCCGAGCAGCTCGAGCAGGAACGCCTCGAAGTCGTCGTCGGCCCGGTCGATCTCGTCGATCAGCAGGACCGCGGGCCGTGGGCCGGGGTGCTCGAGCGCGCGCAGCAGCGGCCGGCGGATCAGGTAGTCGGCGCCGAACAGGTCCTCCTCGCTGAGCGCGGCGTCGTTCTTGTCGGCTAGGCGGATGTTCAGCAGCTGGCGCGGGTAGTTCCACTCGTACAGCGCTTCGGCCGCGTCGATCCCCTCGTAGCACTGCAGGCGGATCAGCGGCGTGTCGAGCACCTCCGCGAGCGACTTCGCGGCCTGCGTCTTGCCGACGCCCGCCTCCCCCTCGAGCAGCAGCGGCTGCGGCAGGCGCGCGCTGAGGAACATCGACGTGGCCAGGCCCTCGTCGACGAGGTAGTCGACGTCGGCCAGCCGCCGCGCGAGCGTCTCGATGTCGGGCGCGATCTGGCTGACCTCGCCCAGCGCCTCGCCCGTGATCTGCCCGCGTCCGCTCACGCGACGCCCCGGGCGGCGGTCGCCGTCATGTGCGGATCACTCGGCGCTGACGGCATGCTCGCTCTGCGCACGGAACTTGGATTGGCACCCCTCGCAGCAGAAGTACACGGTCTCGCCATCGTGAAGCATAGACGGGGTGTTCGCCACCGCGGCAACGGTCATCCCGCAGATCGGGTCGACGGCGATCACCGCCGGCGCCGGCGCGGGGGCCTCGGCCGGGGCCGGAGCGGGACCGCCCCTCGGCGCGGACGGCGCCGGAGCGTGTGCTCCCGCGGGCCCCGTGACCGCATGGCCGCGACGGACCGCCACGATCTTCGCGAGGATCGACAACGCGATCTCGGCGGGGGTGCGGGCGCCGAGGTCCAGGCCCGCGGGGACGTCGATCCGCTCCAGGAGCGACTCGGGCACGCCGTCGGCCCGCAGCTCCGCGAGCACCCCGGCGCCGCGCTTGGGGCTGGCGACGAGGCCGACGTAGGGCAGGGCCGACTCCAGGCCGCGGCGCAGCGTGTGCAGCTCGTCGCGGCCGTGCGCCGCGACCACGAGGGCGAGATCGTCGGACGACGGCTCGAGGTCTGAGTCCTCGATCCGGACGACGTCGAGCCCGAGCTCCGCGCCGAGGCGTCGAACCGCGCCCGCGATCGGCGTGTCGCCCGCGACCAGGACGCGGGGGGCGGGCAGCACCGGCTCGAGGAAGACCTCGATCGCGCCGCCCGACAAGCACGGGTTCTGGACCGTCGTCGCGCCGTCCTCGCCCGCGGCCTCACCGCCCTCCACGGCGTCCGGGAGGATCCGCAGGAGGACGGGCTCGCCGCTGCGCATCGCCTGCATCGAGTAGGCCCGCACGCTCTGCTCCGCGCACGTCCCGCCGACGAACCCCTCGATCGTCCCGTCGCCGAGCACGAGCGCGACGCTGCCCGCAGTGACGCTCGTCGGGCGCTGCGCGCGCACGACGGTGGCGGTCACGAAGGCGGCGCGTTCGGCGGCGAGCGCCTCCGCCCGCCGCGAGAGCGCGGCGGGCATCATCACGGTGCCACGCCGGTGGCCGGCCGAGATCGGGCCGGCCGAGACCGGGTGGGCCGAGACCGGGCCGGGAGAGACCGGGTGCGCGGGTTCGGTGTCACTGTGGCGGCGTGGGCCGGCCCTGCATCGCCGCCCAGACGCGGGCGGGGGTGCACGGCATGTCGATGTGGCTCACGCCGTGCGTCGCGTAGAGCGCGTCGATGACCGCGTTGACGATCGCCGGCGGTGAGCCGACGTTCGGCGACTCGCCGACCCCCTTGGCGCCGATCGGGTGGTGGGGGCAGGGCGTCACGGTCTCGCCGAGCTCGAAGTCCGGGCACTCGAGCGCGGTGGGGATGAGGTAGTCCATGAACGACGAGTTGAGGCAGTTGCCCTCCTCGTCGAACGTGATGACCTCCATCAGCGCGATGCCCACGCCCTCGGCCAGCCCGCCGTGGATCTGTCCGTCGACGATCATCGGGTTGATCCGCACGCCGCAGTCGTCGACGGCGATGAAGCGGCGGACGGTGACGTGGGCGGTGTCGGGATCGATGTCGACGACGGCGATGTAGGCGCCGTAGGGGTAGGTGAGGTTCGGCGGGTCGTAGATGACCTGCGCGTCGAGGCCGCCCTCCATGCCCTCCGGCATCTCCTCGCCGCTGTAGGCGCGCAGCGCGATGTCCTCGATCAGCACCCCGGAGTCGGGGTCGCCGTTGACGTACCAGCGGCCCTTCTCCCAGGCGAGGTCCTCCGGCCGGGTCTCGAGCATCGTGGCCGCGATGAGGCGGGCCTTGTCGCGGACCTTGCGCGCCACGACCGCGACCGCCGCCCCGGAGACCGGCGTCGAGCGGCTCCCGTAGGTGCCCAGGCCGTACGGCGACTTGTCGGTGTCGCCGTGGCGGACCTCGATGTCCTCCGGCGGGATGCCGAGCTCCTCGGCGACGATCTGCGCGAACGTCGTCTCGTGCCCCTGGCCCTGCGTCTGCGCGCTGATCGAGACCACGGCCTTGCCCGAGGGGTGCACCCGCAGGTCGGCGCCGTCGTTCATCGCCAGGCCGAGGATGTCCATGTGCTTGCGCGGCCCGGCCCCGACGCCCTCGGTGAAGAACGAGACGCCGATGCCCATCAGCTCCCCGCGCTCACGCTTCTCGAGCTGCTCGCGGCGCAGGTCCTCGTAGCCGGCGATGTCCATCGCCACGCGCATCGTCTTGGCGTAGTCGCCGGAGTCGTAGGTCCAGCCCGTCGTCGTCTCGTAGGGGAACTGCTCGGGGGCGATGAAGCTGCGCATCCGCAACTCGATCGGGTCGACGCCCATCTCCAGCGCGAGCGCGTCGACCATCCGCTCGACCATGTAGACGGCCTCGGTGATCCGGAACGAGCAGCGGTAGGCCACGCCGCCCGGCGCCTTGTTCGTGTAGACCGCCTTGACCTTGACGTGCGAGGCGGCGAGGTCGTAGGAGCCGCAGCAGATGTGGAAGAACCCGGCCGGGAACTTCGTCGGCTGGGCGGTCGAGTCGAACGCGCCGTGGTCGGCGATCACGTCGACGCGCAGGCCGGTGATCTTGCCGTCCTTCGCGCAGATCTCGCTCTTCATGATGTAGTCGCGGGCGAAGCCGGTGGAGACGAGGTTCTCCGTGCGGTTCTCGACCCACTTCACCGGCACGCCGGCCACGATCGAGCCGGCGATCGCGCAGACGTAGCCCGGGTAGACCGGGACCTTGTTGCCGAAGCCGCCGCCGATGTCCTGGCAGCGGATGCGGATCATGTGCTCGGCCAGCCCCGCGACCTGCGCGTAGACCGTGCGGTGGGCGTGCGGCGCCTGGTTGCCGTTGTAGATGTCGAGCTGGCCGGTCTCGGGGTTGAAGTCGGCGATGATCCCGCAGGTCTCCAGCGGCGCCGGGTGGCAGCGCGGGTAGATGAGGTCGCGGGTGGCGATCGTGTCGGCCTCGGCGAACGCGCGGTTGGTCGCGGCCTCGTTGCCGGCCTCCCAGGTCGGGCTGGCGACGTTGTCGCGCTGGCCGACCTTGTCGTCGCGGATCAGCGGCGCGTCGCGGTCAAGCGCCTTGCGGGCGTTGACGACCGCTCCGAGCGGCTCGTACTCGACGTCGATGAGCTGCAGCGCGTCGTTGGCGGAGTACTCGTCGGTGGCGATGACGAACGCGACCTCCTGGCCCTGGAAGCGCACCTTGTCGCCCGCGAGCACGGCCTGCGTGTCGTAGGAGATGGTCGGCATCCACGCGAGGCCGAGCGTCTCGAGGTCCTTGGCGGTGACGACGGCGGCGACGTTCGGGTGCGCGAGCGCCTTCGACGTGTCGATCGAGAGGATCTTCGCGTGCGCGTAGGGGCTGCGCAGGATCGCGCCGTGCACCATGCCCGGCAGGCGGATGTCGTCTAAGTAGGTGCCCTCACCGCGGATGAAGCGCGCGTCCTCCTTGCGCTTGAGGCGGCCGAAGCCGATCGGGCGCTCCGTGGTCGGGCTCGGAAGGTTCTCGGCGATGGCCATGCTCATGCCTCCTGTTTTGCTGCGGCTTCGTGATCGGCGGCCCAGCGCACGGCGCTGACGATGTTCTTGTAGCCCGTGCACCGGCAGATGGCGCCGGAGATCGCCGTGCGGATCTCGAGGTCGGTCGGGTCCGGGTTCTCGTCCAGGAGGGCGCGGGCGGTCATCAGCATTCCCGGCGTGCAGAAGCCGCACTGGAGGGCGTGCAGCTCGTGGAAGCCCTGCTGGAGCGGGTCGAGCACGCCGTCGACCTCGAGCGACTCGACGGTGCGGATCTCGTGCCCGTCGCACATCGCCGTGAGGACCGTGCACGACTTGACCGGCTGGCCGTCCATCTGGACGACGCACGCGCCGCAGTTGGAGGTGTCGCACCCCCAGTGGGTCCCCGTGAGGCCGAGCGTCTCGCGGAGGAAGTGTACGAGCAGCTGGCGCGGCTCGACGTCGTGCGAGACCGGCTCGCCGTTGACCGTTACCGAGACATCCATGATCAGGCCTCCTGGTTGCGCGCGCGCGCCGTCGCTCGGCGCAGGGCACGGTGGGTGAGAACGCCCGCGAGGTGGCGCTTGTAGTCGACCGGTCCGCGGCCGTCCGCGCCGGGTGAGCAATCCTCCGACGCGATCGCGCCCGCCTGCGCGAAGAGCTCCTCAGAAGGCGCCTGGCCGCGGAGCAGCTCCTCGGCGCGGGTGAGGTGGATCGTCGTGAGCCCGACCGCGCTGAGCGCGAGGCCGGCGTGGTTGTACGTGCCGTCGTCGATCCACACGGCGGCCGACGCGGCGGCGATCGCCCAGTCCCCGGCCCGGCGCTCGACCTTCTCGTGCGCGCTGCCGCTGCCCGACCACAGCCCGAGCCGGACCTCGGTGAGCATCTCGCCGGCGCCCACGGCCGTCATGTAGGGGCCGACGTGGAAGGCCTCCATCCCGACCACCCGCTCGGAGTCCGCCCCGCGGATGACGACCTTCGCCCCCGCCGCCACGCAGACGGCCGACAGGTCCTCCGCCGCGTCGGCCTGGCAGAGCGAGCCGCCGAGCGTGCCGCGGTTGCGCACGACCGGGTCGGCGATCACCTGCTCGGCGTCGCGGAAGAGCGGGTAGTGCTCGGCGAGCAGGTCGGACTTCAGCAGGTCGACGTGCCGGGTCAGAGCGCCGATCCTGATCTCGTTGCCCTCCTCGCGGATGTAGGAGAGCTCGTCGAGATCGTTGATGTCGATCAGGTGCTCGGGGTTGGCCAGGCGGAGCTTCATCATCGGCAGCAGGCTGTGGCCGCCCGCGATGATCCGCGCCTCCGCGCCGAGCCGCTGGAGCGACTCGATCGCTCCCTCTACGCTGGTCGCACGTTCATACTCGAATGCTGCGGGGGTCTGCACGGAGTGCTCCTTTCGGGTCAGCGGAGGCTGGCATACTCGGCTGCGCGGGAGCGCAGCGCGTGGTGCCCCGGGGCCTCGAGATGATCGTCTTCCACGGAACGACCGCCGACTGCGAGGACTCGATCCGGCGCCACGGCCTGTGGCCGCGCTCGTTCGTGTCGGAGAGCCGCGCGCTGGCGGGCGAGTACTCGTGGTTGCGCGCGATGTCGCTCGGCGCCGACGCCTGCGTCGTCATCGAGCTCGACGTGCCGCGCGCGGCGGTGATGGAGGTGCAGAGCTGGTGGTGGGCACCGGGCCAGCTCCAGCTCCCCGTCGGCTGCCCGGCATCGTGCATCGTCTCCGTCGACGACGCGGATCCGAGGCTTCCCGTGATCGGTTGAGGCATTCGCCGCGGGGGAGGGATCGGTCAGTCGCCGCTCGGGGGGAGGTGCTTGCGGGGCGCCCCGATGTCCTCGCGCTCCTCGTACTGGACGGGAGCGTCGCCTCCGATCGCCGGCGAGCGCGGCAGGGTCCGCGGACCCACCGGCCGGCCGTCCGGGTAGAGCCCGCGCGCCGCGCTGCTGCCGCCCGAGACGTTCCGCAGCACGGGACCCTCGGGGCTCGCGGCGGCGATCGGCGCCTCGCGCCCGAGCCGCGCGAGGTTGAGCGTCCCGCGGGTGTAGACCTCGCCGATGCGCGGCGGCCGGACCCGTGTGCTCTGCGGGAACCGGCGCAGCCCCGCGGCCGCGGCGCCGGGATACATGCCGTCGATGAGCCCCATCGCGTCGGTGAGGCCGGCCTTCTTGACGAGCAGGCCCTCCAGCAGGTCGACGCCCGCGTCGAGCTGTTGGTTGATCGTGGTCACGACGCCGTTGACCGGCGCGCTCTTGGCCACGATCTCGCTGACGCCGTCGATGACGTCGTCGAGCCCCTCGGTGATGACGCGGAGCTGCAGGATCGTCGAGACGAGGAAGTAGACGAGCGCGAGGACGATCAGCAGGACGGCGGCGATCATCACGACCGCGGGGGCGACGACTCCCAGCACCATGGCTACTCCCGCTCCGCGTCGTCGAGGATCACGTCGAGCGAGCCGCCGTAGTTGGCGAGGCCCGCGACGGTCTGCTGCACCTGCTGCTGGGTCGTCAGCAGGAGCGCGGCGGCGTCGAGGTCGCGCGAGCCGTCGGCGGCCACCCGCGAGATGGCGCGCACCTGAGGGACGATGCTCTTGGTCGCGTCGAGCACGCCACGCAGCAGGATCACGACGACGGGGAGGAGCACGACGAGCAGGAGGATGTCCCCGATCCACCAGAGGATCATCGCGGCCTCCGCTCGGCCACGACCGCCGCCTTGCGCGCGATCCCCGGGAGCGCGCCGAGGATGACGTCGAACTGCGCGTTGATCGCGGTGACCGCGCCGTGGAGCGGGCGCAGGTGCTGGGCCTCGACGCTGCTCAGGGCGGCGGCGAGCGTCGCGAGGCCCTCCGAGATCGCGGTGAGGCCCCGGCGGATCTCGATCAGCGCCACGGCGAGCACGACGACGACGAGGACCGCGAGCGCGACGCTGAGCCCGACGTAGGTTCCGTGGCTCATCGGGTCCCGAACCCGTCGGTGAGCGCGTTCATGTACCCGTCCTGGACCACGGCTTCCTCCACGATCTCGGCCAGCACGGGCGCGGTCGCCGCGAGCTGGGGGATGTTCTCGGTGTTCGCGCTCACGCTGCCGGCGACGGTCAGCAGGCCCCCGACCGAGCTCTCGATGCTCCGGACGGACCGGATGAGCAGGAGCAGCAGGGTCGCGACGATCAGCGCGGCGGCGAGGCCCACGAGGAGGGCGATCGTCCAGTAGGTGTTCCCCGCGACGGCGATCGTCATTTCCCGACTGCCACCTTGCGCAGCGCCCGCGCGGCGTGGAGCACCCGGACGCCCGAGTCGTTGATCTGGGCGATGCCGCCCAGCTGGTCGGTCTGCTGGCGCACGACCTCGACGGCCTCCTCGGACGCGGCCGCCTGCTTGGCGATCTTCATGGCCAGCGCGACGATCGTGATGACGATCGCCGCCGCCACGAGGATGACGACGACGCCCAGACCGAGGCCGATCTGCCATTGGGTGGACGCGGAGCTCAGCATGAGCCCCCGTCACCGCGTGGAACTGGACCCATCCCGCAACCCGGCCGCCCCATCCGCATCTCCTCGTTCCCAATCCGGACCCTTGACGGCCGCGACCATATAACACCGCGGCTGGTGCACGTGCATGTCGACCACCGGCGCGCCGGCGCGTCACCCTTCGGTGACCGGGGGCACGCAGAAGGGGCGCACGGCGCGGGGCGCCGGTATGCTTCGGGTATGACCACGAAGATCGCGTGAGCCTGCCCGACGAGCTGGTTGCGCAGGCTCGGCGGGCGGTCGCGGAAGGTCGCAGCGCCTCGGTGTCGGCGTTCGTCGCCGAAGCGGTCGCGCAGCGCGGTCGCTACGAGGGGCTCGCGGAGCTGTTGAGCGAGATGGCCGCCGAGGCGGGACCGCCGACTGATGCCGACCGCTCGTGGGCGCGGCGCGCGCTCGGACTGGGTTGACCTCGTGGCCGGCGTCACGCTCGACACGGGCGCGCTGGTCGCGATCGAACGCGGGGACCGCCGGCTTCAGGCGATCATCGACGAAGCTGCCATCGCCGGCGCCGAGATCGCCGTTCCCGCCGGAGTGGTCGCCCAGGCCTGGCGCGGCTCTGCTCGTCAGGCTCGGCTTTCCCGCTTCCTGGCGCTCGACGCCGTCATCTGCGTTCCGCTGGACGAGCCCGAAGCGCGGGCCGCCGGGGCGCTGTGCGGCCGCGCAGGGACAGCCGACATCGTGGACGCCTCCGTCGCGCTCTGCGCGCGGACGCGCGGCCACGCGGCAGTCACCGGGGACCCGCAGGACCTCGCGGCGCTCGACCCGCGGCTGACGCTCGTCGTCTTGTAAGGGTCGTTCGGGACGACGCGCACGCGCTTGGCCCCTCGGTCCTAGCCACCCGTACAAGCGGTCCACGCCGGATCTTGTCCACCGGGACAAAGGGCGCCCGGGCGCGCTCGCGAAGGATCAGGGTGATGAAGCTCGTGATTGGCATCGTGCGACCGGAGAAGGCCAACGACGTGCTGGAGGCGCTCCACCGCGCCGAGGTCCGCGGCGTGTCGCTGAGCCGGATCCAGGGGCACGGTGGAGAGCTCGACCGCGTCGAGACCTACCGCGGGACGCGCGTGAAGATGGGCCTGGCCGACAAGGCGCGATTCGAGGTCGCCGTCTCGGACGCGTTCGTCGAGCCGACGGTCGCGGCGCTCTGCGAGGGAGCGCGGACCGGTGAGGTCGGCGACGGCAAGATCTTCGTCGTCGCCTTGGAGCGCGTCGTGCGCATCCGCACGGGCGAGACCGACGACGACGCCGTCACGCCGTCCGGCGCGTGATCGCCGTGATCGACACGGGCGACACCGCCTGGATGCTCGCCGCGACCGCGCTCGTGCTGATGATGACGCCCGCGCTCGGCCTGTTCTACGCGGGCCTCGTGCGCGAGAAGAACACGCTCAACACCTTCATGATGTGCGTCGCCGCGCTCGCCGTCGCCACCGTGATGTGGGCGCTCGTCGGCTACTCGATCGCGTTCGACGACGGCAACGGCCTGGTCGGCGGCCTGGACCACGCCTTCCTGCGGGGCGTCGGCTTCGAGGCCCGGGAGGGGACGAAGATCCCGCACCTGCTGTTCTTCGCCTTCCAGGCGACGTTCTGCATCGTCACCGTCGCGCTCGTCTCCGGCGCCGTGGTCGAGCGGATGCGCTTCGTGCCGTTCCTGGTCTTCGCCGCGCTGTGGTCGGTGCTCGTCTACGCGGTGCTCGCCCACTGGGCGTTCGGCGGCGGCTGGCTCCAGGCCGACGGCACCCTGGACTTCGCCGGCGGCATCCCGGTCGAGATGGGCTCCGGCTTCTCGGCGCTGGCCGCGGCGCTGGTGGTGCGAGCCCGCAAGGACTACGGGCGCCAGGCGCTGCTGCCGCACAACGCGGTCTACGTGCTCCTCGGCGCCGGGCTGCTCTGGTTCGGCTGGTTCGGCTTCAACGGCGGCAGCGGCTTCGGCACCGGCCGCTCCGGCGTGCTCGCGTTCGTCAACACGCTGCTGGCGCCGGCGTCCACGCTGGTCGTCTGGTTCGTCATCGACCTGATCCGGGGCCGGCAGGTGACGGCGATCGGCGCGGCGACCGCGATCATCGTCGGCTGCGTGGCGATCACTCCCGCCGGCGGGTACGTGGCCCCGGGCTGGGCGATGGCCCTCGGTGCGCTCGCCGCGCTGCCGTGCTACGCGGCGATCCAGTGG
>JBBQEV010000042.1:0-34266 GCA_038321325.1 Solirubrobacterales bacterium
GGGCCCCCGCCGGCCCCCGCGCCCGGGGCGCGCCCCCGCCCCCCCGCCGGGGGGGGGGGGGCCGCGCGCCCCCCCCCCCCGCCGAGCCCCCCGGCCGCCGAGATTCGCCCCGCGGGCCTGCGCCACAGCCTCCGGCGCGACCGTCGCGCCGTCCGCCACCACTACGACGTGTCCAACGCGTTCTTCGCGCTGTTCCTCGACGCGTCGATGAGCTACAGCTGCGCGATCTTCTCGCGCGGGGCGACCACGCTTCAGGACGCGCAGCGCACCAAGCTCGACCTCGTCTGCTCCAAGCTCGCGCTCCGGCCCGGTGAGCGGCTGCTCGACGTGGGCTGCGGCTGGGGCGCCCTGGCCCTCCACGCCGCGCACGAGTACGGCGCGGAGGTGCTCGGCATCACGATCTCCGAGCAGCAGGCCGCGCTGGCGACCGAGCGGGTGCGCGAGGCGGGCCTGGCCGACCGCGTCGAGATCCGCCTCGCCGACTACCGCGAGCTCGAGCGCACGGACTTCCACGCGGTCTCCAGCGTCGGCATGGTGGAGCACGTCGGCGAGGAGCAGATGGACGTCTACGCCCGGCGGCTCGCAGGCTTCCTCCGCCCGGGGGGCCGGCTGCTCAACCACGGGATCGCCCTCCTGCGCCACGGCGGTCCCCCGGCGGGCGCGTTCTCCGAGCGCTACGTCTTCCCCGACGGCCAGCCCCCGCACCTCTCGGGCGTCCTGGGCTCGCTCGAGCGGGCGGGACTGGTCGTCGAGCACGTCGAGGGCTTCGCCGCGGACTACGCCGAGACGCTGCGCCACTGGTACGAGCGCCTCGACGCGCACGTCGAGGAGGCCGGGCGCCTGGCCGGCGACGACCGCGTCCGCGTGTGGCGGCTCTACCTGCGCGGGGCCCGCAACGGCTTCCTCACCGGCTTCACGTCGATCTACCAGACCCGCGCGACCAAGCCGTGAGCGCCTCCGCGGCCGCAACCCTGCTCCCGCCTCCGGTTTCCCCCGGGCGGATGCTCTCCCTCAGGCGACCCCTGCTCAGCCTCGCCGCCGCGCTCGTCACCGCGCTCGGAGCCGCGCTGCCGGCCCCGGCCCTCGCCCTCGACGCGAACGCCCTGCGCGCGAAGCTCGCCCGGGAGACCGCGCGGCTCGGCGCCGCCTCGGGCGCGTACGTCGTCGACCTCGACTCGGGGGGCGTCCTCGCGTCGCGCCGGCCGGATCTGGCGCTCGTTCCCGCGTCCAACGAGAAGCTCTTCACGACCGCGACCGCGCTGTTGACGCTCGGCGCCGGCGCGCGCCGCGCGACGCGGGTCGTCGCCGACGCCGTCACGGCCACCGATCCGGAGGCGATCGTCGCAAAGGACCTCTACGTCGTCGGGGCGGGCGATCCGAGCTTCGCGAACGCCGACCTGACCGGCCTGGTCAGACAGCTCATGCGCAGCGGGCTGGCCGAGGTCCGGGGCGGCGTGGTCGGCGACGAGTCGCTGCTCGACGCCCGCCGCGGCTCGGTCGACTCCGGCTTCGCGGCCGACCTCGACCTCGGCGGCCAGCTCGGCGCGCTCGTCGTCGGGCACGGCGCCGCCGACCGCGGCGGGCCGGCCCACGTCGTCGCCGAGCGCCTCGAGTCGATGCTCAAGGCCCGCGGCGTGCGCTTCGGCCGCCGGGCGCGGACCGGCCGCACGCCGCGCGACGCCGTCGACACGCTGGCGACCGATCTCTCGCCCTCGACGGCCGAGCTCGTCCGCGCGACCAATCAGCCCTCGGACAACTTCTTCGCCGAACTGCTGCTGAAGGTCGTGGGCGCGGACGAGGGCGGGGCGGGCACGACCGCGGCGGGCGCTGGGGTGGTGCGCCGCGAGATGGCCGGACTCGGGCTGCGGCCGATCATCAGCGACGGCTCGGGCCTGTCACGCGGCAACCGGACCACGGCGCGGCAGGTCGTGACGCTGCTGCGCGCGATGGACGACGGCGACACGGCGACGGCCTGGGCGGCCTCGCTGTCGGTTGCCGGGCGCAACGGGACCCTGCGCCGGCGCATGCGACGCACGGCCGCCGCCGGTCGCTGCGTGGGCAAGACCGGCACGCTGCGCGGCGTCTCCGCGCTGTCGGGCTACTGCACCACGAGCTCCGGGCGCCACGTCGTCTTCTCCTTCCTGGAGAACGGCGTCGGCCCGGGCGCGAAGGCCGTCGAGGACCGCATGGTGGCGGCCATCGCGCGCTACACGGGGTGATCTCGTCCGCGGTTCGTTCGCCGCGCATCCCCGGATGGCGTATAGAGATGCGTGCGCTCGGCCCCGCGCGAGGCCCGGGCGGAGCCACCGCCGCACGTTCGTCGGCGGACGGCCGAGGAACGTGCGTCGCGGGTGCTCGAACCTCCGCGGGGCGGTTCCCGCCGTCCGTCAGGACGGGCCGTCAGGCGCGGCGCCGGGCCACGACGGCCACGAGGAGCCCGGCGGCGAGACCGACGACGGCGAGGGTGGTCGCCACGCCGCTGCGGTCGAGGGCGCTGAGCGCGGCGTCGGCGGCCGCGGACGCGATGGCGAGCGCCATGCCCGCGATCGTCGCCGGTCGTTGCCGCAGGACGGGATCGGTGAGGTGGACGGCGAGCCCGGCGGCGACCAGCGCGGGCGCGGGCGCGTACCCGGGCGTCGTGGCCCCCGTGCCCAGCGCGACCAGGTAGGCGACCCCGCCGAGCGCGATGACGGCCAGGCCGAGCCGGAAGCGGAGCTGGTTCATGGCACCACTCTCTCACCGCCAAGCAGCCCGAGGAGCGTCGCCTCGTCGACGACCTTCACGCCGAGGCGCTCGGCCTTCTCGCGCTTGGCCGCGCCCGCGGCCTCCCCGGCGACCAGGTAGTCCGTCTTCTTCGACACCGACGCGGTCACCCGGCCGCCGGCGGCGACGATGCGCTCCGTCGCCTCCTCGCGGGTGAGGTCCGGCAGCGTGCCCGTGAGGACGAGCGTCAGGCCGGCGAGCGCGCCCTCACCCGGCGGCGGTCCCTCGGCGTCCACGCGCACCCCGGCGGCGCGGAGCGCCGCGAACAGCGCGCGCATCTGCTCATCGGCGAGCTGGGCCGCGATGGCCTCGGCCATCTTCGGGCCCACCCCGGGCGTCTGGGTGATCGCCTCCGGGGTGGCGGCCAGCAGCGCGTCGATCGAGCGGAAGTGCGCGGCGAGGTTGCGGCCGGTCACCTCGCCGACCTCCTCGAGCCCGGCCGCGAAGAGGACCCGGCCGAACGGACGCTCCTTGGAGTTCGCGATGTTCGCGACCGCGCGCTCGGCGCTGGTGGCGCCGAAGCGCTCGAGCGTGACGAGCTGCTCGACGGTCAGCGCGTAGAAGTCCGCGGCGGAGCGCAGGAGCCCGGCGTGCTGCAGCGCGTGGACCTGCTTCTCCCCCAGCCCGTCGATGTCCATCGCACCGCGCGAGACGAAGTGCTTGAGCAGCTGCCACTGCCGTGCGGGGCACGCGCGGTTCGGGCAGCGCGTGAAGACGGCGCCGGGCGTCTTGACCGTCGGCGTGCCGCACGACGGGCAGTGCGCGGGCGGCCTCGGGGGGTCGGCGCGACCCGGCCGCGCCGCCGCATGCGGCGCCGGGGAGAGCACCTGCGGGATGACGTCACCCGCGCGCAGCACGATCACCTCGTCGCCGGGGCGCACGTCCTTGCGCGCGAGGTCCTCCTCGTTGTGCAGCGTCGCGAGCTTGACCACCACGCCGGCCACGCGGACGGGCTCCAAGTTCGCGAACGGGTGCAGGTCCCCGAACTTGCCGACGTTCCACATGATGTCCCTCAGCCGCGTGACCTTCGTCGTCGGCGGGAACTTCCAGGCGATCGCCCAGCGCGGGTCGCGCCCCGAGACCCCGAGGCGCCGCTGCAGCTCGAGCGCGTCGACCTTGACGGCCACGCCGTCGATCTCGAAGTCCAGGCTGCCGCGGCGCTCCCGCCAGGCCTCACACCGCGCGACGACCTCGTCCTCCGTGCCGAGCACGACGATGTCCTCGTGGACGGGGAGCCCGCGGGCGCGCAGCCACTCCAGGCCGTCGTGGTGGGTCGCGAACGCGCGCCCCTCGACGCTCCCCACGGCGTAGGCGTAGAACGAGAGCGGCCGCTTGGCCGCGGCCCGCGGATCGAGCTGGCGGATGGTGCCCGCGGCCGCGTTGCGGGGGTTCATGAACGTCGGCTGCCCGCCGGCGGCACGCCGCTCGTTGAGCGCCGCGAAGTCCGAGACCGACATGTAGGCCTCCCCGCGCACCTCCAGCAGCGCCGGCGCGTCCGGGAGCCGCTGCGGGATCGCGGCGATCGCGCGGACGTTGTGCGTGACGTCCTCGCCGACGACGCCGTCGCCGCGCGTCGCGGCGCGCTCCAGGACGCCGTCTGCGTAGAGCAGCGAGACGGCCAAGCCGTCGATCTTCGGCTCGCAGACGAACGTGAACCTCGGCTCCTCGATCCCCTCGCGCGCGAGGTGGTTGCGCATCCGCGCGACCCAGGCGCGCAGCTCCTCCGCGGTGCGGGCGTTGGCCAGCGAGAGCATCGGCCGCAGGTGCTCGACCTTGGCGAGGCCGGCGACCGGCTCGCCCCCGACACGCTGGGTGGGCGAGTCCGCCGCGCGCAGCTCCGGGTGCGCCGCCTCGAGCCCCCGCAGCTCGTCGAGCAGCGCGTCGTACTCATGGTCGCCGATCTCCGGGTCGTCGAGGACGTGGTAGCGCCGCCCGTGATGGTCGAGCGCCTCGCGCAGCCGCGCGGCGCGCGCGGCCGGGCCCTCCGTCACCCCTCGATCTCCTGCACGGCGGGTTCGAGGAGGGCGTGCAGCCGCGACTCCGACAGCGGGCCGATCCCGTCGTGGTGGGTGAAGTCCATGTGGATCGGCGTCACCGCGATGCGGCCCTCGTGCACCGCGGCCAGGTCGGTGCCCGGCGCGTGCTCGAAGGACGGCTCGGCCCCGTAGATCCAGAAGCGGCGGACGCCGCCGGCCTCCGAGGCGAGCTTGAGCTCGTCGCGGTAGATGCGCTTGCCCAGGCGGCAGACCTCGACGCCCTCCGGCGAACCGCCGCCGGGCACGTTGACGTTGATCAGCACGCCCGCGGGGAGCGGGACGTCCTCGATGCCCTCGACCAGCCGCGCGGTGAAGCGCGCGGAGTGGGTGAAGTCGAAGGGCTCGTCGCCCGTCGCCCACGCCGTCTCCCCGCGCGCGAACTGCTGGGAGACCGCGACCGCCGGCAGCCCGAGCATGAGCCCCTCCATCGCGGCCGCGACGGTGCCGGAGTACGTCACGTCGTCGCCGAGGTTCGCGCCGTGGTTGATTCCGGCCACGACGATGTCCGCCGTCCAGCCGTCGACGAGCCCGAGCCCCATGAGCCGCACGCAGTCGACGGGCGTCCCGTCGGTCTGGAAGCCGTGCGTGCCGTCCTCGAACTCCACGCGCTCGACCGCGAGTGGCGCGCGGGTGGTGATCCCGCGGCCGATCGCCGAGCGGTTGCCGTCCGGGGCGATCGTGACGAGGTCCACGCCCTCGACCGCGAGCAGGGCACGCCGCAGCGCCTCAAGGCCCTTCGCCCGGATGCCGTCGTCGTTGGTGAGGAGCACGCGCATCGCTTCGATGCTAGGAGGTCGGTGTCAATGCGATCCCGAACGGCGCCGGAGTCGTGCACCTCCCTCCCGGCGTGCGCGGAGCGGGCCGCCGCCTCCTCCTCGTGCATCCGCGAGAGAGCCTTGATCGAGTGTCAGAACGACGCCGGCGCCATCGGTGTGAGACAACGCACGGCCGCTACCGCCTCGTGGAAGGAGACATCAGTCGTCGCGGGGTGCTCGAACGTGGCGATTCATGGCCGTATTCGCGCTGAGACTCGGAGACTGACGCCACTCAGCAGCAGGAGAGCCGCGAACGCCGCCACGGTGAGCGGTTCCCCACCGGTGTACGGCAGCGCGTCAGGGGGCGCCGGTGAAGCCGTGATCGCCGGTCGTCCCGTGGACCGGGTCGTGACGTCGACGTACTGCGATTGACTGGCGCTCTGTGCTGCCCCGGCCGACGAGAGCGGTCCCGCGAGACACAACGCGACCGCCATCGCTAGGGGGGCCGACCCTCTTGGTCGTGGCATCAGCATGAGCACAGTCTTCCTATCGCGGACGGGCATCGAACCCACAGGCACTTATATCAACACTCGCCCGACGTTCCCGCGGCGCGGCACGACCGAGCGTCAGGGCGGGCTCGGCCGCTCTCCGGCTCGGGCGTTCGAGTAGCGCGACAATCGCCCGACGCGACCGCCAGAGCTACGGCCACGCTGGACCGGTCGGCGCGCGACGGCGCCTCGGTGGCGAGACTCGCCGCGAGCCGGCCACCGCCGAGGACGGTGACGACGACCGCGGGTGAGCAGTCGAACCTCCGCCCGATGCGGTCTGTCACGTGGTCCCTGCCGCCGGTCAAAGCGCGAGACGCCCCGCCGCCCCACAGAATCACGGCGGCACCGCTTCGGCACGACCCTCAGGCCCGTCGGCATCGGTCGCCGAGCTTCGAATCGGGGGGATCGAGACCGCGCGCGACTTGACGAGCGACGTGCCGGCCTGATGCTTCGCCGAGCCACGCAGCAGCAGGAAGTCCGACAACGGCCGGGGACGATCGAGCGGCAAGATGAAGCGCGGCGCCGCGCGGCGCCACCGGTCGGGATCAGTTCCGGTGAGGCCGGTCACTGCTTCACGGGCCAAGCGCTGACGCGGGTTGCGCTGCAACGCGGCACGGGCCGACGGGCGTGGGTCACGTCCTGCGGAGGCACGCACCACCGCCTGGGCGTACCGCGGAATCCAACTCCCCGGATCCACGGCGACCGCCCGCTCGAGCGCGCGCATCGCCACCCTCGCATCGCCGGCGCGCAGCGCGCAGTAGCCGAGCATCTCGTAAGCCTCCGGGCGCTCCAAGAGCCTCAGCGAGCTCTCCGCAGCGTTGGACGCTGCCGCACAATCTCCGCGCGCCACCGCGTCCTGAGCTTGGAGCAGACGGGTCTGCGCGAAGGCCAACCGCACGGAGCCGGCCAGGCCGATCGCTGCCGCGCACACGACGAGCACGCGGACAGCCTGCCCGCCGCTGGCCGGTGGGGCGGATGGCGCCGGCGGCGCCGCAGCGAGCGCGGCACCGCCGACCACGAAGACCCACAGGGTCGCGACCGGCATCTCCCAGTCCCATTCCACGCTCGAGTGGACCAGCCACATGGCAGCCGCAGCGAGCACCCCGCCGTACAGCACCCGATCTGGCCCGCGGACGTTCGAAGCCAACGCCTGAACGATCGCGAGGAGCGCCGCGGCAAGCAACATGACGCCGACGAGGCCCAACTCGGCAAGCGTCTCGAGCCCCAGGGAGTGGGCATCGCGAGCGTCTTCGGTCGTCGACCGGCGGCTCTGCCACAGCAGTTGGTAGGTCCCGGCTCCGTGGCCCTGCACGGGCTGCTTCGCAAAGGCGTCGAGGGCCACCTCCCAGTACTCCAGGCGGATGGCGCTACTCACCGACGTGAGCCGGTCTCTCACCTGGCCCTGCTCAGCCGCAACGGCGTCCGCCGGTGGCTCGGCGACGCTCAAGCGATCCTGCGCCACCAAGACGGCGAGGACGGCCACCGCCGTCACCGCCAGCGCCGCCGGCCCCGCGATGTCCCCGCGCCGGAACGTCCAGCCGACGATCCCTCGGTCCACCGGCAGGAGCAGGGTGCGCATCAGCGCCGCACCACCGACGCAGAGCACCATCACCAGCGCGAGATCCGCGCCCTGGGCAACCGCGGCCGCAGACGTGCTGTCTGCCGATACGAGGAGATCCGCCCTGTACGCGAAGGCGACGGCGACCGCGGTCGCAGGCCCACCGCCCGCCAGCGCGCAGATCGCCAACCGCGAGCGGCCGAGCACCACCACCAGCACAAGCCCGATCACGCACACGGCGAGCGCCGAGCGCGAATAGGTCAGCAAGAGGGTCGCGCCCGCGAGGGGCATCGCCGCAGCAGCGACGACCCGCACCCAGGGAGGCTCGCGCCCGTCGCCGCTCAGCGCGAAGCAGGCCGTCAGCGCGAGCGCCGCGATCAGTCCCAGCGTGTTGGGCGCGGTGACGGGGTATCCGAGACGAGCGCCCGGCTCTGAGACGACGAGGACGTCGGGAGCCACGCGCGAGAGCAGTCCTACCGCGCACAGGACCAGCCAGGCAGCGACCATCGACCTCACCGTCCAGCGCAGGCGGCGAGCCGTTCCAGGCCAGGATCCTGCGAGCAGCAGCGCGCACAGGTACATCAAGGTGCGGTCGGCTTCGACCGCCGCCCGGGCGTCGGAATCAGACCACAGCGCCGAGAGCTGCGTCCACGCCGCGAGCAGCGCCAGAGCGCCAGCCGCGACGCACATGCCCCGGGGCAGGCCTGTGAACGGGGCGCCCACAGTGAGGACCCGCAGGAGGAGCACGAAACTCAGCACGGCTGCGCCGAGTGCACTGTCGAGGACGAAGAACCCTCCGGAGCGAAACCCGAGGTACGCGGTGAGCACGGCTGCCAGGAGGGCTACGCCGCCGGTGCCCACGGCGGCGGACCACCTGCCCCCCGGCTCGGGGGACGAGGTGCTCAACGGTGGTCGCGGGAGCCTTGGGCGCGCCGGTTCCCGCGGTAGGCGTAATTGCCGTCGACGTCCGGCCTGCGCTCTCCGGTCGCCACGATTCCGACGACCCCGCCCTGGGCGACGGCCACCACCTCGAACGCGCGCCGCAGGGAGCTGCGGCGGGTGTGGTTGACGCGCGCGACCATCACGACCGCCGAGACGGCCTCACACAGGGGCAACGCATCACTGACCGCCAGGACAGGCGGGGTATCGATGACCACGAGGTCGAACAGACGCCCCTGCGCGACGACCAGGTTGCCCATCCGGTCGGACGCGACGAGCCGCCAGGGGTGCTCGACCGCCGTGGCTCCCAGCACGGACAGGCGGTTCGCGGTCCCCGGGACCACCTCGAGCGCATCGCGGAGCGAGACACCACCGTTGAGGACGTCCTCGAGCCCGTGCTTGATGTCCAGCCCGAGGCGGTCTCCCACCTGCGAAAGGCGCAGGTCGGCGTCGATCAGGAGAACGCGGTCGCCCGCCTGGGCGGCCGCCCGCGCCAGGCCCACCGCGACGGTGGTCTTCCCCTCACCGGACTCGGCGCTGGTCACGACGACCGTGCGGAACGGGTCGTCCAGGCTGAGGAGCTCGAGGCCGACACGGAGGCGGTGGAAGGGCTCGACATCGCCGGACGGAGATCGCGAGCCCGGAAGGGAAGCGGCCGGCACCGAGGAGAGCAGCGGCACGGGGCTGATGCGCACCATCTCGTCGGAGCTCCAGATCCGCTGGTCGAGACGCTCGAGCAGGAACGTGAGGCCGCCTGCCAGCAGCAGCGCCAGCGGAACGGCAAGAAGGACGTTCCGAACCGGTTTCGGGGAGCTCGCCTTCGTAGGGGGCGACGCGCGCTCGATGAGACTCATGTTGCTGCCCTGGGACGCCCTGAGGACCCGCAGCCGCTGCAACTGCTCGGACAGCTGGCGACGACCGTTGCGGTCGCTGGCCGGAAGGCGCTCCAGAGAGCCGACGATGTCCAGGATCGCGCCGTCGATGCGCTGCTCGGCCTCCTGGGTTCGGATCTGGATCAGAACCGCGCCGTAGGTGTTGGCGATGCTGGCTGCACGATCGGCGCTCCCGCTGCGCGCCGTGATGGTCAAGAAGCCCGCATCGGGGTCGGTGACGACCGAGAGCTTCTCGCGCAGCGCGCGCGGATCGCGCGGCGGCGGCAGGCGACGGAGCACCGAACGAGCCGTAGCCAGCGACGTGGCACGTCGCGCCGAGGCGGCCAGAGCCCGCCCCAGGTCACCCACGCTCTCTTGAGCGGACGAGAACACGGACGTGTCGACCGACTCGGACTGGACCTGGAGGGTGACGCTGGCCCGGTACTCCTTGTCCGTGCTGATCGAAGCGATGTACGCTGTCCCGGGAAGGATCGCGAGCAGGCCAGCGAACAGCCACCACCGTCGGCGCAACTCCCCGAGCACCTCTCGCAAGTCGACTTGCGATTCGCGGGCGTTCAGCGTCACGGACGACGACCATAGCGGCTCAAGAGGCCAGACGCCGCACGCGCTGCACGGCGTATCTACCCCCGCTCAGCGCCCGGTTCCTGCCAGGATTACCGGATGAACATCCTCGGACTCACCACCATGGGCAATGCCGCCGCGACCCTGGTCTGCGACGGCGAGGTGGCGGCTGCGGTCGAAGAGGAGCGATTCTCCCGGGTCAAGTACCACGACGGATTTCCGTGGGCCTCCGTCGAGTACTGCCTGCGCGAGGCGGGTATCGGAATCGAGGACGTCGACCACGTCGGCTTGTACTGGAAGCCGTGGATTTTACGCCACAAGGCGATGCAGGCGTTGCGATCCGCCGCGATCTCACCGGACATGTTCCGCGCCCGGGTGGACCGCGGCGTCGCGCAGGTGAGCGACAGCTACCTGGGGATGCTGCGCTGTCCGGCACGGATGCGAAGCCGACTCGGCCCCAGCGCCTTTCGCTTCCACTTCCTCGAGCACCATCTGTCCCACGCCGCCAGCGCCTTCTACGTCTCGCCCTGTCACAGCGCGGCCGTCCTGACGATGGACGGCACCGGGGAGGCGACGACGACGTTGCTGGCCCACGGCCGAGGCACCCGGATCGAGCCGCTGGAACGCATAAAACTGCCGCACTCCCTCGGTCAGTTCTACTCGACGGTCACCAATTTCCTCGGCTTCGACATGTTCGGAGGAGACGAATGGAAAGTCATGGGACTGGCGGCATACGGTGAACCTGAGTTCTATGACTTCTTCGCTCGGCGCGTGCTGAAGGCTCGCCCGCACGGCCACTTCGAGGTCGACATCCGCGTCTTAGACCACCATCTGGCCAAGCGCTACCAGTTCGGTCCGGAAGCCGTGGCCGCGCTCGGCGCTCCACGAGCCCCCGGCGAGGAGCTGACGCAGCGCCACCAGAACATCGCGGCGAGCGCCCAGCGGGTCCTGGAGGATGTCGTGCTCGAGATCGTGCGCGAGCTCCACCGGATGACCGGCGAGGACGACCTGTGCCTGGCCGGTGGCGTGGCGCTGAACTCCGTGATGAACGGGCGGATCGTGGAGGAGTCCGACTTCAAGCGGGTCTTCGTCCAACCGGCCTCGAACGACGCCGGCTGCTCGCTGGGAGCGGCGTACTTGATCGAGAACGGGCTGCTGGGTCGTCCCCGGTCATTCCGGATGCGCCACGCCTACTACGGCCCGTCCTTCAGCTCGTCGGAGTGCGCCGCCGCGCTCGATCGCGCCGGCGTGACATACGCGACGCTCACCGACGACGAGATGCTCCCCCGCGTCGCGGCGATGATCGCCGACGGCGCGGTGGTCGGCTGGTTCCAGGGGCGCATGGAGTTCGGCCCTCGGGCGCTCGGCAACCGCAGCTTCCTCGCCGATCCACGCCGCAGCGACATGCGTCAGCTGCTCAACGAGAAGGTCAAGCTCCGTGAGTGGTTTCGCCCGCTGGCACCGTCGATGCACGCCGAGGCCAGCGAGCGGTTCTTCGGTCGACCGCACTTCGACCCGTTCATGGTCACCGTCATCAAGGTCGCCGAGCACGAGCGTGACCAGATTCCGGCCGTCGTCCACGTCGACCACACCGCGAGGCCGCAAACCGTCGAACGCGACACCAATCCACGGTACTGGGCGCTGATCGAGGCCTTCGCGCAGCTCACCGGGGTCCCCGTGCTGCTGAACACGTCGTTCAACGTGCAGGAGCCGATCGTCTGCACCCCTGACGACGCGGTGCGTACGTACCTGGCAGCGGGGTTCGAGGCCATGGTCCTCGAGAACCACCTCGTGATACGGGGCTGAGCCTGAGTCAGCAGTCGCGCCGTAGCGCCAGAGCCTGTACGAGCCCTCCCCACTCGTGTGCGACCTGAGCCACCCACCTCCACCACGCGATCTCCGGACGCGCCGCGACCATGCGCAGGTCCGCGTCGGAGCAGCGACCGATCAGCAACGCTGCGCGTGTCACGTGGTAGGTCGACGTCACGATCGCGATCTGGTCCCACCCGCGCTGTGAGGCGAGACGCGCCACGGCGCCCGCCTCGGTCCGCGTGTTGTCCGGCTCGGGGGAGAGGCACACGGCGGCGAACTGCGTCTGGTCGGAGCACAGCGCCCGGACGAAGTCGGAGTCGGGGGTGCCGGCGTGAACGAGCGTCGGCGCGACCCCCCGGTCGATCAGACGTATCGCCTCGGCCATGCGCTCCCCCCGGTCGCCGGACAACACCACGATCGCGTCCGCGCGTGCCGGAGCCGTGGCCGCGGCCGTGGGATAGACGAAGAGCCGCAGGCTCACCGCCGCGGACACGACTACGACCAGCACGGTGGCCACCGCGAGCCGTCCTCGACGGCCGCGCCATTTCGCAGTTGCCACGGACATGGCCGTGGGGCGAGTCTATCGGGCGCCAACGGGCCAACGGGCGCTTAGACTCCCCGCGGTGCAAGATCAGAGCACCATCCGGCCCGCGCGGATCTTGCGCATCATCGCGCGTCTGAACGTCGGCGGCCCCGCACACCATGTCAGCATCCTGTCCGGGCGCCTGGACCGGGCGCGCTTCGAGACGCTCCTCGTCGCGGGACGGCTGGGTCCGAGCGAGGGCTCGATGGAAGACCTCGTCGAGCATCACGGTGCGCGCATGGAACGGATCGAGGCGCTGGGACCCGACCTCGACGCGGTCGCCGACGCCCGTGCGCTCCGCGCGCTGGTGGCGACGATGCGGCGTTTCCGCCCGGACCTCGTGCACACCCACACGGCCAAGGCGGGCACGCTCGGCCGGCTTGCCGCGAGGATCGCGTTCCCGCGGAGGCCGGCGATCGTGCACACCTACCACGGCCACGTCCTCTCCGGCTATTTCGGCCCCCGGAAGGAGGCGGCGTTCCGGCAGGTCGAGCGTGAGCTGGCGCGGATCAGCGACCGTCTCATCGGAGCGAGCAACGCGACAGTGGACGAATTGGTGCAGATGCGCATCGCACCGCGGGAGCACTTTCGCGTGATCCCGACCGGTCTCGATCTCGAGCCGTTCCTCGCGCTCGACGGCGCCCGCGACCCCGCCTTCAGAGCAGAGGTCGGTGCCACCGACGAGGAGCTGCTCGTCGTGTTCGTCGCCCGCTTGGTGCCGATCAAACGCGTCGACGTGCTCCTCGACGCCGTCGCGCACGCCCGCGCGACCGGCGCGCCGTTGCGGCTGGCCGTTGTCGGCGACGGAGAGCTCCGCGGAGCGTTGGAGGAGCAGGCTCGGCGTCTGGACCTGACGACGTCCGTGACGTTCGTGGGCTTCCGCCGCGATCTGCCGTCGATCGTCGCCGGGGCCGACATGGCCGTGCTCTCATCAGACAACGAGGCCACGCCGGTGGCCCTCATCGAGGCCGCTGCGGGCGGGCGCCCGGCGATCGCGACAGACGTCGGGGGCGTCTCCGATGTCGTCGACCCGGGATCGCTGGCGGCGGCCGGAGACTCGCGAGCGCTGGGGGATCTCCTCGCCCGCGCCGCGCTCGATCGCAGCGATCTGCGGCGCTTGGGGCTGGAGGCCCGCGAACGGGTTCGCCATGCCTACGGCTTCCCCCGTCTGCTCCGCGACATCGAGGCGCTGTACGACGACGTGCTCGCGCAGCGGAGGCGAAGCTGACGTGTGCGGCATCGCGAGATGGGTGGGGGCGCCGCCGAGCCCGACGGGCAGCGGGTCGCCGAGGAGATGGCCCATTAGAGGGCATGTTCGCGCTGGCGGTCTGGGACGCGCGTCGAAGCTCGGCCGGGCTCGTCGACGAGCCGTCCGGTAGTTCCTGGCGGGAGCGGAGGAGCCGCTCGAGGAACGCAATCTGCGCTGGGTCTCCGTCTTCGCCCCCGAGCTCGTCGCCGAGTTGGCAGGTACACGGCGGGCGCCGGCCACCGCCTCGTTCACGGACTCCATCGCCGAGGTCGGAGGGCTGCCGCCGATCGACCGATTGCTGCATCCGAACTTCGCGACGTACCGCCCCGGCGATCTGAACGTGAAGCTCGATCGCATGTCGATGGCCCGCGGGCTGGAGGCGCGCTCCCCGTTCTTGGACCCCGCCGTCATCGAGTTGATGGCCGATGTGCGCGCCCGGGACAAGCTGACCCGCAGGCGCTGCGATCCCAAGGATCTCACGCCACCCGCGCAGGCGCCATGAGCTGCGCGGCGGGCTCCTCCGCGTTGGCGCCCGCGAGGAGCGCTTCGTTGCGCTGCTCGTCGCGCGCGGCCTGCGAGCGGTGATGCAACGCGATCACGGCACACCAGACCAGGACCACGACGGTGCTGCGCAGGCGAAACGAGGTGCCGGCGTTTCCCGAGCTGAGGGAGAACGCGAGGAACAGCGCCCCGCCGGCGTAGATCACCGGTCCGGCGAACTGCATCGCGCGACGGCGGGTGCGCAGGATCATCACCGCCAACAACCCGAACGCGGCGTACGCAGATAGCGTTCCGGGCAAGCCGGCGCGCTGATTCGCGCTGCCCAGCTCCCACGGATACGGGCGCACGATGACGTCGCGCATCCGCAACGGAAGGTTGCGCACCACTTGGAGGCGAGACGAGAAGTCGATGGGCGCCAGGGCGAGATTGGAGCTGTCCTCGGAGTTTGCGTTCTGGGAGGTCTGAAGCTTTGTCTGGAGACGCTCGTCTGACGTGCGTTGAAGGACGCTCGGGGTCGCGATGACGGCGATGACCCCCAGGCTCGCGACCAGCGCCAGAGACCGTCGCTCAAGCGGACCGCGGCGGGTGATCGCTCCGTGAGCGGCGATCGCCGCGACTGCGGCCAGCAGTAGGCCGCCCGCGTACGGCCGCGTGGCGGCCGTGATCACGGCACCGACGAGCATGATCATCAGCCCCGATCCCCGCCGCCCGAGCCAGAGCCGCGTGCCCCCGGACACTACGATTCCTGCGCCGAGCAGCATGAACGACTCCTTGTGCAGTAAGCCGGAGAAGAAGAGGCTGCTGGGCTCGAGCATCACCACCCACGCGGCGATGATCGACGCCCGACGACCGGCGAGGTCGTGGACCGCTGCGACCAGGAGCACGAGTCCGGTGAGCGCGAGACCGATCTGCACCAGCCTCATGGCGAACTCCGGGAAGTCGGGGATCCGCAACTCCTGCGCGAACACCCATACTTGGAACGTCGAGGTGAGCGAGTGGATCGACTGCGGCGCCCAGAAGGACCCGTCGAGGAGCGCCCGAGCTTCGCCGAGGAACGCCTGCTCGTCGGTCCCCCTCGCAGCGGGTATCAGCGCGCTGAGCAGGACGGCCACGAGCACGCGCGCGATCACCCCCACCATCAGCGGGCTCCCGATCGCGAGGTCGGGTCTCGAACGACGCAGGCGGCTGACGAGATACCTCAGCCAGGCAGCCATCAGCCCGCCGACCGTAAGGACGCACTCGACGGTGAACATGGTTTGCTCGTAACTCGCTGGCAGCTCCCGCCAAGGTATCGACAGTCCTGGCGGGATGCGAGAATCCCGGAGGTGGCACCGGCGAACTCGCGCTCTGACGACCTCGGCGTGGCCGCCTCGATGGACGGCGGGCTACGCCTGCTCCTCCTGCGCACCTCGCAGTACTTCTTCTTCTTCCTCGGCGGGATCATCGTGGCCCGCGCCCTCGGGCCCGAGTTGCGCGGTCAGTACTCGCTCGCGCTCGCGCTCGGCCTGCTGGCCTGGGCTTTCGTGAACCTGTCGCTGGACACGGCGTCCGGGCGACTCCTCGGCCGCCAGGAAGCGACCCTCGTCGAGGTCGCCCGCGCCCTGTCGACGGCGACGCTGGTGCTCGGCGGCATCGGAGGGCTGGCCACCCTGCTCGTCGGCTTCGCTGTCCGTGACACGCTGCTGGCCGGGGCCAGCACGGCGGCGGTCATGCTCGCGGCGCTTCTCGTGCCGGTCACCCTGGCCGTGCAAGTCCTGACCGGCCTCCTCGTGCGCGTGGGTGCCCTCCGGATCTACGGTTGGGCCGCGGCGACCTGCGCGTCGCTCGTGCTGATCGTGAACATCGTGCTCGCCGCCGCGGACCGCGTGACCCCCGCGAGCGCCATCGCCGCGATCCTCGGCGGGGCCGTCCTGCTCACCGTGGTGCTGGCCGCGGCCCTGAGCCGGCATACCGGAGTGCGCGGACTGCTGCCCGGACTGGACCGCCGCGTCGCGCTCAAGCTCGTGCGCGCCGGTGGGGCGCTCCACCTGGCCGGACTGGTCCTGTTCTGCAACCTGCGCATCGACCTGTTCCTCGTGAGTGCGCTGACCCACGGCACCGGTGCCGGCCTGTACTCGCTGTCGGCCACGCTGGCCGAGATCATCTTCCTGGCGTCCTTGACCATCGCCCAGGCGGCAGCCCAGACCCAGACCGAGGCCGAGCCGAAGATCGCCGCGCGCTACACCCTTGAGTTCCTCCGCCAGACTTGGCCGCTGGTCGCGGTCGCTGCCGTTCTCGCGGCCGTCGTCGCCTGGCCCGCAATCGTCCTGATCTACGGGCGGACGTGGGAAGGCAGCGTCCTCCCCTTCGCGATCCTGTCCTTGGGGGCGGTCGCCTTCACGCTCGAAGCTCCGGTCCGGACCCTGCTTGCGCGCCTCGCGCGGCCCTCGGTCATTCTCGCTCCGGCCTTCGCCGGATTGGTGATCAACGTCGGACTGAACCTCGCCTTGATCCCGTTGCTGGGCATCACGGGTGCCGCGCTCGCGTCGCTCGCGTCCTACTGGGCCTACGCGCTGATGCTGCTGGCGCGATTCGCGCATATCACCGAGCAACCGTTCGGTGCGATCTTCGCAAGGCCCCGCGCGGATGATCCCGCGGCGCGGTACTGGCGCGCGATGACCAGCCGGTCGCCGCACCGCTGACCGTGGACCTGCCGGTCACCCGAACCCCACGGTGCGGCCCGCGGTGACCGTTGCGGCGGAGCCCTCCACGATCACGGGGCGTGCGGGGGTACCGCACTCAGGACGCGGCGTCACCATCTCGATGTCGTTACCGGCCACGGAGCCGGAGAGCACGTCTCGGATGAGCATTCCGGACGTGATGGTCTTGAAGCGGTTGTTCTCGATAATGATGTTCGCAGCCGTCTCGCCTCCGTCGCGGCCGTCTCGCGTGTCCTTCGTCTGCAGCACCGGCCAGCAGGCGTCCTGCACGGTCAGCGTCTCGTTGTCGCGGATCTCGATGTCCGCGACGTCCCCGGCCTGCCCGTAGTACGGAATCATGATGGCCGCGATGAAAAAGCCCGAGAGCTTGTTGCGCAGGATATGCACGTCATGCATCGGCTGTCCGAGGACGTCCACCTCGAGATCGATCCCCCCGTACCAGCAGTCCTCCAGCGTGGAGTCCTCCAGCCAAGCGCCCTTGGCGGCGGTGAACGCAACGCACATCCGCGCGGCGCGCCGGCCTCTCAAGCGCTCGACGTGGACGTCCGTCGGGACTTCTCCACTGAGTGCGCCGGTGTTCTCCGCGTAGCCTGACGGGAGGGTAACGACCATGTCGCCCCAGACATCGTTGACCGCGAGGTCGCGAACGGTGACCGACGTCCCCCCGTCGATCGAGACCCCCGCGTTGAGCTGGTTGTCAGGCTGAACGCGACGTGGACCCGCGGACTTGAAGTTGCCTACGACGGTCATGCGCTTGATGACGACCCGGTCGTCACGCAACAGGCGCCAGTTCGGGCGTCGCTGCTGGTCGTTGGGCACGCTGCTGGTGAAGGTCGACCCGTTGCCGTCGATGACCAGATCCGCCCGGTCTTTCACCTCGATCGTATCCGCCTGCGCGTAGCGCTTGTTCGGCGGGAAGCGCACGATGCTGCCGTCGGGGCATCCGCGAATTGCCGCGGCTATGGCCGGCGCTCCCCGTCGCGGCGCTATGGCGCACACCTCACCCGACGAGACGGTTTGCGCCGGGGCAGGGGTGGGCGCCGGTAGGGCCGGAGTCGGGGCGGCCTCGCGGTCTGAGGGCGCCGGGGCAGGCGTCGGACTCACCGGCGCCGGCGCATGCGGCGTCAGGGCCGTAGGCGCGGGTAGGCCGGGTGCAAAGACGAGGGGCGCCGCCGCCGGTGCCGGATCTTCAGCAGTTCCGAGCTCGAAGAAGTCGAAGGTGAACGCCTCGGTGGCGACCAACTCGAGGTCGAAGCGGTGCGGTCCGGCCGGAAGCGGAGCCGACGTGTGAAAGCGAGCCGACGGCGCGCTGGGTCCCGCCTGGACGCCCGCGGTCCAGGCACCGCCGTCGACTCGGACGCGATAGGCCCGCGGGCGCTCGTCGCGGTAGCCGTACAGCTTCACCATGCCCGAGAGGCCGGAGGGGACGACGACGGTCCAGCTCAGCGGAGCGTTCGCGGTCCAGCCGCACATCCTCCCGCCGCCGGCGCTGAACTGGACGCCCTGCAGCGTCGACCAGCAGGCGGCAGGCTGAGGGATGGCTCGGCCTCCGTTCGGATCGTGGCGCCGTGCGCCACGGGAGCGCCGAACGCGACCAGCGCGCAGATCGCCGCTAGCGAACCAAGACTGCTCCGGAGGGCGATGCTCGTCATCGTACTGGCGTCGCGAGACGGGTCCGGATGCCCGGCGAGCTACGGGTGCCGCTCAGCGCGGCGCGCAGAACGCGTGGGTGTTCGCGCCGCCCGTCGCCACGGGGCCCGGCCCGTCGAGGTCGACGACGCGGTAGCCCGCGGCGTCCATCGCCGCGCAGAACGCGGCGTTCTTGCCGTGCATCTCGCAGATGAGCACGGGCCGGGCCTCCGCGAGCACGCGCTCCATCCCGGCGAGCACGTCGAGCTCCGCGCCCTCCACGTCGATCTTCACGACGTCGGGCGCGGGCACCTCGCCGCCGGCCACGAGCGCGTCGAGGGTCGCTGCGCGCACGACGTCACGCCGCACCTCCCGCGGGTGCCCGCCGACCGACAGCAGGCGCGTCCACAGCGCGTCGGCGACGACGACGACCTCCGCGGTCCCGGTCTCGCTCCCGACCGCCGCGTGAAGCGCCGTCATCTGCGCGAAGCCGTTGCGGGCGGCGTTGGCCTGAAGCGCCGCGACGCACTCCGCCTGCGCGTCGACGGCGACCACGCGGCCCTGCGGGCCGACGAAGGTGGCGGCCAGCAGCGACGTGGCGCCGATGTTCGCGCCGACGTCGACGAAGGTCATCCCGGGCGCGAGCGTCCGCCGCAGCGCCTCTTGGACCATCGGCTCGTGGCAGCCCATGAGCACGGTGAACGCCTGGGCGCCCCACGGGACGAAGTGCGGCCCAGAGAGCCGCAGCCGCGGCGAGAGGCCGCCGAGCACGATGAGGTCACCGGCGAGCAGGACGCGCTCGACCCCGGCCAGCCGCCCCGAGCGGTGGAGCTCCTCCAGGCGCGGGTAGGGCACCCGCCGCATGAGCCACCACAGCGCCCGGGTGCGCAGGCGCACGGAGAGCGGTGGCACCTGCTCGGGATCGTGCACGCCGACGACCCTACGGCGCGACGGGGTGGGAGCCGGACGGCGCGAAGTGCACCTCGGCCAGCGCGAGCCCGTGCGGCTTGGCGGTGTGCCCCGCGTCGCGGCGGTGCGCGCCGGCCAGCAGCGCCGCGAACGCCTCCGGGGTGCGGCGCCCCTGCGCGACCTCGAGCATGGTCCCGACGAGCGTGCGGGTCATGTGGCGCAGGAAGGCGTCGGCGGTGATCCAGAGCTCGAGCAGGTCTCCGCGCTCGCGCCACTGCGCCCGCTCGACGACCCGCGTGAACCAGCGGTGCTCGGTCTCGGTGAGCGTGAAGGCGGTGAAGTCGTGCGCTCCCGGCAGCGCCGCCGCACACGCGTGCAGGCGGTCGCGGTCGCACGGGTAGGGCCAGTGGAGCGCCGTGCGCCGCCTGAACGCGCTCGGCTCCGACCGGGCGAGCACGGAGTAGCAGTAGGTCCGCGCGACCGCGTCGGCGCGCGGGTCGAAGCCCGCGGGCGCCGGCTCGCAGGCCAGCACCGCGACGTCGGGGCCGAGCAGCGCGTTCAGCGACCGCAGGCGCACGGGGGCCCCCGCGTACGCGGCGACCTGCCCCCACGCGTGGACCCCCGCGTCGGTGCGCCCCGCGACCGCCAGCTCCACGGGGGCGCGCAGCAGGGTCGCGAGGGCCGCCTCGAGCTCGCCGCGTACCGTGCGCCGTCCGGGCTGCGGCGCCCACCCCGCGAAGTCCGTCCCGTCGTACTCGATCGTCAGGCGGGTGACCACGGGCTCAGGTCCAAGTCGAACGCAGCGCGGATTGCCCCGCTGAGCGCCTGCTCCTGGCGATCGAGGAGGAACCCGATCTGTGCGTCGAGACTGGCTGCGGGGATCGTCTGCACGTGGTCGCAGCTGACGACGCCCGGCCCGCCGAGACCGTTCTCGACGCCGACCACGACCTCGGTCGACAGCCCGCGGATCCGGCTGGTGACGGGCGCCACGGTCACGTTCGTGAGGTGCGGCCGCACGGTCTCGCGCGTGAGGACGAGGACGGGACGCAGCTTGTCGACCCGCGCCCAGTGGATCGGGCGCATCACTTTAGGTCGAGCGGGGTTCGTGCCCCGCGCGCGGCGAGAGCGTCGAGTCCGGGGTCGGGACCCGAACCGGTCAGGATCCGCGCGTCACGCTCGGCGACCGCTCGGCGGCGCTCGCGCTCCAGCGCACGGCGGACGAACTCCGCGCGGCTCCGGTCGATCCCCTCCGCCACGCGCGCGTCGACGAACGCGACGAGGTCGTCGGGGAGGCGTACCGCGATCTGCTTGGGCACGCCGCGACGGTACCACCTTGGGATGCAACGGTCTCGGCGCCGCCGACGGCGCGCCCTCGGCGTTGCGTGCGGTCTACCTCGCGCTATCGGCGAGGTAGACCGCGCAGAGCGCAGACGACGGGCGCGGGCGCGCGAGGTCAGGAGGCCCGCAAGTCCGCCGCGGCGATGACCGTGCTGTACGGCACGCACCAGAAGACGACGCTCAGATTCGCCGGGAGCTTCGCGCCCGCCGGGACGTCGTACTGCTGGTTGCCCCGACTGCCCTTGAGCCCGCCGAGGTTCACCGGGTCCTTGGCGTCCTCGTCGCCGTCGACCGGGCCCGCGACGAGCCAGACCTCGACCTTCGGGCCCGGGCTGATCTCGAAGTCCTCGAGCGTCACGACGCGGCTGCCGTCCGGCAGCTCCACGAGCGCCGCGCGGCCGCGCGCGGAGTGGCCCATCGGCCGCACGGGACCCGCGGCGCGTTCGACGGGGCCCGCCGGCGCGGAAGCGGGCGGCGACGGCGTGCTCGACGCCGGGGCGGGCTCCGCCGCGGCGGGCGACGTGGTGTTCGGCGAGGTCGGGCCGACCGACGCTGCCGGCGGCGCAGCGCTGCTCCCCTTCCGGCCCGGCGAGCCAGGAGAGTCGACCGTCGCCGAACCCGACGCGGGCGCTGCTGCCTCGGCCTGCCCCCGCGGCGGGGTCGACGCCGTCTTGGCCGGTCGGCCGCGCGCGCCGGAAGCCGGCTTGGGCTTGGCGGTCCTGGCGGCGGCGACCGAGCTCCCGGCGGCCGGCGCGGATGCCGCTCCGGGCCTCCCGGCGGACGGTTCGCGCCCGCCGCGCTTGGCCGTCGCGGCGTCCTCGGCGTCCCGCGGCGGGACAGCGGCCACCAGAGCGTCCTTCCCGCCCGCCGTCGGCGACGGCGCGCCCGGAACGATCTCGCTGACCGGGATCCCACGGGCGATGGCCTCGTCGACCGTGGTGGCCACCGTGGAGGTGTAGACGTTCCACCCGGCGACGATCGCGACCGTCGCGAACAACGTGGCGCGGACTCCGGGCCGCAGCCCAGGTCGCTCCTTGACGAGCTTGCCGATCCCGAACCCCGCCACGACGAACCACGCGACGGCGGCGGCGATCGCCCACCGGTACCCCGGCGCGAGCACTCCGGCGAACAGCCACAAGCCCGCGACGATCACCGGGGGCACCGCCAGCGCGGCGACGAGCTTCAGCGACAGCGGCGTCGGGACGGCGTCCATGGCGCAACGGTACGCACGCCGGATTACGACGAGCGAACGCGCTTCGCCGCCTACCATCGTCAGAGTGGAACGCCACGACATCGCCGACCGCGCCGACTGCGAGCGCCTCGTCCGCGCCTTTTACGGACGCGCGCTCACCGACCCGGTCATCGGCTTCCTCTTCGTCGACGTCGCCCACCTCGACCTCGAGGCCCACGTGCCGACGATCACCTCCTTCTGGGAGACGATCCTGCTTGGCGCGCAGTCCTACGGCGGTGGCGCCTTCGCCGCTCACGCCGCGCTCGACCGCAAGGCGAAGCTCCGCTCGGGCCACTTCGAGCGCTGGCTCGTGCTCTGGCGCACGACGGTCGACGAGCTCTTCGAGGGCCCCCGGGCCGATGAGGCCAAGCGCCACGCCGACCGCGTCGCCCGCGCCTTCCACAACCGCCTCGACGGACGCGCTTCCCCTGACGCCGAGCCCTCGGACGGTCTGCCGGTGACGCTCCACGGTCCGAGCAGGTGACCCTCAGGACTATCAGCGAAGTCCGGCGAAGCGACTCCGCGGCTCACGCTCCCGCAGAGCGGGGCTGATGGAGGAGGACGCGTCGGGCGTTCCGGCGCAGTGGCTTCGCGATCGCGCGCCTGCCCGACACGGAAGACCGCCGGCGATGTTCGCGATCGGGGAACGCGCCGGTATGCCCGGCCCGTCCGCCCGAACGACAACTCAGACCAGCTCGAGGAAGACCATCTCCGTAGAGTCCGAGCGCCGCGGCCCGAGCTTGAGGATGCGCGTGTAGCCGCCCGGGCGCTCCGCGTAGCGCGGCGCGACCTCCTCGAACAGCTTGTGCACGGTGAACTTGTCCTGGCCGAGCGCGCTCAGGGCCTGGCGGCGGGCGTGGAGGTCGCCGCGCTTGGCCAGCGTGATGAGCTCCTCCAGCTCGGGCTTGACGGCCTTGGCCTTCGCCTCGCTGGTCTTGATCCGCTCGTGCTGGATGACCTCCTTGCAGAGGTTGGCCAGCAGGGCCTTGCGGTGCGCGCTCGAGCGCGAGAGCTTGTTGCGGGTCTTCTGATGGCGCATGGAGGCGGCCTCGGGGGGAGGGTGGGTGGGGTCTCAGTCGTCGCGGAGGTTCAGGCCGCGGCTGTGGAGGGTCTCGATGACCTCGTCGATGGACTTCTTGCCGAAGTTCGGGATCGCGTTGAGCTCCCCCTCGGACTTCGTGATGAGGTCACCGACGGTCTGGATGCCGGCCCGCTTGAGGCAGTTGTAGGAGCGCACGCCGAGCTCGAGCTCCTCGATGAGGATGTCGTGCATCGGCCCGCCCGCGGCCGACGCGCCGTTCGTCGTCCCTGCGACGCCGCCGAGGCCGGGCTCGAGCGCGCCGCCGCCCATCCCCTGGCGCAGCTCCTCGACCCGATCGGGGTCGGTGAAGATCGCGAGCTGCTGGATGAGGATCTCGGCCGCCTCGCGCAGCGCGGCCTGAGGATCGACCGACGAGTCGGTCTCGACGTCCAGCGTGAGCTTGTCGAAGTCCGTGCGCTGCCCGACGCGCGCCTGCTCGACGGCGTAGGCCACGCGGCGGACCGGGGAGAAGATCGAGTCGATCGGGATGACGCCGATCGGCTGGTCGGCAGACTTGTTGTCCTCCGCCGGACGGTAGCCGCGACCCTGGCCGATGGTCAGGTACAGCTCCAGCTTGGTCTTCTTCTCGAGCGTCGCGATGTGCACGTCCGGGTTGAGGATCTCGACGCCGGCGGGCAGGTCGATGTCCTTCGCGGTGATGTCCCCCGGGCCGGTGACGACGAGCGGGGCCTCGACCTCGGAGGCGTCGGAGTGCATCTTGCAGACGATGTCCTTGAGGTTCAGGACGATGTCCGTGACGTCCTCGGTGACGCCCTTGATCGTCGAGAACTCGTGGGCGACGCCCTCGATGCGGACGCTGGTGACCGCCGCGCCCTGCAGCGACGACAGCAGCACGCGGCGCAGGGAGTTGCCGAACGTGTAGCCAAAGCCGCGGTCGAGAGGCTCGATGGTGAAGGTGCCGCGGTTGTCCTCGACGGATTCGCTGGTGATCCGGGGAATCTGGAAGTCGAGCATGTGGGGTTCTCAGTTCTTCGTGGTGGCCCCGCGCAGCTCATGGGGTGCGCGGGGGTTCTGGGCCCGCCGCGCACTTGTCGGTCTGTGCGGTGGCGGGTGGTGCGGTTTCTGCTCGAGGCCTACTTGGAGTACAGCTCGACGATGAGCTGCTCCTGCACGGGCGCCGTGATCTCGCGGCGCTCGGGCTTGCGCAGGACCTTCGCGGTCAGCGCGTCGTGGTCGGCCTGCAGCCACGCGGGGATGGCCGCGGTGAGCTCGGTCGCGTCGCGGATGACCTGCTCGGCCGCCGTCTCGGCCTTGACCGCGATGACGTCGTTCTCGCGGACCTGGTAGCTCGGGATGTCCACGCGGCGGCCATTGATGGTCCAGTGGCCGTGCCGGATGAGCTGACGCGCCTGCCGGCGCGAGGCGGCGAAGCCGAGGCGCACGAGCACGTTGTCGAAGCGGCGCTCGAGCAGGGTCAGCAGGTTCTCGCCGGTGATCCCGTCGGTCCGCGACGCCTTGTCGTAGTAGAGGCGGAACTGCTTTTCCAGCACGCCGTAGTACCGGCGCGCCTTCTGCTTCTCGCGCAGCTGGACGCGGTACTCGCTCTGCTTCTGGCGGCCGCGGCCGTGATCGCCCGGCGGGTAGGCGCGACGCTCGACGCCGCACTTGTCGGTGAGGCAGCGCTCACCCTTGAGGAAGAGCTTGATGCCCTCGCGGCGGCACTGCTTGCACTGGGGGGAGGTGTCTCTGGCCATGGGTGAGGGTCCTTAGACGCGGCGCCGCTTGCGGGGGCGGCAGCCGTTGTGGGCCTGCGGGGTGACGTCCTTGACGCCCGTGACCTCGAGACCGGCGGCCGAGAGGGAGCGGATGGCCGTCTCGCGGCCCGAGCCGGCGCCCTTGGCGAAGACCTCGACCTTCTGGAGCCCCTGCTCGATGCCCTTGCGGGCAGCGGCGTCGGCCGTGACCTGCGCGGCGAAGGGCGTCGACTTGCGCGAGCCCTTGAAGCCGGCGCCGCCGGCGGACTCCCAGGCGATCACGTTGCCCTCGCGGTCGGTGAGGGTGACGATCGTGTTGTTGAACGTGGTCTTGATGTGGGCCTGGCCGATCGGGATGTTCTTCTTCGGCTTGCGGCGGCCGCGCGAGGGGCGCTTGGGTGCGGGCACTACTTCTTCCCTGCCTTCTTCTTGCCGGCGACGGACATGCGCTTGGGGCCCTTGCGGGTGCGCGCGTTGTTCTTCGTGTTCTGCCCGTGCACCGGGAGGCCGCGCTGGTGGCGACGGCCGCGGTAGCACTGGATCTCGATCAGGCGCTTGACGTTCTGCGAGCGCTCACGGCGCAGGTCGCCCTCGACGGCGAGGTCCTCGATGAGGTCGCGGAGCTTGCCGACCTCCTGGTCGGTCAGGTCGCGCACGTAGGTGTCCGGAGCGACGCTGGCCGCGACGAGCAGATCGTTGGACGTCTGGCGACCGATGCCGTAGATGTAGGTCAGGCCGATCTCGATGCGCTTGTTGAGCGGGATGTTGATCCCGGCGATGCGAGCCATGTCTCAGTTACCCCTGACGCTGCTTGTGCCGCGGGTTGGAGCAGATGACCAGGACCGCGCCGTGGCGGCGGATGATCTTGCACTTCTCGCACATCGGCTTGACCGACGGTCTGACTTTCATGGTCCCTTTCGAGCTGTGAGTCCGGACGACGTGGCTCTGGCGTCCGCTGCTGAACGCCGCTACCAGTGTCGGAGTCGAGCGCACAGAGCGATGCTGCCCTGCGGCGCGCGAACCGGTCACGATAGCACCTGGGCCCGCTTCCCGGCCGGCCGGCGCCGGAGGCCGGTCGCGGCGCTACGAGGCCGCGGAGACGGGGACCGCGCCGGCGTCGATGACCTCGTGCCACGGCGTGAGGATGCGCGGCCCGTCCTCGGTCACCGCGATCGTGAACTCGAAGTGGGCGGCCAAGGAGCCGTCCTGGGAGTAGATCGCCCAGCCGTCGTCGCCCATCCGGACCATGTGGCGCCCCGCGTTGACCATGGGTTCCACCGCGAGCACCATGCCCGGCTCCAGCAGCGGCCCGCGCTGCGGCTGGCCGTAGTTCGGGATCTGCGGGTCCTCGTGCATGTCGCGGCCGATGCCGTGCCCGACCAGGGAGCGCACGACGCTCAGCCCCGCCCCCTCGACGCGCTTCTGCACGGCGTGCGAGACGTCGCCGAGGCGGTTGCCCGGCCGGCACTGCTCCACGGCGTCGAAGAGGGATTGCCGCGTGGTCTCGAGCAGCTTGCGGGCGATCGGCGTGATCGGGCCGACGGGGAAGGTCACGGCGCCGTCGGCGACCCAGCCGTCGAGCACCACGCCGATGTCGATCGAGATGACGTCCCCGCGACCGAGGGCGTAGCGGCCGGGGATCCCGTGGACGACCATGGAGTTCGGCGACGCGCAGATCGAGCCGGTGAAGCCCCGGTAGCCCTTGAACGCGGGCTCCGCGCCCTGGGAGCGGATGAGCTTCTCGACCGCCGTGTCGATCTCGCGGGTGGTGACGCCCTCGCGGATCTTGCCCTCCACGAGCTTCATCGCGCGCGTGTGGATCGCGCCGGCCGCCGCCATCTTGTCGATCTCGGCACTCGACTTCCTCAGGATCATCGCCGGTGGGCGCCCGATACGGCGCCCGGCACGGCGCCCGGCACGGCGCCCGGTACGGCGCCCGTCGCCGCGCCCGTCGCCGCGCCCGCGACCGCGCCCGTCACAGCTCGTCCTCGAGGCGCAGCGTGGCGATCGTCGCCCGGATGTGGTCGTGCACCTCGACCGGCGCGCGCGAGCCGTCGAAGCGGCGCAGCAGGCCGGCGGCGTCGTAGTAGTCGATCAGCGGCGAGGTCGCCTCGTGGTACTTCCTCAGCCGCGCCAGCACCACATCGCTCTTGTCGTCCTCGCGCTGCACGAGCTGCGTGCCGTCGATGTCGCACCGCCCCGAGTACTTCGGAGGGTCGTAGTCGACGTGGTAGGTCCGTCCCGCCTTGGAGACCCGCCGCCCGGAGATCCGCTTGACGATCTCCGCGTCAGGCACCTCCACGAGCAGCACCGCCGTGATCTTGCGCCCCAGCCGGCCCATCTCCTGGGCCAGCGCGTCGGCCTGGGGCACCGTGCGGGGGAAGCCGTCGAGCAGGAAGCCGTCCCGCGCGTCCTCGGCCGAGAGCCGCTCGAGGGCGATGCCGATGACGACGTCGTCGGGGACGAGGTCGCCGCGCTCCATGAACTCCTGCGCCTTGCGCCCGAGCTCGGTGCCCTCGGCGCGCGCCGCGCGCAGCATGTCGCCGGTGGCGACGTAGGCCAGCGGGAAGTCCGCGCGAAGGCGCTCGGCCTGGGTGCCCTTGCCGGCGCCCGGGGGGCCGAGGAGGATGAGATTCAGCTCAGAGGAGGGCACGGTCGTCGATGCGGCGGGACGCTGGGGGGACGCCGCAACCAAAGACCGCCCCGGAGGGCGGTCGGCGCGACGGGGGCAGGCACCCTACTACTTCAAGAAGCCCTCGTAGTTGCGCATCATGAGCTGGGCCTCGAGCTGCTTCATCGTGTCCAGCGCGACGCCGACGACGATCAGGATCGACGTGCCGCCGAAGAAGAAGTTGGCGCTCGTCTGGGCGATCAGGATCGTCGGCAGCGCCGCGACCGCCGCGAGGTAGAGCGCGCCCGGGAACGTCAGGCGGGCGAGGATCCGGTCGAGGAACTCCGCCGTGGGGCGCCCGGGGCGCACGCCCGGGATGAAGCCGCCGTGCTTCTTGAGGTTCTCCGCCTGGTCGACCGGGTTGAAGACGATCGCGGTGTAGAAGTAGGTGAAGACGATGATCATCAACGACTCGCCGAGGACGTACGGCGTCCCCTGCGGCGTGAAGAAGTTCGAGATCGAGCGCGCTCCCGGCGTGTTGATCAGCTGCCCGATGGTGGGCGGGAGGGCCATCAGCGTGGCGCCGAAGATCACCGGGATGACGCCGGCCATGTTCACGCGCAGCGGCAGGTAGGTCTGGCCGCCCGAGCTCATGCGGCGGCCGATGACGCGCTTGGCGTACTGCACCGGGATGCGCCGCTGGCCCTCTTGGATGAAGACGATCGACGCGACGACGCCCAGGGCGATGAACGGCATCATCACCTTGAAGACCTGGTCGGAGTTCGTGTACCAGGCCTGGATGCCCTGCGGCAGGCTGGAGACGATCGAGGCGAAGATCATCAGCGAGATGCCGTTGCCGATGCCGCGCTGGGTGATGAGCTCGCCCATCCACATCAGCAGGACGGTGCCGGCGGTGAGCGAGAGCACGATCAGGAAGACGTGCGGCACGTCGAAGCTCGGGATGATCGGCGCCCCGCCGTTCTGCGAGGACCTGAAGAAGAAGACGTAGCCGATCGACTGCGCGAACGCGAAGCCGACGGTGAGGTAGCGCGTGTACTGCGTGATGCGCTGCTGGCCGACCTCGCCCTCCTTGCTGAGCTTCTCCAGCGACGGCACCGCGACCTGAAGGACCTGCAGGATGATCGACGCGGTGATGTACGGCGCGATCCCCAGCGCGAACAGGGCGAGGCGGCTCAGGCCCCCGCCGGAGAACGTGTTCAGCAGGCCGAGGATCGAGCCGCCCTCGAACTGGTTGGAGGCCTTCACCGCATCGATGTCGATGCCCGGCACCGGGATGTAGGAGCCGACGCGATAGAGCGCGAGGAGCAGCGCGGTGAAGGCGAGCTTCTTGCGGATCTCCGCGACGGTGAAGGCGCTGAGGATCGTCGACAGCATCAGGTGAGACTAGAGCGAGACGACGGTGGCCGAGCCGCCCGCGGCCTCGATCGCCGCGACGGCCGACGCGGAGAACGCGTGGGCGTGCACGGTGAGCGACTTGGTGAGCTCGCCCTTGTTCAGGATCTTGACCTTGACGCCCTTGCGGGTGCCGAGGCCCTTGGCCACGAGCGCCGCGATGTCCACCGTGTCGTTCGCCGCGAAGCGCGCGTCGAGGTCGCCGACGTTCACCGGCTGCGTGTGCGTGCGGAACATCTCGAACGGCATCGACTGCTTGTTGTTCGGCCCGCGCAGCTTGCGCATGCGCATGTGGATCGGCATCTGACCGCCCTCGAAACGCGTGCGGTCCTTCGCGCCCGCGCGCGAGCCCGCGCCCTTGTGGCCGCGGCCGGACGTCTTGCCGGTGCCCGAGCCGTGCCCGCGGCCGACGCGCTTGCGCGCCTTGCGGCTGCCCGGGGCGGGCTGCAGGTTGTGGAGGCCGATGGCGGCCTCGGTGGTCTCTTCGTTCTTCTCTGACGCCATGGGGACCTAGTCCTCGGAGACGGTGATGAGGTGTCGCACGCGGTGCAGCATGCCTCGGGCTTGCGGGGTGTCTGAGACCTCGACCGTGTGGCCGATCCGGCGCAGGCCGAGCGACTCGAGCGTGGCCAGCTGGGCCTTGTCGGAGCCGTTCTTCGACTTGATC
This sequence comes from Solirubrobacterales bacterium, assembly GCA_038321325.1. Lineage (GTDB taxonomy): Bacteria > Actinomycetota > Thermoleophilia > Solirubrobacterales > Solirubrobacteraceae > Paraconexibacter. The sequence goes on from JBBQEV010000042.1 coordinate 29,492, forward strand.
TGGGTTGCCTTCAGGGCCATCTCTACTCCGCCTTCTCGGGCTCGGCGGCCGGGGTCGCGGCGGGCTCGCCTGCGTCGGGTGTCGCCTCGGGCTCCGCCGCCGCCTCGGGCTCCGCCGCCGCCTCGGGCTCCGCCGCTGCCTCGGGCTCCGCCGCCGCCTCGGGCGCGTCGGCGTGGATGACCTCCGCCGACGGGTCGACCTCCTCCGTCTCCGCGGCCTTCTCGGCCAGGCCGAGGACCGCGTTGATCGACAGGCCGCGGAGCTCTGCGACCTCCTCCGGCTTGCGCAGCTGCTTGAGCGCGGTGGTCGTCGCCTTGACCAGGTTGATGGGGTTCTGCGAGCCGAGCGACTTGCTCAGGATGTCGTGGATGCCCGCGAGCTCGAGCACGGCGCGCACGCCGCCGCCGGCGATGACGCCGGTGCCGGGCGAGGCGGGCTTGAGGAAGACGCGGCCGGCGCCGAAGACGCCAAGCGACTGATGGGTGATCGTCGAGTTGTGCTTGGGCACCTTGAAGAGGTTCTTCTTGGCCTGCTCGACGCCCTTCTGGATCGCGAGCGGGACCTCGTTGGCCTTCCCGTAGCCGACGCCGACGACATCGCGCTCGTCCCCGACCACGACCAGCGCGGTGAAGGAGAAGCGCCGGCCGCCCTTGACGACCTTCGCGACGCGGTTGATCTCGACGACGCGCTCCTGGAGGTCCAGGCCCTGCGGGCTGACGGTGCGATCGATGATCGTGCTGGTCATACGGTGATGCCTCCCTCGCGGACGCCATCGGCGAACGCCTTGACCCGCCCGTGGTACTGATAGCCGCCGCGGTCGAACACGGCGGTGTCGACGCCTGCGGCCTTGGCGCGCTCGGCCAGCCGCTCGCCGGCCTTGCCGGCCTGCTCGAGCGGCTTGAGGCCGCGCAGATCGGACTCCGTCCAGTTCACCGACGCGAGGGTGCGACCCGACGCGTCGTCGATGAGCTGGGCGGAGATCCCGCGGTTGGAGCGAAAGACGGAGATCCGCGGACGCTGCTCGGAGCCGATGACCTTCGCGCGGACGCGACGGCGGCGCCGCAGGCGCTGCGCGGGCTTGGTGGTGACGCTCATGCGCGCTTCCCGACCTTCCGGGCGACGAACTCGCCCTCGTAGCGGATGCCCTTGCCCTTGTAGGGCTCCGGCGGACGCTGCTTGCGGATGATGGCGGCGGTCTCGCCGACCGCCTGCTTGGAGATGCCCTTCACGACGACGCGGGTGGGCTGGGGCACCTCGAACTCGATGCCGTCCGGGGCGACGATGCTCACCGGGTGCGAGTACCCCAGGGCGAGCTCGAGGTCCTTGCCCTTCATGACGGCGCGATAGCCGACGCCCTGGATCTCGAGGCCCTTGGCGTAGCCGTTGGTGACGCCCTCGACCATGTTGGCCACGAGGGAGCGCGTGAGGCCGTGCAGGGCGCGGTGCTCGCCGCGGTCGGTCGGGCGCGTCACCGAGACGACGCCGTCCTCGACGGAGACGGTCATGTCCCGGTGGATGCGCTCGGAGAGCTCGCCCTTGGGACCCTTGACGGTCACCAGCTCGGGCTTGACGGTGATGTCGACGCCGCTGGGGACGTCGATGGGCTTGCGGCCGATTCGTGACATGGGGCTACCAGATCTCCGCCACGACCTCGCCACCGACGCCGGACTGGCGTGCCTGGTGACCGGTCATGACGCCGTGGGACGTCGACATGATGATGGTGCCCATGCCTCCCTGGACCTTCGGGAGGTTCTCGTGGCCGCGGTAGGTCCGCTGCCCGGGGCGCGACACGCGGCGCAGGCCCTGGATGGCCGAGCGGCGGTCGTCGGTGTACTTCAGCGTGATCTCGATGCGCTCGCCGGGGTGGGCGGCGTCCGCGCTCATCAGCTTGAAGGACTGGATGTAGCCCTGCTCCTTGAGGATCCGGGCGAGCTCGCGCTTGAGCCCCGAGGAGGGGATCACGACGGTCTCGTGCGCCGCGCGGATGCCGTTGCGGATGCGCGTCAGGAAGTCCGCGATGGGGTCGGTCATCGACATGCGGCTACCAGCTCGACTTCGTCATGCCGGGGATGTAGCCCTCGTGGGCGAGGGTGCGCAGGCAGATGCGGCAGATCCCGAACTTGCGGTACACCGAGCGGGCGCGGCCGCAGTTGCGACAGCGGGTGTACTCGCGGGTCGAGAACTTCTGCGGGCGCGCCTGCTTGACGCGCTGTGAGGTCTTGGCCATGGATCAGGCCTCCGTCTTGGAAATGAAGGGGTTGCCGTCCTTGGAGAACGGGAAGCCGAAGGCCTCGAGCAGCGCGTAGGCCTCGGGATCGGTCTTGGCCGAGGTCGTGATGATGATGTCCAGCCCGCGGACCGCGTCGATCGCGTCGTAGTCGATCTCGGGGAACATCGTCTGTTCCTTGACGCCCATGGCGTAGTTGCCGCGGCCGTCGAACGAGGTGGGCTTGAGGCCCCGGAAGTCGCGGATGCGGGGGATCGCCACGGAGACCAGGCGGTCGACGAACTCGTAGGCGCGCTCGTGGCGCAGCGTCACCGCCGCGCCGACCGGCATCCCCTCGCGCACCTTGAACTGCGCGATGGACTTGCGGGCGATGCGGATGTTCGGCTTCTGCCCGGCGATCGCCGCGAGCTGCTCGGTCGCGTGGTCGAGGACCTTGGAGTCGGTCTTCGCGTCGCCGAGGCCCATGTTCAGCACGACCTTCTCGAGCTTCGGGGCCTGCATGGTCGAGGAGTAGCCGAACCGCTCCATGAGCTGCGGCTTGATCTCGTCGTTGTATCGGGTCTTCAGTCGGGCCATGTCTGGGTCTGTCGGTTCTAGTCGAGCTTCGAGTCGGAGCGCTTGGTGACCCGGATGCGGATGCCGTCCTCGCGGCTGATGCCCACGCGCGTGGGCTTCTTGTCCTTCGGGTCGACGAGCATCACGTTGGAGATGTGGATCGGCCCCTCGCGCTCCACGACGCCGCCGGCGGCCTTCGCCGGGTCGGCGGACTGCGTGGGGCGCTGGTGGCGCTTGACGATGTTCAGGCCCCCCACGTAGACCCGCTCCTTCTTGGGGTCCACGCGCAAGACCTTCCCGACCTTGCCACGGTCCTTGCCGGTGGTGACGACGACCTCGTCGTCCCGGCGGATCTTCACCGCCATTACAGCACCTCCGGTGCGAGCGACACGATCTTCATGAAGTTGCGGTCGCGCAGCTCGCGCGCGACGGGCCCGAAGATGCGCGTCCCGCGTGGGTTGTTCGCGGCGTCGATGATGACCGCGGCGTTCTCGTCGAAGGCGATGTAGGTCCCGTCCTCGCGCCCGAAGGACTTCTTCGTGCGCACGACGACGGCCGTGACGACCTCGCCCTTCTTGACCGTCCCCTGGGGGTTGGCCTGCTTGACGGTCGCGGTGATGACGTCGCCGACGAAGGCGTAGCGGCGGCGCGAGCCGCCCTTGACGCGGATGCAGAGGATCTCGCGGGCGCCGGTGTTGTCGGCGACCTTGAGGCGGGTCTCGTTCTGGATCACTTCGCACGCTCCGTGACTTCCACCAGGCGCCAGCGCTTGGTGCGGCTCAGCGGGCGCGCCTCGACGACCTTGACGAGGTCGCCCTCATTGGCGTCGTTGGCCTCGTCGTGCGCGTGCAGCGTCATCGAGGAGCGCACGATCTTCTCGTACTTGCGGTGCCGGCGGGCGGTGTCGATGCGCACGGTGATCGTCTTGTCCGCCTTGGACGAGACGACCTTGCCGAGGCGGACCTTCGCCGAGCCGGCGACGCGGGGCCGCGGCTCCTGGTCGGGCACGGGCTCGGAGGGGCGGGCGGCCTTGGCCTTCTCGCGCGCCTGGTTGCGGCGTCGCGTGCGCGCCACGGCCTTGGCCTTGCGCAGCTCGGCGCGGGCCTCGGGGGTGGAGGGGCGGCGCGGCCCGCGCTTGGCGCGGGAGGCGACCTTGCGCTCCTTGGGGGTCGAGGGAACCACGGGCTCCGCGGGGGCAGCGGCCTCGGGGGTCTCGGGGGTGGGGTTCTCGTCAGCCATTCGTCTTCTTCCTAGGTGTCCAGGCCGCGCTGGCGGGCGACCGTCAGGGCGCGGGCGAGGTCCTTCTTCGTGGTGCCGAGGCCGGCCGTGTTCTCGAGCTCGCCGGTGGCGTGCTGGAAGCGCAGGCCGAACAGCTCGCGGCGCGTGGTCTTGATGTGGTCGGCGAGCTCTGAGTCCTCGAGCTCGTGCACGTCGGTGGCCTTCATCAGAGCTGGTCCTCTCGGCGGACGAACTTCGTCCGCACGGGGAGCTTGTGGGCCGCGAGGCGGATCGCCTCGCGGGCGAGCGGCTCGGAGACGCCGGCCAGCTCGAACATGACGCGGCCGGGCTTGACCACCGCGACCCAGCCCTCCGGGTTGCCCTTGCCCGAGCCCATGCGGGTCTCGGCGGGCTTCTTGGTGACGGGCTTGTCGGGGTAGACGTTGATCCACACCTTGCCGCCGCGCTTGATCTTGCGGGTCATCGCGATACGCGCCGCCTCGATCTGGCGGTTGGTCAGCCAGCCCGCGTCGAGCGACTTCAGCCCGTACTCACCGAACTGCACCGTCGTCTGGCCGCGCGAGAACCCGGCCCGGCGGCCGCGGTGCTGCTTGCGGTGCTTGACGCGCTTGGGGGACAGCATCTAGCGCCCGCCCCCCTGATAGCCGCGGCCGCCCGGACGACCGCCCTGGCCACCGCGACCGCCGGCGCCGCCCTGGCCGCCGCGGCCACCCGGGCCGCCTCGGGATCCGGGCCCGCCCGCCCCACCCGGGCC
>JBBQEV010000043.1:0-33880 GCA_038321325.1 Solirubrobacterales bacterium
TGCTGCCGGTCGGGACGATCGTCGACGCGCAGCGCGGGCGCCTGGCGCTGACCTCCGCCGCGGGCCCGAAGGTCCGCGGCCGCACCCCGACCCAGCGCGCGGAGTTCTTCCAGGGCGCCTTCGTGCTGCGCCAGAAGCAGGGCCAAGAAGCCGGTCACCGACCTGATCCTCAAGAGCGCGAGCTTCCCGCGCGTCTGCGGCACCTCCGCGCGCGCGGCCGTCACCGGCTCGGCGGCCGCGGCGCGACCGAAGAAGAAGGTCGTGGCGCGGCTGTTCGGCAACGGCAAGGGGCGCTTCCGCACCACCGGACGCCACAGCGCAGCGACCGTCCGCGGCACGATCTGGCTGACCGAGGAGCGCTGCGACGGAACCCTCACCCGCGTCACCCGCGGCATCGTCTCCGTCCGCGACTTCGCCCGCAAGAAGACGATCAGCGTCCGCGCCGGCAACAGCTACCTCGCCCGCGCCACCCGCGCCAGCATCAAGACCAAACGCCCCTGACGCGCCGAGCGCGTCAGCGCTCCGGGCGGCCGTTCCGCGCTTTCGCTTCGCGGCGAAGGCGCTGCTTCGACGGGTCCACAGGCGGACGGCCGCGGGTTGGCGCCGTTGTCGCTCGGGCGCGCGACGTTGAGCCCGAGGGCTGGATGGTCGATCGCGGCCTCGCGGGACAGCGCCTACGACGCGTCCGCTACCGCCGCCGCGGCCTCTTCGGCCATGAACTCCTCGATGAACCCCGTGGTGACGTCTCCGGAGCGGAAGCGCTCGTGCGCGAGCACCCGGAGGTGGAAGGGAATCGTGGTCTTCACCCCACGGCCCTCGATCTGGAACTCCGACAGCGCCCGCTCCATGCGCTCGATCGCCGCCAGCCGGTCGGGCGCCCACACGATCAGCTTGGCGATGAGCGAGTCGTAGTAGGGGGCGATCGTCCAGCCCGCGTAGCAGTGGGAGTCGACGCGCGTCCACGGCCCGCCGGGCGCGACGTAGGTGTCCAGCCGTCCCGCCGCGGGGGCGAAGTTGCGCTCGGGATCCTCGGCGTTGACGCGGCACTCGATCGCGTGCCCGCGCAGCGTGACGTCGTCCTGGGTGACCGACAGCTTCTCGCCGCTGGCCACGCGCAGCTGCTCCTGGATGAGGTCGACGCTGGTGACCATCTCGCTGACCGGGTGCTCGACCTGGATGCGGGCGTTCATCTCCATGAAGTAGAGGGAGCCGTCCGCGTCGAGCAGGAACTCCATCGTGCCCGCCCCCGTGTAGCCGACCGACAGCGCCCCGGCCACCGCCTTCTCGCCGATGTCGCGGCGCGCGTCCTCGGTGAGGTGGATCGACGGCGCCTCCTCGATCAGCTTCTGGTGGCGGCGCTGGACCGAGCAGTCGCGCTCGCCCAGGTAGACGCCGCTGCCGTGGCCGTCGCAGACGATCTGCACCTCGGTGTGGCGCGGCGCGGGCAGGTAGCGCTCGATGTACACGCCGCTGTTCTTGAAGATGGCCTGCGCGGTGGCGCGCGTCTGCGTGTACAGCCCGGCCAGGGCCTCGTGGCTCCAGACCACGCTCATCCCGCGTCCGCCGCCTCCCGCGACCGCCTTGATGATCACCGGGTAGCCGATCTCGTCGGCGATCGCCTGCGCCTCGTCGGAGGTGCCCACGGGCTCGATCGTCCCCGGCAGCAGCGGGAGGCCGGCCCTGCTCATCAGGTCACGGGCGGTGGCCTTGTCGCCGACCTTCTCCATCACCTCGGGCGTCGGCCCGATGAACGTGAGGTCCGAGTCCGCGCAGATCTCGGCGAAGTAGGGATCCTCGGACAGGAAGCCGTAGCCCGGGTGGATCGCCTGCGCGCCCGTGTTCAGCGCGGCGCCGATGAGGTTCGGGATGTGCAGGTAGCTGCGGGCGGCGTTCGCCGGGCCGATGTGCACGGCCTCGTCGGCGAAGCGCACGACCGCGGACTCGGCGTCGGCGGTCGAGTAGACCGCGACGGTCTTGATGCCCAGCTCACGGCAGGCGCGCGCCACCCGGAGCGCGATCTCGCCGCGATTGGCGATGAGGACCTTGTCGAACACTCGCTCCTCCGGTCCGTGGCTATTCGTCGTCGACGGGCTCGATGTGCATCAGCAGCTGCTCGTACTCCACGGCCTGCCCGTTCTCGGCCACGATCTTCACGATCTTCCCGCTGGTGGTGGCCTGCACCTCGTTCATCAGCTTCATCGCCTCGACGATGCCCACCGCCTGGCCGGCCTCGATGACGTCGCCGACCTCGACGAAGGCGTCGCTGCCCGGGGATGAGGAGCGGTAGAACGTGCCGACCAGCGGCGCGGTGATCGCCTGGCGCCCGGTGGGCGCGGCGGCGTCGCGGGCACCGCCGAGCGAGCCGGCGCCGATGGTGGGCATCACGCCCGACCCGCGCCGCGAGATCGGGAGGTCCACGGGCGGCGCCGCCGCCGGCACCGCCGCGGGGTCGCGCTCGATCTCGATGCTGGTGCCGCCGGCGGCGACCGCGAGGCGCTGCACGCTGGAGCCCTCCAGCCGCGCCATCAGCGACCGTGCCTCCGCCCACACCGACGCGATCAGCTCGGCGTCGGCGTTGCCGCTCTTCTTGTCAGCGTCGCTCATTGGTCTCCTATGGGGTCGAGGGTCGGCTGGCTCTCGGCCGTGCCGAACATCCGGAAGCGCGCGTAGCGCTGGCTGAGCAGCTCGTCGACCGGCAGCGCCACGAGCTCGTCCAGCGTCTCGACGACCGCCCGCTTGAGGTTCGCCGCGGCGGCGTCGTGGTCGGTCTGCGCTCCACCCTCGGGCTCGCGCACCGCCGCGTCCATCACCTTCAGGCGGATCAGGTCGGGCGCGGTGAGCCGCAGGGCCGCCGCCGCCTGCGGGGCCTTGGAGGCGTCCTTGAACAGGATCGTCGAGCAGCCCTCGGGGCTGATGACGGAGTAGTAGCTGTTCTCGAGCATGAGGACGCGGTCGGCCGCCGCCAGCGCGAGCGCTCCGCCGCTGCCCCCCTCGCCCGTCACCACGGTCACGCTCGGCACCGGGAGCCGCGACATCTCGAGGATGCTCTCGGCGATGGCGATCGACTGCCCGCGCTCCTCGGCCTCCAGCCCCGGGAACGCGCCGGGCGTGTCGACGAGCGCGACGATCGGCATCCCGAAGCGCGCCGCGTAGCGCATCAGCCGCAGCGCCTTGCGGTAGCCCTCGGGGTGAGGCATCCCGAAGTTGCGGTGCACCATCGTCTGCGTGGTGTGGCCCTTCTGGTGGCCGACCACCATCACCGTGCGGCCACCGATGCTCGCCAGCCCGCCGACGATCGCGGCGTCGTCGCGGTAGAGCCGATCGCCCTTGAACTCGACGAAGTCGTCGCACATCCGCTCGATGTAGTCGAGCGTGTGCGGGCGCTGGATGTCGCGCGCGAGCTGCACGACGTCCCACGCCGGGCGGGCCTCCAGGGCGTCGGGGTCGGTGACCGGCGCCTGCGCCTCGGGACCGGACGCCTCGAAGCGCGGCTCGGCCGCGGCGGCACCCCCGGCGTGCATCTTGAGGACCTTGCGGATCGTCTGGCGCAGGTTCTCGCGCGGCTCGACCACATCGAGCTGGCCCTTCTCCATGAGGAAGCCGGCGGTCTGGAAGTCGTCGGGCAGCGTCTGGCGGATCGTCTGCTCGATCACGCTGCGCCCGGCGAAGCCGATCCGCGTCCCCGGCTCGGCGACCAGCAGGTCGCCCAGCGTGGCGAACGAGGCGCTGACGCCGCCGAACGTCGGGTCGGTGAGCAGCGAGATGTAGAGCACCCCGGCTTCCCGCAGCCGCGCGACGGCCTGGCTGGTCTTGACCATCTGCATCAGCGACACGGCGCCCTCCTGCATGCGCGCGCCGCCCGAGGCGGAGATGGCGATGAACGGGACTCTGCGCTCGAGCGCCAGCTCGGCGCCGCGGGTGATCGACTCCCCCACCGCGCCGCTCATGCTGCCGCCGATGAAGCCGAAGTCGATCATCGCCACGACGACCGGGTGACCGTCCGCCGTCCCGGTGCCGTAGACCGCCCCCGAGGGGTGCCGGCTCTTCTTCTGGGCTGCGGCGATGCGCTGGGGGTAGGGCTTCGTGTCCGCGAAGGAGAGGAAGTCGATCGGCGCGATGTCCTCGCTGAGATCCTCGAAGCTGCCCGGGTCGAGCAGCTGCTCGAGGCGCTCGGGGATGCGCAGCCGGAAGTGGTAGTTGCACTCCGGGCAGACGCCCAGATTGCGCTTGAGGTGCTTGTGGTAGATGAACGCCTCGCAGTTGGGGCACCGGGCCCACTGCGCTTCGGCGGCGGCCTCGGCGACGGCGGCCATCTCAGAACCCCAGCTCTTCGCCGAGGATCCGGCGGTATTCGGTGAGCGACTCCTGCAGGACGGCGTCGGCCTCGGCGCGCCCGGCGACGGGATTGCCCCGGGGCCCGACCGCCTGGCCGGCGAAGAAGCCGAGCACGGCCTCGGTCCGGCCCGAGGGGTCGATGCGCAGCGCCTCCTGCGCGAGCTCGAGCGCGCGCGCCCAGCCCTCCCGGCGCAGCTCCGCCTGCATCATGCCGTGGAGCGCGTAGACGTCGCGCTCGGGCTCGTCGTCGCTCTCGCGCAGCCGCGAGAAGGCGGCCAGCGCGTCGTCGGCGCGGTCGAGCTCGAGATCGAGCTCGGCCACGTCGAGCGCGGCGAGCGCGTCGTCCGGGTCGCCGTCGGCAAGCGTCTGCGCGGCGGTGCGCGCCTCGTCGAGGCGGCCGGCGCGGCGGTGGAGGTCCACGAGGCTGCGGAGGCTCGCGCGATCGCCGGGGTCGAGCTCGACGGCGCGCGCGAGCGCGGCGGCCGCCTCCTCGTCGCGCCCGGCGGCGCGGGCGCTCTGGCCGAGGTCGACCTGCGCGGCGGCGTCGTCGGGCCGCAGCTCCACGGCCTTGCGGAACGCGTCGGTGGCCTCCTGCATGCGGCCCTCGGCGGCCAGCGCCTGGCCGAGGTCGTGCCAGCCGCGCGCGTCGCCGGGGTCGAGGTCCGCGGCCCGCGTCAACAGCGAGACCGCGTCGTCGGAGGCCAGCTCGACCCCCGACTTGCCCGCCAGGCGCAGGAGCTCGAGGTCGTCGGCGTTGAACTCGAGCCCGGTCATCGACATGCGCCGCGCGCGCTCGAAGTCGCCGGTCTCGAAGCCCTTGCGCGCTTCGTCACGCGGATCGTCAGTCACGAGGTCCTCTCCACTCGGGCATCGGTATGGGTCCTGATCTGAGCGGTCATGGAGCGTGCCGCGAGACCGGGCTCATCCTCTTCGATCCGCGCCGTCGGCGTCAAGGCTCCGAACGCGATTCCGTGTCGCGTCCGGCCTCATCCCTGCCACGTCCACTCGAGGATCTCGGGCGGGTCGTTGCCCGCGACGACGACGTACTCGAGGTTCTCGGCCAGCTTGGCCTCGAGCCGGGCGATGATCTCGCTCGAGCCCGTGAACGACCGGACCGCGAACTCCCCGGAGGCCGAGCGCACGCTCTCGCGCAGCGCCTTGTCGGAGCGCTTGAGCGCCTCGATGGCCAGCTGGTAGCGATCGACCCCGTTCATCGCCAGCAGCGCGAACGGTGTGGTCGTGGTGCCCTCCTCGACGTACCCGCGCACGTGGAAGCGCTCCACGTGCGGGCGGTGGTGCGTGAGCTGGTGGATCGCCGACGGGTAGCCGTGGAAGTTGAAGATCACCGGCCGGTCGGCGGTGAACGTCTCGACGAACTCGTCATCCGAGAGGCCGCAGGGATGGCCGTGGGCGAGCGAGAACAGGTTGGTCACGTTGACCACGCGGACCCGTAGGTCAGGCACCTCCTCACGCAGGATCTTCGCCGAGGCGAGCGTCTCGATCGTCGGGATCGTGCCCGCGCACGCGAGGATCACGTCGGGCTCATCGACGACGGCCTCGCTGCCGGCCCAGGCCCAGGTCGAGCACCCGCGCTCGCAGTGGGCCTTGGCCTCCTCCATCGTCAGCCACTGCGGGAGCGGGTGCTTGGAGGCGATCACCAGGTTGATCTTGCCCTGGGACTCCAGGCAGGCCTCCATCGTCGCCAGCAGCGTGTTGGCGTCCGGCGGCAGGTAGACACGGGCGATGTAGTCCTTCTTGTTCAGCAGCGAGTTGATGAAGCCCGGCGCCTGGTGGGAGAAGCCGTTGTGGTCCTGGCGCCAGCCGATCGACGACAGGAGCAGGTTGACCGAGGAGACCGGGTCGCGCCACGGCGCCTCGTCACGCGACATCTTCATGAACTTCGCGTGCTGGTTGACCATCCCCTCGATGATCGCGATGAACGCCTCGTAGCACGGGAAGATGCAGTGGCGGCCGGTCAGGACGTAGCCCTGCAGCCAGCCCTGGCAGTTGTGCTCGGAGAGCACCTCCATCACGCGGCCGTCGAGCGCGTGGACGGCCTGGTCCTCCTCGGAGGCCAGCGGCCACTGGAAGGCGTGCTTGGTGTGCGCGAAGACCGCGCCGAGGCGGTTGGAGGCCATCTCGTCGGGACAGACCATGCGGAAGTTGCGCGCCTCCGCGTTGCGGTCGAAGACCTCCCCCAGGTACTGCCCGAGCGCCTCCATCGCGCCGGCGTTGGCCCCCGGCTCGGGCACGTCGACGGCGTGCGCGTCCAGCGGCGGCAGGTCAAGAGGCTTGCGCAGGCGCCCGCCGTTGGCCTCCGGGACGGCGCCCATCCGCTTGTCGCCCTCGGGGCAGAGCGCGAGGAGCTCGTCGCTCGGCACCCCGTCTGCGAAGAGCTCCTCCGGGCGGTAGGAGCGCAGCCAGCCCTCCAGCGCCGCCAGGTGCTCGGGGTCGCTTCCCGCCTTCATCGCCGGCACCTGGTGCGAGCGCACGGTGCCGGTGATCTTCTCGCCGCCGAGCGTGTCGATCCCGGTCCAGCCCTTTTGCGAGCGGAGCACGATCATCGGCCACGCGGGCTTCGAGCGCGGCTGCCCGGAGCGCGCGTCACCCTGGATCGCGCGGATCTCGGCGTGGGCCTGGTCCAGGGCTCCTGCCATGGCGCTGTCGAGGTCGTCACCCTCGGCGAACAGCGGGTGCCAGCCGTAGCCCTCGAAGAGCTTGGTCAGCTCGGTGTCGTCCATCGCGGCGAAGATCGTCGGGTTGGCGATCTTGTAGCCGTTGACGTGCAGCACCGGCAGCACGGCGCCGTCGCCCACCGGGTCGAGGAACTTCGTCGAGTGCCAGGCGGTCGCGGTGGGGCCCGTCTCGGCCTCGCCGTCGCCGATGATGCAGGCGACGGTCAGGTGCGGGTTGTCGAACGCGGCGCCGAACGAGGTCGCCAGGGCGTAGCCGAGCTCGCCGCCCTCGTGGATCACCCCGGGGACGACCGGCGCCAGGTGGCTGGGAAAGCCCTTGGGCCAGGAGAAGCTGCGGATGAGCTGCGTGAGCCCCGCGCGGTCGCGCGTGAGCGCCGGGTCGACCTCCTCCAGCGAGCCCTCGAGCCACAGGTTGGCGAGGTTGGCGGGGGCGCCGTGGCCCACGCCGGTGACGAGCAGGACGCGCGCGTCGGTCGTCCGGATGAGCCGGTTGAGGCCCGCGTAGACGAGATTGATGCCGGGCACCGTGCCCCAGTGACCGAGCAGCCGGGGCTTGATGTGCTCGTGCGCGAGAGGCTCCTCCAGCAACACGTTGTCCTGCAGGTAGATCGCGGCGGCGGCGATGTAGTTGGTCGCGCGGCGGAAGAGCGCGAAGTCTGCAGACAAGGACGAAGAAGCCGGCTGAGCGGACACGCGATCTCCCGAGTAGGTTTCGACCGCGAAACCTAACCGCGGGCGCCCCGGCGGCGCAAGCGAATCCTCTCCGAACGAAAGGCCGATGGTGAGCGCGACCGACGATCTGCTCGAGCACAACCGGGCGTACGCGCGGGACTTCGCCCGCGGCGACCTCGCGGCACCGCCCCGACTGCGCGTGGCGGTGCTCGCGTGCATGGACGCCCGGCTGGACATGAGCCGCAGCCTCGGGCTGCACGAGGGCGACGTGCACGTGATCCGCAACGCGGGCGGCATCGTCACCGACGACGCGATCCGCTCGCTCGCGATCTCCCAGCACCTGATGGGCACCGAGGAGATCATGCTCGTCCACCACACCCGCTGCGGAATGATGTCCTTCAGCCGCCAGGAGTTCGGTGAGCGGATGGAGAACGTCGCGGGTGAGCGACCGCGGTGGAGCGCCGGTGGCTTCGGCGACCTCGAGCAGGACGTGCGCGACTCGATCGCCAAGCTGCAGGCCAGCCCGTTCATCCTGCGCAAGGGCTCGATCCGCGGCTTCGTCTACGAGGTGGAGAACGGACGGCTGCGCGAGGTGGAGCCCGGGGACGGCGCCTGAGCGGCGGTGGGGCGCAGAGTGGACACGCTCGCACCTGCGAGCTAGGTTCGTGGCCTCCAGAGCGCAACATCGATCATCGCCGTGGGATAGAGGATCAGGATGAATCGCACAGCCTTGAGGTTCCCCGGTCGCGTCGCCGTCGTCGCCGCCGCCCTGCTCGCCACGCTGCTCGTGCCGGCGGCCGGCCAGGCGGTGACGATCAGCTCCAACGGCCCGGTGTTCCAGATCGAGGTCAGTCCGACGCTCCAGTGCAACGCCAAGTACGTCAACGACACCTCCTTTGAGTTCTATGGCCCGTCCAGCGCGCAGGGCGATTGCGGCCCGCTGGTCGCGCGCGGCGGGCAGCTCTTCCGCTTCGGCGGCGGCTTCATCCCGGTGAGCCAGTCGGGCGTGACCGGTTCGGGGAGCTCGGTGGACCCGCTCAGGGTGACCACCACCGTCTGCGTCGGAGACTCCCTGGAGTGTTCGGCGAGCACGGCGCCGCTGCTGACCGCCGACGTCCGCTACGTCGTCGGCCAGGACTTCTACCGGACCGACCTCCGAATCAGCAGCCGCGGGGCGCCCGACACGATCGGCCTCTATCAGTACGGGGACTGCTACCTGCAGGGCACCGACGACGGCTTCGGCTTCTTCGACGCGTCCACCGGCGGGATCTACTGCTCGAAGAACGCGAACAACACGCCCGCGGCCAGGATCGAGGGCTTCGTGCCGATCGACCGGGGAAGCAGCTACCGCGAGGCGGGGTACTCAGTCGTCCTGGACGGGATCCTGCAGGGCAGCGGGGCACCGCTGCCGAACTCCTGCGAGTGCACGATCACGCAGGACAACGGCGCGGCGCTGGGCTGGACCGGCATCGGCCTCCCGGCCGGCGGATCGGTGCGGCGCTCGTTCCTCACCGCGTTCTCGCCGACCGGCGTCGCGGTCGACCCGCCCCCCACCGTCACGCTGACCGCACCGGCCCAGGGCAGCCAGACCGCCGACACCACGCCGGCCTACGGCGGCGACGCGGGCAACGAGCCCGGCGACTCGCCGACGGTCACCGTCGAGGTGTACGCCGGCCCGGTGATCCCCGAGGCGGCGCCGGCGCAGAGCCTCACCGCCACGCGGACGAACGTGACCGGCAGCGGACCTTCCACCTGGGCGGTCGACGGCGCCTCCCCCCTGCCCCCCGGCACCTACACCGCCCGCGCCCGTCAGCTCGACGCCGCCGGCAACGAGGGCATCAGCGATCCGCGCAGCTTCACCGTCCTCGGGCCCCCGGTCGATCCCAACCGCGACAGCGACGGCGACGGGGTGATCGACACGAAGGACAACTGCGCGAGCGTCGCCAACCCCGACCAGGCCGACCGCGACGCCGACGGGATCGGCGACGCGTGCGATCCGGTCGACAACCGTCCCACGGGCCTCCCGCCGGGCGTCGACGGCGACCGCGACCTGGTCCCGGACACCAAGGACAACTGCCCAGGCGTCTCCAACCCCGACCAGGCCGACCGGGACGCCGACGGGATCGGCGACGCGTGCGACGCCTCGGACGCCTCCAAGGGGCCGGCGCTGGCCAAGACGGTGATCGCGGAGGTCGTCAGCGGCGAGGTCTTCGTGCGCCGTCCTGGGGCCACCTCGAGGGCCGCCGCCGGCGCGGCCCAGGCCACGCAGGCCCCGAAGGGCTTCGTCGCGCTGAAGGGCGCCGAGGTGCTGCCCGTGGGGACGATCATCGACACCGTCCGGGGCCGCCTGGCCTTGACCTCGACCGCGGCCAAGGTCAAGGACCGCGCGCGTACGCAGCGTGCGGAGTTCTTCGACGGCATCTTCCAGGTCCGCCAGAAGAAGGCCAAGAAGCCGGTCACCGACCTGATCCTCAAGAGCGCGAGCTTCCCGCGCGTCTGCGGCGCCTCCGCGCGGGTGGCCGTCACCGGCTCGGCGGCCGCGGCGCGCCCGAAGAAGAAGGTCGTGGCGCGGCTGTTCGGCAACGGCAAGGGGCGCTTCCGCACCACCGGGCGCCAGAGCGCGGCGACCGTCCGCGGCACGATCTGGCTGACCGAGGAGCGCTGCGACGGAACGCTCACCCGCGTCATCCGCGGCGTCGTCTCCGTCCGCGACTTCGCCCGCAAGAAGACGATCAGCGTCCGCGCCGGCAACAGCTACCTCGCCCGCGCCACCCGCGCCGCCATCAAGACCAAACGCCCCTGACGCGCGGGCGCGGCGTTCGCCCTTGAACAGCGCCCCTGACGCGCGGGCGCGGCGTTCGCCCTTGAACCGCGCCCCCTGGGCCGGGCGCGTCGCACGTTCGTCGGCGTGGAGCCGATCAACGTCCGCCGAGCCCGGGCTGACCGCGTCGCCCCCGCCACCTCCCTCGGCCGGGCCGCCCCTGCGGTCACGCGGGCGGCGGGCGCCGCCCGCGTGCTCGCCGCCTGTGCGTCTGCGGTTACTCCGGCGGCGCCGGCGGGGGCGGCGTCTGGTTCGACCCGCCGGTGAACGTCGGCGGCGGCAGGGGCGGTCCGGCGCAGATCACGTAGACGTTGACGTCGGCTCCGTTCCCGCTCGAATCGACGGTCCAGCCCCGGGCACCGTCTCCGCCTACGGAGATTTCCCCGTTGGCGTCGAGCGGAGCCGACGTGTAGACGGGCGCGCCGACCGGGAAGCCGTCCGAGTTGGGCTGGGTCGCCGACCCACCGCCACCCAGGGCGTTGGGACGGCTCCTGGGGCAAAAGACGCTCGCCGAGTCCGTCCCGCTGGACGTGGCCACCACCGTGTCCGCCGTTCCCGACGGGCCGGTCGGGCCGGTCGAGCCCGCGGATCCGCTCGCCCCGCTCGGGCCGGTCGAGCCCGCGAGACCCCGGGGCCCGGCCGGCCCGGTGGCGCCGGGGGTGCCCTGTCCGCCGGTCGTGCCGGCGGCGCCGGGGGCGCCGGGGGCGCCCGGCGTGCCGTTGATGCCCGCCGGACCGACCGGGCCCGCGGGGCCGGTCGCGCCCGAGACGCCCTGGAGGCCGCGGTCACCGGTCGCCCCGGTGGCACCCGTCGGACCGGCGATGCCCGCCGGACCGACCGGGCCCGCGGGGCCGGTCGCGCCCGTGATGCCCTGGAGGCCGCGATCACCCGTCGCGCCCGTGATGCCCTGGAGGCCGCGATCACCCGTCGCGCCGGTCGCGCCGGTCGCGCCCCGGCTGCCCGCGGGCCCCGCGATGCCGTCGACGCCCCGCGGGCCACTCGGCCCGGCGGGCCCCTCGGCACCGGGATTCCCGGGCTTCCCGGTGTCGCCCGCCACGCCGGCCGTACCCCGAGCGCCGGGGCCGCCCGCCTGGCCGGTGGGCCCGGTCGGTCCCGTCCCGCCGCGGCGGGACGCCCTCGTCGAGCGGAACAGCACGCGGCAGCGCCGCAGCCGCCTGCGCTCCTCCGCGTCGCGATCGACGCAGAAGCGGACGATCGTCGGGCCGCCCGCCTGGGCGGCGCGCGCAGGCGGGAGCCCGGCCTCCGTGGCGGCGAGGGCCGCTCCCGGCGAGATCGAGGACAGCGGGAGGACGGCGAGGACGACCGTGGTGCCGAAGGCCCGCCGAGCGCGCACGGCGCGAGTTGCAGAAGGCCCGGCGAAAGCGTCCATGATCAGCGATTTCTACCAGTTCGGCTGCCTTCTGGGGCATTTTCTCGGTGCCCCGGCGCCGGACTCGGGCCGGGGCGGCGACGAGGACGCCGGTGGGCGCTCGCCGAGGACGTCCCGCGCTCCCGCGACCGCCGCGAACCCGCCCTCCGCGACGGCCGTCGTCCTCGTCCGCGGCCTGCCGTCGCCGGTGCGTGTGCGGACTGCCGTCGCCGGACGATCTTCTGCGCGGAATACACCCGCCGGTCGGTGGATCGCGTATCCTTGTCTCGTGTCCAAGGCCGATCTCGGGAGTGGGGACGTGCTCGGCGCGTACCGGCTCGAGCAGCAGCTCGGCGAGGGCGCGATGGGCTGCGTGTTCCGCGCGCGCCACGAGGAGACCGGCGAGCAGGTGGCGCTCAAGCTCGTGCGCGTCGAGCTGGCCGCCGACGACCGTTACCGGCAGCGCTTCCTGCACGAGGCGCGCGCGGCGTCCGAGGTCTCCCACCGCCATCTCGTCAAGGTGCTCGACGCCGGGGAGATCGACGGGCGCCAGTACATGGCCATGCGCCTGGTGCGCGGCCGCATGCTCGAGCAGCACGTCGCCGACGGACCGATGCCCGCCGAGAAGATCGTGCGCATCGCTACGGAGATCGGGGGCGCCCTCGATGCCCTTCACGCCGTCGGCCTGATCCACCGCGACGTCAAGGCGTCCAACATCCTGATCGACGAGGACGACGAGGGCGCGGCCGCCCTGACCGACTTCGGCCTGGCCAAGGGCACCGGGTACGCGGAGCTGACCCGGCCCGGGCAGCTCGTCGGCACGATGGACTACCTCGCCCCCGAGCGCATCCGCGGCGAGCCGGCCACGCCGGCCAGCGACATCTACGGGCTCGGCTGCGTGGTGTACGAGTGCGTCGCCGGTCAGCCGCCGTTCGGCTCCAAGGGGATGATGGAGGTCGCCTTCGCCCACCTCGAGGAGGAGCCGGCCGACCCGTGCACCGACCGCGACGACCTGTCCGCGGCGTTCGGCGAGGCCGTGAAGGCAGCGTTGGCGAAGGATCCCGCCCACCGGCCGCCGTCGGCGCAGAACTACGCCAACCTGCTCAACGACGCCGCCGCGTAGGTGGACGCCGCCCGCCCGCCGACCAGCGAGCGCGGGACGACGCGGGACGATGACGTCGCTCGGCCCGGGCGCCGCGTCCGATGCCCGCGCTGACGCTGGAGGTCGTGGGGGGGCCCGACGCCGGCCGCAGCGTGGCGCTCGTCGGTGAGATGGAGATCGGTCGCCACCCGGCGGCCGGGCTGCGGCTGGGCGACGACCTCGTCTCACGCCGTCACGCGCGGGTCCGCGTCCAGGTCGACGGCGCGGTCATCGAGGACCTCAGCTCCTCGAACGGCACGTTCGTCAACGACCGCGAGATCCGCGAGCCGACCCGTATCGCGGAGGGCGACACGCTGCTCATCGGGGCCTCCGTCATCCGCCTGCGACGGACGGTCGAGCCGTCGGTGCCCGCTCCTGCCCGCCCGGCGCCCGATCCTCCGGCGGCGGCGGTCCTCCTCGAGGAGCAGACCGAGGAGCAGGTCTCCACCGCCGCCTATCCGCGGATCGGCTCGGAGCTGGCCGGGTACCGCATCGAGGCCATCGTCGGGCGAGGGGGCATGGGCATCGTGTACCGCGCCGAGCATCTGAAGCTCGGGCGCAAGGTCGCGCTCAAGCTGCTGCCCCCGGATCTCGCCGCCACCCCCGGCTTCCGCGAGCGCTTCGAGGGCGAGTCGCGCCTGGCGGCCGCCATCGACCACCCGCACATCATCCCGCTGTACGACGCCGGGATGACCGACGGGCTGCTGTACCTGACGATGCGCTTCGTCGACGGCCTCGACCTCAAGGGGCTGCTGGCGCGCGACGGCCCGCTGGCGCTGGACCGGGCGGTGACGATCGTCGCGCAGGTGGGTGGGGCGCTCGACGCCGCACACGCGCGCGGCCTCGTGCACCGCGACGTCAAGCCCGCGAACGTCCTCGTCGCCTCGGGCGCGGGACCCGAGGCCTCCGACCACTGCTACCTGACGGACTTCGGGCTGACCAAGGACACGACCTCGCCCCTCCAGCTAACGCGCCCCGGCCAGTTCGTCGGCACCATCGGATACGTGGCGCCGGAGCAGATCCAGGGAGCCACGCCGAGCGGGGCCGCCGACCAGTACGCGCTGGGCTGCGTGCTGTACGAGTGCCTGACCGGCCATTCCCCCTTCGAGCGCGGCGCCGACCTCGACGTCATGCGCGCGCACCTCGACGCGGCCCCTCCGGCGGTCACCGACCGCCGGCTGGACGTGCCGGCGGCGATCGACGCGGTGCTGGCCCGCGCGATGGCCAAGGCCCCGGCGGCCCGCTATGAGAGCTGCACCGCGATGGCGACCGCCGCGCGCGAGGCGGGGACGCGTCGCGACCCCTGAGCCCGCCCCGGCCGGCCGCCGCCTCCGGCTCGACCTCGACGTCTAGGGTTAGCTCACCGTGAAGCGCACCCCCCAAGGCACGCACCGGATCGCGGGAGGGTCGCCGCCGTGAGCGATCCCCGCATCGGCTCCGAGCTGGCGGGCTACCGGATCGAGGCCATGATCGGCCGCGGCGGGATGGGCGTCGTCTACCGCGCGGAGGATCTGCGGCTGGGGCGCAAGGTCGCGCTGAAGCTGCTCGCGCCCGAGCTCGCCGAGAACGAGGGCTTCCGCGAGCGCTTCGAGAGCGAGTCGCGGCTGGCGGCCGCCATCGACCACCCGCACATCATCCCGCTCTACGAGGCCGGGAACGCCGAGGGACTGCTGTTCCTCATCATGCGCTACGTCGACGGGATCGACCTCAAGGCGCTGCTCAAGCGCGAGGGCACCCTCCCGCTGGACCAGGCGCTGGCGATCGCCGGCCAGATCGGGGGCGCCCTGGATGCCGCGCACGCGCGCGGACTCGTGCACCGCGACGTCAAGCCCGCCAACGTGCTGGTCACCTCCGGGAGCGGCCCGGACGCCTCCTACCACTCCTATCTGACCGACTTCGGCCTGACCAAGGACACCTCGGAGCAGAAGGGCCGTACCGAGACCGGGCAGTTCTTCGGCACGATCGCCTACGTCGCGCCCGAGCAGATCGACGGCGCGACCCAAGGCGGGGCGGCCGACCAGTACGCGCTGGCCTGCGTGCTCTTCGAGTGCCTGACCGGCCATCCGCCGTTCGAGCGCGCCACCGAGCTCGACATCATGTGGGCGCACCTGAGCGACGACCCTCCGTCGGTCACCGCCGACCGGCCGGACCTCCCGCCCGCGCTGGACGCGGTGGTGGCGCGGGCGCTGGCCAAGGTCCCGGAGGAGCGCCACGAGTCGTGCGCCGCGATGGTGGCCGCGGCCCGCGCGACGGCGGCCGCCGCGACCGTCATCTCCTCCACGCCGGCGTCCGCCGCGCTCACGCGGTTGTCGCAGCAGCCCGAAGCCACGAGCCCGCGCCCGGCCGCGGCCGCCCCGGCGGACGCCACCCGCCTCTCGACGGCGCCGTCCGGGGAGGCCGCGAAGCCCCGTCGCCGGGCCCTCCTCGGCGCCGTGGCGGCCGTCGCCGCGCTCGCGGCCGGAGCCGCAGGCGTGGCCGCCGGAGGCTCGGGCGAGGTCGCCGCGCCCGACGCCGCCAACGTCGCCGCCACCGGAGGCATCTCCCTGCGCTTCGGCGCCGAATGGGAGGCCGTGGCCGCGCCGCCCGCCATCCCCGGGCTGGAGTTCGAGGACCGCATCGCCATCGGACCCAAGGCGTCGGGCGGACGCGAGGGACTCGTCGCCGGCCGCGTCCCGTCGTCCGGACTCCGGCTGCTCCCGGCGGCGCTGCTGGGAGACGCGGGCGCGCCGGCACCCGACGCGGTGCGCCTCGGGGACGCCGAGGCGTTCCGGTACAAGGGGCTGCAACCGGCCGGCTTCACCGGTGCGGTGACCGTCTACCTCCTGCTCACCGACAAGGGCCGCGCCGCGATCGCGTGCTACGCGCGGTCGCCGTCCCCGCGCTTCGAGGCGCGCTGCGCGGATCTGGCCGCGTCGCTGCAGCTCACCGACGCCCGGGCACTGGCGCTGGCCCCGAGCCCCGAATTCGCCCGCGGGGTCAGCGACCTCCTGGCCGGGGTCGTCCGTGACCGCGCCGCCGGGCAGCGCAGGCTGCGGGAGGCGAAGACGTCGGTCGGCCAGTCCGACGCCGCCGCCGCGCTGGCGACGACGTACGCGACGGCCGCGCGCCGGGCCCGGGGCCTGGCCGCGCCGGCGGCCACGCGCGACGTCGATGCCGCGATCGGCGGAGCGCTGCGCGACATCGGCCGCGCGTACTCGGCGGCAGCCACCGCGGCGCGCGCACGCAAGCCCGAGCGCTACACGGCAGCCGGCCGCGCGGTGCGACGGGGAGACGCCGCGCTCCGCGCCGCGGTAGGCGCGCTCGCCGGACGCGGCTACGCCGTCGATTCCTAGGAGGCCGGATCACGGACGGCGTCCGCGCGCGTAGGAACTTGCCTCGCACCTCGATTCGTGGCAACGTGCTCCGCACAGTGCGACGAGTTGCGTTCCCGCGATCTGCCCATTTGCGTCTCGCCCTCCTGGCGGCCGTCGCCGGTTCCGCCGCGCTCCCCGCCGGGGCGCTGGCGGCGCCCCCGCGCAACGACGGCTACCTCCAGTCGATCGCCATCAACGCCCGCGGCTCGACGCTGACGCAGGAGACGGTCAAGGACGTCGAGAACACCCGCGAGGCGACGGTCCAGCCCGACCTGTTCTCCCCTCCCGGCGGTGGCGGTGGCGCGGAGCGCACGGACTGCCGCGGCACGGTGTTCGGCGCGACCGCCTGGTACGACTTCCACCCGCACGCCGACGGCACGGTGCGCGTGCAGGCGACGGGCTACGACGCTGCGCTGGGGGTCTATGAGTTCGATCCCATGAGCTCCCGCATCGGGGACCGCCTGGACTGCGCCAACGAGCCGGGCGGCAGCGAGGAGCTGTTCGTCAAGGTCAAGCGTGGCAAGTCCTACACGGTCCAGGTCGGCGGCAGCGACGGCGGTCCGGGGCGCGGACCGGCGACCGGCGACCTCGACTTCACCTTCGAGTACCTCTCCGACACCGACGGCGACGGGACCCTCGACGCGCTCGACAAGTGCCCGGACCAGCCGGGCACGTCCAGCGGCTGCCCGCAGGAGCTCGTCGCCGTGCCGCGGCTGCAAGCGATCGCGACCGCCGGCGGCATCCGCGTCAGCAGGTTGAGCGTCAAGGCGCCCGGCGGCGCCAGCGTCAAGGTCCGCTGCCGCCGCGGCTGCTCGTTCAACCAGACGCGGAAGGCGCGCGCAGGACGCGCGGTCGCCGTCAGCGGGTTGCGCAACCGCCAGCTCCCGGTCGGGGCGCGGCTGGAGATCTTCGTCACCAAGGCGCAGTCGATCGGCAGCTACACCAGGTACGTGATCACCCGCGGCAACTTCAAGCGCACCACCCGCTGCCTGCGGCCCGGGTCGCTGACCCCCCGCCGGAGCTGCACGTGACCGCCGCCCGCACGGCCGGTGTGATCGCCCTGGCGGCGCTGGCCTTCGCTGCGGCCTACCTGCTGACGTCGTCCGGCCGCGACGCCGTGCGTGCCCCGAGCGCGCTGCGCGAGCTGTCGTTCCCGTCGCCGGCCGTCGCGCTCCGGCCCGCAGCGTCGGGCCGGCTGCCCTCCCTGGCCCGCGCCCCGCGCCCGGCCCGCCGCCCCGCCAAGCGGGCCTCGGCCCCCAGCTCCCCGGCTCCCGGTCCGGCTCGGACCCCCGCGCCCGCGCCGACCCCCACTCCCGCACCCGCGCCGGCTCCCGCGCCCAGCCCGGCTCCGGCCCCCGCGCCCGCCGCTCCGTCGGGCGGCGGGATCATCGACGGCTGACCGGAGCCGCCGCCGCGCCGGGATTCCCCGCGCGGCGGAACGAGTGGATATGATCGGCCGGTCCATTTTTTCGGGGAAGGGTAGGAGCCATGAGAGGTAAAGAGTTCGGCATCGCGCATCTGGGGGCGATCGTCGTCGGGGTGGGGTATCTGGGGTTCGGGTTGGTCGGCTTCGCCGTCACCGGCTTCGGAAACTTCATCAAGGACACGCCGGACAGTCTGTTCTTCCAGGATCTGAACCCGTTCCACAACGTCGTTCACGCCGCGGTCGGCGCGTATCTGCTGTTCGCCGCGACGCAGTCGCGCCCGGTCGTCGAGGGCGCTCTCATCGGCGGCGGCGCGGTCTATCTCGTCGCCGCGTTCCTCGGCTTCACCGGCGGCCTCGAGATCATCTCGATCAACAGCCCGGGCGCCGGCGTGAACTTCTTCCACATCGTCTCCGGGTCGGCAGCGCTCGGCCTCGGCCTGTTCTCCGCGGTCACCACCAAGGCCGCCCCCGAGCCCAACCAACGGGTCATGCGGCAGCCCCGCTAGCGCACCCTGACCCGCAGTTCCGCCGGGCCTCGGGTGGCCCGGCGGAGCCGCAGGCGCAGGGCACCCCTCGGCCGCGACGACGCCCATCCGCGGCGACGCGACAGCGATCAGCGAGCGCGGCAGGCTTCAGCGCATCACCAGCGGTCCCGACCTTAGCGACTCGCCGGAGGGCGCCCGGTGCCGAGCGTCAGCCCCGGTGCGTCAGGCCGCGTCGAGCGTCAGACGCTGCGGAACGAGAGCGCCATCTGGTCGATCAGCCCCGACAACGCGTCGAGACGGCTGGCCGGCAGCACCTGGAAGACGAGCGAGATGAGCTGGCCGCGCTTGAACAGGAAGTAGTGCACGTGGATGCCGGGCTTCCCGTCGCTGGTCCGGAAGCGGTACCGGTAGCGGTACCCCGGCAGACCCGCGAGGACGACCTCACCGGGCTCCTCGAGCAGATCGACGCGGCCGTCGGCCTGCACGAGCGAATCGGTCAGGTTACGCGCCACCGACAAGGTTTCCGGGGTCACGGTGAGGCCGACGGGCGCGACGCGCACGAGCAGCGACGCCTCGCTGCCGTCGGCGACGATCAGGGGCACACCGGGGTCGGTCGAGCGCAGGCGCTTCCACGTGCGGGGGTAGCCGATAGAGATCTGCGCCTCGCCGATCGGAGCGCGCCGGAGGTCCACCCGCGGCACGGCGGGTTGCTGAGCGGCCGCGGCCTGCTTCGCCGGAGCGGGCGGCGGGACGTCGGCCACGTCGGCGATGATCTTGCCCCCGATCAGCGCGGCCCCCACCGCAGCGGTCAGCGCGATGACCACACCGATCCCGATCGTCCTCTTGCGCACGCCCCGGCGCCCGGTGCCCTCATCGGGGGAGGCCTCAGCGGTCACGATCGCCCCCGGCCTGACGCCCTGGGGCGCGGCGACCGCCTGGCCCCGCGTGAAGCTGAGGTTCCGCGGAGGACAGCGGCGAAGGGGGAGGCTCGGACGGAGTCGCCGGCGGGGCGCCGGCGGGGAACGCGTCGTCGAGGGGCGTCCCCTGCGTTGCTCCGTTCGGCGCCTCGGCGTCGCCGGCGAGGAGGGGGACGAGCAGCTTGTTGGCGGCGGCGAGGTCGTCCTTGATCGCGGCCAGCACGGGGCCGGGCGGGGCGTTCGTCTCGGACGCCTTCCCGATCGTCTCGAGGATCGCGCTGAGCTGCGTGCTGGCGGTCGACAGCGCGCGGCAGACGAGGAGAAGAGCGGCTCCGAGGGCCAAGATCACCAGCGCGGCGATGAGGACGATGATGGCGGTAGTGAGTCCCATGTCAGACGAAGGTGTCGCGAGCACCACGGTAGCGCGCACCGAAACCGTCGGAGACACCCGCTCGGCGCTCAGCTGGTTCCGGCGCCTCTCGGTTCCTACGCAGCACGGTCTCCGCGGACCGCCGAACCGTCGAGGCTTCCGGCCTCGTGCGCGCGGCTCACGCTTCGGACCGCGGCTCCGGCAAGCCGCCGCACGCGCGGTGGGCAACAGGCCCCGCCAAGTGTCGACGTGCGACGACCGGTCCGGGACCGGGCTGCACCGTCGGTGCGTCCGGCGCGACAGCTCACCGGGAGATCGAGCCGGGGGGTGATCCCCGACCCGACCTCCCGGCGCCGTCACCGGGGCGTCACTTGTCGCACGCCTCGTTTCCGCCTACGGCCTTGAACACCGAGCTGCAGTCGATCGAGTTGGCGTGGCCGGCGATCGTGTTGGGCCGGGGCCCGCCGCTGACCAGCCTGAGCACGGCGTTGAGGTCCGCGCCGAGACTCGCCGCGACCTCGCGGACCGTGATCGCGTTGCGGTTGATCTGCGCCACCCTGCCGTCGATCACCACGACCTTGCTGAGGATCGTGCTGCCGCTGCCGCGGATACCGCGGACGCTTGCGTTGATCGACTTCGTGTTGGCGTCGATCCCCCGGGCGCTCGCGTTGACCGATTTCGCGCTGGCGTTGATCGCCCGCGCGTTGCGGTTGATCGCCTGCGCCGTGCTGCCGATGTCGTTCACGTTGCCGTTGATCCGCCCGACCGTCCCGCCGATCGTCAACACGCTGCCGTTGATCGTCGTGGCCCGGGCCAGCGTCGTCTTCAGGTTCGTGTCGATCTTCTTCGCCGTCACGTCGATCGACTTCGCCGCCGCGAGCGTCTTGACGAGCTCGCCCGTGAGCGGCGCGGCAGCGTCCTTGATCTGCCCCGAGATCTTCGAGGTCCGCTTGGCGAGCGCGATCAGCTTCGTGTCCCCGTTGATCTGCGAGACCAACGGCTTGATCACCGCCACGCTGTCGTCGATGCGGCTGGCCGCGATGATCGTGCCCGTGAGCATGAGCACGGCGGCCAGCGCCCACACGATGATCAGCACGAGCATCACGCCCGCGAACCCTCGGGTGCCGTTGAAGAGGCTACGCATCGTCGCCTCCTAGCATCGCGCGTCGGGTGAGACGACGAGGGGCACGGGGATCGTGAGCACGGTCGACTTGCAGATGCTCGTCAGGCTCCGGTTGACCTTGATCAGCCCGGAGTTGATCGACTCCGTGTCGCTCTGGACCGGGGTGAGCACGTTGTTCGCGCGCCCGACGTTGATCGGGATCTCCGCCGTGCCGAGGCTGCCGCGGCTCTGCGCCAGCTTCAGCCTGCCGTCGATGGAGCTCACGAGCCCGCGCACGTTCACGAGGATGCCCGAGGTGCTGCGCAGCGAGCCGTTGATCGTGCGCAACGTCCCCGTGGTCCCGCGCAGCGAGCCCTCGGTGTTGCGCAGCGAGCCCGAGGTGTCGACGAGCGAGCCCGAGGTGTTGACGAGCGAGCCGCTGATGCCGCGCAGCGTGCCCGACGTGTCCACCAGCGAGCCCGAGGTGCTCTGCAGCGAGCCGGCGATGCTGCCGGCCCGCCCGTTGACCTGCGACAGCGATCCGTTGATCGACGTCAGCGAGCCGAGGATCGACGTGGCCTGGCCGGAGATCGGCTTCAGCGACTTGTCGATCTTCGTCAGGTTGCCGTTGATGTCCTGGATGTAGGACGGCAGCGGCTTGGCGTTCCCGTTGATGTCCGAGACCGAGTTGTCCGCCTCGAACAGGGCGTCGTCGATGGAGACGAGGGCGTTGACGATGCCGATCAGGAAGCCGATGACGACCACCACGACCAGGATGCCGACCGTGGCGAAGATCCACGTCCACCGTGTGTCAGATGCGATGCGCATGGCTAGTTCCCCGCTCCCTTGCAGTCGCCGACGTCGCCGTCGCCGCCTTCGAGCTTCTTGTCGATGCATGCTGCGGTGTCGATGGCGCCACCGGCCTGGCCCAGGATGTTGCCCGAGTCGACCTTGATCTTCTTGGCGAGCGCGATCGTCGAGTCGAGGCCGCGGTTGATGGCCGCCGCGTCCCGGTCGATGAGCCCGGCCGTGTTGACGATCGATCCCGCGTTGCCGTTGATGCTGCGGGCCGAGGTGTTGATCGCGCCGGCCGTCGAGTTGATGCTGCGCGCGAGGCCGGAGATCGAGCCGGCGGTGCCGTTGATCTGGCCGGCGGTCGAGTTGATGTCCTTGGCCGTGCCGTTGATCGTCCCGGCGCTGCCGTTGATGCTCCCGGCGCTCGAGTTGATCGAGAGCGCACTGCCGTTGATCTCGGTCGCGGAGCCGTTGATGGTCCCGACCCTTCCGTTGATCGATCCGGCGAAGCCGTTGATGGACTGCGCGCGGGCGACGACGGACGTCAGCTTGCGGTCCAGCGGCTGGGCGGACCTGAGGATCGACATCGCCAGCTCATTGGTTCGGTTGAGCTGCACGATGGAGTCGGTGGCGCCGTTGATGCCGACACCGTTCTTCGCGATGTTGTCGGCCTTCGTGCTGATGTTCTGCGCCGTGCTGACGGTGCGGGCCAGCAGCAGCGCTGCGGTCCCCACGGCGAGCACCACGACGACGAGGATCGCGAGGTTGATGATCAGCGACGATGGCGCTGAGGATCCGCCGCGCGTTTCGACGCGGCCGGTTCTAGGACGTGCGTAAGCCACCGGAGACCTCAGGCGCCGTTGGGCTGGTCGGCCTGATGCCCCGGGGCGATGCCCGGCAGGTGCTCGTCGCCGACCGTCGGCCGCAAGGCCGCCGGCCGCACTTCGTACAGAATCCTCATGTCCCTGCGTCTCCTCCCGTTGTGCCCGCATCTCTCCCAGACGCGGATGAATCTGGCGGCCACTCGGGGTTCCCGGGCGACCGCTAGGGGCACGCTACATATACGCGGGGTGCGCCACAAGTTTTTACCGCGCTCGAGTTGCAAGTCGCGGGGCGGACCATCGGTCATTCGTAGGCGCGCGGTGTTGTCTCGCGCACGTATCATGCACGAATGGCTATCACTCTTACCCAGCTGACGAGCTTCCTCGCGGTCGTCCGGGGCGGCTCGATCACGGCCGCGGCCGACGAGCTCGTCGTCACGCAGCCTTCCGTGTCGGCTGCCTTGGCCGCCCTCAACCGCGAGCTGGGGGCCGAGCTCTTCGTGCGGCAGGGCCGCGGGGTGCGGCTGAGCGCCGCGGGCGAGGCGTTCGCTCCGTACGCGACGGACGTGATCGGGCTGTTGGCGGAGGGCCGCATGGCGGCGCACGAGGCCGCCGCGGGCGCCCGGCGACGACTGCGGCTGACCGCGGTGACCACGGCCGCCGAGTCGTTCGTCCCGCCGCTGATGCAGGCGTTCGCGCAGGAGCACCCCGACGTCGAGCTGGTGCTCGAGGTCGCCAACCGCGGCGCGGTGCTCGACGCCGTGCTGGGCCATCGCGCGGACGTCGCCATCGGCGGCCAGCCGCCCTCCGACGAGCGCGTGGAGGCCGTCGCGCTGATCCACAACGAGTTCGTGCTCGTCACCGCCTCCGACGACGCGCTGGCCGCCTCGCCGAGTGTGGAGGCGACGGAGCTCGGCCAGCGCACATGGCTCCTCCGCGAGGTCGGATCGGGGACCCGGACGCTCAACGAGCGCTTCCTGGCGGCTGCGGGGCTGACCCCGCGCACCCTGACGCTGGGGTCGAACGGCGCGATCAAGCAGGCCGCGAGGGCGGGGCTGGGGCTGTCGCTCATCTCGCGCGCGGCCGTGGAGGTGGAGCTGACCTCCGGGCTGCTGGCGGAGATCACGCTCGCGCGCCCTCCGGCGGAGCGGCGCTGGTGGGCGATGCGCTCGGCCACCGGCCCCGTCCGGCCGGTGGTGGCCGACTTCATGGCCTTCGCCGCGACCGTCGCGGCGGGCACGCCCGCCGAATGATCAGGCGACCGCGTCGACCTCGGTCCGGGCCTCGACGTGATCGACCGGGAGGCCGAGGGCGCGCGCCTTGCTCACGAGGTCGAGGCGCACCCACTTCGACAGCCGGCGCGGGAGGGTCGAGATCAGGATCTCGTCGGCCGGCTGACGGTGCAGCGCGTCGTGGATCGCGGAGAGGGGGTCGGCGTCCCCGACGTGTCCGTCGACCGGCCCGCCGGCCGCCTCCGCGAGCAGCGGAAGCGCGAGATCGAGGTTCTGGGTGGCTTCCGACCGTCCCGCGACCTCCGGGTCGACGACGCGATGCATGCCCTTCGGCGAGGCGGGGACGACGAGGTAGAAGCGGCACGGCGAGCGGTCGGCACGTTCGCGGACGGCATCGAGCAACGCGGGCGTGGCGGCGGTGCGGTTGGCGATCACGAGGACGTGGGCGACTGGCGTCATTCGGGGCTCCTATTCGTGCGGATTGCCACGAAAGTGTACCGCCACGGTTCCGCGAGCCATCAGAGTTCCGCGCGCTCGCATCGGGCGCAGGCGATGCGTCAGCCGTCGGCGGACCCCGGCGGCGTGTCGCAGGTCGCCCCGTCCTGCGTCCAGCAGCGCACGATGTCGCGCATCGAGAGGATGCCCACCACCTCGGGGCCCGACATGACGATCACGTGGCGGAAGCCTCCGCGCGTCATCTCGACGGCCGCGCGCTCGAGCGGCCAGTCCGCCGCCGCGTAGACCAGCCCCGTCGAGAGATGATCCCCGACGAGCTCGGCGTCGAGATCCTCGCCGCGACCCGCGGCGCCCAGCAGGTCGCGCTCGGTGATGATCCCGGGGGCGGGCTGGTCGTCGCCGAAGACCACGGCCGCCCCGACGCTGCGGCCGTGCATCCGGCGCGCGGCCTCGCGCAGCGTGTGCGCGGGCCCGACGGTGACGACGATCGCGTTCATCCCGTCACGCACGAACATCGGTCACGCCTCCCGGTCGACGGCGGTCGCCGGGCACCGCGTGCGCCCCTTGCTGCGTGGTGGGTCGCATCCCCCGTCTATACCGCCTCGGGACCCCCCGCCGCAAGGCCGGGAGGCCACGGCGCGACGCGCGACGCCTACGCCGCATCCTCCTCGGTCTTGTCCTCGGGCTTCTCTTCGGGCTCGTCCTGGTCGGCCCGCGAGCCGGAGCTGCCGAGGGCGACCGCAGCGCGGGCCATCACCAAGTGGTAGAGGATCAGGACCTGGACGATCGCCAGCGACTCCGACCGGTGCAGATCGGTACCGACCGTGAACTCGCCCAGCCGCTCGGTGCGCAGGTGGCTGGCGAAGTGCATCCGGTCCCAGATCGCCTCCTCGATGGCGGCGCCCTTCTCCGGGGCGATGTTGCCGGGGACGTAGACGCACTCCTCGGTGTCGCGCGTCTCGAGCTCGATGCTGTTCTTGCCGTCGTCGGTGAACGGCGAGAGATCGGGGTGATCGAGGCCCTGGCGCATCGTGACCTTGGCGTCCAGGTGGTCCTGGTCGCCGTCGCCGGGCATGAAGCACACCACCAGATCAGCCCGCCGCTCCTGCGGGCGGATGAACTCGGCGGAGTCCGGCTCGCGCCGGTCGAGCTCCTCGAGCACCTGATCGGTGGTGTAGCCGCGGCGCGAGCAGTCCCGCGAGACCTTCCACTTGCGGCGCAGCTCCTCCGGGGGCGCGAGGTAGACCCGCACGTCGTAGGACGCGCGCAGCTTCTCGGTGTGGTAGCCGAGCAGACCCTCGATGAGCGTGAAGCGCTTGGGCTGCACGTAGACCGGCGGCCCGAAGGTGCCGTCCTTGTGCTGGTAGACCGGCTTGAGGATCGCGCGGCCGGCCTTCAGCTCGGCGAAGTGCGACTCCATGATGTCGACGTAGTTGCAGGCGGGGTTCAGCGGAGTGATCGCCCGCTCGGCGCGCTGGCGGCGGTCGTAGCGGTGGTAGTCGTCGGCCGCCACGTGCGTGACGTGCTCCTCGCCGAGGAGGCGCACCAAGCCGCGGGAGATGGTGGTCTTGCCCGCGGCGGAGTCACCCACCACACCGAGGACGACCGGGCGCGGGGCGTCCGTGGTGTCTTTCTCTTCGGTCAACTTTCATTCCCCGGTGCGGCGGCGCCGCGATCAGTGAGGTCGCCATCGTCGTCCTCGTCGTCGAAGACGGAGCTGGCGCGGATGTCGTCGGCCTCGATCGTCACCAGCTCGGCACGCGTCAGCTCGGCGCGGCGATCGTACAGGCGGCTGGCTTGGCGCATGCGCGAACGGTCGATCGCGTTGCGGATGCTGCGCCCGTGGGCGAAGCGGGGAAGCTGGACGCGACGCTCGACGTACTCGCTGAACGCGGCCCGGGCCTCGTCGGACAGCTCGTAGTTCTGTTGCTCGAGCATCATCTCGGCGATCTGCATCAACTCCTCGACCTCGAAGTCGGGGAAGTGGATGTGGTGGGCCACGCGCGATCCCATGCCCGGGTTCGAGCGAAAGAACGTCTCCATCCGGTCGCGGTAGCCCGCGAGGACGACGACGAGGTTCTCGCGCTCGGACTCCATGACCTGGAGGAGGATCTCGATCGCCTCCTGCCCGTAGTCACGCTCGTTCTCGGGCCGGTACAGGTAGTACGCCTCGTCGATGAACAGCACCCCCCCGCGGGCGCGCTTGAGCACCTCGCGGGTCTTGGGGGCGGTGTGACCGACGTACTGGCCGACGAGGTCGTCACGGGTCACCGAGACGACCTTGGGCTTGTCGATGTAGCCCAGCCGGTGGAGGATCTCGGCGATGCGCAGAGCCACCGTCGTCTTGCCGGTGCCCGGATTCCCGGTGAAGCTCATGTGCAGGGAGGGGCGCGAGGACTCGAGCCCCTCCTTGCGGCGCATGCGGTCGATGACCAGCAGCGCCGCGATCTCCTTGATCCGCTGCTTGACCGGGACCAGTGCCACCAGCTCCCGGTCGAGCTGCGCGAGGACTTCGTCGATGCCCGCGTCGACCGCGCTGTTCTCCGGGTCGATCGGCTCCTCCGGCGTCTTGGCCTCGACGACCTTGGTCATCCGGCGGACTCGTCCCCGCCGTCGGCACCCGCGCCGTTGTCCGTCGTCGCCGACCCGCCGACGCCGTAGCGGCGTCCGACCGGCTGCTCGGCGGCGTAGGAGTGAATCGTGTAGCGGATCTGGCGGTCGCCGTCCTCCTGGCGGTCGAGCCGGAAGCCCGGCTCGTCGTCGGGGCGGTTGACGATGAACGAGAGCGCCGTGGTCTGGCGGCCGAGCCTGCGGTCGTAGGCGACGACCTTCGCGTACTGCTGCGGGAAGGCCTCGCGCACCGCGCGGACCTCGCGCAGCGCCACCTCGCTCTCCTCCTCGGGGAGGTCGAACATGGGCTGGCCCCACATCTCCCACAGCGAGTTGCGCGGGTGCGGGTCGTCGGTGCGCTCGATCATGATCGCCCACTCGTTGCGCAGCGCATAGCGCAATTGCGCGTCGATCTGCTCGTCGGTGAAGTCGGGAAGATACGAAAAGGTTCCCTGGGTGATACGCATGTCGTGTTCTCCTAGCTCGAGGTGGGGGTTTCGGTCACGTCGGCCGTGTCGGTGGACGTGAACTCGAACGTGATGTCCTTCCAGACTTCGAGCGCCGCGTCGAGCTCGGGGCAGCCCTTGGCTGCCTTGACGAGGATGTCGGGACCCTCGCTGTAGTAGTCCTGGCCTTCGTTGCGTGCCTGGATGATCGCCTCGACCGCGACGCGGTTGGCGGTGGCGCCGGCCGCGATGCCCATCGGGTGGCCGATCGTGCCGCCGCCGAACTGCAGGACGACGTCCTCGCCGAGGTAGTGCAGCAGCTGGTGCATCTGGCCGGCGTGGATGCCGCCCGAGGCGACCGGCATGACGCCGGGCAGCGAGGCCCAGTCCTGGTCGAAGTAGATCCCCTGCTGGGGGTTGACCGTGTTGTAGCGCTGGCGCAGCACGTCGTAGTAGCCCATGATCATGTCCGGGTCGCCCTCGAGCTTGCCGACGACCGTCCCCGCGTGGACGTGGTCGACGCCGAGCAGCCGGCACCACTTGGCGATCACGCGGAAGGAGACGCCGTGCGTCTTCTGGCGCGTGTAGGTGCCGTGTCCGGCGCGGTGGAGGTGCAGGATCACGCCGTTGGCCCGCGCCCACTTCGACATCGAGGACATCGCCGTGTAGCCGACGGTCAGGTCCATCATGATGATGATCGAGCCGATCTCCTTGGCGAACTCGGCGCGCTCGTACATCTCCTCCATCGTGGCGGCGGTGACGTTCAGGTAGTGCCCCTTGACCTCGCCGGTCGCGGCGGACGCGCGGTTGACGGCCTCCATCGAGTGCAGGTAGCGGTCGCGCCAGCGCATGAACGGCTGCGAGTTGATGTTCTCGTCGTCCTTGGTGAAGTCCAGCCCGCCGCGCAGGGCCTCGTAGACCACCCGTCCGTAGTTCTTCGCCGACAGGCCGAGCTTCGGCTTGGTCGTCGCGCCGATCAGCGGGCGCCCGAACTTGTCGAGGTACTCGCGCTCCATGACGATGCCGTGCGGCGGCCCGGGGAACGTCTTGACGTATGCCGTCGGGATCCGCATGTCCTCGAGGCGCAGCGCCTTGAGGGCCTTGAAGCCGAAGACGTTGCCGATGATCGACGACGTCAGGTTGGCGATCGATCCCTCCTCGAAGAGGTCGATGTCGTAGGCGATCAGCGCGATGTACTGGCCCGGGGTGCCCGGCACCTCGTCGACCTTGTACGCCTTGGCCTGGTAGTGCTCGTGCGGGGTGAGACGGTCGGTCCAGACCACCGTCCACGTCGCCGTCGAGGACTCACCGGCGACCGCCGCCGCCGCCTCGATCGCATCGACGCCTTCTTGCGGCGTGATGCGGAACGCGCAGAGGACGTCGGTGGACTTGGGTTCGTAGTCGGAATCCCAGTAACCCATCTCGGCGTACGGTGTGACACCGGACGCCCAACGGTCCTTCTTGGCAGGACTAGTTTCGGCCATGCGGTCCAACCTACTTGAGCGAACGCATCGCTTTCAAGCAAGATGTTGCGCAACAGGCATAGACGGAGGGCTATGCTTCGCGCCGTCTCCCCGCCCCACCTCGACCATGCCCTCTCCGACGCTCGTGACCGTGGGCACGACCCCGAACACGGAGTCCTGCGCGCAGTCCGCGAGGTCGCTCCCCAGGTCCACCGCGAGCAGGTTGCGGGCCGCTTGGCTGGCCTCCAGTGCCGCCAGCGGCGACGCGTAGCGCGCGACCAGGCTCTGCGCCATCAGGACCCCATCGGTGCGATCACCCTCAAGCAGTTCGGCGATCCGCCCGGCGACGTAGGTGTCGTCGAGCCCCGGCCGGCCGTCGGTGCCGGCGCAGACGAGTTGGACGTCCGCGCAGCTGACGAGGGCGACGACCGCCTGGAGGTTGGACATCGCCGCAACCACCACGCGCTCGGCCGCGGCCGCCGCCGCGACCAGCGTGGGGGCGCCGTTGGTCGTCGCGAGCACCACCTCGCGTCCGCGCGGGCGCGCGAAGGCCGACGGCGAGTTCCCCAGGTCGAAGCCCGGCGGCGGCACGCAGTCGCGCTCGCCCGCCAGCACGCGGCCGGGGCCGCGGAGCTGCTCGGCGCGCTCGATCGAGTCGCAGCACAGCACGCGCTCGTAGCCGCCCTCGAGCGCCTGGACGACGGAGGAGGAGGCGCGCAGCACGTCGATGACGACCGCCACCTCCGCGGGACGGATCTCCGCGCGCGTGAACGCGACGTCGATCACGCCGCGGGCACCGACTCCTTGTAGCGGGCGGCCATCTCCTCGAGCCCGACCGCGACGTAGTCGCCGGCGTGCCCGGCCGAGCCGAACTGCCGCATGCGCTCGGAGACGACCTCGCGCATGCCCTGGCGGGTCGCCTTCAAGAAGTTGCGCGGGTCGAAGTTGTCCGGCGCGTCGCGCAGCGCCTCGCGTGCCCCGGCGGTCATCGCCAGACGGCCGTCGGTGTCGACGTTGACCTTGCGCACGCCGTGGCGGATCCCCTGCTGGATCTCCTCGACCGGCACGCCGAACGCGGGCTCCATCTCGCCGCCCGCGGCGTTGATGCGCTCGATGAGGTCGGCGGGCACGCTGGAGGAGCCGTGCATGACGAGGTGCGTGTTCGGCAGCCGCCGGTGGATCTCCTCGATCAC
Source organism: Solirubrobacterales bacterium (assembly GCA_038321325.1). Classification (GTDB taxonomy): domain Bacteria; phylum Actinomycetota; class Thermoleophilia; order Solirubrobacterales; family Solirubrobacteraceae; genus Paraconexibacter. The sequence goes on from JBBQEV010000043.1 coordinate 29,704, forward strand.
GCTCATGGCCAGGACCCCGCTGTCCGGCTTCTGAGTGAACTTGTACGCGCCGTGGCTCGTGCCGATCGCCACCGCGAGAGCGTCGACGCCGGTACGCGCGACGAAGTCCTCGGCCTGCTCGGGATCGGTCAGGTTGACCTCCCCGGAGCCGACCCCGTCCTCGATCCCGCCGAGCGTGCCGAGCTCGCCCTCCACGCTCACACCGCGCGCGTGGGCGTACTCCACGACCTCCCGGGTGACCGCGATGTTCTCCTCATAGCTGGAGACGCTCTTGGCGTCCTCGCCCAGGGACCCGTCCATCATCACGCTCGTGAAGCCGAGCTCGATCGCGGTGATGCAGGTCTGCGGGCAGTTGCCGTGGTCCTGGTGCAGCGCGACCGGGATGTCCGGCCAGGTCTCCGTCGCCGCGACCATCATCGCGTAGAGGAAGCGGTCGCCGGCGTACTTGCGCGCGCCGTTGGAGGCCTGGACGATCACCGGGGACGCGTTCTCCTCGGCCGCCTCCATGATGCCCTGGAGCTGCTCCATGTTGTTGACGTTGAAGGCACCGACGCCGTAGCCGCCGGCGGCGGCCTCGTCGAGCAGTTGGCGCAGCGAGACAAGGGGCATGTCAGTTCTCCGGATGTGGGGATTTTTGGACGACGGCGGAGGCCCGGGAGACCTCGCCGGCAGCGACCAGGATGGTGTGGACCCGCAGGTTCTCGCCCTCGGTCTCGGGCGCCGGCACCAGGCCACCCGTGACGGCGGCGGCGGCGAAGAGGGTCGGGCCCGCCGCGAGGTCCTCGAGGCTCAAGATCAGGTCGAGGTCGACCCCGGCGTCCGCGAGCGCACGGGCCTCGTCGTCGCGCTGCGGGGCCAGGCGCGCCTGCATCCCGCCGCCCAGCGCACGCACGGCGCAGGCGGTCATGACGCCCTCGGGCGTGCCGCCGATGCCCATGAGGACGTCCGCGTCGCCGTCCGCGAGCACCGCGGCGAGGGCGCCGGCGACGTCACCCGCGGGGGGAGTGCTCACACGCGCGCCCGCGGCGCGCAGGTCACGCACGAGCTCGCCGTGGCGGGGCTTGTCGAGCACGACGACCCGCAGCTCGTCCAGCGCGATCCCGAGCGCGCGCGCGATGCGGCGCGCGTTCTCCAGCGGGCCAGCTTCGAGGTCGAGGGCATCGCGCGCGGCCGCCCCCACCACGAGCTTGTCCATGTAGTACGCGGCGCCGGGCTGGTAGAGCGTGCCGTGCGCGGCGACGCCGATCGTGGTCAGCGAGCCGCCGAGCCCGGCGGCGCACAGGTCGGTGCACTCGAGGGGGTCGACGGCGATGTCGTACAGCGGCCCCTCGCCGCCGAGCTGCTCGCCGGGCTCGAGCATCGGCGCGTCGTCCTTGGCGCCTTCGCCGGTGACGACGGTCCCGCGGGGGAACGCCTGCTCGAGCACCTCGCGCATCGCGTTGGTCGCTGCGCCGTCGGCCGCCTTGCCGTCGCCGCGCCCGCTCCAGCGGGCCGCGGCTGCCGCCGAGAGACGCACGGCATCGAGGGCGACAGGCTCCAGGAGCTCCAGGAGGCCCGTTTCGTCACCTCGCGCGCGCGGGTCGGCACCGGTGCGGCCGTCGGGCCCTCGAAGCTCTGGCCCACCCATGGGCCTAATGTACCGCGGAGCGCTCGCATGAGTCCATCGCACTTTCGCGTCGACTGCTAGCGGACCGTGCGGTGAGACCCGGGACGCGGGCGCACCGCGGCCGCTCGCGCGCGCCGTACCCGCCCGCGCCCCGCGGAAGTCGGTTGCCCGTGCCACCGGTGGCGGGCCGTCCGCGGATCGTCGGCGGCCGGCCGCGCGCGTCCCACGACCAGACCTACGTGTCCCGAACACCTATTGCGCCGCGTCTCGCGCCCGGTATAGGTTTCGTGGGTCGTCGCGCCGGTCGCCGGAGCGTGGCCGCTCCGAACCGGGTGGGCCACCAGCGCGACGCGGGAGGTGTCCCGGCGCGGTGCGCTATCACCGTCTCCGCCGCCTCGCCGTCGCGCCCCTCACGGTCGACCGACCTCCAATCAACGAAAAGACCTCACCATGCGCCGAGCACTCCGCGTCCTTGCGGCATCCGTCGTCACGGCGCTCGCGCTTCCCGTGGCCGCGCAGGCCCAGAGCCTCGACCTCGTCGGCAAGTCCGACCTCGGCGGTGGAGGGCTCAACGGCGAGGTCGCCGTCGTCGGGAACACCGCGGTCGTCGGCTCGGGGATCATCCAGGGCGGAGGGGTCCGCGTCGGCTTCTACAACGGCACGTACACCTGCCCCCAGACGACGGTGAAGGTCGTCGACCTGACCGCTCCGAGCGCGCCGCGCTTCGTCACCATCCCTCTGCCCAAGGGCATCGTGGCCAACGACGTGGCGGCGCTGAAGGTAGACACGCCGACCTTCAAGGGCAACCTCGCCGCCGTCGCGCGGGTGGCCTGCGCGCCGGGGACCGAGGGCAGCCTCGTCGACAAGGGCGTCTTCTACTACGACGTCAACGACCCGGCCAACCCCAGGCTGCTCGGCCGCTACGACTCCGACGCCAACCGCGAGCGACCGACCGATCCGGACTGCGGAGGCGTGGTCCCGACGGGCGGCCCGGGCCGCTGTGCCTCGTCGCAGGACCAGGTGTCGCTCGTCCAGCGCCCCGACGGCAGGGTGCTGTCGCTGTCGACCCAGCCCTTCGCCTTCGCCGGCCAGCCGAACCCGCAGACGGCGACGAGCACGCGCTCCGATCTTCGCGTCGTGGACGTGACCAACCCCGCGGCGCCGGTCGAGCTGGGCGCCTACCCGGTCGGGGACCAGCGGCCGTTCGGCTTCGGCGGCACCGTCGCGGCGCCGAACTACGGCTTCTCCAACAACGGCTGCAAGGCGTTCGACAGCGGCATCGGGCCCGGTGTGGTCCCGGGCGGCAACACGGGCCTGCTGGCCTTCCTGGACCAGGGGATGTTCACCGTCAACCTCAGCGACCCCGCGGCGCCGTCGACGCTCGGGCAGTTCTCCTACGGCACCACCCGCGCGGTCGAGGGGAACGCCAACTACGTCGACTACGGCTCGGCGGGTGGCCGCTCGCTGGCGCTCCTCGGCGAGAGCGACTGGGTCGGCCCGCAGTCGAGCCTGCGCATCGACAACGGGTCGGCCGCCGGCTCGAAGTTCGCCTGCGAGCCGTACTTCACGCTCTTCGACCCGGAGAACACGGCGCAGGTCTACCGCAAGCCGGGCAGCCAAGTCCCGGGCCGGTTCGCCTACGTCGGCCGGGGCTGTCCCGGAGACGAGCTGCTGACGAACCCGGCCGGCAGGATCGCCTTCCGCGACCGCAACCCGACCAACCGCCAGCCCGCTCCCGCCGGGGCCTTCTGCGGAGTGGCCCAGTCGATCAAGAACCTCCAGGACGCGGGCGCGCTCGGGGTCGTCATCGGCAACACCAGCAACTCCTCACCGCAGGGGCTGAGCTTCGACGGAGATCCCACCGGCCTCTCGATCCCGGCCGTCACGATCGACACGAACGACGCGACCCAGTTGCGCGACGCCCTCTGCCCCGGGACCGGCCCCGGGTGTGGGCCGGGCGGGGAGACGGTGTCGGGTGCGATGGTCGACAGTCCGGGCGACTGGGGCGCGCTGAGGATCGTCGACATCACCGATCCGGCGGCACCGACCCTCCGTGGCTCCTACACGCCGCCGGCGGCGAAGCTGTTCCCGCCGCCGGACCTCGGCGTCTACGCGGTGCATCACGCGATCGCCCGCGGATCGACCGCCTTCGTCGCGGGCAACGCCAACGGCCTGCGCGCGATCGACCTGAACAGCGCCAACCCCACCGAGATCGCGTCGTTCGTCCCGCCGGACACCGCCGACCCCACCAGCGAGATCCCGGCCAAGGCGATGGTGGTGGGCGTGGGCGCCGCCGAGAACGGCAGCATCGTGGTCAGCGACGTCAACTCGGGGCTGTACGTGCTCAAGCTGACGCCGGCTGCGGCGCCGCCGCCTCCGCCTCCGCCTCCGCCTTCCACCGCGCCGTCCCCGCCGCCTCCGGTGGTGACCCCGAAGCCGCCGTCGCCGTCGCCGTCTGCGGTCACGCGTCGGCGGGGGAAGCTGAGCGCGCGGGTGACCAAGGCCGACCTGCGGGCGCCGTTCCGCTTCACCACCACGGGCCGGCTGAGCTTGCCGTCCGGGATCGCGAAG
>JBBQEV010000044.1:0-33844 GCA_038321325.1 Solirubrobacterales bacterium
CTCCAGCAGCCCGGCGGTCAGGCCGCCCTCGAACAGGATCACCGCCAGCGCGATGATCCCGATCGTCCGCGCGAGGTCGTAGTCGCTGAACGGGATCCAGCCCAGACCGTCCGAACCGAGGCCCATGCCCAGGAACAGGAAGAGCAGCAGGCCCGGGACGCGCAGGCGGCCGGCGACGAGGGATGCGAGCAGGCCCGCGGCCAGCAGTGCGCCGGCCACGAGGATGAGCTGCCCGTCGGTCACCGTCGCCCACAGGATGACAGTCCTACGGACCGCAGGCGCGCGCCGAGGCGAGAACCGTTCTCATCGCTACCATCGACTGCCATGGACGACTGGGGCCAGGACGCGCAGCGTCGCCTCGCCGAGGCCGGCTTCCGCCGCGGCGGCGCGCGCGCCGCGATCGTCGCGCTGCTCGACCGCCAGCGGTGCGCGTTGAGCGCCTACGAGATCGAGGACGAGCTGCGCGCCGGTGGCCGCAGGGTCGGCCGCGCCTCGGTCTACCGCGTCCTCGACGAGCTCGCCGGCGTCGGCGTCCTGAGCCGGGTCGAGGTCGGCCAGGACAGCGCCCGCTACGAGGCCGCGCGCAGCGACGAGCACCATCACCACCACATGGTCTGCGAGCGCTGCGGCGAGGTGCAGCCGTTCGCGGACGCCGAGCTCGAGCGCGCCGTGCACCGCCTCGCGCGGCGCGTCGCCTTCGACGTCGCCGAGCACGACATCGTGCTGCACGGCACCTGCGGCGACTGCCGCGCGCCGAGCGGCTCCTAGCAGGTTGGTGTCAATCAGGGTCGTCGTGTGAGGGAGCCGCATCGCCCGGGCCAGGGGGGCGACCGATGACGTGATCAATCCCGGTTGGATTGATGAGTCATCGGGTGGCGCCTGGTGCGCGCGAGGTGGTTTCCTCGCGCCACGAGACTTGACACCAGCCTCCTAGGAGGTCGCCGCTCCGGTCCTGACGGCGGTCAGGCCCGCCGGACGCTCTCAGTCGAGCTCGAAGACCACGCCGGCGATCTCGACGTCGTCGCCGGCCTCGAAGCCCTCCGCCTCGAGCGCGCGCAGGACGCCCATGCGCTCCAGGCGGTGCTCGACGTGGGCCATGGCCTCCTCGTTCTCGAGGTCGTGACGCGCCAGCAGGCGGTCGACCTGCTCACCGCTGACCCGGAAGACCCCGTCCTCGAGCCGCTCGACCGCCCAGCCCTTGCCGGTGGCCGGACGGAACACGCGGTGCTCGGCCAGGTCGCCGGCTCCTGCGAGCTCCTCGAGCACCTCGACGGGCAGGAGCGGGACGCGGCGCAGCAGCTCGACCTTGAGCGCTTCCAGGCCGACGCCCGTCGGGCTGGACGTGACGATGACCGGGACGCGCGAGAGCGGGTCGAAGACGTCCCACTCCTCGACGGGCGGGGAGAGCGCATCGAAGTGCGCCTGCCACCGCGCCCGGCTGACCTCGACGACCTCTGGTGGCACGAGGTCGGCCTTGGAGAGCACGAGGATGCGCGGCAGCCGGGCCAGGCGCTCGTCGTGCTTGGCGAGCTCGCGCTCGATCGTCGCGAAGTTCTCCTCGGGGTCCGAGCCGTCCACCGGCGCGAGCTCGAGGACGTGGACGAGCAGCCGCGTCCGCTCGACGTGGGCGAGGAACTCGTGGCCGAGGCCCGCGCCGTCGCTGGCGCCGTCGATCAGGCCGGGGATGTCGGCGAGGATGAGCTGCCGGTCGCCGCCGTCGAGGGTGCCGAGCACGGGCTCGAGCGTCGTGAACGGGTAGTTGGCGATCTTGGGCGCCGCGCGGGTGACGACGGAGATGAGCGACGACTTGCCGGCGTTGGGGACGCCGACCAGCCCGATGTCGGCCAGCAGCTTGAGGCGCAGGTCGAGCCACCCCTCCGCGCCCTCCAGGCCCTTCTCGGCGAAGCGCGGCGACTGCCGCGTGGAGGACTTGAACTTGCGGTTCCCGCGGCCGCCCGAGCCGCCGGCGGCGATCGTGACCCGCTGGCCGGGGCGCACGAGGTCGTAGACCGTCCCGTCCCACGAGTGGACCTCGGTGCCCGGGGGGACGCGCACCGCCAGCGTCTCCCCGTCGGCGCCGTGGTGCTGGTTGCCCTCGCCGTGGCGTCCGCGCGCGGCCTTGTAGTGCGCGGAGCGCTTGAACGACTGCAGATCGCGCAGGGAGTCGTCGCAGACGAGCACGACGTCGGCCCCGCGGCCCCCGTCCCCCCCGTCGGGCCCGCCCATCGGGACGTGGGCCTCGCGCCGGAAGCTCATGCAGCCGTTCCCGCCCCCACCGGCCTGGACGAAGATGCGCGCCTTGTCGTAGAGCATCCGGCCTCACGCCCCGCGGGCGGTGGCCATGAGCGGTGTCGTCCTGAACGAGCGCATCGTCGCCTAGTCTGACGCGCATGGCCCAAGACGACGTCCTGATCATCACCGGCGCGAGCACCGGTATCGGCGCGGCCACCGCCCGCGCGGCCGCGGCCGCCGGTTACCGCGTGGTGCTCGCCGCCCGCTCGGCCGACAAGCTCACCACGCTGGCCGAGGAGCTCGGCGGCACGCAGCGAGCGATCGCCGTCCCGACCGACGTGACCCTCTGGGAGGACGACGAGGCGCTCGTGAAGAGCGCCCTCGACGCCTTCGGCCGCGTCGACGCGATCTTCGCCAACGCGGGTTTCGGCGCCTCGCGCGGCTGGCTCGAGGAGACGCCGGAGCACTGGCGCGACATGGTCCTGACAAACGTCCTGGGCGCCGCGTACACGGTGCGCGCCGCGATCCCCGCGCTCAAGGAGAGCCGCGGCCACGTCTTCCTGACCGGCTCGGTCGCCGGGCGGCGAGCGCTGCCGGGCTCGCTGTACTCAGCCACCAAGCACGCCGTCCACGCGATGGGCGAGGCGATCCGCGCCGACCTCAGCGACACGGGGATCCGCACGACGATCATCGCCCCGGGCATGGTCGAGACGCCGTTCTTCACCGACAAGCCGAGCATCGAGGCGCTGCAGCCCGAAGACGTCGCCGCCGCGGTCATGTACGCGATCGCCCAGCCGCGCCGCGTCGACGTCAACGAGATCCTCGTGCGCCCGACCGACCAGCCGGGATAGGCGACCGACCGTGTGCCGCCGCGCCGTCGCCGATGCCGGGCCGGATGCCTGAGTGGCCCTTCCCGCTCACACGCTCGCCTCGGAGGCCGAGCGAGAGCGGTGCGCCGCCGCGGTGCGCGCCGCGCACGCCGCGGGCCGCCTGGACCACGACGAGCTCGAGGAGCGCCTCGGGCTCGTCCTCGCCGCGCGCACGACGCTCGAGCTGCGTGCGGCGCGCCGCGGCCTCCCGCTCGCCCCGCGCCGGCCGGCGCCGGGGACGCTGCGCAAGATCCACCGCGCTGCGCTCGGCGTGCACGCCACGGCGTACGCGGGCGCCAACGGCGCGGCCATCGGCGTCTGGGCGCTGGCCGGCGAGGGCCTGTTCTGGCCGGCGATCGTGCTCGTCCCGACCACCGGGCTGCTCGCGGCCCACGCGGCCAGCGGCGCGGTGGTGCGCCGCGTGTGGAGCCGGACGAAGCGCCGCGCGAGCGGCTCCTGATCGTCGAGCGCCCATGAGGCCCCAGGGGGTGGGTCCTGATGGGCTCTGGGCGCAGAGCGCGGCGCGCGGCGTCTCAGCCCGCGTGCAGCCGGCGCGCGGCCGCGAAGCCGAAAAGCGCCGAGCCGAGCGCGAAGACGCCAGTCGCGGCGCCCGCGGCCGGGACGTCCTTGCGCACGGCCAGGAGCGCGGCGCCGTCGGCGAGGTCGCAGAAGCCGCCCGCGGCGACGAGCGCCGTCGCGGTGGAGGGCGCCCCGAGGCGGCCGGTGAGCGCGGCGAGGGTCAGCGTGCCGAGCGCGAAGTCGCGGGCGCCGAGCGCGCGCACGGCGACCCCGCCGCCGCCGGTCTCGGCCGGCGCGCCGAGCCACGGGCGCGCGAAGCGCGACGGGTCGGCCAGCATCGCGGCGCCGATGGCCACGCGCCCCGCCGCCATGATCGTCTCCTGGGCGCGCGGGGGAGCCATGCGGCCGAAGCTACTCCGCCGCGGCGGCGGCGGACTCGCGCGCGGCCTCGGCCGTCGCCTGCGCGTCGGCGCTGATGACGTTGACGACGCGGCCGCGGCGGCCCTCTTTGAACTCGAGGAAGCCGGGCGCCTTGACGAACAGCGTGTCATCCTTGCCCATGCCTACGCCGTCGCCAGCCTTGAAGACCGAGCCGCGCTGGCGGACGATGATCTCGCCGCCGGTGACGACCTCGCCGGCGAACTTCTTGACGCCGAGGCGCTGCGAGTTGGAGTCGCGGCCGTTGCGGGAGGAGCCGAGCCCCTTCTTGTGCGCCATCTCTACTTCTCCTTGATCGAGGTGATCTCGATGCGCGTGAGCTCCTGACGGTGTCCCGTCCGGCGCTTGTAGCCGCGCTTCGGCTTGAACTTGGCCACGCGCAGCTTCGGGCCGCGCAGGTGCTCGACGATCTTGGCGTCGACCGAGGCGGCGGCGAGGCCGGCCTTGTCGAACACCGACGTGTCGCCGGCGACGAGCAGCGGCTCGAGCACGACGCTGGCGCCGGCGTCGGCGGGCAGGCGCTCGACGAGCAGGGTCTGCCCCTGTTCGACGCGGTACTGCTTGCCACCGGTCTTGACGATTGCGTACATGAGGAGCCTTACTCGGGTGAGGTCGCTTCGGCCTTGGCAGCCGAACGGCGCCGCCCACCTCTACGGCCGCGGCGCCGGGGCTTGGAGTCTACCGCGTCGTCCTCGTCCGAGCCGTCGCCGTCCGCCTCCGCGGCGGGGCGCCCGTCGCCGTCGGGCTGCTGGTCGTGGCCGGCGACGAGGACGGCCACGGCCGCGGTGCGCCCCGCCTCCACGATGCGCACGAGGCGCTTGGAGCCGACGAAGCGCCCGCCCTCCTCCACCGAGACGATGTAGCCGTCGATCTTCGCGACGGCGTCGTCGACGTTGTACATGTGCGGCTCGACGATCTGCACGAGCACCTCGTCGCCCTCGCGGAACGGGACGGCCTCCTCAAGGATGTCGTCGTTGCCGCCCTCGCGCAGCACGTCGAAGTGGTCGAGCGGCAGCCCCTCGGTGCCGGTGAAGTGGAAGAACATCCCGGTCTCGGCCTCGAGCTGGTGCAGCACCCGGGCCCCCTGACCGGTGAACTCACCCGAGACGCCGGGGTGCATGCGCACCAGGAACGCCTCGACGCCGCGCGGGGCGCGCGCCGCCAGGTCGCGCAGGCGGCGCTCGGACGCGATGGCGATCGTCGTCTCGGAGCGGATGACGCCCTCGCCGTCGCAGGTCGGGCACGGGCGCGACATGACCTCGCGGACGCCCTCGGTCACGTTCTGGCGGGTCATCTCGACCAGGCCGAGCTTGGAGATCTCGGCGGTGAACGTCTTGGTGCGGTCCTCGTCGAGCTTGGTGCGCAGCGTCTTGAGCACCGCATCGCGGTTGCGCGCGCGGGCCATGTCGATGAAGTCGATGACGATGATCCCGCCGATGTCGCGCAGGCGCAGCTGGTTGACGACCTCCTCGGCCGCCTCGAGGTTCGTCTTGGTGATCGTGTCCTCCAGGCGCGCCTGCTTGCCGCGTCCGATGAACGACCCCGAGTTGACGTCGATGACGGTCAGCGCCTCGGTGTACTCGACGATCAGGTAGCCGCCCGAGGCGAGGTCCACGCGCTTGGAGAACAGGCCGTCGATCGTCTTCTCGACGCCGTAGGCCTCCAGCAGCGGGGTGGAGTCCTGCCACAGCTCGACGCGGTCGACGAGCTCGGGCGCCGTCCGGGTGAAGAACGACACCAGGCGCTGGTGCTGCTTCTCGTCGTCGACGATCGCCCGCTCGAAGTGGGCGGAGAAGATGTCGCGCACCACCCGCACGGAGAGGTCGGCCTCCTGGAAGACGAGGCCCGGCGCGGGGGTCGTCTCGACGCGCTGGAGGAGCACCTCGTGCAGCTTGTGCAGGTACTGCGCCTCGCGCTCGAAGTCCGCGCGCTTGGCGCCGTGGGCGGCCGTGCGGATGATTGCGCCGCCCGACGGCATCTCGAGCGACTTGGCCTCGCGGCGCAGCCGCTCGCGCTCCTTGTCGTCGAGGCGCTTGGAGACGCCGATCCCCTCGCCGGTCGGCGTGTAGACCATGTAGCGCCCGGCGATCGTCAGCTCCATCGAGATCCGCGCGCCCTTCGTCTTGAGCGGGTCCTTGACGACCTGCACGACGATCTCCTGCCCAGGCCGCAGCAGATCGGAGATCTTCTTCTGAGGGGCGCCGTCCTTACCGCCGCTGCCGCCGCGCCCGCGCCGCGGGATCTCGACGCCGGGCAGGACGATCTCGTCGACGTGCAGGAAGGCGTTCTTCTCCAGGCCGATGTCGACGAACGCCGCCTCGAGGCCGGGCAGGACGTTGTCGACCTTGCCCTTGTAGATGTTGCCGACGATAGAGCGGCTGCCGCGGCGCTCGAAGTAGAGCTCCGCGACGCGGTAATCGCCGTTCAGCGCGACCTTCTTCGTGCGCCCGCGGGTGGGTGGGGAGGGATTGGTCTTGGCGGACTCGGGGGTCCCGGTCGCCTCCATCAGCGCGACGCGGGTCTCCCCGCGGTCGACGCTGACGAGCACTTGCTTCTTCAATTCGATCAGTCCTTTAGGTGAATCCGAGGACACGGCCCTTGCCGGCTGTCGCAGCGCGCCCTTGCGCGTGGATCGACAGCAGCAGGCCTATGGCCACGAACGTGGTGATCACCGAGGAGCCGCCGTAGCTCATGAGCGGCAGCGGGATCCCGGTGATGGGCATGATCCCGACGTTCATGCCGACGTTGACGAAGACCTGGAAGAGCAGCATCGCGAGGATGCCGCCGGCGACGATGGCGCCGAACAGGTTCTTGGACAAGGTCAGCGCGCGCAGGGTGCGCCAGATCAGCAGAGCGTAGAGCGAGAGCATGATCGCGGCGCCGACGAAGCCGTAGCGTTCGCCGAGCGACGCGAAGATGAAATCCGTGTGGTTCTCGGGAAGGAAGTTGTCACGCGTCTGCGTGGCCGCCTCCCCGCGGCCGAGCTTCTCGCCCGAGCCGATCGCGACGCGTGATTGCTGTTGCTGGTACCCGGCGTCAGCCGGATCGCCCGTCGGGTTGAGGAACGCCGTGAGGCGCTCGGTCTGGTACGGCTTGAGCACTTCCACGCCCACTGCGGGCGCGGCGACCAGCGTGAGGACGACGGCGATCGTCCCGAGGGCCCCGAGGGCGGCGAAGTGCCGGCCGGGGATCCCCGCGACGAAGAGCACCGTCATCACGATGGCCAGGTAGACCAGGGCGGAGCCGAGGTCGGGCTGGACCATCACGAGCGCGGCCGGGACGAGCGCGAGAAGCATCGTGCCCGCGGTCGTGTCCCGGTCCCCGAGCCGGCGGGCGCGATCGACGATGAACGCCGAGAGCACCACCAGGATGAGGACCTTGCCGAGCTCTGAGGCCTGGAAGGAGAAGAAGGGGAGCTGGATCGCGCGCCGCGCCCCGCGCGCGTCGCTGCCCAGGAGGTCGACGGCGATCAACGAGGCGATCATGAACGCGAAGATGCCCCACTTGAGCTCCCGCAGCCGCGAGTAGTCCAGGCGGGAGAGCACGAGGGCGATGATCGCCCCGACGACGAAGTAGGCCGCCTGACGCTTCATGAAGAACCCGTCGGCGGCCCCCTCGACCTGGACGGTCCTCAGGGTCACCAGCGAGCAGGCGCAGATCCCGAGGACGGCGATCGCCATGACGAAGTCGAACGGTCCGCCGAAGGCGCCGCGGCCGAGGCCTGCGCCCTTGCCTAGGCGGCCGGGCTCCTGCGACGGGGGCGGGGAGATCGGCGTGCTCACAGCGACGCGCTCTTCCCGGCCGTGAAGGCCCCGGGCTTCTTCAGGTACCACTCGGAGAAGATCTGGCGCACGAGCGGCGCCGCGGCCTCGGCGCCGAAGCCGCCGCGCTCCACGGTCGCGACGACGAGCAGCGGGCTCCGGTTGGTGGCCGACCGCGGGACGTAGGCCGCGTACCACGACTGGTCCCCCTTGGAGGTCTGGGCGGTCCCGGTCTTGCCGTGGATCGGCCAGCGCGCCTGGTCCCAGCCGGCGAACACGTCGGCGGAGGTGCCGCCGGGATCGCTGGCCGCGGAGCGCAGGCCCTCGCGGATGGTCTCCAGGCCGACGGGGGGCAGCGCGACCTTCCGCGCGCGCTTCGGCTTGATCTTCTGGATCAGCTTGCCGTCCTCGTCCTCGATGCGCACTCCGATGTGCGGCGTCGGGACGCGGTCGCCGGTCGCGATCGCGGAGTAGGCGAGCGCGAGCTGCATTGGCGTGGCCTGGAGGTCACCCTGCCCGATGGCGAGGTTGACGTCGTCGCCCGCGCTGTAGGGGCGGTTGGTCCCGTCGGCCAGGCCGCAGGGCGCGCCCTTCTTCTTGGGGTTGCCGGAGGGGAACTTCGTGCTGTCGCGGCAGTCGGCCTCGAGCCGGTTTAGGTTGTCGCGCCACACCTTGCTCGGGACCACGCCCTTGGTCTCCGAGCCGGTGTCGATGCCGGTCAGGCGCCCGAAGCCGAGCTTGCGCGCCCAGGACTGCAGCGCGCGGCCCTTTCCGGCGTAGAACGTCTCCTTGCCCACCTCGTAGAAGTAGATGTCGGACGAGACCGAGAGCGCCTTGGCCAGGGTCACCGGCCCGTAGGGCGTCGAGCCCGCGTTCGTGCGGATCCCCACCTTGCCGGGGAAGAGCTGGATCGTCCCGGTGTCGACGATGACGCGGCCCGGGGAGGTCACGCCCGTCGACAGGGCGGCGAGCGCCGTGACCGGCTTGAACGTCGAGCCCGTGGAGTAGATCGAGGAGACCGCGCGGTTGGTCAGCGGGGCCCCGGAGTCCGGGCCGAAGAGGCTGGCCGCGCGCTTCTCGGTCAGCGGCCGGGCGAGCACGTTCGGGTCGAAGCTCGGAGCCGAGCCCATCGCGAAGACCTCGCCGGTGTAGGGGTCCATGGCCACGAACGCCCCGGGCTTGCCCCCGCCCGCGCGCTGAAGCGCGGCTTGCCCGGCCTTCTGCAGCTTCAGGTCGATCGAGGTCCGCAGCTGGTAGCCGGCCCGCCCGCGCGCGGCGAGCCCGGAGCCGATCGGGCGGCCCGCGGCGTCGACGAAGATCCGCTCGACGCCGTCGGTGCCCCGGAGATACTCGTCGTAGGTCCGCTCCAGGCCGTTCTGGCCGACGACCGACCCCTGGCGCACGCCGCGGTAGCGCTCGCCGCCGAGCTGGTCCGGGTTGATCTCCGAGAGGGTGCCGAAGAGCTGCGCGCCGACCTCCTTGTACGGGTACTCGCGCAGGTAGACCGTCCGCACGCGCAGGCCCCGGAAGTCCTTGCGGTGCTCCTCGACGAACTGGCGGATGGCCGGCGACACGTCCTCGGTGAGCCGAACGGGCACGAACGGCTCCTGGTAGAGCCCGACGATGACGAGCTCCTGGATCTCGGCCACGGTCAGGTCCGTGACCGCTTCCAGGCGCGCGAAGCGCGCGCGCAGGTCGGCGGGCGGAGCGGGGATCCGCACCTCGGGGCCGCGCAGCTCCGGGCGCCGCCGGTGCCGCCTGGCCTTGGCGGCCCCGTACTTCGCGGCGAGGACGCGCTCCTCCTCGGGGATCTCGCGCGGGTCGAGCTGGAGCACCGTGGCCTGGCGGTTCTTGACCAGCGGGTTGCCGTCGCGATCGACGATGAACCCGCGCGGGGCCTGCTGGGGCTGGGTGCGGACCCGGTTCTTGCTCGCCTCGGCGAGGAACCGGTCGCCCGAGAGCACCTGCAGGAACCAGAGCCGGAAGAAGATCACTCCGAACAGGACGAAGGCGAGCATCCCGAGCCCCGCCACGCGGACGGCGAGCTGGGGCGAGATGGGCGCGCGGCGGTCTGCGGTCGGGTCGATCACAGGCGGCTCAGCGGGGACAGCCCGCCTGTGGTGTAGGCCCGGCGCCGGCGGCGGCGCGGGTCGTCGGGAAGGGCGGGCAGCAGGGCACGTCGCACCCCAGCGTAGACCGGCAGCGCGAGCAGCGTCGACACGAGCGTGGCGACGACGAGCTGGCGGATGAGCTCGAAGGAGACCGCCGCCTCGGCCCCGAGCAGGAACTGCACCAGGGCGAAGCCGAACGCGGCGGCGGCGCTCGCCGCGGCCCCCACCGCGAGCGGGACGAGCGCCGACTGCGGGTCGCGCAGCTCGCGCAGCCGACCGGCGCCGTGGCCGATCGCGACGTAGACCAGCGAGCTGATCCCGAGCGTGCCCACGAGCGCGGTGTCGATGAACAGGCCGACCGCGAAGCCGAAGATCGCTGCGGTGACCGAGCCCGACAGGAGCCCGACGAAGGCCACGACGAGCGGCACGACGTCGGCGTTGGTGCCGAAGACCGTCAGCTGGGAGACGGCGGAGACCTGCAGCACGACGGCGATCAGCCCGAGGAGGGCCAGGCGGCCGACGAGCGCGGAGGAGCCGCGCATCAGGAGCGCCTCGGGTCGAGCTTCGTGATGACCTCGACGAAGTTCACGTCGCGCACGTCGACGAACGGCCGCACGTGGATGACCTGGCTGTCCGAGCCCGGGTCCTCGACCTCGCTGACCCGGCCGATCGGCAGGTCGGGCGGGAACGGCGACGGGAACTTCGGGTCGCTCGTGCCCGAGGTGACCAGCGTGTTGTTCTTGCGCACGTCGTCGGTGGCCTGCGTGTACTGCATCCGCAGCTCGCGAGGCGCGCCGGCCGCGGGCGTCACGACGCCCGTGATGCCGCCCTCGGAGACCTTTGCGCCCGCGCCGAAGTCCGCGTCGGTGATGAGCTTGACGATGGCGAAGTTCGGCCCGACGGCGTCCACGGTGCCGACGAGCCCGCTGCCGGTGACCACGGGCTGGCCGGGCTTCACGCCGTCCGGGGAGCCCCGGTTGATCTTGACGACCTGGTTGAGGACATTCGGCGCGCGCCCGATCACGCGGGCGGGCACCAGCCCCATGTCCTGGATCTGGGCGCGCTCGTTCATGTCGAGCAGCCGCCGCAGCTCTGCGTTCTCGGCCGCGCTGGCCTGCCCGTCGATCTTGAGGCGCCGCGCGTCGGCCAGCTCGGTCCTGAGGCGCTTGTTCTCGCTCTTGGCCGCGAACGTGTCGCCGACCCAGCCGAAGCCGTCGCGCACGGGCTTGAGCGCCCGGCTCGCGCCCTCCTGGACGGGGCTGAGGACCGTCGAGACCCCGCGCTGGAGCGCGCCGAGGCCGCCGCCCGCCGAGCCGCCGAAGGAGGCGGTCAGGAGCAGCAGGGAGCCGACGACGAGGCCCAAGAGGACCAGCCGTCGACGCCTGATGGTCTTGTCGTGCATCCGAGGAAGGGCTCCGAAGTGGGGGGCGCGGGCACGGTCTAGTACCGGCGTGCGCGGTTGCGGCCGTTGCGAGCGGTCTTGTTCGAGCGGTGGATGGCCTCGAACTCCTCGAGGGAGCGGCCCGAGCCCACCGCGACGCACGTGAGCGGCGACTCCGCCAGGTGCGCGGGCATCTGCGTCTCCTCGCGCAGGCGCTCGTCGAGCCCCTGCAGCAGGGAGCCGCCGCCGGCGAGCATGATGCCGCGATCCATGATGTCCGAGGCCAGCTCGGGCGGCGTGGTGTCGAGCGTCACCTTCACCGCGTCGATGATCTGCGAGAGCGGCTCTTCGAGCGCCGCGCGGATCTCCTCGCTGGTCAGCACCACGGTCTTCGGCAGTCCGGAGACCATGTCGCGCCCGCGGATCTCGGCCTGGACCTCCTCCTCCATGGGATGGGCGCTGCCGATCTCGAGCTTGACCTCCTCGGCCGTCTGCTGGCCGATGAGCAGCTTGTACTCACGCTTGGCGTAGTTGATGATCGCCTCGTCGAGCTCGTCGCCGGCGACGCGGATCGACTGCGAGACGACGATTCCGCCGAGCGAGATCACCGCGACCTCGCTCGTCCCGCCGCCGATGTCGACGACCATCGAGCCCGTGGGCTCCCCGACGGGCAGCCCGGCGCCGATCGCGGCCGCCATCGGCTCCTCGATCAGGTAGGCCTGCCGGGCGCCCGCCGACAGGCACGCCTCCTCGACGGCGCGCTTCTCGACCCCGGTGACCCCCGAGGGGACGCAGACGACGACGCGGGGATGCGCCCAGCGGTTCTGGTGCACCTTCTGGATGAAGTGGCGCAGCATCTCCTCGGTCACGTCGAAGTCGGCGATCACGCCGTCCTTGAGCGGGCGGATGGCCGAGATCGTGCCGGGCGTGCGGCCGAGCATGCGCTTGGCCTCGATGCCGACGGCGTGCACCTCGCCGGTGCGCGCGTCGATCGCGACGACGGAGGGCTCGGAGAGCACGATCCCGCGGCCGCGGACGTAGACGAGCGTGTTCGCCGTGCCGAGGTCGACGGCCATGTCGCGGCCGCCGAATCCGGTGAGGTAGCTGAAGAAGCCCATGCGGGAGAAGCACTCGCAGGCACCAGGGAAAGGCCCCTGGGACCGCCGTCCGAGCGTAGGGCGAGTGTAGCGGAGGGCCGCGCGCCGACCCCCGGCCGACAACGCCGTTGCAAGCAGGATTTCCCCTGCTTCATGCGGCCTTTATCCAGCGCCGGGGTCACCACAGGTCGGGCGCGAGGTCGAGGAGCGCGGCGACGGGCAAGCCGACGACGTTGGCGTAGTCGCCGTCGATGCGCTCCACCAGGCCGGCGCCCCGTTCCTGGATGGCGTACCCGCCCGCGCGACCGCGCCACTCCCCGAGTGCGACGTAGCGCGCGACCTGGTCCGGGCGAAGGGTGCGGAACGTCACGTGCGTCGCCGCCGTGCGCTCGCCGTCGGGCCGCAGGACC
Source organism: Solirubrobacterales bacterium (assembly GCA_038321325.1). GTDB lineage: Bacteria > Actinomycetota > Thermoleophilia > Solirubrobacterales > Solirubrobacteraceae > Paraconexibacter. Next base: position 12,819 of record JBBQEV010000044.1, read on the forward strand.
AGCCCGGAGATCACGCGGTGGGTCCGGCCGGAGAGCCGCGTGAGCGTCCGGGCCGCTTCGGCGGCGTCGGCCGGCTTGCCGAACAGCTCGCCGTCCAGCGTGACGACGGTGTCGACGCCGAGGATCCTGCGGGGCGGGTCGGGCCCGAGCTGGTCCGCGACCGCGTCGGCCTTGCGGCGCGCGTTCGCGAGCGCCACGGCCTCCGGCTCGCCGGCTGAGAGCTCCTCGACCCCCGCCGGGCACACCTCGCACAGGACGCCGAGCTGCGTGAGGAGCGCGAGCCGCTGCGGCGAGGCGCTGGCCAGGACGAGCGGCGCTACGAGAGCTCCCCGAACCAGATGGCGATCTCGCGCTCCGCCGACTCGGGCTTGTCGGAGCCGTGGACCATGTTCTTGCCCACCTCGATCGCGAAGTCGCCGCGGATCGTCCCCGGAGTGGCCTCGAGCGGGTCGGTCGCGCCGATGAGTTGCCGCGCGGCGTCGATCGCCTGCTCGCCTTCGAGGATCAACGCGACGAGCGGGCCGCCGGTGATGAAGTCGAGCAGCTCGCCGTAGAACTTCTTCTCGGCGTGCTCTGCGTAGTGCTGTTCGGCCGTCTCGCGCGAGGCGGTGAGGTGCTGGAGGGCGACGAGCGCGAGGCCCTTGCGCTCGAAGCGCGCGACGATCTCCCCGGTCAGTCCGCGGGCGAAGGCATCGGGCTTGACGAGGATGAGGGTGCGTTCCATGGGCTAGGAGCCTAGGAGGGTGGCCGAGGAGATGTGACGCCGGGGCGAAGGTGACGCTGAGCACCGCGAGAAGGCGGATGCGGCTGCGGGGGGAGCCTGATCGGCCTTCTCGCGGCCGGTCAGCGGTCGAAGAAGCGGAGGTCGAGCCCGAGCGCGTCGCCACGGGGGACGATTTGGGCGGACAGGCTCCGATATGGAGCCGGTGGCTCCAAACGTGCGCCGGGATGGAGGCCCAGGTTTGGTCCCGGTACGGCCCGTCGGTGATCCACGACCGGTCGCATGGCTGGTGTCGGGGGCTCCATCCCGCCACGAGCCGCCGCGCTACCCGTCGGGCTCCGTCTCGTCCTCCGGGTCGGGCTCGGCGGCGACCTCGCGCAGCGCGGAGCGCTTGGGCAGGCGGGCCTGCGCGGCGTCGAGGCGCCGGCGCAGCGGGGCGGCGGTCTTGCCGACGATCCCCCGCTCGGCCGCGGAGAGCTCGGGCCAGCGCTCGCGCAGCGCCGCGAGGATCTCGGCGGCGCGGTCGAGCTCGTCGCGGGCGGTCGTGTTCGCGCCCTCCGCGAGCGCCTCCTCACCTGCGCCCACGGCCATCGAGGCGCCGGCGAGCTCCTTGAGCAGCGCGTCCATCACCGGCCCGGCGGCGGAGTCCTCAGACGTGCGGTCACGGCCGTCAGAACTCGGGGACCGCGGTCTCCTCGGACTGGCGGCGGCGCCGGCGCCGCGGCGGCTCCGCGCTCGGCACCTCGGCCTCGCAGTACGGGCACAGCCGCCACTCGGGATCCAGCGGCTTCGCGCAGTTGGTGCACGCGTCCTTGAGCTTGCGGGTGCAGCTCGGACAGCGCAGGAAGTCCTTCTCCACCTGGTAGTCGCAGTGCGGGCAGAGGAAGTAGTCGAGCTTGTGCAGCCGGGCCTCGGCCGCCTGCATCTCGAGCTCGCGCTCGCGCACGTCGTCGAGGAACTCGGGTGGCCGCACGATCATGTAGACGACCGTCCCGACGAAGGGGAACAGCGACGCGGCGGTCGCGCAGCCGATGACGATCGGGTCGGCGATCCGCCGGCGCGCGTCGGTGTAGGTGTAGTACACGAGCGCGAGATACACGAAGACCAGCAGGAGGATCAGGAGCTTGACGGCGAGGTTGAGGCCGTCGGAGTTGATCCCGAAGACTGCGGTGGGGGTCGTCATGGGCACGGTGAAGCGTACTTCGTGGTTCTACAGGAAGACCCTCCCCAGGGCGTAGCCGATCGCGAAGAACAGCAGGATGACCGTGGCGACCACGATCGCGACGGCCGCCATCATCTTGGGGACGCCGGGCCCGTCCTCGTTCACAGCGTCGAGCCCGGCCCGGCGGCGGCCGGGCGCTTCAGGTCGGCCAGCAGGTACAGGGAGCCGGTCGCGAGGGCCACGCCGCCCGGCCCTGCGAGCTCGCGGGCGCGGGCCAGCGCGCGGCGCGGATCGGGCTCGACCCGCAGCGCCGGGCCCCCGGCGGCCGGGGCGAGCTGCGCGGCGAGCGAACGCAGGGTCGCGGGGGGCAGCGTGCGCGGATTCGCGTTCGCGGTCGCGATCGCCTCCGCGCACAGCGGGAGCAGCTCGCCGAGCATCGCGGCGGCGTCCTTGTCGTCCAGGATCGAGAGCACCGCGACCAACCGGCGGCCGCCGAGCACCTCGCGCAGCGAGGCGGCGAGCGCGACGAAGCCCGCCGGGTTGTGCGCGCCGTCGAGGATCGTCAGCGGGTGCTCCCCCACCGTCTCGAAGCGCCCGGGCACGAGCGTCGAGGCCGCGGCCCGCGCAATGGCGGCGGGATCGAGCGTCGGCGTGTTCCCCACCGCCGGGGATGGAGGCGCCGAGGAACCCGCCGTCGCGAGGAACGCCTCGGCGCCCGCGCAGGCCAGCGCGAAGTTCGTGCGCTGGAACGTGCCCGCGGCGCGCAGGCGCAGCCCCGGCGGGGGTGCGGCCGCCGCGACGACGATCCGCGCGCCGCGCCCGGCCGCGACGCGCTCGGCGACCTCCCGCGCGTCGGGGTGGAGCCCGGGCCCGATCACGAGCGTCCCGCCCGGCCGCACGACGTCGAGCTTCTCGGCGGCGATGTCGGCGATCGTCGGGCCGAGCCACCGCGTGTGCTCCAGGCCGACGTTCGTGAGCACCTGCACCGCGGAGGGAATGACGTTCGTCGCGTCCCAGCGCCCGCCCAGGCCCGCCTCGACGACCGCGACGTCGACGCGCGCCTCGGCGAGCTCGAAGAACGCCGCGGCGGTCAGGGCCTCGAACTGCGTGACGCGGTCGCCGGCCGCGAGCGTGCGGTCGACCTTGGCCGCGGCGTGCCGCGCCGCCTGGACGGCCGCGGCGAACCGCAACGGGGTCACGTCGTGGCCCTCCACGCGGACACGCTCGTTGAAGGAGACGAGGTGCGGCGAGAGGTAGGAGCCCGCGCGGCGGCCGTGGGCGCCGAGCAGCGCCGCGATCATCCGCGCGGTCGAGCTCTTCCCGTTCGAGCCGACCACGTGGATCGAGCCGAAGCGCTCCTGCGGCGTGCCGAGCACCGTGAGCAGCCGCCGCATCCGGTCGAGGCCGAAGCGCATCCCGAAGAGCTCGAGCCCGAGCAGGTAGCGCTCGGCCCCGCGCAGCGCTTCGTGCTCGGCGGGCGCCGCGGCCGTCACAGCGCCTCGAGCTCCCCGCGCAGGCGCGCGAGCTTCTCCCGCTCGGCCGCGACGATGTGCGGCGGCGCCTTGGCGACGAAGCGCACGTTGCCCAGGCGGACCTCCGCGCGCTCGATCTCCACCCGCAGCCCTTCGCGCTGCTCGGCGACCTTCCGCGCCGCGCGCGCGGGGTCGAACCCGCCGCCCGCGAGCACCTCGACGCTCCCGCCGGGGAGCGCGATCGTCGCCTCGGCCTCGCCCGAGCCGCCCGGCTCCAGGCGGGCCATCCGGGCCAGCAGCGCCGCGGTCTCCTGGGCGGGCCCGATGATCCGGACCGGCAGCCGCGCGCCAGCCTGCACCCCGGCGCCCTGGCGCCAGGCGCGCACGGTGCTGATCGAGGTGATGGCGATGTCCACGATGGCCTCGGCCTCCGGGTCCGACAGCCGGGCGTCGACCACGGGCCGCCGCGAGGCGGCCAGGAGGGTCCCGTCGGCGCCGGGCAGCTTCGCCCACAGCTCCTCGGTGACGAACGGGATCACGGGATGGGCGAGCGCGAGCGTCTCGCGCAGGACGTGCACGAGCGTCGCCGCGAGGTCTGCGTCGACGTCGCGGGCCTTGATGAGCTCGACGTACCAGTCGCACAGCTCGCCGTAGACGAAGTCGTAGAGCGAGAGCGCCGCCTTGGAGAAGTCGAAGGCGTCGATCAGCCACTCGAGCTCTGCGTTGAACGCCTGCAGGCGCGAGAGGATCCAGCGGTCCTCCACGGTGGTCGGGCGCGGCGCGCCGACCGTGCCGGCGGGCACCTTGCCGAGCACGAAGCGCGACGCGTTGAACAGCTTGTTGGCCAGCGCGCGCCCTTGGGCGACCTTCTCCTCGGAGAAGCGCACGTCCTGCGTCGAGCTCATGGCCAGCAGGCCGAAGCGGACCGCGTCGGCGCCGTAGGCCGGGAAGTCGCCGCCCTCGGGAAAGACGGGTGGGCGCGGGCCGCCGTCGATGAGCGTCAGCGGGTCGATGCCCGTGCCCAGCGACTTGCTCATCCGCCGGCCGTCGGGGGCTTGGATGACCGCGTGGTTGTAGACGTCGGCGAACGGCGCCTCGCCGGTGAGCTCGAGCCCGAACATGACCATCCGCGCGACCCAGAGGAAGAGGATGTCCCGGCCGGTGGAGAGCACGTCGGTCGGGTAGAAGGCGCGCAGCTCGGCCGTGTCGGCGGGCCAGCCGAGCGTCGCGAACGGCCACAGCGCGCTCGAGAACCACGTGTCGAGCACGTCCGGGTCGCGCGCCCAGCCCTCCCCCTCCGGCGCCGCGGTCCCCACGTAGGTCTCCTCGCCGCGATACCAGACGGGGATCTGGTGACCCCACCAGAGCTGCCGGGAGATGCACCACGGCCGGATGTTCTCCAGCCACTCGAGGTAGCGGCGCTGCTGCGAGGCCGGGTGGATGCGGAGGCGCCCGCTGGTCACCGCCTCGATCGCGGGCCGCGCGAGCTCGTCCATCCGCATGAACCACTGCAACGAGACGAGCGGCTCGATCCGCTCCCCCGAGCGGTGCGAGAACGGGACGGAATGGACGTAGGGCGCCGTCGCGCGGACGGCGTCGCCGAGCGCGGCGACGATCCGCGCGCGCGCCTCGAGCGCCTCGAGCCCGGCGAACTCCCCGGCCTCCGCGGTCATCCGGCCGTCCTCACCGATCACCGAGAGCTCGGGGAGGCCGTGCCGGCGCCCGATCTCGAAGTCGTTGGGGTCGTGGCCCGGCGTGATCTTCAAGCAGCCCGTGCCGAAGTCGGTCTTGACGTAGGCGTCGGCGATGATCGGCAGCTCCCGGCCGACCAGCGGCAGCACGACCGTCCGGCCGACGAGCCCCGCGTAGCGCTCGTCGTCGGGATGGACCGCGACGGCGGCGTCGCCGAGCATCGTCTCCGGCCGCACGGTCGCGACGACGACCTCGCCGGAGCCGTCGGCGAGCGGGTAGGCGATCTCGTACATCGCGTCCTCGACCTCGCGCTCCTCGACCTCGAGGTCGGAGATCGCCGAGCGCGATCCGGGATCCCAGTTGACCATGTAGTGGTCGCGGTAGATCAGGCCCTGGTCGTAGAGCGTGGTGAAGACCCGCAGCACGGCCTCGACGTAGGCCGCGTCGAGCGTGAAGCGCTCGGTCTCGAAGTCGCAGGAGGCGCCGAGGCGCTTCAACTGGCCCACGATGGTCCCGCCGTACTGCTCGCGCCAGGCCCACGCGCGCCGGACGAACTCCTCGCGGCCCACCTCCTCCCGCGACGTGCCCTCGGTGCGCAGCAGCTTCTCGACCTGCGTCTGCGTGGCGATGCCCGCGTGGTCGGTGCCGAGGATCCACTTCGCGCGCGCCCCGCCCATGCGGCGCCAGCGGATCAGGGTGTCCTGGACCGCGCCGTTGAGGGCGTGGCCCATGTGCAGGGCGCCGGTCACGTTCGGCGGCGGGATGGCGATGGAGTACGCGGGGCCGCCGCCGTCGGGGTCGGGGTGGTTCAGCCCGGAGGCCAGCCACGCGGCGGAGATCCGCGGCTCGGCCTCGCCGGGCTCCCAGCGCGTCTTGTCCGGCAGCGACATCGGTGCGCAGTCTACGTTCGCCCCCGCACCGCGCGGGGTGCCGACGCGGGGCGCCCGCCGGCGCGTCGCCCGCCTCCCCGGGCGCTCAGCCCTTCAGCGCGAAGGTGACCGGGGGACCGATCGCCGTGTCGATGCCGCGGGGCACGAAGGTCACGCGGTAGGTGCCGGGCCCCTTGCGCGGGAAGTGCGCGCTCCAGCGCGCGTCGATCTCGAAGATGCCCCGCGCGCGCTCGCGCAGACGGAACCCGACGCACTTCCGCGTGGCGTCGGGCGCCCGGACGCACACGTCGACGGTGCCGCGCAGGGCGAACGTGCCGAGGCCGAGGCGGACGGCGCCGTCACGCTTCTTCGCCGAGTAGCAGACGTCCCCCGACGACGAGCAGTAGCTCGACGCGGCGCGCGCGCTCCCCGGGGTCAGCACGCCGAGCAGCGCGAGCGACAGGGCGGTCCAGCGCAGCGGCTTCATCGTCAGGACGTACCCCGACGACGGACTTCTCAAAGGACCGCGCGTCGAGGGGAGGCGTGCCGGCGGTCGGTGGTGCCGACCGCCCCCCCCGGCCTACGGTGGCCCCCAGCCCCGATGGCGCCCGGCCCAGCCCTTCACTCCGCTCAGGCGGCGCTCCGCAAGACCGCCACGCACTGCCCGTACTGCTCGCTGCAGTGCGGAATGACGCTCGCCACCGGCCACGACGGCGCGCCCGTGATCACCCCCCTCGACTTCCCGAGCAACTGCGGCGCGCTGTGCCGCAAGGGCTACACGGCGGCGGCGCTGCTCGGCCATCCCGAGCGCCTGCGCACGCCGCTGGTCCGCGACGCCTCCGGCGAGCTCGTGCCCGCGAGCTGGGAGGACGCGCTCGACCACGTCGCCGCGCGGCTCGTCGCCTGCCAGGGCGAGCACGGCCGCGAGGCGGTCGGCGTGTTCGGCGGCGGCGGGCTGACCAACGAGAAGGCCTATCAGCTCGGGAAGTTCGCCCGCGTGGCGCTGCGGACGCCGTCGATCGACTACAACGGCCGCTTCTGCATGTCCTCGGCGGCCACCGCCGCCAACCACGCGCTCGGGATCGACCGCGGCCTGCCGTTCCCGCTCGCCGACCTCTCCGAGACGGGCGCCGTGCTGCTCGTGGGCTCGAACCTGGCCGAGACGATGCCGCCGGCCGTCTCGCGCCTGGACGACGTCGTGGCCGGCGGAGGCGCGCTCATCGTCGCCGACCCGCGGGCGACCGAGACCGCGCGCCGCGCCACGCTGCACCTGCAGCTCACGCCGGGGACCGACCTCGCGCTCGCGAACGGGCTCCTGCACATCGCGATCCGCGACGGGCTCGTCGACGAGGAGTACGTGGCCGGGCGCACCACCGGCTTCGACCGCGTGCGCCAGCGCCTCGGCGCCTACTGGCCGGACCGCGTCGAGCGGACGACCGGCGTACCCGTCGCGGACCTGAGGCGCGCGGTGCAGCTGCTCGCGGAGGCGGAGTCCGCGATGATCCTCACCGGTCGCGGGCCCGAGCAGCAGCACCAGGGGACCGACACCGTGCTCGGCTTCATCAACCTCGCGCTCGCCCTCGGGCTGCCGGGCCGCCCGCGGTCGGGCTGGGGCTGCCTGACCGGCCAGGGCAACGGCCAGGGCGGCCGTGAGCACGGCCAGCCAGTTCGACTCGGTGGTGGGCCCGGCGTGACGACGACCACCGAGCTGCCGGTCGGCGCGCTCGCCGACATCCCGCCCAACGAGGGCCGGATGCTCCGCGTCCGCGGCGGGCAGCTGATCGCGGTCTTCCGCCTGCGCGAGGGCGGCGTGCGGGCGACGCAGCCGTGGTGCCCGCACCGCGGCGGGCCGCTGGCCGACGGCCTGGTCGGCAGCGGGCAGCTCGTCTGCCCGCTGCACGGCCGCGCGTTCGACCTGGGCACCGGCGAGGCCGACGGGGGACTCCCCGGCGTCGTGACCTACCCGGCGCGCGTGGGCGACGACGGCACGATCCTCGTCACGCTCCCGAAGGGCGACGCCCCGCTCGCGTGCCGCACCGACGCCGACGGCGAAGCCGGGTAGAACCGCGGATGGGCCGCGGCTCGCGCACGTCTGGCACCCTCGCGGCATGCATTCCGTCCGTCCCGCTCGCCACGACGAGCTCGACGCGCTGATCGCCGCCTACGAGTGGCTGTTCGCCGCGCCGGGCGCGCGGCCGGCGCTCTACGACGAGGCGCGCGCCCGCAAGACCCTCACCTTCCTGATCGACTCCGACCAGGCGGCCGTCCTGGTCGCCGAGGCCGACGGCGGCGCCATCGCCGGGCTGTGCACCGTGGCGCTCGACCTGCGCTCCGTGCGCTACGGCCAGCGCGCGTGGGTGGAGGACCTCGCCGTCGACCCGGCCCGTCGCTCGGGCGGCGTGGGCAAGGCGCTGCTGGACGCCGCCAAGGCGTGGGGACGCGAGCGCGGCGCCACCCACCTCGAGCTCGACTCAGGCGACGCGCGCGCCGATGCCCATCGCTTCTACGTGCGCGAGCAGCCGAGCTGGACGTCGCGCGGCTTCGCCTGGACGCTGTGAGCCCGAGCTCGCCCGCGGTCGGGCGGTGCGCTCGGCGCGCCGGGGGCGCGCGGAAGGTTGCGAAACACTCGCGAATGCTCGACAGAACTCCCGTCACCGCCTCCACGTTGGTCGTCCCACCCCGATCATCGACCGGGTGCCGCTCCGGTTGCCGCCCGTCCTGCTCCGCCCTACCCTCGAGGAACCATGCCCGCGTCGACCGACCCTGCCGCGAACGTCATGCTTATCGACGTCGAGCTGTACCTGGACATCGACGAGAGCGGCGCGCTCGACGAACGCCGCGTCGAGCTCGTCGACGGCGAGCTGATCGAGATGCACGCGGTCGCCGGGGAGCACTGGTGGGCGACCAACCAGCTCGGCCGCCACTTCGTGCTCGCGCTCGCCGAGCACCGCGAGTACAGCGTCGGCCAGCAGGGCGGGATCACCGTCGGCGGGTACTCGGTCCCCGAGCCGGACCTCCACGTGGTCCGCCTGCGGCGCGCGGACTTCGAGCAGCGCTCGCGGCGCCCCCCGACGGGCACCGTCCTCGTCGGCGAGGTCGCGGTCAGCTCGCTGCGCTGGGACCTCGGGCGCAAGCGCCGCCTCTACGCCGAAGCCGCGATTCCCGAGTACTGGGTGATCGACGTCGCCGGCGAGCGGCTGGTCGTCCACCGCGACCCGGGCGACGGCGACTACCGCACGGTCACCGAGCACCGCCGCGGCGAGCCCGTGGCTCCCGCCGGCCTGCCGGCGGGGCCGTTCGACCTCGCGACCGCCCTCGACCCACCCGCCGGCATCGAGGACTGATCGGCGCCACGACGCCCCCGAGCATCGACGACGACCCACCTCATGCGTACGAGGACTCCCGGTCCCATGTGGTCTCCGAGAGACGGTAATGTGTCCACATGACGACGGTCGGGGTTCGTGAGCTCAAACAGCATCTCTCGGAGTACCTCGAACGGGCCGAGCGCGGTGAGACGATCCACGTCACCGACCGCGGACGGGCCAAGGCGATCCTCGGTCCGCTCCCCGGGCGCGGGCGCCTCGAGCAGGGGGTCGCGGAGGGCTGGGTCACGCCGGCCTCCAAGCGGTTCCCGCTGGGGCCCGTCCGCCGCGCGAAGGCGACCAAGGGCGTCCTCGAGGCGTTGGCCGAGGATCGCGGAGAATGACGCTCTACGTCGACTCGAGCGCACTCCTGAAACGCTATGTCGACGAGCCGGACTCCGACATCGCCGACGCGCTGCTCGCCGGCGATCCCGACATCGTCACGGGTCGCCACACCCTCGTCGAGGTGCGCCGCAACCTCGCCCGGCTGCTGGACGCGCGCGGGCTCGCGGCGGCCCGGACGGCGTTCACCACCGAGGTGGGTTCGCTCGCGGTCGTCGAGCTCGACGCCGGCACCTGCGAGGCCGCCGCCACGATCGCGGAGTTGACGGGTGTGCGGACCCTCGACGCGCTGCACCTCGGGGCCGCCCAGCGCCTCGGCGCCGCCGACATCACCTTCCTCACCTTCGACCTGCGTCAGGCCCAGGCAGCCCGGGCGCTCGGGATGCGCGTCGTCGGCGTCTGATCGAGGCCGCCCGGCCCGGGCCGCGTCACCCCGACGCCTGCCCTCACCGTCGCCGGCGGCGCTTGGTGGCGATCGGGAGCAGGTCCTTGCCCAGGCCGGGGACGTCCAGCTTGCCGACCAGGCGCCGCAGCTCCGCCTTCTCGTGCGCGGTCAGGTTGGCGGGGCGGCCCTTCGTGGTGCGCAGGAGGCGCGCGAGATCGCCGCGCTCGGCCGGGGTCAGGGCACCCCAGTGGTTGCGGGCCGCCATGGCCGCCTGGATGATCACCAGCCAGGGTGCGCCCTTGATCGGGATCTTCGCCATGGATCGAGGCTAGTAGACGCGGCCAGAACTTACGACCGCGTCCACTAGCCGTCCCCCGCGAGCCAGCGCTCGACGAGGTGGCGGGCGATCGCCAGTCGCGGCGGAAGCAGCAGGCCCCCCGCGCCGGGCGCCGGGTGGGCGCTCCCCTCGGCCTCCCACGCCACGTCAAAGTGCGCGGCGGCGGCGACCTCGGCCCGCGAGAACCAGCGGACCGCCTCGAGCTCGTGGTCGGCGACGTGCGCCTCGCCGCCGCACCACTCGGCCACGAAGCCGAGCATGAGGTTCGCGGGGAACGGCCACGGCTGCGAGGCGACGTAGCGGACGGCGCCGACCGTGATCCCCGCCTCCTCCGCGGCCTCGCGGACCACGGCCGCCTCGAGCGCCTCTCCGGGCTCGACGAAGCCGGCCAGCGCCGAGAAGCGGCCCGCGGGCCAGCTCGCCTGGCGACCGAGCAGCACCCGGTCGCCCGCAGGGTCGACCACGAGCATGATCACGACGGGATCGGTCCGCGGGTGCCAGGCGTGGCCGTTGGCGCAGCGCCGCACGTGCCCGGCCTCGGCGACGCGCGTCGGGGCGCCGCAGCGCCCGCAGAAGCGATGGGTGCGCTCTGAGTGCAGCATCGCCGCGGCGTAGGCGAACAGCCCCGCGTCGGCGGGAGCCATCGTCAGCGCCGCGCCGCGCAGCTCGGTCAGCGTCGCGAGCTCCGCGTCCGCGCCGGGGGCTACCGGGCGGGCCCAGACCGACCGGTCGCCGTCGAGGCCGAGGAAGGTCGCACCCTCACCGGCGGGCCCGGCGCGCTCCCCCACGCCGTCGTGGCCGACGACGATCACCCGCGCCCCGGGGTCGGCGCGCGCCCCCTCCAGCCACGCGTCGTCGGTCCGGCGTGCGCCCGCGCGGTCGAGCGTGCCGCCCGCGAATCCGATCGGCTCGGGCGGCGGCGGGGCGATGGCCGCGAGGAGCCCTCGGCCGCCCTACGCCGACTCGGCGGCCGGGGCCTCGTCGTCGGCGTCGGGCGCCGCCTCGGTGACGAGGGTCGGCGCACGACCGGTGTCGATCGTCTCCTTGGTGACGACGCACTTCTTGACGTCGCGGCGGGAGGGCAGCTCGAACTGGACGTCGAGCAGCGTCTCCTCGATGATCGAGCGCAGCCCGCGGGCACCGGTCTCGCGCTCGAGGGCGCGCTCGGCGATCGACACGAGCGCCTCGTCGGCGAAGACCAGATCGATGCCGTCGAAGGAGAAGAAGCGCTGGAACTGCTTGACCAGGGCGTTGCGCGGCTCGGTGAGGATCGTGATGAGGTCGTCGCGCGTGAGCTGGTGCACCGCGCTGACGACGGGCAGGCGGCCGATGAACTCCGGGATCAAGCCGTAGTTGACGAGGTCCTCGGGCAGCGTCTTCTCGAAGACCTCACCGGCGTCCTCGAGCTCCCGCGCGTCCATCTGCGCCTGGAAGCCGATGCCCTTGTTGCCGATGCGGCGCTCGATGACCTTGTCGAGGTTCGCGAACGCCCCGCCGCAGATGAACAGGACGTTCGTCGTGTCGATCGACAGGAACTCCTGGTGGGGGTGCTTGCGCCCGCCCTGGGGCGGCACGCTGGCGGTCGTCCCCTCGAGGATCTTCAGGAGCGCCTGCTGCACGCCCTCGCCCGACACGTCGCGCGTGATCGACGGGTTGTCCGCCTTGCGCGCGATCTTGTCGACCTCGTCGATGTAGATGATCCCCGTCTCGGCCTTCTTGACGTCGTAGTCGGCGGCCTGGATGAGCTTCAAGAGGATGTTCTCGACGTCCTCGCCGACGTAGCCGGCCTCGGTCAGCGCCGTCGCGTCGGCGATCGCGAACGGGACGTTGAGGATGCGCGCGAGCGTCTGGGCCAGGAGCGTCTTGCCGCACCCGGTCGGCCCGAGCAGCAGGATGTTCGACTTCTGGAGCTCGATGTCCGAGTCGGTCGCCTGCATCATCTGCACGCGCTTGTAGTGGTTGTAGACCGCCACCGACAGCGTGCGCTTGGCTTCGTCCTGGCCGACGACGTACTCGTCGAGCACGGCGAAGATCTCGCGCGGCTTCGGGAGGTTGTCGAGGTCGAACGTCGGGGGAGCGGTGAGCTCCTCGTCGATGATCTCGTTGCAGAGGTCGATGCACTCGTCGCAGATGTACACGCCCGGCCCGGCGATGAGCTTCTTCACCTGCCGCTGCGACTTGCCGCAGAAGCTGCACAGAAGCTGCTCGTTGGTGTCGGTCGGTCGTGCCATGTCTCTCCCCGGGCTCGCTGCTGCGAGGAGCCTAGTGCTCGGAGATCACGCGGTCGATGATCCCGTACTCCTTCGCCTCCGCGGAGGACATGAAGTAGTCGCGCTCGGTGTCGTTCTTGACCTTCGCGATGTCCTGCTTGGTGTGCTGGGCGATGATCTCGTCGAGCTTCTTGCGCAGGTCGAGAACCTCGCGGGCGTGGATCTCGATGTCCGTCGCCTGGCCGGAGAAGCCGGAGCTGACCTGATGGATGAGGATCTTCGCGTTCGGCAGCGCCATGCGCTTGCCCTCCGCGCCGCCCGCCAGCAGCAGGGCTCCCATCGACATCGCGATGCCGACGCAGATCGTCGACACGTCGGGCTTGATGAAGTTCATCGTGTCGTAGATCGCGAGGCCCGCGTACACCGAGCCGCCGGGGCTGTTGATGTACAGCGAGATGTCCTTCTCGGGATCGTCGGACTCGAGGTGCAGGAGCTGCGCGACGACGAGGTTCGCGATCTGGTCGTCCACCGGCGTCCCCAGGAAGATGATGCGCTCGGACAGCAGGCGCGAGTAGATGTCGAAGGCGCGCTCGCCTCGGGACGTCTGCTCGACCACCATGGGGACAAGGGGGCTCATGGTCCTCGCTTCGTTTCGGTTCGTGAGGCGGTTGTCCTCCCGGTGATCGCGGCCACGGGAAGTCGCGGAAGCGTAGCAATGGGCCTCGGGCGCTCTGGACGGCTCACGGCGCCCGGAGCCCGGCGCTTTCAGGCGGGGCGCGCGCGCACGCCGTCGAGCACGAAGGCGAGGTGGCGCCGCCAGTCCCAGCCGCTGTCGCTGTGCACCATCGACGAGGCCACGCCGCACAGGACCATGCCGACGTCCTGCGCGGAGAAGTCCGGGCGGATGACGCCCGCCGCCTGTCCGCGGTCGATGAGCTGCTGCGACAGGGCGAAGAGGCCGGTCTCGATCGCGGTCCGCCGGCCGAGGTCGGGATCGCCCTGGAGGAAGGCGTGCTGGGTCCCCGCGTCGGCGGCGCAGCCCGAGGCGGTGACCTGCATGAACGACGCGAAGGCCTCCCACGGGTCCTCCACCTCGAGCGCGACGCGCGCAGCGACCACGAACAGCTCGAAGCGCTGGCGGACGAGCTGGGTGACGAGCGCCTCCTTGGTCGGGAAGTGGCGGTAGACCGTCCCCACCCCGACGTGCGCGCGCGCGGCGATCGCGTCCATCTGGGCCTCTCCGCCGCTCACGGCGAACTCGGCCTGGGCCGCGGCGAGGATCCGCTCGCGGTTGCGGCGCGCGTCGGCGCGCAGGGGACGGGGGACCGGCGCGGCAAGGGAAGGGGAGTCGGGAGTCATCGTCATTCGTTCGTGAAACGGGGTTGACAAACGGAACCATAGCTCCGTATGGTCCCCGGCACAAAGCGGAACCGTCATTCACCTTCTCCCCGCGAACGAGGAACTCATGCAGACACTCGACACCCCCCGCGCGAAGAACATCGCGCTCCTCCTCCTGGCGATGGCCCAGTTCATCATCGTCGTGGACGTCTCGATCGTGAACGTCGCGCTGCCGACCATCGGCACCGCCCTGCAGTTCGCCCAGGACGACCTGTCCTGGGTCGTCAACGCCTACGCGCTCGTCTTCGGCGGCTTCCTGCTGCTGGGCGGACGGCTCGCCGACCTGCTCGGGCGGCGCCGGATGTTCATCGCCGGCCTGATCCTCTTCTCGCTGGCGTCGCTCGCGGGCGGCCTGGCGACCAGCGACGTCCAGCTCATCGTCGCCCGCGCCGTCCAGGGGCTCGGCGCCGCGCTGGTCTCCCCCGCCGCGCTGTCGATCGTCACGACGACCTTCTCCGAGGGGGCCGAGCGCAACAAGGCCCTGGGCGTCTGGGGGGCGGTCGCGGGCGCCGGCGGCGCCGCGGGCGTGCTCCTCGGCGGCGTCCTCACCAAGTGGCTCGGCTGGGAGTGGGTCCTCTGGGTCAACGTCCCGATCGGCATCACCGTCGCGTTCCTCGCGACGCGCCTGCTGCCCGAGAGCCGCGACGAGGTTGACGACCGGTCCTTCGACGTCCCCGGCGCGATCGCCGTGACCGCCGGCCTCGCGCTCCTCGTCTTCGCGATCGTCGACGGCGAGCGCGCCGGCTGGACGTCGGCGCAGACGCTCGGGGGCATCGGTGGGGCGCTCGCGCTGATCGCGACCTTCCTGGTCATCGAGACGCGGGCGCGCAAGCCGCTCATGCCGTTGCGCACGTTCCGCCTGCAGACGCTGCGGGGCGCGAACGTCGTCGGCCTGCTCATCGGCATCGCGCTGTTCTCGATGTTCTACTTCATCTCCCTGTACATGCAGCAGGTGCTCGGCTTCGACGCGCTGAAGGCCGGCCTGTCCTACCTCCCGCTGGCGATCGTGATCATCGTCTCGGCGGGCGTGGCCTCGCAGCTCGTGACCCGGGTCGGCTTCAAGCCGACGCTCGTGACCGGCCTGCTGCTCGTCGCCGTCGCCCTGCTCTGGTTCACCCGGATCTCCGTCGGCGGCTCGTACGTCAGCGACGTCCTCGGGCCGTCGATCCTGGCCGCCGCGGGCCTGGGCCTGTCGTTCGTCTCGGTGACCATCGCCGCGGTGACCGGCACCCGGCCCGACCAGGCCGGCCTTGCCTCGGGCCTCATCAACACCTCCCAGCAGGTCGGCGGCGCGCTCGGCGTCGCGATCCTCGCGTCCGTCGCCACCTCGGTCTCCGGCGGCCTGGACCCGCGCGGGCGCCTCGACCCCGCGCAGCTCGGCGAGCTGACCGACGGCTTCCGGGCCGCCTTCGCGGTGGGCGCGGGTTTCGCGGTCCTCGGCGCGGTCGCCGCGCTCGTGATGATCTCGTCCCGGGACTCCCGGGAGATGGCCGCGGCCGCGCAGGCCGGCGAGCCGGTGGTGGCGGCGGCCTGAGCCGCCGCCGCGTTGCGTGTGGCCTCACTCGCCCATGGCGCGAAGTAGGCCGCACGCAAACCCACGGTCGGCGCGACGGACCATCGTCGGAGGTTCGGCGCAGCCGGGACGTGGAAGAATCCGGGGGTGCCCCAACTGCTGCTCGGTCCCCTGCTCCGCTACGTCTCCGACACCGACGCGACGATCTGGGTGGAGACGGACGCGCCGTGCACCGTCCGCGTCCTCGACGGCAGCTCGCCGACGTTCTGCGTGGCCGGCCACCACTACGCGCTCGTGGTGCTCGAGGACCTCGCACCCGGCAGCACCCTTCCCTACACCGTCGAGCTCGACGGCGAGCACGTCTGGCCGCCCGCTGACGACCTGTTCCCGCCGTGCGTGATCCGCACCCACGCCCCGGGCGGCGAGCAGCAGCTCAAGCTCGCGTTCGGCTCCTGCCGCGTCAGCGTGCCGCACGACCACCCCTACTCGATGCGCAAGGACGACGACGAGCGGGGTCGCGAGGTCGACGCCCTGCTCGCGCTCGTCGAGCGCATGCGTCTCCAGCCGCCGGAGGCGTGGCCCGACGCGCTGCTTCTGCTCGGCGACCAGGTCTACGCCGACCAGGTCTCGCCGCGGACCCAGAAGCTCATCGACGCCCGGCGCCCGGACGGCGAAGGCCCACCGCGCGGCGAGGTCGGCGACTTCGAGGAGTACACCGCGCTGTACCGCGAGAGCTGGAGCGACCCCGCACTGCGCTGGCTGCTCTCGACCGTCTCCAGCGCGATGATCTTCGACGACCACGACGTCCACGACGACTGGAACACCTCGGCGGCGTGGGTGGCCGAGATCCGCGCGAAGCCCTGGTGGGAGGAGCGGATCGTCGGCGCGTACATGAGCTACTGGATCCACCAGCACCTCGGCAACCTCTCCCCGGACGAGCTGCGCGACAACTCGGCCTACTGCGAGATCCGCGACGCCGGCGACGCCGAGGGCCGGCTGCGCGAGCTCGCCCGGCAGGCCGCGCGCGAGGTCGCCAGCGCGCGCTGGAGCTTTCGCCGCGACTTCGGCCGCACGCGGCTGCTCGTGCTCGACTCGCGCGCCGGCCGCGTCCTGGACCCGGGCGAGCGCCAGATGCTCTCCGACGGCGAGTGGGCCTGGATGCGCGAGCAGGTCGCCGGCGACTACGACCACCTGCTCATCGGCACGTCGCTGCCGTTCCTTCTCGCCCCGGGGATGCACCACCTGGAGGCCTGGAACGAGGCGGTCTGCGACGGCGCCTGGGGCACCGGCGCCGCGCGCCTCGGCGAGAAGGTGCGCCAGGCGCTCGACCTCGAGCACTGGCCCGCCTTCCAAGGGTGCTTCCGGCGGATGGCCACGCTGCTCGAGCAGGTCGCACGGGGCGAGCACGGCCCCGCCCCGGCGACGATCGTGCTGCTCTCGGGCGACGTGCACCACGCCTACCTGGCCGAGGCGCGCTTCAATTCCGGACCCGTCGACAGCCGCGTGCTGCAGGCGACCTGCTCACCGGTGCGCAACCCGCTCGACGCGCGCGAGCGCCGCGTGCTGCGTTCGGCCTTCACCCGTCCGGCGGCGGCCGTCGCGCGCCGGATGGCGCGTGCGGCAGGCGTCGAGCCGACCCCGCTGAGCTGGGCCTTCGCGGCCGAGCCGACGTTCGACAACCAGGTCGCCGAGCTGCGGCTGGACGGGCGCGACGCGCACCTGCGCATCGAGAAGACCGTGCCGGAGGACTGGGCGCACCCGCGGCTGCACGAGAGCCTCTCGATCTCGATCGAGCCGCCTACTCCGCGCTGAGCAGCCACCAGTAGGCGGGCTGTCCGCCCTCGGAGAGCTCGAGCTCGACGCCGTTGGCCATCGCGGCGACGGCCTCGGCGGAGAGCGGCGCGCCCGCGCCGGCGATGCAGGTGATGAGCTCGGCGCCGTCGCCGAGGGCGTGCACGACGTGCGCGAGCGTCGCCTCGGGCGTCCCCCACGCGACGAGCTCGCCGTCGACGAAGCCGACCGCCTCGCCCTCCCCGAAACGGCCGTGGGCGTCCTCGCGGCCCGCCCGCGCGACGGCGCCCGTGCGCAGGCCGTCCAGCGCGGCGAGCATCGCGGCGGCGTTCTCGTCGGAGGAGCGCGAGCCGACCAGCGCGATCGCAGCGGCCAGGCCGGCCTGCATGGAGCGGGTCTCGACGACGCGGACCTGCTTGTCGGAGAGCGCAGCGGCACGCTCGGCGGCCATGAAGACGTTGGGGGAGTTCGGGAGGACGACCACCTCCTCGGCGGGCACCTCGTGGATCCCGGCCAGCAGCTCGTAGGTCGAGGGGTTGAGGGTCTGTCCGGCGCCGAGCGTGCGGACGCCGAGCCCCGCGAAGAGGGCGGCGATGCCCGCGCCGGCGACGACCGCGAGCGCGCCCGTGCGCGCGCACGGCACGGCCGATGCGGCCAGACGCTGCTCGCGCTCGGCGACCTGCGCGCGCATGTCGGCGACGTCGAGGTGGGAGACGACGTGCGGCGGCGCGAAGAGGGCGGTGGCGGCCTCGGGGTCGTCGGTGTGGACGTGGACCTTGAGCGTCGCGGCGTCGCCGACGACCAGGACGGAGTCGCCGATGGCGTCCAGCCGGCCCGCGGAATCGGTGGCGTCCAGCCCCGTACCGGTCACCGCGAAGTTCGTGCAGAACCGGAAGGTGCTCGATTCGTGCTCGGGATGGGTGACCCTGACGGCCGCCTGGCGCGGGATCTCCGGGCCCTCCGTGCCGCGCAGCGCGGCGACGACGCCGGCGAAGAGGATCGTGACGGCGTGCCCGCCCGCGTCGACGACCCCCGCGTCCTTGAGCACGGGCAGCAGCTCGGGGCCGCGGCGCACGGCCTCCTCCCCGGCCAGGAGCGCCCGCTCGAGGATGTCGGCGATCTGCTCGTCCTGCAGGGTGGCGTTCCAGTCCGCCCCGAGGCGCGGGTTCGGGACGCCCGGCAGCTCGAGGGCGATGCGCTGGGCCATCTCGCGCATGACGGTGAGCATCGTGCCCTCGGCGGGCTGGCGGACGGACTCGTAGGCGCGCTGCGCGGCCCGCGCCATCGCGGCGCCGATCAGGATCGGGTCGACGAGCTCACCGGGGCGGGAGACGAGCTCCTCGGCCGCCCCGCGGATGAGCTGGGACAGGATCACGCCCGAGTTGCCGCGCGCGCCGAGCAGCGCGGCGCGGGCCAGCGACTCGGTCAGCTCGGTGCGACCGAGGGCGTCCAGCGAGCCACCGGGCTCGGCCAGGGTCCGGTCGATCTCCTCCAGCACCGCGCGCAGCGTCAGCGCCATGTTGTCCCCCGTGTCGCCGTCGGCGACCGGGAACACGTTCAGGTCGTTGATCTCCTCGCGTCGCGCGTCGAGGTGCGCGAGGGCCCCCGCGACGACCTTCCGGAAACGGACGAGGCTCGGATCCCGCATGGGCGGCTCTGACCGGGAGGCCTCCCGGTCAGACGGCCTTCGTGACCTTCCCGGCCTTCAGGCAGCGGGTGCAGACGTAGACGCGGCGGGGCGCGGAGCCGACCATGACCCGCACCTTCTGGAGGTTGGCGTTGAAACGGCGCTTCGTCGCGACCATCGAATGGCTTCGGCTCTGGCCGAAGGCGGGACCCTTCCCGCACGTGTGACAGACCTTGGCCATGAGGCGGCGAGTGTAGCGGCGTCCAGCTACGGGAAGCTTTACGGGTCGATGGCCACGCCTCCGCGAACTCACATCAGCCTCCCCGAGCGCTACTCCGTCGTCCGTCACGTCGCCAACGGGGGGATGGCGTCCGTCTGGGAGGCGACCGACGAGCTGCTCGGGCGCAGCGTCGCGGTGAAGGTGCTCTCGCCGAGCTACGCCGCCGACGAGAGCGCGCGGCGACGCTTCACGCGCGAGGCCCGCGCCGCCGCGCGCCTGTCGACCCACCCGCACGTCGTGACCGTCTACGACGCCGGCGAGCACGACGGGCAGGCGTTCATGGTCATGGCGCTCTACCCCGGCGGCACCGTCGCCGACCGGATCAAGGCGGGGCCCGTCCCGCGGGCCCTGGCCCTCGACTGGCTCGAGGACGCCGCGGGCGCGCTCGACCTCGCCCACGGCGAAGGGGTCGTCCATCGTGACGTCAAGCCCGCGAACCTGCTGCTCGACGCGGACGACCGGGTCGCGGTGGCGGACTTCGGGATCGCCACGGCGGCGTGGGACACCGGCATGACCTCCACGGGGATGGTGCTCGGCACGCTCGCCTACCTCGCGCCGGAGCAGCGGACCGGCGGGACCGCGACGCCCGCCAGCGACCGCTACGCGCTCGGGCTCGTGGCCCGCGAGCTGCTGACGGGAGCGCGCCCGGGGAGCGAGCCGACGAACCCGGTCGCGCTGCCCGGCGCCGCGGAGGTCGCGCTCATGCGCGCGACCGCGGAGGATCCGGGCGCGCGGCCCGTGAGCTGCGCGGCCCTCGTCTCCGAGCTCGAGGCCGCGCTCGCCACGGGGCCGACGGCCGCGCCCGGGGCGCCCGGCCCGACGGCGATGACCCAGGCGATCCCCCCGCCGCGGCCCCGCAACGTGGCGGTGCCCGTCCCAGTTCCGGGCGGGCAGGAGCAAGGATCCGCGCGCGTGAAACAGCGAGCGCCGGTAGCCGCACGCACGCCGACACCTGCGCGCGCCGCCTCGGGTGGGCCGACGGCCGACCGGGCCGGCGCTCCCCCACGGGGCGCGAACGCCGGCCTGCGCGGCGAGGGCCGCGGGGCCAAGGTGCTCGTCGCGCTCGCGCTTCTCGCGCTCGTGGTCGGGATCGGCGGCGCGATCGCCGCGTCCCGCGGCGGCGACCAGCCGAGCACCAAGCCGCGCACCTCCGCGTCGGCGAAGCCGCGCTCGCGCACGGCGACGACCAAGCGCGACCCGACCCCGAAGGCCGCTCCGGCGCCCGCGCCGGCGAGCACGCCGGCCAAGACCGCGCCGGCGGCCACGAAGTCCCGCGCGGCGCTCATCGCCCAGAACGACCGCGCCTACGCCGCGACGAAGGGCGATCCCGCGGGCCAGATCGCGCCGCTGCAAGAGGCCGTCGACGGTCTCTGCACCGACACGTCGGATCGCAACTGCGCCTTCGCGCTGTTCAACCTCGCGCAGGCGCTCCGGCTCGCGGGCCGCCCCGCCGAGGCGATCCCGCTGCTGCAGCGCCGCCTGTCGATCTCCGACAACCAGGTCGGGACCGTCCGCCAGGAGCTCGCCGCCGCGCAGCAGGCCGCCGGCGTCCCGGCGGCGGCGGCACCATCGAACCCGAAGGGCAAGGGCAAGGCCAAGGGCGCCAAGGGCGACGGCTGACGCCACGCGCCGGACGAATGTCTGCGGGCGCTTGGTCGTGCGCGGCTAGTGGACGCGGCGCAAGTTCTGGGTGGATTGGCCGCGCGGATCTCTCGAAAAGCTGACGTGGCCGGCCGGCGCCGCTCAGGCTGGGTGCCTTCGCAAGCCGGCCGGGCGCGTCAGGTGCGACGAGACGCCCGGGGAATCCCGCAGAACTTCTGGCCGTGTCCACTAGATTCTGCGGATGAGCAGGCGCGGGACGGTGG
>JBBQEV010000045.1:0-33376 GCA_038321325.1 Solirubrobacterales bacterium
TGGGCTCGTTGGCCGTCACGGGTTCATACGAGACTCGGCGATTTTGCTGCGGCAGGAAGTCCATCGCGAAATGGATGCCCTGCAGATCACGGCCCGAAATTGTAAGGTCGCGCGGCTTCTCCGAACCACCCGCCAGCACGACAGCGTCATGCTCGGCCACCAGCTGATCAACCGGCATCGAGACGCCGACGTTGATGTTGTAGTGGAACGTAATGCCCTCTTCGCTCATCTGGCCGACGCGGCGGTCGATGAGCTGCTTTTCCATTTTGAAGTCGGGGATGCCATAGCGCAGCAAGCCGCCGGCCTTCGCCTGCTTTTCGTAGACGTGGACATCATGGCCCGCGCGCGCCAATTGCTGCGCGCACGCCATGCCCGCCGGCCCGGAGCCGACAACGGCAACGGTGCGACCCGTGCGGATGGCGGCGGGCTGCGGCACGACCCAGCCCTCGTCCCACGCCCGGTTGATGATCGCGAGCTCGATCTGCTTGATCGTCACCGCCTCGCCCTCGCGAATCTCGAGCACGCACGCCGCCTCGCACGGCGCGGGGCAGAGCCTGCCCGTGAAGTCCGGGAAGTTGTTCGTCCGGTGCAACTGCTCGATCGCCTCCTGCCATCGGTCGCGATAGACGAGGTCGTTCCAGTCGGGGATCAGGTTGTTGACCGGGCACCCGCTGTGGCAGAACGGCACGCCGCACTCCATGCAGCGCGCGCCCTGCTCGGCGAGCTCCTCCGGCGGCCGCTCGACGAGGAACTCCTCGTAGTCGGTCAGCCGCTCCTGCGCGTCGCGGTAGTGGACGCCGTGGCGCTCGATCTTCAGGAACGCGCCGAGCTCGCCCATGGCTACTCCCCGTCCCCGCCGCGCGCGGCCGGCGCGCCGACGACGTCGACCGCCTGCCCGGCGAACTCGTCGGCCTTGGGCGCGCTCTCGGCCTCCTCCTCGGCGGCGAGCTCGGCGAGCACGCGCTTGTAGTCGGCGGGGAAGACCTTCACGAAGCGCCCGCGCATCGTCTCCCAATCGACCAGGACCGAGGCGGCCTTCTCCGAGCGCGTGCGCCGCTGGTGCTCGGCGACCAGCTCAAAGCACTCCTGCGCGTCGACGTCGTCCATCTCCTCGAGCTGGTCGAGCATCGCCGGGTTGAGCTTGTCGCGGAACGCGCCGTGCTCGTCGAGCACGTAGGCGACGCCGCCGCTCATGCCCGCGGCGAAGTTGCGCCCGGTCGGGCCGAGGACGACGACCCGGCCGCCCGTCATGTACTCGCAGCCGTGGTCGCCGACGCCTTCGACGACCGCGCTGGCGCCCGAGTTGCGGACGCAGAAGCGCTCCCCGGCCTGGCCGCGGAAGAACGCGCGGCCGCTGGTGGCGCCGTAGAGCACGGTGTTCCCGACTATCACGTTCTCCTCGGCGACGTAGGTCACGCCGTCGGGCGGCTGGACGGAGAGGACGCCGCCCGAGAGGCCCTTGCCGGTGTAGTCGTTCGCGTCGCCGTGCAGCGCGAAGGTCACCCCGGCCATGAGCCAGCCGCCGAACGACTGCCCCGCCGAGCCGTTGAGCTCGACCTCGATGGTGCCCTCGGGCAGCCCGTCGGCGCCGACCTCCTGGGCGATCTTGGAGGAGAGCATGCCGCCGACGCAGCGGTTGACGTTGCGCACCTTCGTCGTGATCGCGACGTGCTCGCCGCGCGTGATCGCCGGCTCGGACTGCAGGATGAGCTCGTGGTCGAGCGCGTCGTCGAGCACGGGCGGCGGGGGTTGCGTGCGGTGGAGCACGGCGCCGTCACCGAGCTCGGGGCGGTGCAGGAGGTGCGACACGTCGACGCCGCGCGCCTTCCAGTGCTCGATCGCCTTCTCGCCCTCGAGCAGGTCGACGCGGCCGATCAGGTCCTCGAAGCGCGCGATCCCGAGCGAGGCCATGATCCTGCGCGCCTCCTCGGCGACGAAGAAGAAGTAGTTGACGACGTGCTCGGGCTTGCCCGTGAAGCGCTTGCGCAGCTCGGGGTCCTGCGTCGCGATGCCGACCGGGCAGGTGTTCAGGTGGCAGGCGCGCATCATGATGCAGCCCGTGGCGATGAGCGGGGCGGTGGAGAAGCCCATCTCGTCGGCGCCGAGCATCGCGGCCATCACGACATCGCGGCCGGTCTTGAGCTGCCCGTCGGTCTGCACCGTGATCCGGCTGCGCAGGTCGTTGAGCAGGAGCGTCTGCTGGGTCTCGGCCAGGCCGATCTCCCACGGGACGCCCGCGCACTGCACGGAGGAGAGCGGGCTGGCGCCCGTGCCGCCGTCGTGGCCGGCGATGACGACGTGGTCCGCGTTGGCCTTCGCCACGCCCGCCGCGACCGTGCCCACCCCGACCTCGGCGACGAGCTTCACGGACACCTGCGCCTGCGGGTTCGCGCAGCGCAGGTCGTAGATGAGCTGCTTGAGGTCCTCGATCGAGTAGATGTCGTGGTGGGGCGGCGGCGAGATCAGGCTCACGCCGGGGGTGGTGTGGCGCACCGAGCCGATGTACTTGTCGACCTTGTGGCCGGGGAGCTGGCCACCCTCGCCGGGCTTGGCGCCCTGAGCCATCTTGATCTGGAGCTGGTCGGCGTTGACGAGGTAGTGCGCGGTGACGCCGAAGCGCCCCGAGGCGACCTGCTTGATCGCCGAGCGCCGCAGGTCGCCGTTCTCGTCGCGGGTGAAGCGGCGCGGGTCCTCCCCGCCCTCGCCCGTGTTCGAGCGGCCGCCGAGGCGGTTCATCGCGATCGCCAGCGTCTCGTGGGCCTCGGTGGAGATCGAGCCGAGCGACATCGCCCCGGTGGCGAAGCGCTTGACGATCTCCTTGGCGCTCTCGACCTCCTCGATGTCGATCGAGCGCTCCGAGGCGCGGAACTCGAGCAGGCCGCGCAGGGTGGCGCGGTGCGTGGCGTCCTCGTTGACCAGGCGGGCGAACTCGTCGTACTTGTCCTGCGCGTTGCCGACCAACGGATCGCCCGGCTTCGCCGTGCCGTTCGTCGGTGCCCCAGACCGCGTCGCGTGCTGGACGAGCGCGATCGTCTCCGGGTTCCACTGGTGGTGCTCGCCGTCGCGACGCCAGGCGTAGACGCCGCCGACGGGCAGCAGGTCGTCGGCGGTGTCGCCGGGGTAGCCGCGGCCGTGGCGCGCGAGCGCCTCGTCGCCGATGACGTGCAGGTCGATGCCGCCGATCCGCGACGCGGTGCCCGTGAAGTGCCGCTTGACCACCGAGCGGTCGAGACCGACGGCCTCGAAGATCTGGGCGCCGCAGTAGGACTGGATGGTCGAGATCCCCATCTTCGAGATCGTCTTGAGCAGCCCCTTGCCGATCGCCTTGACGACGTGCTTCTCGGCCTGCTCGAGCGACGCGACATCCCCCAGGCGGCCCTCCTGCTGCATCGCGGCGAGCGTCTCGAACATCAGATAAGGGTTCACCGCGCTGGCGCCGTAGCCGATGAGCGTCGCGAAGTGGTGGACCTCGCGGGGCTCGCCGGACTCGACGACGAGGCCCGCCTGCAGCCGGTTGCCCTCGCGGACGAGGTGATGGTGGATGGCCGCGGTCGCCAGCAGCGACGGGATCGGCGCCCGCGAGGCGGACACGTTCCGGTCGGAGAGGATGATGACGTTGTAGCCCGCGAAGACCGCGTCGTGGGCCTCGTCGCAGGCGTTGGCCAGGCGGGTGCGCAGGCCGTCGGCGCCTTCCTCGACGGGCCAGGTGATGTCGATCGTGTGGGCCTTGAAGGCCGGGTGGTCGATCTGCCGCAGCGTCTCGAGCTCGTGGTTGCGCAGGACCGGGTGGTCCATCGCGAGCTGGCGGGCGTGCTCCGGGTCCTCGTCGAGGAGGTTGCCCTCCGCGCCGATGCCGGTGGCCAGCGACATGACGACCGCCTCGCGGATCGAGTCGATCGGGGGGTTGGTGACCTGCGCGAAGAGCTGCTTGAAGTACGAGAACAGCGGCGGACTCTGGTCGGAGAGGACCGCGAGCGCGTTGTCGTTGCCCATCGAGCCGATCGGCTCCTCGCCCTTGACCGCCATGGGCGCCAGGAGGACGCGCTCGTCCTCCTGGGAGAAGCCGAACGCGAGCTGGCGGGTGCGCAGCGGCTCGGTGCGCGGGCCGAGCGGCTCCCGGGGCGGGAGGTCGTCGAAGTGGACGATCTGCTCGGCGTACCACTTCCCGTAGGGCTGCTGGGTGGCGACCTCGTGCTTGATCTCCTCGTCGGCGACGATGCGGCCCTGCTCGAGGTCGACCAGGAACAGCTTGCCCGGGGCCAGGCGGCCGAGGCGCACGATGTGCTCCGGACGGATGCCGAGCATGCCGGCCTCCGAGCCCAGGACGACGTGGCCGTCGGTGGTCTGCACCCAGCGGCCGGGGCGCAGGCCGTTGCGGTCCAGGGTCGCGCCGATGACCCGGCCGTTGGTGAAGCAGACCGCGGCGGGGCCGTCCCACGGCTCCATGAAGCACGAGTGGTAGGCGTAGAAGCCCTTGAGCTCGTCGGAGAGGTCCGCGCGGCCGGCGTAGGCCTCGGGCACCATCATCATCACGCTGTGCGGCAGCGAGCGGCCGCCGAGCATGAGCAGCTCGAGGACGTTGTCGAACGTCGCCGAGTCGCTGCCGCCGTCCCGGACGATCGGCATCACCTTCTGGAGGTCCATGCCGAACAGGTCGGAGGCCAGGCGCGACTCGCGCGCGCGCATCCAGTTCTTGTTGCCCATCAGCGTGTTGATCTCGCCGTTGTGGGCGATGACGCGGAACGGGTGCGCGAGCTCCCAGCTCGGGAACGTGTTCGTGGAGAAGCGCGAGTGCACCAGCGCCACGGCCGAGGCGAAGCGCTCGTCGGAGAGGTCGGGGAAGAAGCGACGCAGCTGCGTCGAGATGAGCATGCCCTTGTAGACGATGGTCCGCGAGGAGAAGCTCGGCGCGTAGAAGTCGGGCCCCGACGCCAGCTCGACGATGCGGCGGATGACGTAGAGCTTGCGCTCGAAGGCGTCCTGGTCGTCGCGGTGGCCCGGGCCGGCCTCCACGAAGAGCTGCTTGATGAAGGGGCGCGAGCGGTTGGCGGTCTCGCCGACGTGCGCCTCGTCGACCGGGACGTCGCGCCAGCCGAGCACGATCTGGCCCTCGACGCGCACGTTGAGCTCGAGCAGCAGCTCGAGCTTGCGGCGCAGGTCGGGGTCCTGCGGCAAGAAGCAGACGCCGACGCCGTACTGGCCGGGCGCGGGCAGCTCGAAGTCGACGACCGCGCGGAGGAACTCGTGCGGGATCTGCGTGAGGATCCCGGCGCCGTCGCCGGTCTTGACGTCGGCGCCCTCGGCGCCGCGGTGCTCGAGGTTGTCCAGGGCCTCCAGCGCCCGCTGGACGACCTGGTGCGTGGGCCGGTTGTCGAGGCGGGCGACCA
The DNA here is from genome assembly GCA_038321325.1 of Solirubrobacterales bacterium. Classification (GTDB taxonomy): domain Bacteria; phylum Actinomycetota; class Thermoleophilia; order Solirubrobacterales; family Solirubrobacteraceae; genus Paraconexibacter. Next base: position 5,388 of record JBBQEV010000045.1, read on the forward strand.
TCGCGACGCCGCAGGCGTCGCGCTCGAAGCGAGGGTCGTACAGGCCAGCGGCCTCGGGCGGCAGGAGTGGCGTCGTCATATGGCGTGGCCGGCGGGGGACGTGGGAAACAAGGCCCGCTGAAACCAGGAGGTACCGAACGCGGAATCCTACCAACGGATCGCCGTTTCGAGAACTCCCCGGCCGACCAGGCCGGCGGGGGGCCGCGCGGCGCGTTCGAACCGGCGGCCGGCGGCCTGGACTCCCGGTGGACTGCACCCCGACGGGCGGGCCCTAGGCGCCGCGCGCCCGGTGCGACACGCTGCCTGTCGCACCTGAGAGGGTGCCGCGCCATGCCACGTGCCGTCACGATCCTGACCACCGGGGGCACCATCGCCAGCGCGGGGGTCCGCATGACCGTTCCCTCGCTCGACGGCGCCGCGCTCGTCGCGGCCGTCCCGGCGCTGGCCGCGGTCCCCGACCTCGCCGTCCGCGCGGTCTGCAACCTCCCCGGCTCCCACCTCGACACGCCCGACGCGCTGCTCATCGCCGAGGCGGCCCTCGCCGCCGCCGCGCTCGGCCGGGGCGTGGTGGTGACCCACGGCACCGACACGCTCGAGGAGACCGCCTACCTCACGGACGTCATGTACGGCGGTGAGGCGCCCATCGTCTTCACCGGCGCGATCCGGCCGGCGAGCGCCCCCGGCGCCGACGGCCCGGCGAACCTCGGGGACGCCGTGGCGCTGGCGGCGAGCGCGGCCGGCGCCGGGCTCGGCGTCGTGGTCGTCTTCGCCGGCCGCGTCCACGCGGCGCGCTACGTGCGCAAGATGGACTCGACGGCCGCCGAGCCGTTCCGCTCCCCGCACGGCGGAGCGATCGGCGTCATCCACGAGGGCCGGGTGAACATCGGGACCTCCCCGGTGCGTCGGCCGCCGGTGGTGCCGACCCACCTGGACCTGCGGGTGCCGATCGTGCCGACGTGGCTCGGCGACGACGGCGCGCTGATCCGGGCGGCCGCCGCCGACCACGCGGACGGCTTGGTCGTCTCCACGCTCGGCGCGGGCCACCTCGGCCCGCGGGCGCTGGCGGCGCTGCGCGACACCGTCGCGTCGATGCCGGTGGTGGCCACGACGCGCCCCGAGCGCGGCGCGATCCTCTACGAGACCTACGGCTTCGAGGGCAAGGAGGCCGACGTCCGCGAGCTCGCGGTGGCCGCGGGCGGCCTCAGCGCGCAGGCGGCGCGCATGAAGCTGCTGGCCTGCCTCGGCGCGGGCCTCGACCGCGCGCGCATCGCCGAGGCGTTCCTGCACGACGACACCTGAGTCCGGCGCTGGGGTGGGGGCGCGGGCGGGGCGGCGGGAGGCGGCGGGGCCGCGGGAGGCGGCGGGGCGGGGCGCAGCGGAACCGGAGCCGACGCGACCGAGAAGGCCGACCCGGCCCCTCCACGGCCGCATCCGTCATCTCGCGGAGTCCCAGGGAGCGCGGCGGGGACCGGCCTACTGCTTCTTGCCCGCGGGCTCCTTCTTCTTCGCGGCCGACTTCTTGGCGGCCGACTTCTTGGCGGGTGGCTTGCTCGCCGACGCGGCCTGCTGGTCGCCGTTGCCCGCCGCGGCCTTCTTCGCCGCGGCCGACGTGCGCGAGCCGCCCGGCTTCTTCTCGCCCGCGTCGGGCTCGACCGCCGGCTTGCGGCCGGTCGCGGGCGCGTCGCCCGTGCGCTCGCGGACCGCGTCGAGCGAGGCCTTCAGGGCGCTCATGAGGTCGGGGGCCTTGGCGTCCTCGTCCGTCGCGGCCGGCTGGACGGCGATCTCCTCGCCGGCGGCCTTGCGCTCGATCATCGCGAGCACCTGCTCGCGGTAGGTGTCTGCGTACTTCTCGGGCTCCCACGCCTCGGCGAGGGAGTCGACGAGCTGCTTGGCGATGTCGAGTTCGCGCGGCGCGGAGTCGATCTCCTCGCGGGAGGGGATCTCGTCGAGGCCGTCGGCGTCGACGATCTCGTCGTGGAAGTTCATCGTGCTCATCGCGAGCACGTCGTCCATCGGGCGCAGCGCGACGAGCTGCTGCTTGGAACGGATCACGACCTTCGCGATGCCGACCCGGCCGGTCTCGGCCATCGCGTCGCAGAGCAGGCGGTAGGGCTTGGCCCCGCCGGTGCCCGGCACGAGGTAGTACGGGTGGTCGAAGTAGATCGGGTCGACCTCGTCGAGCTCGACGAAGCCCTCGATGTCGATCGTCTTGGTCTTCTTCGGGTCGAGCGACTCGAGCTCGCCGGGTTCGATGATCACGTAGCGGTCCGGGGAGATCTCGAAGCCCTTGACGATCCGCTCGTAGGGGACCTCCTCCCCGGTCTGGGCGTTCGTGCGCTTCATCGCGATCCGCGAGTGGTCGTCGCCGTCGAGTTGGTTGAACTTCACCGACTTGGACTGCACGGCGGCGTACAGCTTCACGGGGACGGTGACGAGTCCGAAGGAGATGGCCCCGGTCCAGATCGCGCGCGGCATAGGCCGATCTAGTCTTGCCCATCACGGGCCCGCCGCCAACGCGCGGGCGCGTTGTTTCAGCCGCCGGACGCGCTCGGCGTCGGATACGCTGGCCGCCGATGAAGCTCGGCGAGGCTCTGGCGCAACGCAGCGACCTGCAGAAGCGCCTCGCGCAGCTGGGAGTCCGGCTGCGCGCGAGCGCCGTGGTCCAAGAGGGCGCGGAGCCTCCGGAGTCGCCGGACGAACTGCTGCTGGAGGTCGACCGGCTGGCCGACGCGCTCGAGGAGCTGATCGCGCTGATCAACAAGACGAACTCCTCGACGCGCCTGCCGTCGGGGGCGACGCTCACCGAGGCGCTCGCGCGGCGGGACGTGCTGGGCCTGCGACACGGCGTGCTGCACCAAGCCGCCGAGGCGGCTGCCCAAGCCCAGGCGCGCTACAGCCGCTCGGAGATCCGCGTGGTGCGGCTGATCGACGTGGCGGCGGTACGTGTCCGGCTGGACGATCTCGCCCGCGCGCGCCGGGAGATCGACACGGACATCCAAGCGCACAACTGGACGGTGGATCTGCTCACGGAATAGACAGCGCGCGAGTCGGTAGCCGCCGAGCGGCGAGCACCAGGCGGCAACAGCCCATGTTGCACTCCGGATGCACGCAAGGGGCATGCGTGTGAGGGTTCAAATCCCTCGTCCGCACCGTCACGCCCCGCACCGTGACTCCGGTACCGGGCACGGTCACGATGCACAACCGGGTGCTGAGCTCAGCGGCGAGGGCGGGTCAGGGGATCTCGCGCACAGGACCACGAAGGACACGATGCGGGCTCAGCGGCGCGCCGGCAGCGCGAGCCGCACCGGCTCTCCGCCGGGGACGCGACGAGCGTCGCGGCGCGGCCCGAGGCCACGAGGCGGCGGCCGGCGGGCGTGAGGCGGACCGGCACGCGGAGCGCCCGCGCGTCACGTCCCCGCGGCAGGCGGGCGGTGCCGACGAGCCTTCCCCCGGCCCCCAGCCGCAGGCCGTGCTCCGCGGCAAACCCGTGACGCCCGCGAAGGGCCAGCCCGCCCCGGACGCGCAGGGCGTCGCGACCGAGGACGACGTCCGGGTCCCCGTACACCACTCGCAGTCGGGCGGCGCGAGCCGGCCGAAGCGCCCGACGAGGTCGATGCCCGGCCCGCACGCCAGGGACTGCGGGCCGTCGTCGCCGAGCAGGACGTCGTCCCCCATTCCGCCGGTGGCGTCCTCGATCGAGCGCAGCGTGTCCTCGTCGGCGGTCCCCGCCGCCAGGTCGATCTGGACGCCGGTGCGGCGCTGCGCGAAGCTCACGCGATCGGCGCCGGGGCCGCCGTCCAGCGTGTCGGGCGGCGCCGTCGCCGCCGTCGACGAAGGTGCCCGAGAGCGAGCCCCCCACGCGGACGGAGTCGTCCCCGGCACCGGCGGCCACAGCGACCTCGATCTCCTCGACGTCCGGCAGCGGGCAGCGCACGCTGCCTCCGGGGGCGTCGGCGCAACGCGGGCCGTGGGTCAGCGGCGCGGCGCGGTCGGTCACGACGACCACCGAGCTCTCGACGCGGACGGTCAGGTCGTTGACCTCGCCGGCGCGATCGATGACCGCGACGGCGGCGCTGGCCTCGATCGCGGTCTCCCCGGTCTCCGCATCGATGGCGCCACCGTCGGAGGTCACGCTCACCGTGGCCGCCTGGGCCTGAGGGCCGAGCGCGAGCGTGAGGAGGATCAGCAGGAGGGACCCATCCTCTCGCAACGAGCGGCGCGGGGCGAAGTGACACGGCTCCGCGTCTGGCCCTCGGGCGTCGCGGGTACGTACCCCCTTCAAAATCCACCCGAGGAGCCACAACACCATGGCCACCCGCAACGCCAGCCAGGGCATCCTGTCCGACGAGAACGCCGAGACCCGCGACAAGATCGTCGAGTACCTGAAGGCTGCGTACTTCGGCGAGCTCGAGACCGTCATCAACTACGTCACGAACTCGACCAACCCCGACGGCCTCCGGGCCATGGAGGTCAAGGAATCGCTGGCCGCCGACGTCCAGGAGGAGCTCGGCCACGCCCAGCAGTTCGCCGCGCGCATCAAGGAGCTCTACGGCGTCGTGCCCTCGTCGGTCGACTTCGTCGCCCAGCAGCAGGCCCTCGCACCGCCCGCCGACCAGACCGATCTCGCCCACGTCATCAAGGGCGTCATCGAGGCCGAGACGTCGGCGATCGAGCTCTACAACGAGATCATCGAGTTCACCGAGGGCTCAGATCCGGTCACGAACGACATGATGATCGCGATCCTGCGCGACGAGGAGGGCCACCGCCGGCTCTTCGAGGGCTTCCTGCGCGAGCTCGAGCCGGGAGCCTGAAGCTCGGAGCCGTCGGCGCCTGAGGCCGAGCGCCCGTCAGCACCCACCCCTGGGCGCTCATGGGCGCTCGAGCGGCGCAGCGCGGGATGTTGCCGATGGCGCGCGCACTGCGCAGCGCCTGCACCAAGGCAGCGGAGCAGCGCCGGACGGCCCTCCGGACGGGTCACGAGTCGCGAAGGTCGGCGGATGCCCGCCGAGCGCCCATCAGGACCCACCCCCTGGGCGCTCATGGGCGCTCGAGCGGCGCAGCGGGCAGACGAGCAGCGCGGCGTGGTCGCCCGCAGGCAGCTGGTGGACAGCGGGTGGAGCGAGGCGACGATCGGGCGACGCATCGAAGACGGGCTGCTGCGTACGGTTTGGCCGGGGGTCTACGGCTACGGGCACGCGATTCTCACGCGAGACGGTTGGCTGATGGCCGCGACGCTGGCGTGCGGGGACGGCGCGCACCTCTCCGGACGCGCAGCGGCGTCGGCACGCGGACTGCTGAGCGCCTGGTCGACCATCGACATCGTGACCCCGGGCAAGCGCGGCGTCCAACTTGACGGGATCAGGGCGCATCGCATTCTCTTGCAACCCGCGGAGTGCGATACCCATCGCGGTCTCCCGGTCACGTCGGTGGCGCGTACGGCGCTCGACGTCGCCGCTGGCGAGGGGTACAGCCGCGTCGGGGAGCTCCTCGATCGCGCCCTGCTGGACGGTCAGTACGACCATCGCGAGATGACTGACCTGCTGGCGGCGCGCCGTGGCTGCCGAGGGATGGCGACGCTGCGCCGTGCCGTGGCGGCGCTCGGCAACGAGGGCGTCGTCTTCCGTTCGCGGCCCGAGCGGCTCGCCCGAGACCTCATCCGCGCGGCGGAGATGGCGGAGCCGCGCGTCAACGCGTGGTTCCCGACCCGGGCCGGCCACGGGCACGAGCTGGACCTGTGGTGGCCGGCCCTTCGCGTCGACGTCGAGATCGACGGGCCGCAGCACCGGCTCCCGCACCAGCGCCGCAAGGACGCGTTGCGCGACGCGGACCTCCGTTCGTTCGGCGTCGCCGTCACCCGGGTGCCCGACCACCTCGTGACCGAGCACCCCGCCCGCTTCCTCGCCGCGGTCGCGAAGGCGCTCGAGTGCCCATGAGCACCCAGCCCCTGGACGCTCATGGGCGCTCAGCGCGCGCGGTTACCCCGGAGCGGGCGGGGGCATGTCCTGCGGGCCATGGCCGCCGCTGACACCGACCCACCGCCGCGGTCCGCGTCGCGCACCCCGCCGCTGAAGCTCGCCTGGCGGGCGTTCGGGACCTACCGCGCGCACGGCATGACCGACCACGCGGCGGCGCTGACGTACTTCGCGATGCTCTCCCTGTTCCCCGGGCTGCTCGTGGGCGTGTCGCTGCTCGGGCTGTTCGGCCAGGCGTCGCTGGCCACCGACGCGGCGAACTACGTCGCCGACAGCGGCGCGGACCCCGCCACCGCGGAGGTCATCAAGAACTCGCTCGAGAAGCTCTTCGCGAGCTCGGGGTCCGGCGTGGGCATCGCCCTGGGCGTCTCGGTCCTCCTTGGGCTCAACGGCGCGTCGGGCGCGTTCGGGGCGGCGGGTCGGGCGCTGAACACCGTCCACGCCGTCGAGGAGGAACGCGGCTTCGTCCGCCACAAGCTCTCGGACGTCGGCGCGACGCTCGTGGTGATCGTGTTCTTCGCGATCGTGCTGGTGGCGCTCTTCCTCGGCGGCGGCATCGCCGACGACCTCTTCGGCACGGTCGGCCTCGGCAGCACGGCGGCGGCGGTCTGGTCGGTCGGACGGTGGCCGGTCGCGCTGCTGGCCGCCCTCGTGGGCTTCGCGATCGTCTACGCCTTCGCCCCCGACGTCCGGCCGCGGCGCCTGCGCTGGATCACCCCCGGGGCGGTCGTCGCCGTCGTGATCTGGATCGTCGCCTCGATCGGCTTCGCCTTCTACGTCAAGGGCTTCTCGAGCTACGGGGCGGCCTACGGGGCGTTCGGCGCGGCGATCATCCTGCTGCTCTGGCTCTACATCAGCGCCAACGCCTTCCTCTTCGGCGCCGAGCTCGACGTGGCCATCGAGCGCGAGGACAGCTGAGAGGTGGCGCGGTTCGTGCGACCTGCGGGTCGGCGACCGCGCCGGAAGACGCGCCGATCGCCCGGGGAGCCGCGCGGCTCCCCGGGCGTGGCCGCCTACTTGCTGCGCGGCCGGTCGGAGAACTCGTAGCGGACCTCGCAGTCGCGACCGATGAGGCGCTTCTCCTCGTTGTTGAAGCGCACCTTGTCGCGGCCGCTGCCGCAGCTGACCTTGGCCCGGCGGCCGGCGGTCGCGACGTTGATGAAGTCGCGACCCGGTCCGCCGAAGACCCGGTCGGCGCCGTAGCTCCCGTTGATGCTGTCGTTGCCCGAGCCACCGCTGAGACGGTCGTTGCCCGTGCCGCCGTTGAGCGCGTCGTTGCCGGAGGCGCCGAACAGCCGGTCGTCGCCCAGACCGCCCGAGACCACGTCGCGCCCCGAGCCGGCGTCGACGCAGTCGTTGCCACGCCCGGCGGAGGTCTGGTCGTTGCCCTGCCGCAGGATGATGCGATCGGCGCCGTTGGTGCCCGTGATGCGATCGTTGCCCGTGGTCCCGATGATCACGAAGGCGGCACCTGCGCCGCGCACGCATGGGCTCTTCGGGAAGAGCTTGCGCGCGTCGCGCAGCGAGTCGACCGTGCCGCCGCTCGGGCCCTCGAACGGACGGCCGATGATGATGTCCTTGCCGCCGGGGCCCTCACTGCGGATCAGGCAGACGCCGCGCTCGGCGTCCACCGTCGAGCCCGGAGGGCACGGCCGCTGAACGCTCGAGCCCGTGACCCCGGAGGGCCGGGTGCAGACGCCGGCGGGCGCCACCACGCGCGACTCCGCCACCACGACGTCGAGCAGCGGCGCCGAGGCGGCGTCACGCAGGACGCGGACGTGCAGCGCACGGACCGTCAACGACGTCGCGTCGCGGATCTGCTCGTTCGGCTTGATCTCCACGATCGGGCCGAGCGGCGCGAGCGCGTCGGTCAGCCCCTTGACGAGCTCGTCGGCGGTCACCGTCCTGCCCCCGAGGGTGAGGCCGGTGAGCTGGCTCTGGCCCGTGAGCTCCGCGGTGCTCCCGTTGCAGCGGGCCTCGCCCGAGGAGTTCGCCGCCGCCGCGCCGATGACGACGCTCGGCGAGCCCAGCGGCAGGCGCAGGTCCTCGACGGAGGCGTTCGCCGTGGCGCGCTGGTCGATGGGGAACGCGTTGTCGGGGTCGATGCTCGTCACGGCGTTGGCCGTGCGCGCACTCGCGACCTCCGGCCCGACGCCGAGCTGCGTCGCCGTGCTCCCCGCTCCGCCGTCGGCGTCCGCGCACAGCGCGAAGTCCGGGTTGCGGGCCTGGCCCGTCCGCGGGTTGCCGTTGGCGACGACCGGCTCGACCCGGTCGTTGCCGGCCAGCGAGCTGTACAGCGCGCTCGCGCGGCAGTTGAGGAACGTGGTCGGAACGGTGCTCTGGGCGGCCGCCGGCGCCGCCGCGATCAGGGCGGCGCACAGCGCGGCCCAAGGGGCCGCCGCGCGCGCGGAAAACAAGGTCATGGGCTTCTCCGTCGGGTCTCAGGCGAATGGAGCTCGGGGCCGCGGCCGACCTCGTACCAGTGTCGGCCCGCGTTCGGCTTGCACCCTCGGTCGGTGCGTTCGCCACCAGACACATGCCCGAGCACAAGCGCGACAAACCGTCAACGCGCCAATTTCTATGCTTTGGCCCGGTCCGTGCGCTCGAGGGGGTGCGAGCAGAGGCCGCCGCGGCCGGGGCAGCCCGCGCAGAGGGCGAGGTGGGGCTCGGGGCTGACGGGGAACGAGCCGTCGAGGACGGGCTGAGCGCGGGCGAGGACGCGCTCCCACAGCGCGGGGACGTCGGCGGGGCGGTAGCGGGCGCCGACCACGAGTTCGGGACACTCGAGGAACGCGTAGGCGACCTCCACCTCCGCCGCGCCCGCGGCCAGCACGGCCAGCGCGTAGATCGCCTGCTGGATCGCGTAGGCGCGCGCGACCAGGGCCTCGGGATGCTCGCCGCCGAGCCGGTCGGTCTTCCAGTCCACGACGAGCGCGCCACCGTCCCCCTCGTCCGCGAGCACGTCGAGGACGCCGGTGAGCAGCGGGCCCTCGGGGCTCGGCAGCGGGAGCACGAACGGCGCCTCGAGGCGGACGCGGCGCGCGGCCCGCAGCCGGCCGAGGAGCGGGGAGGCGGCGAGGAAGCGCTCCAGGAGCCCTGCGATCTCCCGCGCTTCGGCGAGCGTCGGCTCGGCGTCGAAGCGCGCCCCCATCGCCTGGAGGGCCTCGGCTGCAGGCACCGCGGCGCCCCGCAGGTCGAGCTCCTCGAGCACGAGGTGCGCGATGCTGCCCCGCGCGCGCGGGTCGAGCCCGGCCTCCGCCCGCGCGCGCGCCGCCGGTGGCGGCTCGGTGGCCGGCAGGCGGAGCACCCGCTCGAGGTAGAAGCGATAGCCGCAGCGGGCGTGGGCACTCAGCGACGAGTACGACAGCGTCGGGACGGGCGGGGGCGCCGGCGCGAGCGCGGGCACCGACGCGGGGGCCTCGAGGCCCGCGGCGGGGTCGGTCAGCGCGGCGGTCAGCCCCGCGGCGAACAGGGCTCCGGCCTCCTCCTCCGCGGCGTCCGCGGGGACGGCCGGCGCCCCCTCGCCCGCGAAGAGCCCGAGCTGGGCGCCGGGCGGCGGCGGGGCGGCGAGACCTAGGGTCGCCGGAGCGGTCTCGGGCGCCACGAGCCGGACGGCGAGGTGGATGCGGCCGTGCCCGTCGTCGTGGTCGAGGACGAGGTCGGGCTCGGCGGGCAGGCGCGCCGGCAGGCGCTCGCCCAGCCGCGGGCCGATCCAGCTGAGCGGGCAGGCCGTCGTCCCGCGCTTGGGCCACCCGTCGCCGATTGGCACGACGCCCGAGAGGACGAGACGCTCGCGGGCGCGGGTGAACGCGACGTGCATGATCCGCCGCTCCTCCGCCGCCGCGGCGGCGTTCGCCTCGTCGGCCAGCGCGCGATGGTGCAGCGCGGGGGTGGGCTTGGCGCCGAGGCGGAGCAGCCGCAGCCCGATCCGGTCGTCCTTGACGAGCAGGTCGCCGGCCTCCGCGCGGCTCTTGCGGCCGAGGTCGGCCACGACCACGACGCCGAACTCCAGGCCCTTGGCCGCGTGGATCGTCATGAGCGCGATCGCGGGCGCGCCGCCGAGCTCGACGGGCGCCTCGGCCTCGCGCGCGTCGGCCTCGACCTCCGCGGTGGCGTGGTCGATGAAGCCCCGCACGTCGCGGCCGTGGACGGCCTCGTACTCGGCGGCCAGGCGCAGGAGCTTGTGGACGTTGGCCAGGCGCCGGCGCCCCCCGGGCAGCCGCAGGACGTGGAGGTCGTAGCCCGACGCGAGGACCGCGCGTTCGATGAGCTCGTCGAGGCCGAAGCGCGGGGCGGCGGTCCGCTCGACGGTGAAGCGCACGAGGAACGCCTCGAGCGTCGCGGCGTCAGCGGCACTCAGGCGTTGCGCGAGGGCCACCGAGCGCACGGCCCGCCACGCGTCGCTCCCGGCGCGGGCGACGGCCGCGACGTGCGCGAGTCCGTCGGAGCTCAGGCCGCACAGCGGGCTGGCCAGGGCGCCGTAGAGCGCGCGCGCGTCGCGCGGGTTGACCAGCGCGCCGAGGTAGCTGGTCAGGTCCTGCACCGGCTGGCGCAGCCAGTAGCCGCGGCCCCCGCCGGCCAGGGTCGCGAAGCCCTCGCGCTCCAGGGCGCGCTCGAAGACGTGCAGGTCGGTCGCGGCGCGCACGAGCACGACGACGTCGGCCTCGGTGCACTCCCCCGCGTCGACCAGCGCCCGCACGCGCCGGGCGATCGCGCGCGCCTCGGCCAGACGGGAGGGCCTCGCGCCCGCGGGCATGCCGTGGGCGAGCTCGCCGGCCAGGCGCGCGTCGAGGTCGGGCGCGTCCCACGCGTCGGAGGTGACCAGCAGCTCGGTGCGCGGACGGCCGGACTCCGCCGAGCTCCGATCCGGCCCCATCCCCTGGGTCTCATCCGGCGCTCGACCGGGGACGAGGGGGACGTAGCCGTCGTGCACCGCGGCGCCCCAGGCGCCGTTGATCGTCTCGAGCAGCTCGGGCCGCGAGCGCCAGTTCGTCGCCAGGATGCGCGCCTGCCCGCGGGCGTCGTGGGCCGCGCGCTGCTCGCGGAAGAGCGCGACGTCGGCCAGGCGGAAGCCGTAGATCGACTGGAGCTCGTCTCCGACCAGGAAGAGGTTCGCGCGGTCGAGGCGCCCGATGAGGTCGAGCTGCAGGCGATTGGTGTCCTGGAACTCGTCGACCATGATCCGCGTGAAGCGGTCGGCGTAGCTCTGGGCGACCGCCGGCTCGTCGCGCAGGAGGTCGCGGGTGAAGAGCTGAAGGTCGTCGTAGTCCAGGCCCGAGAGCTCGCGCTTGCCCGCGGCGTAGGCGGCGGCGAACGCGGTGAGGGTCTCGTCGAGCAGCGCGTGGGCCACCGCGGCCTCCCGGTCGTCGAAGGCCTCGCCCACGCGGGCGACCGCGTCGACCCACTCCCCGCACGCCCGCGTCTTGAGCTCGGCGGCGCCCCGGGCGACCTTGAGCCCGGCGAGCGCCTCGCGCGCGGGCCCGGCGCCCCCCAGGACCGAGAAGCACTCCGCGAGCACGCCGCGGGCCGCGTCGACGGTCTTGACGCCCGTGCGGGCCGTCTCGAGCTCGGCGGCGAAGGCGACGGTCGTGCGCCGCAGCGCCTCCGTCGCCGCCGCCTCGGTGATCCGCGGGACGCAGGGCGGCAGCCGCGGGACCGTCTGCCCCTGCGCGCGCAGCGCGTCGTGGGCCGCGACGACGGCGCTGCGCAGCCGGTCCGGCCCCCACGCCGCGGCGAGGTCGAGCGCGGCGGTCCGCGGCGCCCCGTCCGCATCGGCGAGCAGCGCGGCCAGGGCGGCGTCGAACGCGCGCTCGCGCAGCGCCCGCGTGGTCGAAGTCGGCAGGACGGTGAAGCCCGGGTCCAGGCCCGCGGCGACCGCGTGCGCGCGCAGGACCCCGGCGCAGAAGCCGTGGATCGTCGAGATCTGCGCGCGCTCGACGTCGCGCGCCGCGGCACGCTCCCCCGTGGCCGCCAGGCGCTCCCGCCCGCGGCTGCGCAGCTCCCCCGCGGCCTTGTCGGTGAACGTGATGGCCAGGAGCTGCGCGGGCGCGATCCCGTCCTCGAGCACGGCGGCGACGAAGCGCTCGACGAGGACCGAGGTCTTGCCGGAGCCCGCGTTGGCCGAGAGCAGCATCGGGCCCTCGCGCTGCTCGACGGCTGCGCGCTGCTCGGGGGTGAGCGCGTTCACAGGCCCTCAGACCGGCAGACCGACGGGTGGGTGCAGCCGCCGTTCTTCCAGCCGCAGGTCGCCGGGCGCGGCTCCAGGCGCCCGGCGCGGATCTCGGCGACCGCGGTCTGCGCCGCGGCCAGCGCGCCGTCGAGCAGCGCGCCGAACGCGTCATCGTCCGCGCGGTCGTTCTTGGTCAGCGCCTGCCCGGGGTCGGCGCCCGCCCGGATCAGGCCGCGCGGCTTGGGATCGTCGGTGCCGGCGAGCGGCTGGTAGAGCCCGCCGGCAGCCTCGAGGCCGAGCAGATGCGGCAGCGCGAGCATGTAGAGCGCGAGCTGGAGCTTGCCGTCGGCGAGCCACTTGGCCTGCGGCGCGGCGCTGCTCCCCTTGTAGTCGTAGAGCAGGGCCGTGCCGTCGGCGGCCACGTCCACGCGGTCGATCCGTCCGCGGAGGCGTACGCCGCCGAGCTCCACCGCGGGATGCTCTTCGGGACCGCCGAAGGCGAGCTCGAAGGCCGCCGGGGCGTAGGCGGAGCCCGCGTGCGCCGCCCATTCCAGGTAGCGGACGAGATCGGCCTCCAGGCGCCGCAGCGCCGCGCGCAGCCGCTCGGGGTTCGCCGAGATCCGGTAGTCACCCGCGAGGCGGGCGAGCGCCGCGTGGGCCAGCTCGCGCAGGCGCGGCGCGTCGGCCGGGCGCAGCGGTCGCGGCTCCTGCCCGGCGACGTGATCGGCCAGCGCCGCCTGGAGCACCTTGTGCGCCAGGGCGCCGCGGACCATCGGCTCGGGATCGGGGACCAGTTCGTCCGCGCGGAGATGACGCTCGACGAACCACTTCACCGGGCAGGCCACCCACTGCTCGATCGCACTGACCGACCACTCCTCGCGGCCGCGCAGCTCGGCGAGGATCACGGGGTCGCGCAGCGGGGCGATGTGCTCGTCGCGGGCGGCCTCCGCGGCGCTGGCGGCGGCGCGCGCCACCTCTCGGGCGGTCGGGGCGAGCGCGGGATCCGTCCACCCCGCCGCGCCGAGCTCGCGGCGCTGCGTCGCGGCCGCCTCGAAGCCCTCGGGGAGCAGGTCGAGCACGTCGTCGACAAACAGCGAGCGGACCGCGGGCGCGCCCTCGTCGTCGGCGTCGTGCCAGCTCAGGACGAGCCGGTCGGTCGGCCGCGAGACCGCCGCGTAGAAGAGCGAGCGCTCCGCGCCCAGGGCGTCCTCGCGCAGCTCCAGCCGCAGGCCCGTGGCCGCGTTGAGCGCCCGGCGCTCCGCGTCGCCGAGGAACGGCTCGGGCCGCGGCGGGTGGGGGAACACCCCGTCCTGCAGGCCGCAGACGAAGAGGACGCGGACGCGGCGCGCGCGGATCGCCAGCGGATCGGCGACCGTCACGAGGTGCGGCGCGGCGCGGCGGCCGAGGCGCACCGGGAGGGCGCCGAGGAGCCGCACGAGCTCCTCGGCCTCCGGGACGAGCGCCGGATCGTCCAGCGCGGCGAGCTCGCGCAGGGCGGTGCGCAGCGTCGAGGCCACGCGCGCCTCGGCCTCCTGCGCGGCGTCGAGCACGGGCGCGAGGCCCTTCACCGGCGCGGCGAACAGGCGGCCGACCTCGTCGGCCAGCCAGGTGCACAAGGGGACCCGGCCGCGCGCCTGGGCGGCGCGGGCGCGGTCGAGCAGCTCGAGGGGGAAGCGCCCCGCCTCCTCCCACGCCGCGCGGGCCTCGGTGGCGCTGCGCAGCCCGCGGCGGCGCGCCTCGGCCTCGAGCTCGTCGGCGAGGTCGGCCCGGCGCAGGAAGCCCGGGGTGCGCAGGAAGGTCGCCAGCTCGTCGGCGTCGGCGTCGAGGAGGGCGCAGCGCAGCAGCGCGAGGACCCCGCGGCCGAGCGCCGTGTGGCCCGCGGGCACGCGGCGCTCGAGCGCGAATCCGATGCCGTAGGCCGAGAAGACGCGCTCGATGAGCGGCGCCAGCGCCGCGGGTCGCCGCACCGCGACCGCGATCTCCCCGGGCGGCACGCCCGCGCGCAGCAGCCGCACGACGTGCGCGCCGACGAGCTCGACCTCCGCCCGCTCCCCACCGCCGCGCAGGAGCAGGACCGCGTCGCCCGCGGGGGACGGGGGGTCCTGCACCTGGGCTCCATATTGGAGCCCGGATGCAGGACCCCCCGCGGCGCGCGGCGCGTCGGGCTCGTAGAGGTTGCGCTCGAGGTGGTGCAGGAGCGGCGCGGCGTAGTGGTCCTCGACGGCCGGCAGCTCCACGCGCTCGGCCCCGAGCGCGAGCAGCTCCTGGTAGGTCCGCTCGGTGCCGGCGAACGCCGCGCGGCCCGGCTCGTAGGGCAGCGAGACGGTCACCGGCGCGCCGACGCGCACCGCGAGCGTCTCGACGAGGTCGCGCTGGAGGAGCGTCAGGTCGTCGAAGCCGTAGAGCAGGACCGGCGTGCCCCGCCAGAGCGCGGGCTCCGTGCGCAGCGCGTCGAGCGCGGCCACGGCGTGCCGGGTGGCGTCGAGGCGGCCGGTGCGCTCCACCCCGGCGGCGTAGGCACGGAAGAGCGCGCCGAGGTCCTCGGCGTAGGCGGCACGCCCGGGCTCCGTCTCCGTCCAGGTGCGCAGGGCCGCGATCCAGCGCGCGGGGCCGATCCGGAGCGCCTCGAGCTCGTCGACGAGCGCGAGCAGCGCGCCGAGGAAGCCCGCGGTGCGCGCCGAGGCCCCGAGCACCCGCAGCGGGGTGCGCGCGATGGCGGCCGCGGCGACGCGCTCGCGCGCGAGCTCCCCCAGCGGCCGGGACGTGATCCGGCCGCGCCGCGCGAGCTCTCGCGCGAGGCCCTGCGGAGTGAGCACCTGGGCGCCGAAGACCAGCCCGCGGTCGGCCAGCTCGCGCCGGTAACGGTCGACGTCGGGCAGGGTCGGCACGACGAGCAGGGGCTCGCCGGCGCCGAGCGCGACGTACGCGTCCAGGACGACGCGCGCCTTCTCCGCGTTGGCGGGCCCGGTGACCAGGGTGAGCGGCATCCGCGGTGCATGGTCGCAACGCGGGGGGACGACCTGACGCGCGGGACCGCCTCTCGATCGTCGCGACGCCTTCGCGACCGGCAGCGGTAGCGCGTCTCTCGTTGACGAAGCTCTCCGGCGATTCGAAGTGCCCGGCGGAGGTATGGTGGCCCAATGCTCGCTGTCGACCTGATCGTCGGCGTCGTGATCGCCCTAGCGGTGGCGTGGGGTCTCGTGAAGGGTCTCGCGACGACGCTGCCCCTCGCGGGCGTCGCCGTCGGCGCGATGCTCGGCACGCGGATGCCGCTCCTGTTCGGAGAGGATCTGGACTCGACCTTCTCGCTGGTCGCCGCCCTGCCCGCGGCCGTGTTCCTCGGCGCGCTGCTGGCTGCCGTGGTCGAGCGCTTCGGGGTGCGGTCCATGCGCAGGCTCCGTGACCACGCCCGGGTGAACGCGGTCGGCGGTGCGGTGCTGGCCGGGGCGGTGGCGGTCGTCGTGGCATGGATCCTCGGACCGACCGTGGCGCAGATCGACGCTCTGCGCGATCCGGTCGAGGGCTCGGCGGTCCTCGCACGCTTCAACGCGGTGCTCACCCCCGCCGGCCCGAACCGCCGCGACCAGCCCGACCCGGCCCGCGACAACTTCCCGACCTTCGCTGGCCCGCCGCCAAAGATTGCGGCGGCCGACGCGAGTGCCGAGCGCGACCCGGACGTCAAGACCGCCGAGCGCAGCGTGGTGAAGGTCGGCGTCCAGGGGTGCGAAGGTAGCGGGACGGGCAGCGGATGGTTTGCCTCCCCCGGCATCATCGTCACCGCCGCGCACGTCGTGGACGCCGCCGAGGAGGTCGTGGTGCGACTGCGGGGCAGGGGCCCCGCCCGCAAGGCCACCGCGATCTGGTTCGACCCTGCCAACGACCTTGCCCTCCTGCGCGTCCCCGCGCTGCGGGGCGTCCGGCCGCTGGCGATCGTCCACCGGCCGCAGGCGGGAACCTCGGGCGCCTCGCTGGGCTTCCCGGGAGGCACGAAGGACACCTTGGCCGCCCGTCTGGGCACGACGACGAAAGAGCTGCGGGGCCGTCTCGGAGGAGTCCGGGGCGGCTCCGACCTCGCCAGCGGACTTGGCGGGCGCCTCGTGACGCCCTTCCGCGGCCGGGGGTCGCCCGGCATCTCCGGCGGTCCGGTGGTGGATCTGCGCGGGCGGGTGCTGACCACCATCTTCGCCGGAGGCTCCAAACCCCCGCCCACCGGGTTCGGCGTACCGAACACCTTCGTGAGCGCGGCACTGCGCAAGGCCGGCCCGGCGGTGAGCACGGGCAAGTGCACGTAGGCTCCGACCGCGCGGCTCCAACTTGACCCGACTAGGTGCGCGGCGGGCCTAACGCGTTGCGCCTACCCGGAGCGCCCGCACGAGCGGTAGGCTGGGAAACCTTGTGAGAAAACGAGAGAAGCGATCCCGCGACCGGCAGTCGTCCAACGGCTCCAAGCGCCGCCTGAACACTCCGGGCTTCTGGGCCGGCCTCATCCTGGTCATCCTCGTCGTCGCGTGGGTCCAGGTGATCGCGGCCAACACCCCGCGCCCGACCGGGCAGCGGATCGACTTCTCCACCTTCGTGGATCTCGCCGAGGGGGGCGGGATCCGCAACGCGACCATCCTCGACCGGGACGCCTACGTCGAGGGCGTCTACAAGCGCCGCGGGCAGCCGCCGGTCCGCTTCAACACTCCGTCCGTCAACGACGCCGGCAGCCGCGACCGACTGGTCGACATCCTCACCTCCAACCAGATCCCGCTGAAGATCGATCAGCAGTACGCGAAGGGCCTGTTCGCCGTCTTCTCGTTCGCGATTCCATCGCTGATGTTCGTCGTGCTCTTCGGGTACTTCATCATCGCCTTCCGGGCGGGGTCGGGGCTGTTCGGGACGCGCAGCGGCGCGCGCCGGGCCACCGCCGACGACAGCAAGCTCACCTTCGACGACATCGCGGCGCAGGACGGAGCCATCGCCGAGTTGCGTGAGGTCGCGCAGTTCCTCGTCAACCCCGACCGCTTCGCCAGCCTCGGTGCGCGCGTGCCCAAGGGCCTGTTGCTCTACGGCCCCCCGGGCTGCGGCAAGACGCTGCTCGCCCGGGCGGTCGCCGGCGAGTCCGGCGCGGCCTTCTACTCGATCTCCGGCTCGGACTTCGTCGAGATGTACGTGGGCGTCGGAGCAGCACGCGTGCGCGAGCTCTTCAAGGAGGCGCGCGAGAACGCGCCCTCGATCGTCTTCATCGACGAGATCGACGCCGTGGCGCGCAAGCGCCGCTCAGGGCCGTCGGTCACCGGCGGGACCGGCGAGGAGCAGGGCCAGGCCCTCAACCAGCTGCTCACCGAGATGGACGGGTTCACGCGCGAGAGCGGGACGCTCGTCATCGGTGCGACCAACCGGCCCGACGACCTCGACGCTGCGCTCATGCGGCCGGGGCGCTTCGACCGCACGGTCTCCGTCGATCGGCCCGACGAGGCCGGCCGCGCCGCGATCCTCGCGCTGCACGCCAAGAGCAAGCCGCTGGCCGGGGCCGTCGACATGACCGCGATCGCCCAGCGGGCGATCGGGTTCACCGGCGCCGACCTCGAGAGCGTGACCAACGAGGCGGCGCTGCTCGCCGCTCGGGCGGGGCGCAGCGACATCTCCCAGCACGAGCTCGACGAGGCGTTGACGCGGATCCTCGAGGCGCCCGAGCGCCAGCGCCGTCTGAGCATGCGCGACCGCACGATCGGGCAGCAGTCGCTGGGCAATGAGCGCGTGACGTTCGCTGACGTCGCCGGCATCGGCGAGGCACAGAACGAGCTCGGCGAGATCCGGGACTTCCTCTCGGACCCGGCGCGCTTCGAGGACATGGGCGCGCGGTTCCCGAGAGGGTTCATGCTCGTCGGTCCCCCCGGCTGCGGCAAGACGCTGCTGGCCCGGGCGGTGGCCGGAGAGGCCAACGCCGCGTTCTTCTCGGTGGCGGCGACCGAGTTCGTCGAGGTCTACGTCGGCGAGGGGGCCGGCCGGGTACGCGACCTCTTCAGTCAGGCCCGGGCCGCGGCGCCGGCCATCGTCTTCATCGACGAGATCGACGCGATCGGCTCCAAGCGCAGCACCGGGCTCAACGGGAACCGCGAGAGCGAGCAGACGCTCAACCAGATCCTGATCGAGCTCGACGGCTTCCGCCAGCGCGACGGGGTGATCGTCATGGCGGCCACGAACCGTCCCGACATCCTCGACGGCGCGCTCGTGCGCTCCGGCCGCTTCGACCGCCAGATCACCGTCGACCTGCCCGACCGGACCGGACGGCGCGACATCCTCCAGGTGCACGTCGGGACCAAGAACCTCGCGGCCGACGTCGATCTCGACGCCATCGCCGGGATCACCCGCGGACTGTCCGGCGCCGATCTCGCGAACGTCATGAACGAGGCTGCGCTGCTCAGCGCGCGGCGCCGGCGGTCGGAGATCTCGATGGCGACCATGGAGGAGGCCGTCGAGCGGTCCACGATGGGCATCGGGCGAGCCCACGTGCTCACCGACTCCGAGCGGCGCAACATCGCCGTCCACGAGGCCGGCCACGTCGTCGTCGCCCGCGGCGTGCCGGAGGGCCGCCTTCCGCACATGGTCAGCATCATCCCCTCCGGCGGGTCGCTCGGCCGCGCCTGGCTCACCGACACCCACGACCGCAAGGTGCACTCGCGCTCGGGCCTGATCGACGAGATGGCGATCTTCCTGGGCGGCCGGGCCGCCGAGGAGCTCGTCTTCGGCGCCGCGAGCACCGGCGCGTCGAGCGATGTCGCGACGGTCGGCCGCATCGCCCGCGACATGGTGCGCGCCGAGGGCATGAGCGAAGCGCTCGGGCCGATCAGCTACCCCACGGCCCGCGACGACGGCCAGGCCGTCGTCTACTCCGACGACACCGCCCAGTTGATCGACGTCGAGGCGCGCGCGCTCGTCAAACTGGCCCAGGATCGGGCAGAGGCCGTCCTCAACGAGTCCAAGGACGTGCTGGAGCGGGTCGCCGCCGCACTGCTCGAGGCCGAGACGCTCACGTCGCATCAGATCGAGCAGATCGCCAGCGGGCCGACCCGCACCCCCGCGTAGGCGGGCGGCTCGCGGGCGAGCCGCCCGCCGGCGTCAGGTCGAGCGACGCTGCAGCAGCGCGAAGGCGGCCGCGAACGCGACGGCGGCCAGGGCGAGGATCGAGAGCGCGTCGACCACGCCGAAGCCCGACCCGGAATCGGCCTCGGCCGCCGTACCGGCGGCGGGGGCGGGAACGCTCGGCCTGCGGCTCGTGGGCGCCTCCCCCGGGAGGAAGGACCGCTTGTCGAAGATCCCGGTGCCCTTGACGAAGACCCATCCGTCGTACAGCGCGCTCCGGTAGCCCTGCGCGCCCTCGGGGAACAGCAGCGGGATCGAGGGAGCGTCGCGCGCGAGCAGCTCCAGCTCGGCCTGGACGGCGCGGCGCCGCGCGCCGGGCGCGGGGACCGAGGCCACCTGCCGCGCGAGCCGGTCGAACGCCGCGCTCGAGTACCCGGAGAAGTTGAGCGGCGCCGACTTCGGATCGGCGCCGAACAGGGTGCGCAGGTAGTCCGGATCGTCGGAGACGAGCGCCGGGATGCTCTGGATCGCCGCGTCGAAGCGCGGGGGCGTGCCGTCCTCACCGACGGCGCGCCCGAGCTCTGAGCCCGGGACCTGGACGAGCGTCGCCTTCGCTCCCGCCCGCCGCAGAGAGAGCACGACCTGGCGCCCGATCTCCAGGCGCACCGGGTCGGTCTTGGGCGCCAGGATGCGCAGCGCGGCCAGCCCCGGGCCCGCGAGCACCCTACGGGCGGCGGGAAGGTCGAAGCGGTGCACCGGCGCGTCGGCCGCCCAGCGGGAGTCGGGATGGACGAAGCCCCCGTCAGCGGCCCGGGCGGGTGCGACGTCGCGCGCGATCCGCGGGAGGTCGAGCGCGGCGGCCACCGCCTGGCGGACCTCCACGCGGTCGAACGGCGGCCGGCGGACGTTGAGCAGCAGCGTCGTGCCGGAGTACGACGCACCGCTCCGCAGGTCGATACCGAGCGTGCCGTCCAGCGCCTTCGCGGTCGTGCGGGACGCGTTCAGCGGGACCATGTCGACCCTCCGCCGGGTCAGCGCCCGGTAGGTCTGGTCCGCGTCACCGACGATCGGCAACCGGAGCTCGGGGACCCGCGGGGCCCCTCTGAAGTAGCTGCGGTTGGCGCGCAGGACGTACCCCTCGCCCCGGCGCTCGCTCACCACGCGGTACGGCCCGCTGCCGACCGGGAGCCCCGCGGGCGTCCGGCCCCGCCGGACGCCTTGCCACAGGTGTCGCGGCAGGATCGGAAGATCGGCCAGCGGCTGGTCGTCGAAGCCGAGCGAGGGGCGCCGCAGATCGATCGTCGCCGTCCGCGGGCCGGTGGCGCGCACCCGTTCGACGTCGACGAGCTGCGGGGTGAAGCGCGGCTGGAAGTGCGACGCGACGTAGCGGAACGTGAAGGCGACGTCGGCGGCCGTCACCGGCCGGCCGTCGTGCCAGAAGAGCCCCGGGCGCAACTCGATCACCAGCCGGCGTCCTCCCCGGCGGCGCGTGATCGACCGGGCCAGCCACGGCTGCGGGACGCCCTTGGCGTCCCGCCACAGCAGCGTGTCGTAGATCAGCGTGACGGCCGGGTAGCCGAGCTCGAAGGTGTACGGCGTGAGCGTCCCGTCGTACCGGGGAAGCGGGATCCGCAGGACGTCGGGTCCGCTCTGCGCCGCCGCCGTGGCCGGCGGCGCGAACGCCCCCGCGCACGCGACGGCCAAGAGCGCGACGAGCGAGGTGCGCTTCGCGCGCTGGGCGATCATCCCGCGGACGATATGCGTTGGGGCGGTCGCGTGCACGTCGGCCCATCGACGCCCGGACCGGCCCGGAGCAGGTGCCGTTGCCCATAGTGCCGGCCGCGCGATGCGCGTCAGACCGCGAGCGCCGGTCGGACGCCCAGTGCGCTCAGCGGTACCCGGTGCGCTTCAAGAAGCTCAGCAGCGCGGGTTCGAAGCGGCTCCCTCCCGGCCAGACGCGGTCCTTCGCGGAGCCGAGGCGTCCCCGGCGGCGCACGCGCGCGATCTCCGCGCGGCCCTCGCGACCGCGGCCGAGGAGGTACAGGTCGGCGACGTAGCCCGCGAGCGGGCCGCGCAGGTCGATGTCCTTCGAGCGTCCGCGGAGGTACCGCCGCCACTGGCGCGCGTCGGCCTCGATCACCTTCGGAAACCGGCGTGTCACGTCGGTCAGGCCGACCTTCGGCGTGCGGCTCCAGCGCAGGATCTGCGGCGGGCGGGCCGAGAAGGCGTAGGCGGCGAACGTGTAGGCCCGCCCGTGGCCTGCTGACTTCCCGCGGGCACGGCGAGCGCCGCGGCAGGCGCGACGGCGCACGCCGCGCCGACGGCGACGGCCAGCGCGGCGACCCACCGGCGGCGGCGCCCGGGGCTCACGACCACCGGGATTCAGGCCGCCTCGACGTCGGTGGCGACCGCGGCGGTGGGCGCCGCCGCGGCGCCCTCCCCCGCGTCCTCGGCCTCGGGCGGCTTTGCGCCCTCCTTCGCCCACGCCTCGTCGAACTCGACGCGCCAGCGGCCCTCCTCGTTCTGCACGAGCGCTAGCTTCGCGCGGAAGGAGCGTCCGGAGCGGCCCTTGAAGCCCGTCACCTGCTTGGCGGTCTGCCCGGTCCGGACGAGCTCGCGCACGACGACGGGCGGCAGCGTCTTGCCCGCCTTGCTCTTCCAGATGACGAAGCCGCAGCCCGGGTCCTCGCGGCCCCAGCACGAGTAGCCCTTGCGGTTCTCGATGATGTCGTGGCCGCAGACCGGGCACGGGCCGAGGTTCGCCCTCGGGATCTTCACGTCCTTGAGCGTCGTGTCGAGGACGCCGACGGTCTCCCCCGCGAACTTCGCGATGTCGGCCATGAACTTCTTGCGGGTCTCCGCGCCCGCCTCGATCTTGCCCAGCCGCTGCTCCCAGTCGCCGGTCAGCGCCGGGGAGGTGAGCGGGTGCTCGGCGAGCAGCCGGATGACGTTGCGCCCCTTCTCGGTGGCCACGAGCGCGCGGCCGTCGCGCTCGACGTAGCCGACGTCGATCAGGCGCTCGATGATCGCCGCCCGCGTGGCGGGCGTGCCGATGCCGGACTCCTTCATCGCCTCGCGGGCCTCGTCGTCGTCGACGAGCTTGCCGGCGGTCTCCATCGCCCCGAGCAGCGAGGCGTCGGAGTAGCGCCGCGGCGGCTTGGTCTCCTTGGCCGCGCTCTCCACCTTGCGGGTGTCGACGCCCTCGCCCTGCTCGAGCTTGGGAAGCGTCTGGTCGCGGCCCTCGTCCTCCTCGGCGGCGCTCTTCTCGTCCTCGGTCAGCTCGCCGTAGACGCCGCGCCAGCCCGGCACGATCAGCACCTTGCCTCGGGTCCTGAAGACGAAGTCGGCGACGGTCGTCTCGATCCGCGTGTTCTCCCACTCGGCGGGCGGGTGAAACGCGGCCAGGAAGCGCCGCGTGACCATGTCGTAGATCTTGCGGTCGTCGTCGGACAGCTTGTCGAGCTTGTGCTCGGCGTTGGTCGGGATGATCGCGTGGTGGTCGCCGACCTTCGCGTCGTCGACGACGCGCTTGAGCGGCAGGAGGTCGAGCCCGGCGACGTAGGCCGCCGCCTTGGCGTACTCGGGCGCGCGACCGACCTTCGCGGCGATCGCCTTGAGCTCGCCCACCATGTCGCTCGTGAGGTACCGCGAGGAGGTGCGCGGATAGGTGAGCGCCTTGTGCTCCTCGTAGCAGCGCTGCGCGGCGCCGAGCGTGCGGCGAGCGGAGAAGCCGAAGCGGGTGTTGGCCTCACGCTGCAGCGACGTGAGGTCGTACAGCAGCGGCACGATCTCGGTGCGCTTGCGCTTCTCGAGCTTGGTGATCGTGCCCTCGCCCTGGGCGCGGACGGCCTCGACGACCGCCGCGGCCGCGGCGGCAGTGGCGATCCGGGGCTGCGCGCCGTCGTGGTAGCGGCCCTCGTACTCGCGCGCCTTGGACGCCTCGAAGTCCGCGTCCACCAGCCAGTACGGCTCGGGCACGAAGGCGCGGATCTCCTCCTCGCGGCGGGCGATGATGGCCAGCGTCGGCGTCTGCACCCGGCCGAGCGAGACCGCGCCGTCGAAGGAGGAGCGCAGGCGGATGGTCGCCGCGCGGGTCGCGTTCATCCCCACGATCCAGTCGGCCTCCGAGCGCGAGCGCGCAGCCTCCTCGAGGTGGGCGAACTCCTTGCCGTCGCGCAGGTTGTCCAGCGCGTCGCGCATCGCCTGGTTCGTCATCGACGACAGCCACAGGCGCTTGACCGGCTGCGAGGCCTTTGCCTGCTCGAAGAGGTAGGCGAAGATCAGCTCGCCCTCGCGGCCGGCGTCGCAGGCGTTTACCACCTCGGTGATGTCGTCGCGCTTGAGCAGTTGGCGCACGACGGTCATCTGCTTCTGGGAGCGCTCGTCACGGACGACGAGCTTGAACTTCGACGGCACGATGGGCAGGTCGGCCATCCGCCACTTCTTGTACTTGTCGTCGTAGGTCTCCGGGTCGGCGAGCTGGACGAGGTGCCCGACGGCCCAGGAGATGACGTGCTCGGGCCCCTCGAGGTAGCGCTCGGTCTTGTCGGCCGCGCCCGTCTTCTTCTCGAACGGTCCCGGCAGGACGCGGGCGAGGTCCTTCCCGACGGACGGCTTCTCGGCGATGACGAGGGTCTTGGCCATGAGGCGCGGAGCGTAGCGGCAACGCCCGGCCCCGAGGTCGTGAGCCTACGGCGCGCAGGGTCCGCTGGAGACGGGCTGCAGGGTGCCGGCCAGGGCGTCGGCGACGACCCGGTTGGGCACGCCGTAGCCCGTCCTGACGGCGGCGGCCGTCGCGGTGGCGAAGACCGTCGCGACGACCCGGCCCTGCGCGTCGACCACCGGGCCGCCCGAGTTCCCGGACCGGACGAGCGCCCGGAACGTCGTGATCGACCGCCGCACCGGGCCGCGCCCGTAGGCGTCCTGGGTCAGCACCGACCGCGTCGCCGCCAGGCGGGCGGCCCGCACGTCGTAGGGGCCGTTGCGGGGGAACCCGAGGACCGCGGCCTCGGTCCCCGGCGCGAGGCCCTCGGCGAGCGGCAGCGCCGGGACGCCCTGGAGGTTCTCGACCCGGAGGATGGCGATGTCGTTGGTGACGTCGAGCAGCAGCGGCTGCGCGTCGAGCTTGGCGCCGTCCCCGCGCACCTGCACCGTCGTGTCCTGCTCACCGGCGACGACGTGCGCGTTGGTCACCACGATGCCGTCCCCGGCGACCCACCCCGAGCCTTCGATCCCGAGGCCACAGGCCGTCCCCAGCACGCGGACGACGCTCGCCGCGGCCCCCGCGACCCCCGCCTCGCGCGCGACCGCGGCGCGCGGCGCGCGCACGTCGGCGGCGGGGCCGCGGAGGCTGGGGAACGGGTCGATGCGCGCGATGGCGTTCAGCAGCGGCCCCGAGGGTGGGAGCACGGCGTTGAGGCGCGAGAGGATCTCGGAGCGCTGGATGTCCCTGCGCAGGTCCCGGGTGCCCGGCGTCTGCAGCGCCACCGCCCCGACCACCCAGGCGACCGAGAGGGCGAGCGCCGCGGCGAGCGCGGCGCCGAGCAGCCCGTCGACCGAGCGCACGCCGGGGATCCGGAGCACGGTGCGGCGCAGGGCGGTGCCGACGCCCTCGAGGCTGAGGGAGAGGATCACGCCACCGAGGAAGGCGCCGATGAGCCCGAACATCGGCGCGTACGGCGACGAGGAGCCGTCCGGCAGCAGCAGCGGGACCGCGCGGGTCCCGAGGTAGGCGCCGCCGACGAAGCCGACGAGCAGGAGCCCGCCGACGACGAAGCCCGGCCGGAAGCCGACGACGGCCAGGACGATCGTGAAGCCGAGGATGATCGCGTCGACGGTGCCCAAGACGCCTGCGACCGTAGCCCACCGGCGCGCCGCGCCCGTCGCGCGGCGCGCGTCCGGCCGGCGTGGGCGGGTTCTCCGCCTGCCTCCAAGGTCTCGCCGCCGCTCCCGGCGGGTAGGCTCGCCGCGCCTTGACCCAGGATCGCGACCGGCCGCAGTCTCCTCGCGGAAGCGCCGCGTCCCGGCGGCCGGTCGGCCGGGCCGCGGCCCGCGGCGCCTCCGAGCGCGTGATGCTGCGCCGCGCCGTCTGCGTCGGGGTCCTCGTCGTCGCCGTCGGCGCCCTCGCGTTCGCCGTCGCGACGCTCGTCGGCGGCGGCCCGGACCGCGTGGCGGTCGCCGGGCGCTACACCCGCGCCTGGGCACGCGGGGACTTCGCCACGATGTACGCCGAGCTGACGTCGGTGGCCAAGCGGCGCGTGACCGCCAAGCGGTTCGCCGCCCTGCACCGTGACCTGTTCGTCCGGGCGACCGGGGAGCGCCTCATGGTCGCCGGAGCCCCGCGCGAACTGCCCTCGGGCGCGATCCGGGTGCCGATGGCCGTCCGCACCCGGATCTACGGCCGCGTCACCGCCCCGGCCGACCTGCGGGTGACCGAGGACGGCGACGGCGACGGGGCGGGCGTCGACTGGAGGCGCCACATGGCGTTCCCGGGGCTGCGCCCGGGCGAGGAGCTCACGGGGACGATCGAGATGCCGCCCCGCGCGGCGATCCTGGCCCGCGACGGCGGCGTGCTCGCCGAGGGCGAGGCGCGCACGCCGGCCGCGGCGGTCGCCGACGTGGCCCCGGACGTCGTCGGCCGGCTCGGGCCGCCGCCGCCCGACCGCGTCGCGCGGCTGCGCGCGCTCGGGGTCCCCGGGGACGCGATGGTCGGGCTCTCGGGCCTGGAGCGTGCCCTCGACGAGCGGCTCCTGGGCCGGCCGGGCGGCGACCTCACCGCGGGCGACCGGCTCCTCGCGCGCACCACCCCCGCGCAGGCCGCGGCGGTGCGCTCGACGATCGCGCCCTCCGTGGTGCGCGCCGCGGTCGCCGGTCTGGCCGGGCGCCTCGGGGGCGTCGTGGCGCTCGATCCACGCTCCGGCGAGGTGCTCGGCTACGCGGGCATCGCGTTCTCCGGCCTCCAGCCCCCGGGCTCGACGTTCAAGATCCTCACGCTGACGGGCGCGCTGGAGGCCGGGATCACCGGCGAGGGCTCGAGCTACCCCGTCGCGACCGAGGCGGTGCTCGAGGGTGTCTCGCTCGAGAACGCCAACGGGGAGTCGTGCGGCGGCACCCTGGCGCAGAGCTTCGCGGAGTCGTGCAACTCGGTGTTCGCCCCGCTCGGGGCCGATCTCGGCGCCGAGCGGCTCGTCGCGGTGGCCGAGCGCTTCGGGTTCAACGGCGAGCCGCTGCTGCCGGGCGCCGCCGTGGCCGCGATCCCGCCCGCCGCGGAGATCGGCGACGACCTCGCGGTCGGCTCCTCGGCGATCGGCCAGGGCCGCGTGCAGGCCACCGCGCTGCAGATGGCCACGGTGGCGGCGACGATCGCCGACCGGGGGGAGCGACCCCGCCTCACGCTCGAGCTCGATGCCGCGACGCGGGCCCGGCCGGCGCCGCGGACCAGGGTGACGACCCCGAAGGTCGCCGCGACGGTCGAGAAGCTCATGCAGGGCGTGGTCACCTCCGGCACGGGCACGTCGGCGGCGATCCCCGGGGTGCCGGTGGCGGGCAAGACGGGCACCGCCGAGCTGCAGTCCACGCGCCGCTGCGCGGTGGCGCCCGCGGCCCCGGGCGCCCCGGCGCCGAACCCCGAGGGCTGCGCCGACGCCTCCGACCAGATGGACACCGACGCCTGGTTCGCCGCGTTCGCCCCCGCGGGCCGGCGCCCGCCGCGGGTGGCGGTCGGCGTGCTGCTCGTGCGCGCCGGGGCGGGCGGGGACACCGCGGCGCCCGTCGCCCGGCAGGTCCTCCAGGCCGCGCTCGGTCGCGGGCACTAGCCGGCGACCGCGGAAGCCGGCCTCCGCTCAGGGCTGAAGCTGCGGGAGGCCGGCCGGCGACACGCCGGGGGGCGCCTTGAAGCGCACGGCCACGGACAGGTTCCCGATGCGCAGGGTCGCACGCCGGCGGGAGACGAGGCGGCGCGTGAGCGCTGGGGTCGTCACGAAGCGCAGCTCGCCCGTGGCCCTCCCTCCGGCCAGGATCGGGTCGAAGAGGCCGCCGGCGGCGCCGGCCGCGCTCGTATCGGCCTTGACCTCGTTGGCCCCGGAGACCAGGCGCGCGGCGCCGAGGGTGACCGGGTCGCGTCGTGCGGTCACCCGCAGGCGCACCCTGACGCGGCCGCGCGAACCGGCGGTGCCGGCGCCGGGGACGAAGGTGCTCGACAGGACGCGGATGCGCGGCGCCTGCGGCGCGGCGGCCGTAGGACCGCCGCTCCCCGACGGACCCGTGGCGCCCCCGCCGGCCTTTGCGCCCCCGCCGGCCTTTGCGCCCCCGCCGGCCGTGGCGCCGCCGGCGGCCTTTGCGCCCCCACTGGCCTTGGCGCCCCCGCCGGGCTTGGCGGGCGCGGAGCGTGATGCGGGCTGGGCGTCGAGGAGGGCGCTGTTGGAGGAGCCCGGGTCCCCGCTGAGCTTGCTCAGGCCGATGCCGATCCCCGCACCGATCGCGACGGAGGCGACGACGACCGCGACGAACTTGGCGGTGCCGCGCAGCAGGGAGCTGAAGTGGAGGTTCATCCGGCCCTAGGTTGCCGGAATCCGCGCGAGCGCGACGCCCGGGTCCTCCGTGCGAGCGTCCGGCCAGGCCGCGCGCTAGTGGAAACGGCCACTAGATGGTTGATTCCACGGTTTGGTTAGGCGGTGTAGTTGACGAGGGCGCGGCTCGGGCGTCGGAGTTGGTGGTTGAGCATCACGCAGGCGGCCAGGCAGCAGAGGCGTTGCAGGATGCGTTCGCGCAGGCCGGGCAGG
>JBBQEV010000046.1:0-33366 GCA_038321325.1 Solirubrobacterales bacterium
ATCGACAAGGACGAGGTCCTCGTCGACATCGGCTACAAGAGCGAGGGGGTCATCCCCTCCAACGAGCTCTCGATCCGCAAGAACATCGACCCCGGCGACGAGGTCGAGCTCGGCGAGGAGGTCGACGCGCTGGTCCTCACCAAGGAGGACCAGGACGGCCGCCTGATCATGTCGAAGAAGCGCGCGCGCTTCGAGAAGGCATGGCGCCGCATCGAGGCGGCCGCGGAGAGCGGTGAGCCCGTCGAGGGCACCGTCATCGAGGTCGTCAAGGGCGGCCTCATCATCGACCTCGGGGTGCGCGGCTTCCTGCCCGCCTCGCTCGTCGACATCCGCCGCGTGCCGGATCTCGATCAGTACATGAGCACGAAGATCGAGTGCAAGGTCATCGAGCTCAACCGCTCGCGCAACAACGTCGTGCTGTCGCGCCGTGCGGTGCTGGAGGAGGAGCGCAAGGAGCAGCGCCAGGAGATCCTGGACCGCCTGCAGCCCGGCCTCGTCGTGGAGGGCCAGATCTCGAACATCGTCGACTTCGGGGCCTTCGTGGACCTCAACGGCATCGACGGCCTGATCCACATCTCCGAGCTGTCGTGGTCGCACGTCAATCACCCGTCCGAGATCCTCAACATCGGCGACACCGTCGCGGTGAAGGTGCTCGACATCGACCGCGACCGCCAGCGGATCTCCCTGGGCCTCAAGCAGACCCAGGAGGACCCGTGGCAGCGGGTCGTCGACACCTACCGGGTGGGCGACGAGCTCGAGGGCAACGTCACCAAGGTCGTCACGTTCGGCGCGTTCGTCGAGATCCTCGACGGCGTCGAGGGCCTGGTGCACATCTCCGAGCTGGCCAACCACCACGTGGAGAACCCGCGCGAGGTCGTCTCGCCCGGGGACCCGGTGCGGGTGAAGATCCTCGAGATCGACTCTGAGCGCCGCCGCCTGTCGCTGTCGGTCAAGCGCGTCGAGGGCCAGGTGCTCCCGATCCGTGACCTCAGCGCCGAGGAGCTCGGCAACCTGGACGACGTCCCGGTGCCCGAGGGCTTCGATCCGTCGGCGTTCGCCGACGGTGAGGCCGCGGCGGTCGCCGCGTTCGGCGACGGCGCGCAGATCAGCCCCGCCGACGCCGGCGTGGGCGACGCCGACGCCGTGGACGCGGCCGCTGCGGACGAGCCCGAGGCCGCCGCCGAGCCCGCGTCCGCCGCGGAGCCCGAGGCGGCGGCAGAGCCTGAGGCGGTCGCGGAGCCTGAGGCGGCCGCGGAGCCTGAGGCGGCCGCGGAGCCCGAGGCGGCTGCGGAGCCCGAGGTGGCCGCAGAGCCCCAGCCCGAGGCGGCTGCGAACGCCGAGGCCGACGCCGAGGCGCCCGCCGAGAAGTAGGCGGCCCTGCGTTGCCGGTTCCCTTCGTCGGCCTGACCGGGGGGCTCGGCGCGGGCAAGTCCACCGCCCTGGCCGCTCTCGAGCGGCTCGGCGCGGCGACGCTCTCCACCGACGCGGTCGTTCACGAGCTCTACGCCCTCGACGAGGTCCGTGACGCGGTGGTCGGTCGCTGGGGGGCCGAGGTCGCACCGGCCGGCACCGTGGATCGCGGCGCGGTGGCCACGCGGGCGTTCGCGTCCCCCGAGGAGCGCGCGTGGCTCGAGGGCCTCGTGTGGCCGCGGGTCGGGCAGCGCGTCGCGGACTTCCGCGCCGCCGCGAACACCGCGCAGCCGCCCCCGCGGGCGGCCGTCGTCGAGACGCCGCTGCTCTTCGAGGCCGGCCTGGACGGGGTGTACGACGCGACGATCGCGGTCGTCGCACCCGAGGCGGCGCGCGTCGCACGCGCGGCCGCGCGCGGGCACGAGGCCGTCGACGAACGCGCGAAGCGGCAGCTGTCACAGCAGGAGAAGGCGGCGCGGGCGTCGTACGTGGTCGAGAACAGCGGGACCGTCGAGGAGCTCGAGCACGCTCTGGCCGCCGTCCTTGCTTCACTGAACCCATGAGCCCTCGTAGTTCAGCCGCTCACGTTCCCGCCTCCTCCGTCGCGCCGGCCGCCCGTCCGCGGCCCAGCGCGGCCGCCCCCCGGGCGCGACGGGCACCGCGGCCGGACGCGGCCCGGCGCCGCCGGGCCGTCCGCCGGCACCGCATCCACGGGCTCGCCCTCGTGATCCTCGCGCTCCTTGGGGCCGGCGGCATCGCGATCGCCTCGGGGGTCTTCGACACTGCCGTGCGCGAGATCACGCTGCCGCTGCGCCACGAGGACATCATCCGCCAGCAGGCCGCCGACAAGGCCCTCGACGCGGCGCTCATCGCCGGCGTCATCTACACCGAGTCGCGCTTCCGCGACGGGCAGGTCTCCGGCGCCGGCGCGCTGGGCCTCATGCAGATCACGCCGGCGACCGCGCGCGACGTCGCGCGCAAGTCGGGCGGCAGCCTCTTCGAGATCGAGGACCTCGGCACGCCGCAGGTGAACATCGCCTACGGCGCGTACTACCTGCGGTACCTGCTCAACCGCTTCGGCGGCGACGAGGCGCTCGCCCTCGCCGCCTACAACGGCGGCGAGGGGAACGTCAACCGCTGGGTCGCCGACGCCAAGGCGCGCGGCGAGTCCTTCCGGATCGCGCGCATCCCGTTCGGGGAGACGCGTGACTACGTCGCGCATGTGCGCGAGGCCGAGCGGGCCTACCGCGCGAAGTACCCGCGCGAGCTCGGGCTCTGAGCCGGCGCTCGCGCGCGGCTCAGAGCCCTCGCCTGCTGCGCGAGGTGGAGGCAGGGGCGAAGCGGCCGCGTTCGTAGTTCGCCTCGCCTGGTCATCAGACTTCGAACGGAGCGAGGCAGCGGCGGCGTTAGGCTCGCTCTCTCGATGGCCAAGACGACGTTTCGCCAGCAGGCTCGGGAGAACCCGATCAGATTCCTCCTCATGATGGTCGTCGTTTACCTCCTCCGCTTCGGCTACGAGTTCCTGCGGCCGGGACGCGCCCAGGCCCTCGCCCGGCGCGCGCCCCGCGACTGGGCCCGGCGGATGGCGCTCCAGATGCTGCTGATCGTGCCGCTGGAGGCCTGGTTCAGTCCGCGGATCGTGCGGTATGTGCCCGAAGGAACTCGAGGCGGAGCTGGGCCGCGCCCCGACGTCCCAGGAGCTCTGGAGGCGCATCGAGCGCAGGATGGCGGACAGAACCTGACCTGAGCGGCGTCTATCGTGGAACGCGATGCCCGAGTTCCGCCTCGACCCCGTGTTCACGCCCGCCGCCGACCAGCCCAAGGCGATCCGCGAGATCTCCGCCTCGGTGCGCGCGGACAACCGCTACACGACCCTGCTCGGCGCCACCGGCACCGGCAAGACGATGACGATGGCGGCCACGATCGCCGAGCTGCAGAAGCCCGCGCTCGTGCTCGCGCACAACAAGACGCTCGCCGCCCAGCTGTGCAACGAGTTCCGCACGTTCTTCCCCGAGAACGCGGTGGAGTACTTCGTCTCCTACTACGACTACTACCAGCCCGAGGCCTACGTCCCGAGCAAGGACCTCTACATCGAGAAGGACTCGGCCATCAACGCGGAGGTCGATCGCCTCCGGCACGCCGCGACGGCCGCACTGTTCGCCCGCCGTGACGTGATCATCGTCGCGTCGGTGAGCGCGATCTTCGGCCTCGGCTCGCCGGAGACCTACGACGACAACCTGCAGAACCTCGTCAAGGGCGAGACGATCGACCGTGACGGCCTGCTCAGGAAGCTCGTGGCCATCCAGTACACGCGCAACGACGTCGCGCTCGGTCGCGGCACGTTCCGGGTGCGGGGCGAGTCGCTGGAGATCTTCCCGGCCTACTCGGACTCCACGGCCTTCCGCGCGACGCTGTTCGGCGACGAGATCGAGCGCCTCCAGGAGTTCGATCCGCTCACGGGCGAGCTCACGCAGGACGACCTCGAGCACGTCGCCATCTGGCCCGCCTCGCACTACAACGTGCGCGAGGGGACCGTCGAGGCCGCCGTCACCGAGATCGGCCGCGAGCTCAACGCGCGCTGCGCCGAGCTCGAGGCCGAGGGCAAGCTGCTCGAGAGCCACCGGCTGCGCCAGCGCACGCAGTACGACATGGAGATGCTCAAGGAGATGGGCTTCTGCAACGGCATCGAGAACTACTCGGGCATCCTCGACGGGCGCCCGCGCGGCTCGCGGCCGTACTGCCTCATCGACTACTTCCCCGAGGACTTCGTGTGCTTCCTCGACGAGTCCCACCAGACCGTCCCGCAGATCGGCGGCATGTTCGAGGGGGACCGCTCGCGCAAGCAGACGCTCGTCGACTACGGCTTCCGGCTGCCGAGCGCGATGGACAACCGCCCGCAGAAGTTCGATGAGTTCCTCGCGATCACGCCGCAGATCGTTTTCGTCTCTGCGACGCCCGGCAAGTACGAGCGCGCGCACTCGAAGTCGATCGTCGAGCAGATCGTGCGCCCGACGGGGATCGTCGACCCGCCCGTCGACGTGCGCCCGACGCGCAACCAGATCGACGACCTGATGAACGAGTGCCGCGCCATCGTCGAGAAGGCTCAGCGGGTCCTCATCACCACGCTGACGAAGAAGATGAGTGAGGACCTCACCGACTACCTGCTCGAGATGGGCTTCAAGGTCCGCTACCTGCACTCGGAGATCGACACGCTCGAGCGCATCCAGATCATCCGCGACCTGCGTCTCGGGGAGTACGACGTGCTCGTCGGCGTCAACCTCTTGCGCGAGGGCCTCGACATCCCCGAGGTCGGGCTCGTCGCGATCCTCGACGCCGACAAGGAGGGCTTCCTGCGCGGGGAGACCTCGCTGATCCAGACCATCGGCCGCGCCGCGCGCAACATCGACTCGCGCGTGATCATGTACGCCGACAAGGAGACCGAGGCGATGCGCGTGGCGCTGAGCGAGACCGACCGGCGCCGCGCGATCCAGCTCGCCTACAACGAGGAGCACGGCATCACGGCCGCCTCGATCGTCAAAGGCATCTCGGACATCGCCGAGTTCCTGCAGGCCGAGGGCAAGACACCGCGCGGCAAGCGACGCTCGGATCGCAAGCGAACGAAGACCGACGGCATGGCCACCCCTGAGCTCGAGAAGACGATCATCGAGCTCGAGGAGGAGATGCTCCAGGCCGCCGACGAGCTCAAGTTCGAGTACGCGGCCCGGCTGCGCGACGAGATCCGCGACCTCCAGAAGGAGCTGCGCGTGATGCAGTCGACGACGGGCGTGACGATCGAGCCCGTGTAGCGCCCACGGGCGTCATGCTGGCCTGCGGATGGAGCCGCTGCAGACCGCGCTGCTCGACTGGTACGCCGCCGAGCGGCGCGACCTCCCGTGGCGACGGACCTCCGACCCGTACGCGATCCTCGTCTCGGAGGTCATGCTCCAGCAGACGCAGGTCGCGCGCGTGGTGCCGCGCTTCGAGGCGTGGGTGCGGCGCTGGCCGACGGCCGCCGCGCTGGCGGCCGCCGCGCGGGCGGACGTGCTCGGTGCCTGGGTCGGGCTCGGCTACAACACGCGGGCGCTGCGGCTCCACGCGGCCTGCTCGCTCGTGGCGCGGGAGGGCTGGCCGACCACCGCCGCCGGGCTGCGCGCGCTCCCCGGCGTCGGCCCGTACACCGCGGCCGCGGTCGCCTGCTTCGCCTTCGGGGAGGCGGTCGCGGCGGTCGACGTCAACGCCGCGAGGGTTGCTGCCCGGCTCGGTGCGGGCACGCCGCAGCAGCTCCTCCCGGCCGGGGCCGCCGCGGAGTTCAACCAGGCGATGATGGAGCTCGGCGCGACGACCTGCCGCGCGCGGCGCGCCGCCTGCGCGGAGTGCCCGCTCGCACCGTGGTGCGCCTCGGCGGGTCGGGTCGAAGTCCCCCGCCGAGCGGCCAAAGACCCCGTCCGGCCGCGCTTCGAGGAGACCAACCGGTGGGTGCGCGGGCGGGTCGTGGCGGCCCTGGCGGCCGGCGGCGACCTCCCGGCCGAGATTGGAGCCGAGCGGCTGGCCGCGGCGCTCGAGGGGCTCGTCCGCGACGGCCTCGTCACGCGCGACGGGCAGGGGGTTTCGCTAGGGTGACGCCCTTCGCCGCCCTCGGGTGGCCCCCGCGTCCCAGGAAAGGGTGAGAGCTCTGGCCCTCGACCGTCAGGCCATCGAGAAGAAGGACTTCCCCATCAGCCGCCGCGGCTACGAGCCCGAGGCGGTGGACCTCCACCTCACGAGCCTCTCCGAGCAGGTGGCGCGCCTGCAGAGCGATCTCGAGCGCGTCCAGCGCGCCGCCACGGCCCCCGGGGCCTCGTCTCGGCCGGCCCCCGCGCCGGCGCAGCCGTCGCGGACGCAGTCGCTCGCCCTGGTCGCCTCCGAGCAGGTGCGGATGATCGTGGAGGCCGCCGAGACCTCCGCGACCGACATCGAGCGCTCAGCGGAGGAGGAGGCCGCACGGATCCGGGCGGACGCCGACACGGAGGCCCGCCGCACCCGCGACGAGGCCGTGGCCCGCGCCGAGGACCACGTGGGCGAGGTCGGAGGGGCGACCTCGGCGATGCTCCAGCGCGTCGACGCGATGGAGAACGAGCTCGGCGCGCTGCTCGAGAGCCTGCGGACCGGCACGAACCGCCTCACCGCCGACCTGTCGCTGCTCCAGGGCAACCTCGGAGACCTCTACGGCGCCGCGGGAAGCACCCAGGCGCCGGCGCCGCCCCGCGCGTACGCCGCCGCTGCGCCCGCGAGCGCCGAGGCGGACGCGGCGCTGGTGGAGGCGTACGACGAGCCCGAGCCCTACGCCCCGATCGACGCGGAGCCCGAGCCCCTCGCCGACGAGGAGTCCGCGCCCCTCGCCGAGGAGCCCGAGCTGGTCGACGAGCCGGTCGCGGCCGCTCCCGCGCCGCCGGCGGCGGAGGACGAGCCACCCGCCGCCGTGTCGCCCCCGGAGCCGCCCGACCCCGCCGAGCGCCGCCGCGACGACGGTGACGTGGAGGGCGCCCGGCTGATCGCGCTGAACATGGCGCTCAACGGCCAGTCCCGCGAGGAGACCGACACCTACCTGCGCGACAACTTCGACCTCGATGACCGCGACGCGCTGCTCGACGAGGTCTACGCGAACGTGGAGGGCTAGGGGAGGTCCCGACGGGTCGCTGCGCAGCCGCAGTGCGCTGCCCGGGGCTCCCTTCGAGCTTGATCCCGCTCAGCGGGACGAACCTCGAAAGGTGTTGTCGCAACCATCGTTCGTCGCTCCGTCGCGGCCTCCCCTCATGGGTCGAGGAGCTGGAGCGTCCCGTCGCCGGCGGCGGCCACGGCCAGGCGTCCGGTGCTCGTGTCGACGGCCGCGGAGAGCGGCGTCCGGCCCGTGGCGACGGGCTTCCCGACGACGGGCTGGGCCGGACGGAGGTCGACCGGCACCACCCGCGCCTTCTCGCTGAGGGTCACCCACATCGTCCCCTTCCCGTCGTAGGCCAGGCCGACCGCCGTCCCGCCGAGCGGCACGCGCGCGTGAAAGCGCAGGCGCGGGCGGGTGTCGTAGACCACGAGCGCCTGCCCGCGGGTGTCCCCGATCGCGATGCGCCCTGCGGGCCCGGCGACGACGTGCGACGGCCCGAGGCCGGAGCTCTGGGAGCCTGCGCCGGCGGGTCGGTCGCCGGCCGAGTACTCCTCGATCGTGTAGGAGCGGACGCTGTTGACGAACAGCATCCCGTCGACGGTGGCGATCCCGCCGGGCTGGGCGTCGACGGGGACCGTGGAGACGACGCGCCCGTCGCGGACCACCGTCATCGTCGAGCCGAACTCGTCGGCGGTGAAGATGCGGCCGCCGACGGCGGTCGCGTCGTGCGGGTTGTCGCCCACCTTCGTCCTGCGTACGCGGCGGCCGTCGGGGGAGACCTCGACGAGCTCGTCGGTGGCCTCTCCGGGCGCCAGGAACGGGCCCCCGGGCGCGGCCAGCGCGACGTGGCGCGCCGAGCTCGGCAGGGGGACCTCGCGGAGCTTCTTGCCCGTGCGGACGTCGACGAGCACGAGCCGGGGCGGAGCGTCGACGGCGACCGCGGCGACGTGGCTGACCGGGTCGATCGCGACGCCCTCCGGTCGCGCGCCGACCCGGACGATCGTGCCGGGTGGCGTGCCGGTGACCGGCGGACCCGGCTTCGGCTCGGCGGCCTGCGGCGGGTCGAGCTGGGGGACCGGTCCGGCGCGCGGCGGGGCGGGCCGGTCGCCCTGTGCGCCGCACGCGCCGAGCGTGAGCGTCGCGGCGAGGGCGGCGGCGACGGCGGAGCTCCGGGGCACCGCCTGAAGGTACCCGCACGTTGCGGGATCCGGCGAAGACGAACGTCCGTTCGCCTCGCTACGCTTATGGCCACCCATGACCAGATCCACCGACATCGTCATCTCGGGAGCGCGCGAACACAACCTCAAGGACGTCTCCGTCACGATCCCGAGGGACGCGCTCACGGTCATCACGGGCCTGTCGGGCTCGGGGAAGAGCTCGCTGGCCTTCGACACGATCTACGCCGAGGGCCAGCGCCGCTACGTCGAGTCGCTCTCGGCCTACGCGCGGCAGTTCCTCGGGCAGATGGACAAGCCCGACGTCGACTCGATCGAGGGGCTGTCGCCCGCGATCTCGATCGATCAGAAGACGACGTCGAAGAACCCGCGCTCGACGGTCGGCACGGTCACCGAGATCTACGACTACCTGCGCCTGCTCTGGTCGCGGGTGGGCAAGCCGCACTGCCACAAGTGCGGGGCCCCGATCGCGGGCCAGTCGGCCGAGCAGATCGTCGATCAGGTGATGGAGCTGGCGGAGGGGACGCGCTTCATGGTCCTCGCGCCGGTCGTCCGCGGGCGCAAGGGCGAGTTCCGCGACCTGCTCGAGCACGCGCGCACGGAGGGCTTCGCGCGCGCGAAGGTGGACGGGGAGCTCAGGCGGCTCGAGGAGCCGATCGAGCTCGACAAGAAGTTCAAGCACGACATCGCGATCGTCGTGGATCGCCTGGTGATGCGGGGGGACGTCCGCAAGCGCCTGGCGGACTCCGTCGAGGTCGCGGTGGCGCTCGCCGACGGCGTGCTCGAAGTGGAGCTCGTACCGCCGGCCGGCGCGAAGGAGACCGCGCTGCTCCTGCAGTTCTCGGAGAAGTTCGCCTGTCTGAAGTGCGGCACGTCGATGCCCGAGCTCGAGCCGCGGATCTTCTCGTTCAACTCCCCGCACGGCGCCTGCGAGCGCTGCACCGGCCTCGGCTCGCAGATGGAGATCGACCCGGACCTGATCGTCCCGGATCTGCACCTGTCGCTGGGGGAGGGCGCCATCGCGCCGTGGGCGGGCTCCGCGTCGCAGTACTACGAGCAGATCACCCAGGGGATCGCCGACGCCTACGGGGTCGACCTCGACCAGCCGTGGAGCGAGCTGCCGCCCGATCACCGCAACCTGTTCCTCCACGGGCTCGACGGCGGTCGCGTGGGCATCTCGTACAAGAACCGCTTCGGGCGCGAGCGGGCCTACGCCGCGCGCTTCGAGGGGATCGTCACGAACCTCGAACGGCGCTACCGCGAGACCGACTCGGAGTCGACGCGCGAGAAGATCGAGGAGTTCATGTCAGTGCGGCCGTGCCCTCTGTGCCAGGGCTCACGGCTGCGGCCCGAGTCGCGCGCGGTGCTCGTGGGCGGGACGGCGATCCACGAGTTCTGCGCCCTCTCGGTCCGGCGGGCGATGGCGTGGCTCGACGACGTGGACCTCGGCGAGACCGACCGGCACATCGCGCGGCTCATCTTCCGGGAGATCGAGGAGCGGCTGCGCTTCCTCGAGAACGTCGGGATCGGCTACCTCTCGATGGACCGGGCCGCGGCGACGCTCTCGGGTGGCGAGGCGCAGCGCATTCGCCTCGCGACGCAGATCGGCTCGGCGCTCGTGGGCGTCCTCTACGTGCTCGACGAGCCGTCGATCGGACTCCATCAGCGCGACAACTCGAAGCTGATCGGGACGCTGGAGCGCTTGCGCGACCTGGGCAACACGGTGCTGGTCGTCGAGCACGACGAGCAGACGATGCACGCGGCCGACCACATCATCGACATGGGGCCGGGCGCGGGCGAGCACGGGGGCCACGTGGTCGCCGCGGGCACGGCCGCGCAGATCGCTGCGGTCGCGGAGTCGCTCACCGGGCAGTTCCTGGCCGGGACGGCCGTCGTCGAGGTGCCGGCGCGTCGCCGCCGCCCGTCGGGCCATCTGGAGATCCGCGGCGCCAAGCAGAACAACCTGCGCGGGGTCGACGTGAGGGTGCCGCTCGGGACGCTGACCTGCGTGACCGGGGTTTCGGGGTCGGGCAAGTCGACCCTGGTCAACGAGGTGCTCTACAAGGCCGTGGCCAACAAGCTGCACCGCGCGCGTCAGCGGCCCGGCGCGCACACCGCGGTGCTGGGCCTCGACCAGCTCGACAAGATCATCCAAGTCGACCAGTCGCCGATCGGGCGCACGCCACGCTCGAACCCGGCGACCTACACGGGCCTGTTCGACGTCATCCGCGACCTGTTCACCAAGACGCAGGAGTCACGGGTCCGCGGCTACAAGCCGGGCCGGTTCTCGTTCAACGTCAAGGGCGGGCGCTGCGAGGTCTGCCGCGGCGACGGGCAGATCAAGATCGAGATGCACTTCCTGCCGGACGTCTACGTCCCCTGCGAGCAGTGCCACGGCAAGCGCTACAACCGCGAGACGCTCGACATCCGCTTCAAGGGCAAGTCGATCGCCGACGTGCTCGACATGCCCGTCGAGGAGGCCGTGGGCTTCTTCGAGAACATCCCGAAGATCCGCCGGCGCCTGGAGACGCTCAACGACGTCGGGCTCGGCTACATCCGCCTCGGCCAGCCGGCGACGACGCTCTCCGGCGGCGAGGCGCAGCGCGTGAAGCTCGCCACGGAGCTGTCGAAGATCGCGACCGGGCGGACGCTCTACATCCTCGACGAGCCGACGACCGGCCTGCACTTCGCCGACGTGCAGAAGCTGCTCGAGGTCCTCCACCGCCTGGTCGACACGGGCAACTCGATCGTGGTCATCGAACACAACCTCGACGTCATCAAGACGGCCGACCGCGTGATCGACATGGGCCCGGAGGGCGGCGAGGAGGGCGGCAGCATCGTGGCGCAAGGCACCCCGGAGGAGGTCGCCGCGACGCCCGGCTCGCACACCGGCGCGTTCCTCGCCGACCTCGTCACCCCCGCCGCGCGGAAGCCGCGCCGATCGGGCAAGGCGCGCGCGAAGGTCGCGCCGGAGAAGGCCAAGGCGGCTGCGTAGACGAGCCTGGCGCGGCGGCACTGGGTGCGAACTGCACTTACGCAACGGGCATCCGACGGTCTACAGTCGCCCCGCGGCGAGGGCTTTCCGGCAGGGGAGTCCGGAGCCCGCAGGCGGGACACCCAAAGCGACAGACCCGGGATTCCGGGCGGGCAGGAGGCGCGATGACCGCAGCGATGCAGCCGAGCTGGACGCCGAAGTGGGCAGACCGGGGCGGGAGCCGGCGATGATCCCCGGCTCGGAGTACACGGGCTGGTGGGTCGGCCTCTCGCTGGGGTTCCTCGCGGTGGTGATCCTCGTCGTGGTGGTCGCCGTGATCCTCACGCTCGCGGCGCGCATCGCCGACAACGCCCAGGCGGCAACCGCCGCCCTTCCCCTCGTGCGCGACCAGACCGACGCCCTGCAGGACGTCGGTCGCGTCAACGACTCGGCGATCTCGATCCTGCGCTCGACCCGGGCCGCACGCAAGGCGTTGACGGGATCATGAGCGTCATCGGCCTTGCTCAGACGCACACGTTCTGGTCGGTCGCCCTCGGCCTCGGCGCCGTGGTGCTGGCCGTGGTCGTCGTCCTGATGGCGATGCTCATGAGCTTCCTCAACGACATCGGGGCCAGCGTCACCCGGCTCCTGGAGGTCGGCAGCGAGGTCGCGGTCAACACCGCGTCGATCGGGAAGCTCGCGGACACCGGACCGGTGCTCGAGCTGATCAAGACGGAAGCGCTGGTCCACGACGGCTACCTGGAGGCACAACTGCGATGAGCACCACGACCTACGTCATCCTCACCGTCGCCGAGCTGGTGGTGCTCGTGCTCGTTCTCGCGGTCGCTCTGATCCGTCTCCGCCTGCTCTTGGACGGGCTCACCTCGGCCCTCGCGACGCTCGGCTCCGCCCTCGGGGGCATCGAGAAGGACCTGCAGCTCATCGGGGTCGCGGTCCCGCCCATCAACGACCCGCTGTCGGCGATCGCCGGCGCGCTGCCGGGCATCGCCCACAAGGCCGAGCAGGTCGGACGACGAGCGCGGATGGCGGCACGATGATCCTCTGGTGGATCGGCAACATCGTCCTGGTCGCGGTCATCGCCCCGGTGGTCGTCTTCCTGCTGCTCGGCGTCCTCACCTCGGCGAAGAAGGTCGGACGAGCGCTCGACGACATCGCCGGCGTCGGCGCGGCGATGGTCGCCGACCTCGCCCCCGTCCCGCAGCTCGTCACGACGGTCAGCCTCGTGAGCGAGACCAACGCCGGAATCAGCCGCTACGGCGCGGCCCTCGACGAACTCCTGTGAGGCCCTCATGAACGCTGCTGCCATCGTCACCATCATCGCCATCGTCCTGGTGGTCCTCGTGATCGTGGGCTTCCTGCTCGCGATCGCCCGCGTCCTCGTCGGCGTCGACAAGTCGATCAAGGTCGTCATCGAGGCGGTGGGGGCGATCACCGCCAAGACCGAGCCGGTCGCCTACGTGGTCGACTCTCTGAACTCGAACCTCGACAAGGCCAGCGGGACGCTCACCTCGTTGCTGGAGAGCAAGGTCGGGGCCGCCGGAGCCGCCCAGCTCGTGGCCTCGGTCGACCCGCTCTCGCCGATCGGGCCCACGCCTTCCGAGCGCCAGCGGATCCACTACGGGCGCCAGAGCCCCGCGGTCGCCGTGGCCGAGCCGGCGGCCGCCGTGGCCGAGCCGGCCGCGCACGAGAACGGGACCTCCCACCCCGAGCCCGCGGGCTCGCCCGGCGCGCAGCCGGTCACCGAGACTACCGAGCGTCCGTTCCCGGGGGCCGGTGGCGAGATCCGCTTCGGTGGCCGCCCGAACGGCTGACCGACGGCCGCGGGCGATCGTCGAGCCCCAAGCCTGGAACCGGGCTAAGTAGGCTTGTCGCCTTGGTCCCGCGGCACGACAGCTTCGCGGCCACGGGTCCGCGCCACGACCGCCTAACGCCGGGCGCCGCCGGCCCGTGACGGGCGGTCGAGGAGGGCTCGCGGTTCGCGTGGCGCGCGAACCTGCGGCGGACCTGATCCCGCGCTTCGACGGCGCGACGCTCAGCTTCACCTCCAAGCGGTCGCTCGACTCCCCGCCGGGCGGCGGGCTCGTGGCCGGGCCCGTCGTGCTGGACCTGGGAGAGGAGGGCCGCCTCGTCGGGGCGACGGTGCTCGAGGACCGTCGCTTCTGGCAGAAGGGAGCGATCGCCTGGCCGTTGCCGGCGCGCGCGACGCCGCACCGCCTCGACCTGCCGCGGAGCCCGTCGCGCGGACCGGGCGACGCGCTGGCCCGCGGTGCCGAGGTGCGCTGGGACGCGGGTCGCAAGCTCTGCGGCGTGCTCTTCGCCGAGGCCGCGGAGCCCGTGGTGGTGGCGCTCGGCCCGCGCGCCTACGCCGCGGTCGACGGCGACCTGTTGGTGGCGCTCCTAGCCGACCTGCGGGGCTTCGGGCAAGCCGCCGGCTGAGCCTGGTTCCACCGGATCCAGGCTGAGCGGGCGACGGGACCGGCGGCGCCGACGCGCGCCGGGGACGCGGGTCTGGCCGGCTGGTCGATGCCCTGGACAGGTGTCCGATGGGGTGCAGACCCCATCTTCCCGATACTCACCAGGTCGCGAGAACTTGTCCGCTCTCGGGGTGGGAGCGACAGGATCCGGTTCCTCAGTGACCGGTGTTCCGCGCCGGCGGCGTGGGATCGCGGACCCTCCGGGGTCCGCGAGCCCCGCGCCGCCGCGCCGCTACGCGGGAGCGGGCGTCAACCGGCGAAGCCCGAGCGCGGCTCGGCTCGGGCTCGGGCTCGAACTGCTCGACCCGGAGCCCGAGCTGCCTGACCTCAGCTCCCGGAGCCCGAGATCGTGCTCCCAGACCCGGAACCGCTCGAGCTCGAACTGCCCGAGCCGGAGGTTCCCGAGCCGGAGCTGCCTGAGCCCGAGGTTCCTGAGCCCGAGGTCCCCGAGCCGGAGGTTCCTGAGCCCGCGCTGCCCGACCCCGAGGTCCCGGATCCGAAGCTCCCCGGCCCCGAGGTCCCCGAACCCGAGGTGCTCACGTTGCTGGCGTTCCTGTCCTCGCCGCCGGACGCGAGCCGATCCGCGCCGTCCGACCCCGAGCCACTCGTGCTGTCGCCGCGGGACGCCGGGTCGTCCCCGCCGCCGGGGCCGGAGCCGCCGGGGCTCGGGCCGGGCCCGCCCCCCGAGCTCTCCCGCCGATCACGATCGCTCCCGTCGCCGGGCCCGCGGCTCCCGCCGTCGCCCGGCCGGCCGTCGCGGCCGGAGGATGGCGCGTCGCCGCCGCGCCGCCCGTCCGCGCCGTCGGGCCCGCGACGCGCGGGTTCGTCGTCCCCGCCGCGCGGGCGTTCGCCGTCCCGCCCTCGCGAGCGGTCGCCGCCGCGCCGCCGGCGATCCTCTCCGCGCGTCGCGGCGCGCTCGTCCCCGCCCGCCGCCGGATCGGCTGCGGCGGTCCGCGCCCGGCCGGCGGTGACCGCGGTGGGAAGCTCGGCTCCGACCGGCCTGGGGGCGCCCGTCGCGCGCGCCGGGCGCTCGGCGCCGCGGGCCTGCTCGGTCGGCGGCTTCGGGACCATCGCCGGTACCACCACGCCGGCGCCCCCCGCCAGCGCCCCGGCCGCGAGCACGCCCGCCCCGAGCTTGGTGAGGGTGAAGCCGAACCCCGCGCCCGTGACGGCCTCGGCCGCGGGCAGGCCCGCGGCGCTCCCGGCGCCGAGGGCCGCGAGCTTGATGACCAGCGGGTACGGCGTCAGGGCGGTGACGGCGGCGCGCATCGTCACCCGCGCGCGCATGAGGTGCTGGCGCGCCGCCCCCGGCGACACCCCGAGGGCGACGGCGATCTCGTCGTGCGACCGGCCCTCGAGCTCACGCAGGAGCAGCGCGTCGCGCTGTGCGGTCGGGAGCGCCTCGACCGCGCGCAGCGTGCTGCGGAATCGTTCCCGCTGCTCGGCCTGGGTCTCGACGCTCGGGGCGACGAGTGCATCCGCGTGGTCGTCGAGGCCCACGATCTCGCGGTCGCCACGCAGCACGTTGAGGCCGGAGTTGTGGACGATCCGGTAGAGCCAGGGCTTCAAGTCGATGGGCCGTTCGTCGGACATGAGTGCGGTGTGGGCGCTCGCGAGCCCCTGCTGCACCACGTCCTCCGCGCGCTCGGCGCCGACCAGCCTGCCGGTGTAGCGCACGAGTGCCGGGCGGTAGCGGTGCACGATCTCGGCGAAGGCCGGATGGCTGCCCGCGCGCACGAGCCGCACGAGGCGCTCATCGCTCTGCAGGCGCAGGATCGGAGCGCCCGCGAGGCGGAGCGGTTCGGAGAGGAGGTTGGGCTGCATCGGGCGGGGATTCGAGCGTAGCTCCGCGGCGGCCCCGAGGGGCCGCCGCATGGGCGGACGTCCTAGCCTGCGAGCTCCACCTTGCGCCACACGCCGCCGGTGGAGGTGACGGCGAGCTTGGCCTCGTCGACCCGGGCTCCGGCCACGAGCGCGCCGGCGCCGCAGTCACCGGCCGGTCCGTCCTCTCCGGGCTCGCCCGGGCCGGTCGCGCCGGTGGGCCCGGACGGGCCGGTGGCGGGCTGGTCGTCGTCGTCGACCTCGGGCCGGTCGGCGGTGTCGTCGCCGCGGGGTCCCTCGGCCTCGTCGCCGTCGCGCCCGCGCCCGCTGCCCCGGCCTCCGTTGTCGTCGTCGCCGTTGCGGCCCTCGGACCGAAGCCGTGCCGGCCGCGGGCCGTCGCACTCGATCTTGGTGCGGGCGGTGACGCTGCCCGTGACCGTCTGCCCGCCGAAGGTCCTGATCACGAGCACCCCGCCCGTGAAGGAGACGACCGTGCCGGCGTCCTCCGCGCCGTCGCGCACGCCGTCGTCGTCGGAGTCCGCGTCGCGCGGATCGGTTCCGGCCCGGAACTCCGCGAGATTGCGCAGGCCGTCGCGGTCGCGGTCGCGCCGGGCGTCGTTGCGGGAGACGCTGAGGCCGTTGGCCCTCTCCCAGCGGTCCGGCATGTGGTCGCGGTCGCGGTCGCGCGGCGCGGTGCCGGCACCGGCTCCCGCGACGGGGAAGGACAGGGCGGCGACGGCGGCTGCCGCGCCGAGCAGGACGATGGGACGGGACATGGGAGCTCCTCGGTGGGTCGGTGGAGTGACTTCTGCCTCTCC
The DNA here is from genome assembly GCA_038321325.1 of Solirubrobacterales bacterium. Taxonomy (GTDB): domain Bacteria; phylum Actinomycetota; class Thermoleophilia; order Solirubrobacterales; family Solirubrobacteraceae; genus Paraconexibacter. Next base: position 16,332 of record JBBQEV010000046.1, read on the forward strand.
AACCCCTGAGCCGGCCGAAGATCACAGATCCCTGGCAAGGTGGCCGGATGGACGCAGCCCGGGCGCGGCAGTGGTGGCAGAAGTGGCGCTGGTACGAGCAGAGCTCACTGCCCGGCAATCGGCTGCGGATCCATCGCGAGTTCGCCGCGCGCGAGGCGTTCTGCCGCTGGCCGGTCCACGGCAATGTCCTCGAGGCGCTGCGCGCGGGCCGTCTCGAGATCGGCCCACAGGTCCTCCTCGAGCCGGGGGTGTGGCTGACCTGCCCGGGGGAGGCGCGGATCCGCATCGGCGGCGGGACGCTCCTCAACCTCGGGGTGCAGGTCGCCGCCGTCGCGCTCGTCGAGATCGGCGAGCACTGCATGCTCGCCAACGGCTGCTTCGTCACCGACGCCAACCACCGCTTCGACGATCCGGACCGGCCCGTGCCCTGGCAGGGGTTCACCACGAAGGGCCCCACGCGCATCGGCGACAACGTGTGGTGCGGCGCCCACGCCGTGATCACCAGCGGCGTGACGATCGGGGAGCGCTGCGTGATCGGCGCGAACTCCGTCGTGACCACCGACCTGCCGCCGTTCTCGATCGCGGCGGGCGCTCCGGCGCGGGTCCTGCGGACGATCACCTACCCCTGAGGCGCGGCCGCGGTGAGCGTCGCGCCGCGGCGCAGGCGACCGGCGGCGAACACGAGCACCGCGACGAGCAGCCCGAGCGCCACGAGCAGCGGACCGACCGTGCCGTCGCCCGGGATGCGGCAGACGCCGTAGACGAGCGCGCCGCCGGCGGCCGCGGCCGGAAGCGTGAGGACCCACGCGACGGCGATGTTGCCCGCCACGCCCCAGCGCACCGCGCTGAGGCGGCGCGCGGCGCCCGCGCCCACGATTCCGCCGGAGATCGTGTGGGTCGTCGACAGCGGGTAGCCGGCGTGCGATGCGACGAGGATCACGGCGGCCCCGGCCCCCTGAGCCGCGAACCCCTGGGCCGGGTCCATCTTGACGATGCGGGTGCCCATGGTGCGGATGATCCGCCAGCCGCCGGAGTACGTCCCGAGGGCGATCGCCGAGGCGGCGGAGATCACGACCCACACCGGGACGTCGAAGCCCTCGGCCGGGAGGTCCCCGTTCGCGATCAGCGCGAGCGTGATGATCCCCATCGTCTTCTGCGCGTCGTTGGTGCCGTGGGAGAACGCGAGCGCCCCGCCGGTCGCGAGCTGGCCCAGGCGGAAGGCGCGGTTGACCGGCCCGGGCCGAGCCCCTCCGACGATGCGGTAGATCAGCCCGATCGCGAGCCCGGCGACGCCGAAGGCGACGAGCGGGGCGATCACCGCCGGGACGATCACCCGGCCCACGAGCCCGCCGGCGAGGATCGCGTCGGGCCCCTGCGCCGCGAGGGCCGAGCCCACGAGGCCGCCGATCAGGGCATGCGAAGAGCTCGACGGCAGCCCGAAGTACCACGTGGCGAGGTTCCAGGCGATCGCCCCGACGAGCCCCGCGAAGACGATCGTCTCGGTCACGGACTCGGCGGCCACGATGTTCTTCGCGACGGTCGCGGCGACCTCGAGCGAGACGATCGCCCCCGCGAAGTTGAACAGCGAGGCGAACGCCACGGCCGCACGCGGCCCGATCGCCCGGGTGGAGATCGCGGTCGCGACGACGTTCGCGGTGTCGTGGAACCCGTTGGTGAAGTCGAACGCCAGCGCCGCGGCGACGACGATGACCAAGAGCAGGTCGCCGTGCACGCTCAGGCGTTCTTGATCCGGATGCCCTCGAGCACGTTCGCCGTGCGCTCGGTCGCGTCGATGGCGTCCTCGAGGCGCTCGAAGATGTCCTTCCAGCGGATCACGACCATCGGGTCGATGCCCGCGTCGAAGAGCGAGGCCACCGCCTCGCGCGACACGCGATCACCCTCGTTCTCCAAGCGGTTGATCTCGACGGTGTGCGCGCTGAAGTCCCCGAACGCGCGCAGCATCGGCATCGCCGTCGCGAGCTCCGCGCAGGCCAGCGCGAGCAGATGCGCGAGCTCTTGCGCCTGCAGCATCGGCGCCTCGATCCGGTAGAGGACGAACAGGTCGGCCACCTCTTCGACGAGATCGGTGACGTCGTCCAGCGCCGAGCTGAGGTCGAGGATGTCCTCGCGATCGATGGGGGTGACGTAGGTCGTGTTGAGGCGGAGGACGAGATCGTGGGTGATGCGGTCTCCGACGTGCTCGAGCTCTCGGATCTGCTCGGGGAGCTCGGGATGGTCCGGGTGCTCCTCCATCATGCGGTCGAGCAGCTTCGCCGCCTTCAGCGCGGTGTCCGCCGCGGCCTCGAAGAGGTCGTAGAACCCGCGGTCCTTCGGCGCGAACAACCGCGCGAGGCGCCCCATGGCCGACCAGGGTATGTGAACGCGATGTGAAACCGATCGCGGGTCCGGCTGGTCGTCAAGGGCCGCATCTCGATACGTTGCGCACTGCGATGACCGTGTCCCCGTCCACCGTCACCGTGACGGGCCCCGACCGCTCGGGCCTGCTCGCGAACCTCACCGTCCGCTTCGGGCGCGTGGAGGTGATGGGCGAGCGTCAGGTGACGCTGGCCGACGGGAGCACGGGCTGGGAGCTCACGGTCCGCCACGAGTCGTTCACGAACGCCCCGCGCAACGGCGCCCCGGCTCCGCTGCCTCCGCGTGAGCCGGCGCCGAGCGCCTCCGGGCCCGAGCTCGACACCCTCCGGGGGGCGGTGGAGGCCGCGCGGGCGGAGGCCGCGGCGGCGCACGGCGACGCCGACGCGGCGCGCGCCGAGGCCGATTCCGCGCGGGCCGAGGTGGCCGCCGCGCGCATCGAGAGCGAGAGCGCCCGAGCCGAGGCCGCCGCCGCCCGGGGGGAGGTCGACGCCCTGCGCTCCCAGACCGACGCGCTGCGCGCCGAGGCCGTCGCCGCGAGCCAGTCCGCCCACGCCGCCCGCGCCGAGGCGGAGTCCGCGCGATCCCAGCTCGGCGTGGCCCGCGGCGAGGCCGAGGCGGCCCGGACCCAGGTCGTCGCGATCCGCACCGGCGAGCAGGAGCGCCGCGCCGAAACCGAGGCCGAGGCCGCCCGGCTCCAGACGGAGCTCGACCGCATCGCGGCGCAGACGCAGCAGGAGGTGGAGCGGGCGCGTGCGGAGCTCGGGGAGGCGGCCGACGCGCAGGCCGCCGCCGCGCGCGTCGCCGCCGAGGAGGCGGTCGTCCGGGCGCGGGCGGAGCTCGCGGCCGAGCGCGAGGCGCTGCTCGCGCAGCTCGAGTCCGAGCGGGTCGCGATGACCGCGCAGGCGCAGGCCGACGCCGCGGCGGTCCGTGAGCGCGCGGCGGTCGAGCTCGCCGCGGTCCGCGAGCAGCTCGAGGCCGAGCGCGCCGGGCTCGCCGAGGAGGGCGCTCACCTGCGCGCCGCGGCGCTCGCGGACGCCGAGGAGCGCGTCGTGGCCGGCCAGGAGGCCGCCCGGCGGGAGATCACCGGCGCCCGCGAGGAGGCCGACGCGCAGATCGCGGCCGCCCGCCGGAAGGCCGAGGACGAGATCACCGTGGCCCGAGGCCAGGCCGTCGCCGAGGCGACCGCCGTCCGCGACCAGGCGGCGGGGGAGGTCGCCGAGGCCCAGGCGCTGCTGGCCCGCGAGCGCGACGCCGTCGCGCAGGCCCAGGCCCAGGCCGCCCAGGAGGCCGACCGCCTCCGGGCCGCCGCCGAGCAGGACGCCGAGCGCCTGCGCGCGGAGGCGGCCAGCCTGCGCGACGAGAGCGGCCGCCAGGTCGACGCGCTGCTCGCGCGCCGCGACGCCGAGGCCCAGCAGGCGGGGGCCGAGGAGCTGCGCCGCGCCGAGGCCCACGCCCGCGAGATCGCCGCGGGCGCCCATGCGCAGTTCGCCGACCTCAAGCAGCGCGCGGAGGCCGAGCTCGCCGCCGCGCGCATCGACGCCCGCGAGCAGATCCGCGCCGCGCGGGACCAGGCCACCGCGCTCCTCGCCGCCGCGCGCGACGAGGCCGACGCCGTGCTCGACGAGGGCAAGGCGCTCTCCGGCGGTCTCAAGGACGTCGTCGACCGCGTCCGTCAGCTCGGCCGCCAGCTCGACCAGGAGGTGAGCGTCGCGCACCGCACCCTCGCGGCGCGCACGCAGCTCACCGCCGTCCAGGCGAAAAGCCGGGCCGAGCAGCCCGATCTCGACGCTGCGGCGACCGCGATCGCCGCCCAGGTCGTGCGGATCCTGAGCGACACGCCGCCGGCGGCCGAGGGCGGGCACGAGCTCCCGCCGGGTCCGTCGGCGCCCGACTGAGGGCTCGCGCTGACCGTGCCGGCGCACGTTCGTCGGCCCGCCGGCGAGGAACGTGCGGCCGCTCGCGCCAATCGGGCGCTCAGCCCTCCTCGAAGGCGGCCCGGAACGCGGCGAGCTCCGCGTCGTCGATCGCGTAGCCGTGCTCGGGACCGGGGTAGGCGCGCGAGCGCACATCGGCCGCGAAGGCCGTCAGCCCGGCGTCCATCTCGGTCTGCAGCTCGGCGTAGCGCTGCACGAAGCGCGCCCCGCGCCCCTCGCGGATGCCGAGGAGGTCGTGGAAGACGAGCACCTGGCCGTCGGTCGCCGGCCCCGCGCCGATGCCGATCACCGGGACCTCCATGCGCTTCATCAGCACCTCGGCCACGCCGCTCGGGATCGCCTCGAAGACGATCGAGAAGCAGCCCGCCTCCTGCAGCGCGAGCGCTCCCGCGGCGATCTTCGCCGCCGTGGCCGCGCTGCGGCCCTGCGCCTTGTAGCCGCCGAGCGCCGTCGAGGTCTGCGGCGTCAGGCCGACGTGACCCATCACCGGGATGCCCGCGCCGACGATCGCACGGGCGCGGGCGACCGAGGTCGCGCCGCCGCCCTCTAGCTTCACCGCGTCGCAGCCCGCCTCCTTGACGAAGCGGAACGCCGTGGTGACGGCCTGCTCGTCGGAGACCTCGTAGGAGCCGAACGGCAGGTCGCCGACGAGGAACGGCGTGCGCAGGCCGCGCCGCACGGCGCGGGCGAGCATCAGGAGCTCGTCGGTGGTCACCGCGACGGTGGACGGATAGCCCAGGACGGTCATCGCGCCGGAGTCGCCGACGAGGACGAGGTCGACCCCGGCGGCCTCGGCCGCGCGGGCGCTCGGGAAGTCGTAGGCGGTGACCATCACGAGCGGCTCGCCGAGGCGCTGCTTCTCGGCGAGCGCGGGCAGCGTGACCGGCAGGCGCGAGGCGTCGACGGGGGCCTGCATGTTCGCGGGCAGCGAGCTCATGCGCGCGAGCCGGTCAGGAGGGTCGCGACGGCGTCGTCGACGGTGACGATCAGGTTCGTCGGCGCCTCGACGTGGACGACGCGGGGCTCGTAGCGCTCGAGCTCGATCGCGTCGTACTGGGCGTAGGAGATGACGATGATCGTGTCGCCGCGGTGGACCAGCCGGGCCGCCGCGCCGTTGACCTTCATGTCGCCCGAGCCGCGCTCCCCGGCGATCGTGTAGGTCTCGAAGCGCTGGCCGTTGTCGACGTCGACCACGGCGACCTGCTCGTGCTCGCGGATGTCGGCGGCGTCGAGAAGGTCGGGATCGACCGTGATCGAGCCGACGTAGTGCAGGTCGCAGTCGGTCACCGTGGCGCGATGGATCTTGGACTTGAGCATGGTGCGGTTCATGGCTGTCGCCTTTCGGTCCTGGGGGTTCCGATGAGCTGGTTGTCGATGAGCCGGACGCCGCCGACCGTCGCCGCGACCGCCACGAGGACCTCGTCCCCGGCGGTGCGCGCGGGGGCGAGGCTGCCCGGGTCGACGAGGGCCAGGTACTCGGGCTCGACCGCGAACGGGGTCATGGCGGCGCGCGCGCGCGCCGTGATCGCCGCCGCGTCGCGCTCGCCGGCGGCGTGGGCGGCGGCGGCGGCGGTGATCGCGGCGTGCAGCGCGACGGCGCGCTCGCGGTCGGTGGGGGAGAGGCGGGCGTTGCGGCTGGACAGGGCGAGGCCGTCCTCCTCGCGCAGCGTCTGCGCGACCTCGATCCGGACCGGCAGGTCGAGGTCGGCGACGACGCGCCGGATCACGAGCGCCTGCTGGGCGTCCTTCTGGCCGAAAAAGGCGACGTCGGGCTGCACGACGTTGAGCAGCTTGGTGACGACCGTCGCGACGCCTCGGAAGTGCTCCGGGCCGCGGTGGGCGCCCTCGAGCGCCTCGACGAGCGGGCCCTCGGGCACCACGTGGGTCGCGAAGCCCGCGGGGTAGAGCTCCGCGACGGTGGGGGCGAAGAGGAGGTCCGCGCCGGCGTCCGCGGCGAGCACCGCGTCGGCGCCCTCGTCGCGCGGGTAGGCCGTGAGGTCCGCGGGGTCGCCGAACTGCAGGGGGTTGACGAAGACCGAGACGACGACCTCGTCGCACTCCTCCCGCGCCCGCCGGACGAGGGCGAGGTGGCCGGCGTGCAGCGCGCCCATCGTCGGGACCAGCGCGATCGTCCGCCCGGCCCGCCGGGCGGGGCGCAGGGCGGTGCGGACCTCGGCGACGGTGCGCAGGATCCTCATCCCGCGGCCCCCGCCGGCACAGGCGTCCGCGCCGGAAGCGGTCCCCGGGAATCGCTTGGCGGCGTTCCCGCGGCAACGCCGGCGAGCTCGCCCGTCGCCGCGGCGAGCGCGTCCCAGAGGGCCAGGCGCTCGGGCGTGGCGGCGGCGACGGCCGCGCGCTGGCGGGCGACCGTGGCGGTGTCCCCGCGGACGATCGGACCCGTGAGCGCGCGCTCGGGACCGTCCTGCGCCCAGTTCTCGACCGTCGCGCGGACGAGCGGCGCGAGCAGCGCGCGGTCGGCGGGCAGCAGCGCCTCGGCCCACGCCTCCAGGGTGACCAGGAAGTTCGAGGCGATGCTCGCCGCGGCGTGGTAGGCGGCGCGGTCGGCGTCGCGCAGCTCGACGGCCTGGAGGCCGAGGACGCTCGCGAGGGCGTGCGCCACGGCCAGCGCGTGCGGCGTGCTCCCGGCGACCGCGGCGCCGGCGCCCGCGAACGGCGCCCCCGCGGCCGTGACGGTCATCAGCGGATGCAGGCCGAGCGCCTCGTGCGGGGCGAGCGCGCCGAGGCCCGCCGCGCCGGAGCAGTGGCCGACCAGCCGGCCGGGAGCGACGGCCGCGGCCGCGCCCGCGATCTCCCGGTCGGGGACGCAGAGCAGGACCAGGTCGGCGCCGGTGCCGTCGGCACCGCGACCCTCCAGCGTCACCTCCGCGTGCGGACCCAGGGCGGCGGCCAGCGCCGAGCCGAGACGGCCCGCGCCGACGACCGCGATGCGGCGGGGGACGGACGGGGTGGTCAGGGGTATCTCGGTCCAGCTCCCTTCGGGATGCCGGTCGCGCTTGGGTGACGTGCGGGTGGTAGGTGGTGCGGGCGGGTTCGTCCCCGGAGGTGAAGACCCGATGCAGAGGGTACCCGACCGCGCCGGCGGGTTACGACCCCGATGCGGAACCGAGGCGCTGCGACGCCGCGATCGCTCGCGACGATCGGCATTGGCTCCTGCGGCTCCAATGTGGAGCCCAGGGCGCCAAGGTCGCGCCGCGGGCTCCTCGGAACGCGAGCGTCGGCCCCGAAGTACCATCGCCGCCGTGGCCGACGAACAGCCTCGCGGCGTCGCGTTCGCCGAGGCGCAGGCGCGCGTCGCGGCCTGCACCTGCTGCCCGGCGCTCGTCGCCGCGCGCTCTCGGGTGGTCGTGGGCGCGGGAGCCGCGGACGCCGATGTCCTGCTTGTCACCGGCGCGCCGAGCGCGGACGAGGATGCGCTCGGGCTGCCGCTCGTCGGCCGGGGCGGGGCGCTGTTGGACCGCCTGCTGTCCGAGGCCGGCGTCGCGCGCGCGGCCGTCTTCGTCACTCCGCTGGCCAAGTGCTTGGCGCCGGGCGGCCGCGACCCTTCGCCGGGGGAGGTCGCCAGCTGCTCCGAGCACCTCGTGGCCCAGGTCGAGCGCGTCCGGCCCGTCGTCGTGGTCACCCTCGGCGCCTTCGCGACCAAGCTGCTGCGCGGCGATCCGGCGCCGATCCGCGAACGACGGGGGCAGGAGGAGATCCGGACCCTCGGCACCCACCCCTTCTGGCTGCTGCCGGTGTTCCACCCGGCGGCCGCGCTGTACGGCCCGGCGCTGATCGAGCAGCTCCGCGCAGACCTCGCGCGGCTGCCGGAGCTCGTGGCGCGCGGGAGACCGCAGGCGCAGGCGCCGGTCGCCGCGCCCGCGCCGCGCGAGCCCGCGGTGGGACCGGCCCAGCTCGGGCTGTTCTGAGGTTCACCCCGGTCGAGTCGTCGCTTCGTCCCGCCTGGCGGGACGCAACGACGATTTGACGCCGATCCGGCTACAGATCGCGCCGCCGGAACGCCAGCAGCGCCCCGAGGCCCACCGCGGCGGCGTAGGCGACGCAGTAGAGCGGGAAGAGCGCCGGGTTGTCGTGGGAGCCGCCGAGCGGGCCGAGCTGGACCAGCGCGCCGGTGACCCCGCCGCGGCTCGCGGCGTCGGCGACGAGCTGGAAGAGCGCGTCGCGGTAGAGGCCCTCGAACGGGAGCCCCCACGAGGCGACGTTCGCCACGTCGGTGAGCGTCCCGGAGTTCAGGGCGTCGCCGATCGAGCCGAGCAGCCCGATGAGCAGGCCCGCGCCGAAGATCATCAGGACGCCGATGCCGTTGGCGGTCGTCCCGAGGGCGATCGAGCCGAGCAGCGCCAGCGCGGAGATGATCGCCACCGCGCCCGCGAGCTCGAGCGCCGGCGCGACGATCCGGTCGGGCGCGTAGCCCCCGACGAGCTTGGTCAGCAGCACGCCGCCGAGAAAGACGACGACGACGTAGGTCGCGCTCACGGCCGCCGCCGCCGCCCAGCGGCCGAGCAGGTACGCGCCGCGCCCCAGCGGCCGCACGACGAGCGGCTGCAACAGGCCGCGCTCGGCGTCCCCGCGCACGGCGTTCAGCGTGAGGAAGACCGCGAGGACCACGCCGAGGAACAGCGTCCCGAACATCGCCAGGCCGAGGATCGTCGCGCCCGCGAGGGTCTTGGCGTCGAGGAACCGGCTGCCGCCGAACCCGTCGATGTCGGCGAAGAGCTGGTGGACGCCCCACGCGTAGAGCACGCCGAACACGGCAGTCAGGCCGAGCACGACGACGAAGACCCGGCGCCGCAGCGACTCGCGCAGCGCGTGGGCGGCGACGATCCGGGCGCCCTCGAGCAGCGCGCTCACGGCGTGCCGCCGGTCCGGGTGGTCTCCGAGCCGCCGACCGCGTCGAGGTAGACGTCCTCGAGCGTGGAGGAGAGCACCCGTACGCCGTAGACCCGCTCGCCGGCGGCGACGAGCTCGGCGACGATCCGCGGCGCGTCGTCGCGCCCGGCGCCCGCGATCACGCGGGTCCCCTCCGCGGTCTCGACCTCGACGCCGCGTGGCCGCACGAGCTCGTCGGGCCGCCCGGCGGTCACGACCACGCTGAGCAGGTGGGTGTTCAGCAGGACCGCGACCCCGCGGCGCTGCACCTCCACGAGCAGGTCGCGGACGGTGCGGCGGCCCGCCGGGTCGAGCGCGCTCGTCGGCTCGTCGAGCAGGAGCAGCGGCGGGTCGCCGACCAGCGCCTGGGCGATGCCGAGGCGCTGCTGCATCCCCTTGCTCATGGCCTCCACGCGGCGCTCGCGGGCGTCGGCCAGGCCGACGAGCCCGAGCAGGTCGTCGCGCTCGGCCTTCCCCTTCGCCGAGTGCGCGAGCTTCTGGTGGAGGACCATGACCTCGTCGGCGGTCGCCCAGCCGGGGAAGCGGAAGAGCTCGGCCAGGTATCCCTGCGACGCCCGCGCCGCGGGCGATCCGGCGCGGTGGCCGGCCACGGTGGCCGTGCCCTCGGTGGGGCGGACGAGGCCGCAGGCGATCTTCGTCAGCGTGCTCTTGCCGGCGCCGTTGGGGCCGAGCAGCCCGACGAGCTCGCCCGCGCCGACGTGCAGGTCGACGCCGTGGAGCGCCGTGTGCGCCCCGTAGCGCTTGACGAGCCCGTCGACCTTCAGCGCCGCCGGCGCGCCCGCCGTCACGCCGTGACCATCCGCGCCGACGGCCGCGCCCGGAGCCCGAGCGCGAGCACCGTCGTGGCCACGACGAGCTGCGTGGCGAGCACGAGCGAGGCGATCCCGGTGACGGAGTCGCCCGAGAGCAGCAGCCCGATCTCGACCAGCGCGACCACCCCGAGGACCCCGAGGAAGCGCACCTGGCCCAGCGCGAGCATGTACTGGACGGTCAGGTACGCGACCGCCAGGAAGGTCATCGCCAGGCCGAGGAGCAGGAGCGCCGGCGCCGCGTCGACCGTGTCCGGGCCGAAGGCGGTCTTCAGGATGAAGCGCGGGATCAGCGCGAAGAGGACCAGCGACGGCGCGGCGACCGCGGCCAGCACGCCGAGCGCGCGGAAGAGCACCGGCCGCGGGTCCCCGCCCGCGGCGGCCCGCACGGTCGCCTGGGGGAGGAGCTGGAGGCCGACGCCGATCGCCACCCAGACGACGACCTTCGCCCCGACGGCGGCCACCGCGTAGGAGCCGGCCTGGTCCTCGCTGAGCACGTGGCGGGCGATGATCACGTCCACGTTCTGCAGGAGCGCCAGGAGCGCGAGCGCGATGATCGGCACCCAGCCGTCGCCCATCAGCCCGCGCAGCGTCCGCGTCGCCGGGGCGCCGCCCGCGCCGACGAGCGGCGGGGACGACCCGAGCCGCCGCGCGAGCGCGACGGACAGGCCGCCGGCCGTCGCCAGGAAGCAGAGCGGCGAGGCGATGAAGACGCCGGTCACGCCGCCCGCGGCAAGCCCGATCGCGAGGCCGAGGACCAGGCGGCCGGCGGCCTCCCCGACGATGCTCAGGCCCACGGGCGCGAACGCGTGGAGCCCCTGGAGCACCCCGCGCTGGAGCGACAGCAGCATCCAGAGCACGCCCGCCGGCAGGACCGCGCCCGCCGCGTAGGCGTGCTCCTCCACGCCCATCAGCGCGGCGAGCGGCGCGCGCAGGACCAGCCCGAGCGCGGCCGCCGCCACCGTCGCCACCAGGAGCGTCCGCGTCCACCGGCCCACCGTCGCGAGCAGCGTCGCGTCGTCGCCGAGACGCCCCAGCGCGACCTCGCGTGCGGCGGCCGCCTGTACGGACTGGCCGCACACGAGCAGCACGACGAACGCGGAGACCACGGCGGCGAGCGCGGAGTAGTCCGCCTTGCCCAGCAGCCGCGTGATCGCGATCGTGAAGACGAGCTGGATCGCGTTGTTGAGCAGCGACGCCCCGGCCAGCCCCGCGGCCTTCCCGGTGTCCGAGCCGGTGAGCGCGGCGCGCAGCGGCCGCCGGCCGCTCACGGCGTCCGGTCTCGATCCGTGAGCGGCGGGACGCGCATCGCTCGGCGACGCTAGCGCAGGGCTGCCGCTGCGCGCCGTGGCGCCCGTCTCAGCCGAAGAACTGGTCGAACAGGAGGAACGCGTTGAGGCACACGATGACCCCGGCGACGACCGCCGCCACCGCGGTGGTGATCGCCCGGTTGACCAGGGGGCCCATGATGTCGCGGCGTCGCGTGAGCAGCACCACCGGGATCACCGCGAAGGGGATGCCGAAGCTGAGCGCCACCTGCGAGAGCACGAGCGCATCGGTCGGATCGAGGCCGAGAGCCAGGACGATCAGCGCGGGGGCCATCGTGATGCCGCGCCGCAGCGCGAGCGGGATCGTCCGCGCGATGAAGCCGGCCATGACGACCTGCCCGGCGTAGGTGCCGACCGAGCTCGAGGCGAAGCCGGAGGCCAGCAGCGCGAGCGCGAAGGCGAGCGCGGCGCCCCCGCCGACGAGGATCCCGAGCTGGGCGTGCGCCCCCTCGATCCCTTCGATCCCGATCCCGCGGGAGTGGAACAGCGAGGCGGCGATGATCAGCATCGACATGTTGACCAGGCCGGCGAGGCCCATGGCGATCGAGACGTCGATGCGGTTGAAGCGCAGCATCCGGCGTCGCTCGGCGTCGTCGCGCAGCGGGATCCGGTTCTGGGTCAGCGCCGAGTGCAGCCAGATCACGTGCGGCATGACGGTGGCGCCGATGATCGCCGTGGCGAGCACGGCGGAGTCGGTGCCGGCGAAGTCGGGCTTGAAGCCCGAGAGCGCGCCGCGGGCGTCGAAGCCGATGCGCAGCGTGTCGTAGAGGAAGCCGGCGAGGATCACGACCAGGAAGCCCAGGATGACCGTCTCGAAGCGGCGGTAGCCCTTGGCCTGCAGCGCGAGGATCGCGAAGGACACGACCGCGGTGATGAGCCCCGAGACGAACAGCGGGACGCCGAAGAGCAGGTTCAGCGCGATCGCCGCGCCGATGAACTCCGCGAGGTCGGTCGCCATGGCGATCAGCTCCGCCTGGATCCACAGCGCCCAGGACACGGGGCGTGGGAAGTGCTCGCGGCAGAGCTCGGCGAGGTTCTTGCCCGTCGCGATGCCGACCTTCGCCGTGAGGTTCTGCACGAGCATCGCCATCAGGTTCGCGACGAGGATCACCCACAGCAGGAGATAGCCGAACTGGGCGCCACCCTCGAAGTTCGTGGCGAAGTTGCCCGGGTCGACGTAGGCGATCGACGCGACGAAGGCCGGGCCGAGGAGCGGGAGCGAGCCGCGGATGCGCCCGCGCGAGCGCAGCTCCTGCATCGGGCTCGGCGCCTCCGCGACGTGGTCGACCGGCGGCGGCGGGCGGTCGAGGACCTGGTCGCTCATGCCGGGCCGGCGGTGACGCGCATGGCCCGGGCGAGGTCGCCGCCGAGCGGATGGACCTCGTCGCCCGGCGTAAAGCGGACGAACGTCGGCCCGCCGAACGGCTGTTTGTCGACGATGCGGAAATGCTGTCCCGGCCGGATGCCGCGCTCGGCCAGGTAGCGCAGCATGGCGGGGTCGGCGTCGGAGACGCGGACGAAGGTCCCCTCGGTGCCGGCGGCGCACTCGTCGAGCGAGACGGTCGCGGTCTCGTCCAGGCGCAGGTCGCGCGACGGGATCGGATCGCCGTGCGGATCGCGCTGCGGATCGCCGAGCTTGGCTGCGATGTGGGCCTCCAGCTCCTCCGATAGCGCGTGCTCGAGCACCTCCGCCTCGGCGTGCACGCGGTCCCACGGCAGCCCGAGCTCCTCGGCCAGGTAGAGCTCGAGCAGCCGGTGGTGGCGCAGGACCTCCAGGGCCACGCTGACGCCCGCGTCGGTGAGCCTCACGCCGTGGTAGGGCTCGTGGGACGCGAGCCCCAGGCCGTGGAGCTTCTTGACCATCGCGGACGCGGACGCCGGGGTGACCTGGAGGCGACGCGCGAGGTCGTTGGTCATGACCGCCTTCGCCTCACCCTCGCACCGCTCGAGATGGAAGATCGCCTTCGCGTAGTCCTCGACCGCCTCGCCCACGGGGCGGGCATCGCTCAAGATCGCCATGGACATGAGTTTAGTCATACCTGAAAACTTTTTGCGCCAGGTTGCGATCGAGAGTCGCGACCACCCGATCGTCGCGCGGCGTCGGCGGGGGGAGCCGTATTCGACGGTCACCGTAGAATCGCCCGAGGTTTGCCCCTCCCGCGTCTCCTCGCCGCCCTGCTCGTCGGCGCCCTCCTCGCTCTGGCTCCCGTTCCGCTCGCCCTCGGCCAGGGCACCGACGCCGCCGCGACGCCGTCCCCGCGCCCAGGCAAGACGCCGCCGCTGACCGATCAGCCGCAGACGTCCGGCGGGTCCGCCTCGGGCGCCCAGCACCCCTCCCGCCGGGGTGCGAAGCAGCCCCGCCCACCCCGGAAGGCCGGCGGCGCGGACTCCGGCTCCACCGATCCGGGTGGCACGCCGCGCTCCGCGGTGCCGCGGCTGCCGACCACGGGCGCCGAGCTCCCGGTCGTCGCGTTGCTCGGCCTGGCGCTCGTGCTCCTCGGCATCGGCCTGCGCCTGCGCACCGCCGATGCTCGACGCTGAGCCGTCGTCGACCACCTGCTCGGCCGCCGAGACCGAGGCGCTCGGCGCCCGCCTGGCCGCGGGCCTGCAGCCCGGCGACGTCGTGCTGCTCACGGGCGAGATGGGCACCGGCAAGACGACGTTCGTCCGCGGCGCGCTGCGCGCGCTCGGCGTGACGCGGCCGGTCACGAGCCCGACGTTCACGCTCGGCCACCGCTACGACGAGGCCGAGCCGCCGGCCAGTCACCTCGACCTGCACCGCCTCGCCGGCCTCGCGGACGAGGACCCGGCGCTGCTCGACGACTACGTCTCGCCCCTCCGGGTCGCCTTCGTCGAGTGGCCGCAGACCGCGCTGGGCGAGCTCGCCGGCCGCGGCCGGATCGCCGCCCGGGTCGACCTGGCGCACGCGGGCTCCGACGCGCGGCGGATCACCGTCACGTGATCGTCCTCGCCTTCGACACGGCGACGGCGGACACCGTCGTCGGCCTGCTCGCCCCCGGCGTCCCCGTGAGCACCGCCCGCCACGTCCCGGTCGCGGGCGAGCGGCCGGGCCACGCCACCCAACTGCTCGGTCTCGCTCGCGGCCTGCTGGACGCCGCCGGGCTGGGGTGGGACGCGGTCACGCGGATCGGCGTCGGCACGGGGCCGGGCACGTTCACGGGGCTGCGGATCGGCGTGGCGACGGCGCGCGGGCTGGTGCAGGCCGGCGGCCAGGAGCTGGTCGGGCTCTCGACCCTCGAGGCGCTCGCGCTCGGCGCGCTCGCGAAGGGTGACGACGGAGCCGACCGCGACGCCGCGCGCCCGGACGCCACCGACCGGGCGCCGGCGGTCCTGGCCTGCCTGGACGCGCGCCGCGGCGAGGCCTACGTCGCGGCCTGGCGGCGGGCTGCGCCCCTCTTCGACGGCCCGCGCGCCGTCGCCGCGGACGATCTCGCGGCCGTGCTGTCCGCCGTGCCGGGACGCTGGTCGGCCGTCGGTGACGGCTCGGTACGCTTCCGCTCACAGCTCGAGGGCGCCGGGGCGCACGTCCCTCCCGACGACTCCGCGCTGCACCACGTCGACGGCGCCCGGCTCTGCGAACTCGCGGCGCGGGCCTCCCCGACGGCCCGCGACGCGCTCGAGCCCGAGTACGTCCGGGCGCCCGACGCCGTCCCCAAGCACCTGCGATGAGCCCGCCCGCCGAGATCCGCCGCCTCACCTACGCGGACCTGCCGCAGGTCATCGCCGTCGAGCGCCGAGCGTTCCCGACCCCCTGGTCGCTGGCGATGTTCGTGCTCGAGCTGTCCAAGCCGAGCGGGATCTGCCTGGCCGCGTGGCGCTCGGAGGCCCCCGCCCCGCCGCGGCTCTGCGGCTACCTCATCTGCTCGCGCTACGACACCGTCTGGCACGTCATGAACGTGTCGGTCGACCCGACCGAGCGCCGCGCGGGCATCGCCACCGCGCTGCTCGGCTCGTGCATCGACCGCATCGGGGACCCCGACGCGCAGTTCACCCTGGAGGTCCGGGTGTCCAACATGCCGGCGATCCGCCTCTACGCGCACTTCGGCTTCCTCACGGCCGGCGTCCGGCGCCGCTACTACGCAGACAACCAGGAGGACGCGCTGATCATGTGGCGCACGCCGATGACGGTGCGCGGGAGCCTCGACGACGTGCCGAACGCCGGGCCCGTCATGCCGTCGCCGTCTCCGTGATCCTCGCGATCGAGACGAGCTGCGACGACACCTGCGCCGCGGTGCTGACGCGCGGCGGGGAGGTCCGCTCCAACGTGGTCTCCTCCCAGGAGGTCCACGACCAGTTCGGCGGGGTGGTGCCCGAGGTCGCCAGCCGCCACCACCTCCAGCTCGTCAACGTCGTCGTCGACGACGCGCTGCGCCGGGCTCGGACGGGGTTGGAAGCGCTCTCGCTCGTGGCCGTCACCCAGGGCCCGGGCCTGGTCGGCGCCCTGCTCGTGGGCGTGACCACCGCGAAGGCGATCGCCGGCGCGCGCGGCCTCCCGCTCGCGCCTGTCGACCACCTGCAGGGGCACGTCGCCGCGAGCTTCCTGCCCGCCGAGGACGGCGCCTCACCCCTCGAGCCGCCGTTCGTCTGCCTGATCGCCAGCGGGGGCCACACGTTCCTCGCCCACGTGGGCGACCACGCCTCCTTCGACGTGCTCGGCCGCACGCTGGACGACGCGGCGGGAGAGGCGTTCGACAAGGGCGCGCGGCTGCTCGGCCTGCCCTACCCCGGCGGCCCGCACCTCGAGCGGCTCGCCGCCGAAGGGGACCCCGCGGCCTTCGCGTTCCCCGTGTCCGACCGGCTCGCCGGCCTCGACTTCTCGTTCTCCGGGCTGAAGACCGCGCTGCTCTACAAGGTCCGCGACCTGGGGGAGGCCGAGGCCGAGCGCCGCCGGGCGGACCTCGCCGCGAGCTTCCAGCACGCGATCGTCGAGGCGCTCGCGCGCCGGGTGGAGCGCGCCGTCGAGCAGACGGGGGCCACGCAGGTCGCCATCGGCGGCGGCGTCGCGGCCAACGGCGTCCTGCGTGCCCGGCTGGCGGGCGTGGCCGGGCGCCTGCACGTCCCTCCGCGGGCGCTGTGCACGGACAACGCCGCGATGATCGGCGCCGCCGCGCGGCACCTCCCTTCCCTCGGGCCGTCGGAGTACGAGCGGCTCGACGCCTACCCGACCGGCCGGCGCGACCTCTGAGCCCGTGAGGACCGTCACGCTCTTCTCCCGGCCGGGCTGCCACCTGTGCGACGAGGCGCGGAACGTGCTCGGCTCCGTACGCGCAACGCACCCGTTCGCCCTGGAGGAGCGCGACATCGAGGCCGACGACGCCACCTTCAAGGCCTATCTCGAGCGGATCCCGGTCGTGGCGCTCGACGGTGCCGAGCTCTACGACTTCCACGTGGACGCCGACGACCTGCGCGCGAGGCTGGCGGGCACGGACGGTGAGTAGGGTTGCCCGCGATCGATGCCCCTCGACCCGCTGAACCCGCCCACGGGCGCCGCCCCGCCGGACGGGACGCTCCCCGAGCGCCTGTCGCTCGGCGTCGCCGCGCGCCTGTCGCGCTACCTGCAGGTGCTCACGCAGGCCAAGAAGATGGGCAAGGAGACGATCTCCTCCCAGGAGCTCTCGGACTACACGCACGTCAACTCCACCCAGATCCGCCGCGACCT
>JBBQEV010000047.1:0-32532 GCA_038321325.1 Solirubrobacterales bacterium
GGGAGCCCGACTGGTCACCAGCCGGCCGGCCTCCGAGCAGGTGACCTCGGCCGCTCCCCGGCCGGGCGCCCCCCCCCCCCCCCCCCCCCCCCCCCCCCCCCCCCCCCCCCCCCCCCCCCCCCCCGCCCCCCCCCCCCCCCCCCAACCCGGGGGCTTGGGCCCTAGGGGCCGTAGATGACGCCCACACGACCCAACCCCCAGTGGGCGGCGACGCTCACCCGCGCCGAGCGGCAATGGGCGCTCCTGCGCCGCAGCGATCTCACCGAGCTCGGCGTCCACCGTCACCAGATCGCCCGCTGGGTCACGCAAGGACGCCTGCACCGGCTCCATCCCGGCGTCTGGACCGTCGGGCACCGCGTCCTGCCGCGCCGCGCGGAGTTCCTCGCGGCGACCTGGTGGTGCGGTGGTGACGCCGCGGTCTGCGACGAGAGCGCGTGCGCATGGCACCGGTGGACCTTCGAGGACGAGGAGCACCCGCCGCCGATCCACGTCGCGACGACGCTCGAGCGCAAGTCGATTCCCGGCGTCGTCGTGCACCGCACGCGCCGGCTGCCGCGGGAGGACGTGCTCACCTTCGAGCGGCTCCTCCGGGCCACCGACGTCCCGCGGACGATCGTCGACCGGGCGGATCGCCTCGAGTATCCCGCACTCCGGCTGCTCGCCGACCGGCCCCGGCACCTGGACTTGGCCGCGGTCGAGCGCGTTCACCGGCGGCTGCCGGGTCGCTCCGGCTGGCGTCGCACCCAGCAGCTGATCGCGTCGGAGGACGCCCGCGCACGCTCCGTGCTCGAGCGCCGCTTCACCCTCTACGCCCACCATCATGGGCTCCCGCCACCCGACGCCCGCAACGTCATGATCGCCGGCTGCGAGGTGGACTGCGTGTACCGCGGGCCGCGGGTCGCGCTCGAGCTCGACTCCCGCGCGCACCATCAGCGTCGCGCCGAGCTGCTGGAGGACAAGCGCCGCGACCGGCGCTACCGGCGCGCGGGCTTCACGCCGATCCGCGCGATGTGGGAGGAGCTCGAGCTCGGCGACCACGCGGTGGCCGACGAGCTGCGTGAGCTGCTCACCTCAGGGCTTGGGCTCCAGCGGCCGTGAGCGGCGACCGTCGTGCCCAAGCCCCAGGAAGTCTCAGTAGCCTCGCCCCCATGGCCCGCCGGACCAAGGACGCCATCCCGACGTCCCGGGTGGCGCGCAGCGCGAAGCTCGGCGGCCTGGCGGCCGGGCAGGCCGTGCGCCAGATGGGCACGCGCGCGGCCAACGTCACGCGGAACGAGGAGGCCTCCGCCGCGGCGATGAGCGCCCGCCAGCTCCAGGCGGCCGAGCAGATCGTCATGGCGCTGGGGACGATGAAGGGCGCGGCGATGAAGATCGGCCAGGTGCTGAGCTTCCTCGACGTCGGCTTCGTCGGGGAGGAGCACCGCGAGCAGTTCCAGGCCAAGCTCGCGGCACTGCGCGACGCGGCGCCCAACGTCGCCTTCAAGGACATGCGCAAGGTGATCGAGGGCGAGTACGGCGAGCGCCTCGTGACGGTCTTCGCGGAGTTCGACCAGACGCCGATCGCCGCCGCCTCGATCGGCCAGGTGTACCGGGCGCGGCTGCACGACGGCCGCGCCGTGGCGGTGAAGGTCCAGTACCCCGGAGTCGCCGCCGCCGTCCGTGCCGACATGCAGAACCTCGGGATCATCCTGCGGCTGCTGAAGTCCGTCGCCCCCGGGCTCGACGTGCGGGCCGTCGGCGACGAGATCCGCGAGCGCATCGACGAGGAGCTCGACTACGAGCTGGAGGCGGGCAACCAGCGGGCGCTCGGGCGCATCTACCGCGGCCACCCGTTCATCGTGATCCCGGACGTGGTGACCGACCTGTCGCGCCGGAAGGTCGTCGTGTCGGAGTACGTGACGGGCCGCGGCTTCGAGGCGATGAAGGAGCTCCCGCAGGCCGAGCGCGACCGCATCGGCGAGATCGTCTTCCGCTTCTATTTCGGATCGATGTACCGCTACCGCCAGTTCTCCGGTGATCCGCACCCGGGCAACATGCTGCTGCTCGACGACGACCGGATGGCGTTCCTCGACTTCGGGCTGTTCAAGCGCCTGGAGCCCGAGGTCGCGGAGTTCGAGCTGCAGGTGGCGCGCCTGGGGGTCGAGCGGCGCGGAGCCGAGATGATCGCCCACCTCCACGCCGGCGGGCTGATCGGCGATCCCGCGGACTACACCGAGGAGGGCATCCTCGAGCAGTTCGACGACCTCTCGCGCTGGCACACGCGCGACGCGGTGGTCGCCCTGCGGCCCGAGGTCGCCACCGCGGTGATGCTCACGATGAGCGACCCGCGCTCGCCCTACTTCGGGCAGATGCGCAAGGAGACGCTGCCGGCCGACCACGTCTTCGGCCGCCGCCTGGAGATGCTCACGCTCGCGGTGATGAGCCAGCTGCGCGCGAAGGGCAACTGGCACCGCGTCGAGCGCGAATGGCTCTACGGCGACGCCCCCGTCACCCCGCTAGGCTCGGCTGAGGCGGCCTGGCGGCCGACCACCTAGCGCCGGGCTCGGGCAGCGTCTGCACCTGGAAGAGCGAGGTGGAGCCTGGGCGCCCGCTCGGCAGGCCCGCGGTGATGCCGACGCGGGCTCCGGGCGGCAGCCAGCCCAGCTCGACGATGCGGTGCGCCGCGTCGGCGATCAGGTCCTCGGTGATGTGGTGGCGGCGCATCGACGCGGCCTGAACGCCCCAGATGAGCCCGCAGCGGCGCACGGTCTCCTTCCCCGGCGAGAGCGCGAGGATCGGGACGTCGGGGCGGTGGGCGGAGACGAGGCGCACCGAGCGGCCGGAGAGCGTCGGGATGACGAGCGCGTCGAGGTCGAGCTCGCGCGCCGCGGTGCAGGCGGTGTGCGCGAGGGTGTAGGCGGGGTCGCGTGCGTCTCGCGTGACGCGGTTCTCGTTCCAGACGGCGTAGGGGAGCTCGCGCTCGGTCGCGTTGGCGATCAAGGCCATCATCTCGATGGCCTCGACGGGGTACTCGCCGACGGCGGTCTCCTGGGAGAGCATCACCGCGTCGGTGCCGTCGAGGATCGCGTTGGCGACGTCGGCGACCTCCGCGCGGGTCGGGCGGGAGGAGCTCACCATCGAGTCGAGCATCTGCGTCGCGGTGATCGACGGTCGCGCGAGGCTGCCGGCCAGCCGCAGCAGCTGCTTCTGGACGATGGGCACGGTCTCGATCGGCAGCTCGATGCCGAGGTCGCCGCGGGCGACCATGACGCAGTCCGCGGCGCGGATGATCTCCTCGGCGCGGTCGACGGCCTGCGGCTTCTCGATCTTCGCGATGAGCGGCGTGCGGGTGTGCTCGCGGACGAACGTGACGTCCTCCGGGCGCCGGACGAACGACAGCGCGACGATGTCGACGCCGATGTCCATGCCGACGCGCAGGTGGGCGAGGTCCTCCTCGGGGACCGACGGCAGCTCCACGGTCTCACCGGGCAGGTTCATCCCCTGGCGGCTGGCGACCGTCCCGCCGACCTCGACCGCCGCGTCGATCTCGCCCTCCGCGGCGCGGACCGCGACGCAGCGCAGGCGGATGCGTCCGTCGGCGAGGTAGATGACCTCCTCGGGCCCCACTGCGCGGACGAGCCCCTCCCAGGGCATGGGGATGCGGCGGTGGGCCCCGGGCGGCTCGTCCTGCCCGCAGGCGAAGGTCACGACGTCGCCGACGCGCAGCGACATGGTCTCCCCCTCCAGCGCCCCGATGCGGATCTTCGGGCCCGGGAGGTCCTGGAGGATCGCGACCGGCCGCCCCGCGCGCTGGGAGGCCTCGCGAACCAGGGCGGCGACCTCGTGGTGGTCCTCGTGGGTCCCGTGAGAGAAGTTCAGGCGCGCCACGTCCATCCCGGCGGCGACCATGCGGACGAGGACTTCGGGGTCCCGCGAGGCAGGGCCGATGGTGGCGACGATCTTCGTGCGGCGCATGGTCGCAAAGCTACCCGACGGGCGCCGGATCTCTGAGAAGTGTTGAGCCGCAGGCCGTCCGGGGAAGGGTCTCGGGCCATGGACTTCTCCTCCCCCCCGGCCCCGGACCCGCACGTCATCGTCGTGTTCGGCGCCCGCGGGGACCTCGCCGCGCGCAAGCTCTTTCCCGGGCTCTTCGGCCTCCAGTGCGCCGGGCTCATGCCGGAGACCTTCCGCATCGTCGGCTCGGGGCGCCACGCGCCCGACGACGCGGACGCGTTCGTGCAGGAGGTGCGCGCGGCGCTCGAGGCGCACGGCCCCGAGGAGCTCGACGAGCAGGCCTGGGGCGCGTTCGCCGCGTGCCTGTCGTTCGTCGCCTCGTCCGCCGACGACGCCGGCGAGCTCGCCGAGGCGGTCCGCGCCGCCGAGGAGGAGCTCGGCGGCGACGTGCGCCGGCTGCTTTACCTCAGCGTCCCGCCGCAGGCGATGCGGCCGATGGTCGAGCAGCTCGGCGCGAGCGGCCTGGCCGAGCGGGCTCGGCTCGTGATGGAGAAGCCGTTCGGCACCGACCTCGAGACCGCGCAGGCGCTCAACCGCGCGCTCCACGAGATCGTCGAAGAGGACCAGGTCTTCCGCATCGACCACTTCCTCGGCAAGGAGGCGGCGCAGAACCTGCTCGCGCTGCGCTTCGCCAACGGCTTCTTCGAGCCCGTCTGGAACCGCGACCACATCTCCTCGGTGCAGATCGACGTCCCCGAGGCGCTCGGCCTCGAGGGGCGCGGGGGGTTCTACGAGGAGACGGGGGCCTTCCGCGACATGATCGTCACGCACCTCTTCCAGCTGCTCGGCTTCGTGGCGATGGAGCCGCCCGTGCGGATGGACGCGCGGGCGCTGCGCGACGAGAAGGCCAAGCTCTTCGAGGCCGTGCGTCCGCTCGACCCGGAGCGCGCCGTGTTCGGCCGGTTCGAGGGCTACCGCGACGAAGACGACGTCGCCGCGGACTCCGACGTGGAGAGCTTCGCGGCCGTCGAGGTGGAGATCGAGACGTGGCGCTGGGCGGGCGTCCCGTTCCTGCTGCGCACGGGCAAGGCGATGGCCGCCGCGCGCCGGACGATCACCGTCGCCTTCCGGGAGCCGCCGCTGCGGATGTTCGGCCTCGAGGCCGGCACCGGCGACGGCGCGCGCCCGAACGTCCTGGTCCTCGAGCTCACCGACACGCCGGAGGTGCGCCTCGAGCTGCTGGCCAAGGCGCCCGGCCCGAAGCTCGAGCTCGAGCCCGCGGCGATGGAGCTGCGCCCGGTCGATCCCTCCGACGAGGGCGAGCGCCTGGAGGCCTACGAGCGCCTCCTCCGCGATGTCATGCTCGGCGACCACACGCTCTTCACCCGCGCCGACGAGGTCGAGCGCCTGTGGGCGGTGGCCGCCCCGCTCCTCGCCGACCGCCCCACCGTGCACCCCTACGCCCAGGGCTCCTGGGGCCCCGAGGCCGCGGCCGGCCTGCCGCCCGCCCCGGGCTGGCGGCTGCCGGACTGAGCGCCGGGTTCCCGAGTGCCTCCGGGTCAGGCACGGGACGCGATGGACCACGATGCCGGGGCAGCTCGATCGCGCCACCCACCAACCTCGCCGCCCGGGCCGCGTTGAAGGCGACGTGCCCACGAATCTCCTCGGCTGCCACACCGCGGCGCCCGAAAGGTGGATCATCTGCGCATCGAGACCGCCTTCCCTCCTGCCGCCCCCGCCCGCCGCCTGGTCCCCAGGCGCCTTCGAGCCGTGCCCGACGCCGAGCTCGTGGCTCGCATCCGGGCCGGCGACACGGCGGCCTTCGAGGCCGTCTACGACCGGTACCACCGTCCTCTGCTCGGCTTCTGCCGCCACATGCTGGGCTCCCAGCCCGAGGCGGAGGACGCCCTCCAGCACGTCTTCATCGCCGCCGACCGCACCCTGCGTGCCGACGCGCGACCCGTCCAGCTCAAGCCGTGGCTCTACGCCGTGGCGAGCAACCGCTGCACGTCCGTGCTGCGCGCCCGCCGCGAGCACGTCGCGCTCGACGCCGTGCGCGAGCCCTCGACCGCCGGCCTCGCCCTCGCCGACGAGGTCGAGCGGCGCGAGGACCTCAAGCACCTGCTCTCCGACGTCGCCGCGCTGCCCGACGCGCAGCGCGCGGCGCTCGTGCTCGCGGAGCTCGGCGACCTCACGCACGAGGAGATCGCGGCGACCCTCGACGTCCGGACGGAGAAGGTGAAGGCGCTCGTGTTCCAGGCGCGCGAGTCCCTGGTCGGCTCGCGCCGCGCGCGCGACACCGACTGCGCGGAGATCCGCGAGCAGCTCGCGACGCTCCGCGGCGGCGCGCTGAGGCGTACGTCGATCACGCGGCACGTCGCCGTCTGTCCCGCGTGCGCGGCGTTCCGCGCCGATCTGCGCACCCAGCGCGCGGCGCTCGGGTGCGTCTTGCCCGTCGTCCCCGCGCTGGCGCTCAAGCAGCACGTGCTCGGCGTCGTGCTCGCCGGAGGGTCGGGCACAGCGGCGACGGCGGGGCTGGTCGCGACCGGCGCGACGGGGGGCGCCGCCTTGGGCACCGGTGGCGCGGGCGTCGCGGCCACCGGCGCCACCGCCGGCGGACTCGGCGTCGCGACCAAAGCGCTCGTCGCCCTCGCGGTGGCCGGCGGCGTGGCCGGCGGCGGCGTCGCCGTCGAGCATCACCAGCGCTCCACGGCCCCCCGCGTCGAACGTGCTCCCGCGCGGTCGGCGCCGGCGGCCGTCGCCGTCCCTGCTCCGAGCCCGGCGGCACCCGGTGGCTTGTCGCCGTCCGCTCGCCCGGGTCGCGCGACGGGCACTGCCACGACCGGAGCGCAGCGCAAGGCCGCGGCCGCGCGCGCCCGCGCCGCGGCGAAGTCGAAGCGGCTGGCGGTGGCCAAGCAGGCGCGCGAGCGCGGTCGCCGCGCGCGCACGGCCGCGGGCGCCGACGCGGCTCCGAAACGCCCCGCGCAGTCCGCGCCCGGGCCCGCCTCCAAGCCGACGCGGGCGCAGCGCGCCAAGCCCGACCGCGCGAAGGCGCCCAAGCCGAAGCCGGCCAAGCCGAAGGTCCCGCCGGCCGCGAAGCCGGCCTCGCCGGGGCCGGCAGCAGCCAAGCCGCAGCGCACGCCGAGGCCCGGCACGGCACGGCCGGCGAAGACCCCCGGGCGGTCGTCCGCCGGCACCGCCTCCGCCACCGGACCGACGGCCCCCTGAGCCGCCCGCCGGCTGCGTCCTCGGCCTCCCGGGTCACGGCGTGAAGCGCCCGTCCTCCTGCAGCACCTCGCCGTCGACCGTGATCCGGCCGCCCTCGCGCAGGTCGCAGATCAGGTCCCAGTGCAGGGCGGACTCGTTCGTCCCGCCCGTCTCGGGATAGGAGCGGCCGAGCGCGAGGTGGACGGTCCCGCCGATCTTCTCGTCGAAGAGGATCGTGCCCGTCGGGCGGGCGATGCCGTAGTTCGTCCCGATGCCCAACTCGCCGAGGCGGCGCGCGCCCGCGTCGGTGGCCAGCGCGCGCTCGAGGTACTCCTGGCCGGTCACGGCCGTCGCCGCCTCCACCGCGCCGTCGCGGAAGACGATCTCGACGCCCGTCACCTCGACCCCCGCCGGGCTGCTCGGCACGGTGAAACGCACTCGTCCGTTCGCGCTGGTCTCGTGCGGGCCGGTAAAGACCTCGCCCGAGGGCATGTTGCGCTTCCCGTCGCTGTTGACCCACGTGCGGCCCTTCACGTCGAGGGTCACGTCGGTGCCGTCGGCCTCGATGCGGACGGTCTCGGCCTTCTCCAGGCGCTTGACCAGCCGAGCCTGGAAGGCGCCGAGCTCCCGCCAGGCGGCGACCGGACCCGCGGGCCGGTCGAGGAAGAGCGCGCCGGCCACGAAGCCCGCGTACTCCGCGAGCCCGAGCCCGGCCTGGTCGGCGAGCGCCTGCGTCGGCCAGAGGGTCGAGCACCAGCGCTTCCTCATCGTCGCCTCCTGGATCGGCCGCCGCGCGCGGCGGGCCCGCAGGAGCCGGTCGGGGTCGATGCCCGCCAGCGCGCGGACGTCCTCGGGCGCCTGGATGCCCAGCACCGCCTGGCACTTCTTGGCCTCGATGAGGGCGAGCGGCGGGAACTCCTCGAGCTGCCACTCCTGCGCGTGCTCGTAGAAGCCGCGGGTCTGCCCCGGCACCTCGACGCGCAGGTGCGGCCACGCGTCCGCGCCGAGGACGGCGCGCTGCAGCTCGAGCAGCAGCGGCGCGGCCAGGGACGGGGAGCGGACGAGCACCTGCTGCTCGGGCTTGACCTCCCGGCAGTAGCCCACCAAGAGGTCGGCAAAGGCCGCGGCGTCCGGGGCCGCCGGGGTCACGCCGCGGCCCGACGGTCCCCGGTCGCGGCCGGCGTCACGCCGCGTCCCAGCCGTCCTCGAGTGCCGCGACCGCCGCCTCGGGCGGCCGCCCCAGCTGCTTGGCGAGCGCGAGGACGAGTTGGTGCTGCGGCTCCGGCCTCGCGCCCTCGCCCATCACGCCGATTCGCCAGACCTTCCCGGCGAGCGGGCCGAGGCCGCCCGAGATCTCGATGTTGTCCTCCGTCAGCAGCGCCGTCCGGATCTCCGCCTCGGCGATGTGCTCGGGCACCCGCACGGCCAGGAGGGAGTTGAGGTGCTCGCCGTCGGGCGCGAGCCGCTCGAAGCCGAGCTCGGCCAGCGCACGCCGGAGCGTCTCGTGTGCCGTCGCGTGCCGGGCCCAGCGGGCCTCCAAGCCCTCCTCCTGCACGATCTCCAAGGCCTCGGCCAGCGCGTAGACGAGGTTGATCGGCGCCGTGTGGTGGTAGGCGCGCGCCGGCTTGGCCGAGGGATCATCCGCATCGCGCCAGTAGGCCAGCACGAGCGACAGGTCGAAGTACCACGACGGCACGCGGCCGTCCTCGACGCGCTCCAACGCGCGCGCGTTGGCGGTGAACGGCGCCAGGCCGGGCGGCACGTTCAGGCACTTCTGCGTCCCGGAGAACGCGGCGTCGACGCCGCTCTCGTCCAGCGCGAGCGGGTGGCCGCCCAACGAGGTCACGCAGTCGAGCAGGAAGAGCGCCCCGGCCTCGCGGCAGGCGTCGGCGAGCCCGTCGAGCGGCTGCGCGACACCCGTCGAGGTCTCCGCGTGGACGACGAACAGCGCCGACGTGTCGCCCGCCGCGACCGCGGCGACGAGCTCGTCGCGGTCCAGCGCGCGGCCCCACTCGGCCTCCACCCGGACGACGTCGGCACCGTGGCGGCCGAGCTCGTCGGCCATCCGCTCGCCGAACAGGCCGTGGACGCCGCAGACGACCCGGTCACTTGGCCGCACGAGGTTGGCCACCATCGCCTCCATCCCGGCGCTGCCCGTGCCGCTGACGGGGATCGCCACGCGGTTCTCGGTCTTGAAGACCGCCCGCAGGCCGGCGGCGACCTCGTCCATCAAGGCGCCGAAAGCGGGGTCGAGGTGCCCGATGGTGGGGTGGGCCAGCGCGCGCAGCACGCGCTCGGGCACGGGGGAGGGTCCGGAGCCCAGGAGGAGGCGCTGGGGCAGGTCGGCGACGGAGCTCATCGCCGCATCTTGCCAGGAGCGTCGCGCCGAATGCCGCTTCAGCCCGGGGGGTGGGGTGCGATCGGCGCGCGGCGCGGGTCAGGGCGCTTCGAGCTCACCGAAGTGCGCGGGGAGGTGCGCGCGGAGCGCCTCGCGGACCGCCGCGCGCTCTGCACGGGTGGCGGCGCGGAAGCGCGCGAGCAGCGCGGCCTGGCCCTCGGTCGCGACGCCCGCGACCGTCCAGCGCACGGCGAGGCGCTCGAAGAGGAACTCCACCGCGCGCTGCCAGACGTCCTCGCGGGCGGCCGCCGCCGTGCTGCGCTCGCCGCGCAGCAGCGCCGCGTACTCGGCGCGCGTCCCGGGTGACATGACCGTGCGCAGGACGAGCTCCCCGCCCGCGTCGTGGGTGGCGACCGGCTCGGGCGCGTCGGGGGCCGTGAGGTCGAGGTCGAGCCCGAGATCGGCGAACGAGGTCGCGCCCGCGCCCCTCGCGCCGCTCGTCTCCCCCGGTCGGGCACCCTTGCGCCTCCTGCCCCGTTTGCCCACCAGGCGATCCTACGACCGGGCCGGGCCGGGCGTAGAGTCCTCGCCCGTGCCCGTCCACACCCGCAAGCGCGAAGTCGGACGAGGGGAGCGCACGCTCCCGGGGGTCTGGCGGCTGCGCCTGCCGCTGCCCTGGCCGGGCGTGCCCCACTGCAACGCCTGGGCGATCGCGGCCGGTGACGGCATCGTCATGGTCGACACGGGAATGCACGAGCCCGGCTCGGAGGGGCACCTCGACCGCGCCCTGGCGCAGGTCAAGCTCCGCGTGGAGACGACGCGGCTGCTCGTCTGCACCCACGCGCATGCCGATCACTACGGGCAGGCCGAGACGGTGATGCGCCGGGCGGGCTGCGAGCTGTGGATGCACCCGCGTCACGACCACATGCGCGCCGCGGCGACCGACCCCGAAGCCGCGCTGATGCAGCGTCTGGAGATCGCGCGCCAGTCCGGGGTGCCCGAGGCGCCGTTGCAGGTCTACGGCTCGACGCGTCGGGCCCACGGCATCGCCGCGTACGTCGAGCCCGACCGTGCGCTCGTGGACGGCGTCGAGGTGCACACCGATCTCGGGACCTGGGAGGTCGTCGAGACCCCGGGCCACGCCCCGTCGCACGTCTGCCTCTTCCAGCCCGAGCGCCGGCTGCTGCTCTCCGGCGACCACCTCCTCGGCCGCGTCTCGCTCTACTTCGACTACGGCTGGTCGCAGGACCCGGCCGGCGAGTTCCTCGCCTCGCTGGACCGCGTCGAGGCGCTCGACGCCCGGCTCTGCCTCGCGGGCCACGGCCGCACGTTCTCCGACGTGCAGAGCCACATCGACGCCAACCGGTCGCTCGTCACCGAGCGCGTGGCGCGGGTCGAGGAGGTCGTCGCCGCCCACGCGGTCACCGCGTTCGACGCGGTGCCGCACGTCTACGGCGACGCCGTCACGCCGACGAACGTGAACTGGTGGCTGTCGGAGACGCTCTGCTATCTGCGCCACCTCGAGGTCACGGGCCGGGCCGCCCGCATCCCCGGCGAGGACGGCGGACCCGAGCGCTGGACGAGCGCCTGACCGTGCCCCGTACCCTTGCTGCCTGATGCGCATCGACGAGCTGCTCGCCTGCCGGGACCGCCCGGTCTTCTCCTTCGAGTTCTTTCCCCCGAAGAGTCCCGAGGGCGAGGCGAACCTCCAGCGCGCCCTGCGCGACCTCGAGCCGCTCGCGCCCGACTACGTGTCGGTCACCTACGGCGCCGGCGGCACGACGCGCGAGACGACCATCGAGATCGTGTCGAGCCTCAAGGCCGACTTCGGCATCGAGGCGATGGCGCACTTCACCTGCGTCAACGCAACCCGCGACGAGCTGCGCGCGACCCTGGACCGCATGCGCGACGCCGGGGTCGAGAACGTCTTGGCGCTGCGCGGCGACCCGCCCAAGGGACAGGAGCGCTGGACGAAGACCGAAGGCGGCCTGGAGTTCTCGCGCGAGCTCGTCGAGCTGATCCGCGACGAGTACCCCGAGTTCGTCATCGGCGGTGCCGCGTTCCCCGAGACCCACATCCACGCCACCTCGCCCGAGGACGACATCCGCTTCCTCAAGGCGAAGGTCGACGCGGGGATGCAGTTCCTCATCACCCAGCTCTTCTTCGAGAACGCGCACTTCTTCGACTTCGTGGGGCGGGCGCGGGAGGCCGGGATCGAGGTGCCGATCATCCCCGGCGTGATGCCGATCACGAGCTTCGAGGGCATCAAGCGGATGACGACGCTCTCCGCCGCCGTGCTGCCCCAGGACCTCGAGCGCGAGCTCGAGCTGCGCCAGGACCATCCCGAGGCCGTCGCCGAGCTCGGCGTCTCCTACGCGACGCTCCAGTGCGCCGATCTGCTCGCGGGCGGCGCACCCGGCATCCACTTCATCACGCTGAACCGCTCTCCGGCGACCCGTGCGATCCTCGCCGCGCTGCGGCTCATGCAGCCCTGGCGCGCGGCCGACCGCGTCTGAGCATCCTCTGAGGAGCGCGCCCGGCGCGCCGGTCGGGCATCCTGCACGAGATGCACACCCGCGTGCCCCTCCCGTTGCGTCTGCTCGCGCCCGCGCTCGCCGGCCTGCTGGCCGCCGGCGCGCTCGTCGCGCCGGCGCACGCCGTCGTCGGCGGCGTCAAGACCGCACCGCAGCGGGGGACCTTCGCCGTGGCCCTCGTCACCGGCGACGACGGCCGTCGCACCGTGGCCGCCGCGCAGTTCTGCGGTGCGACCGTGGTGCGCCCCGACGCGCTGATCACCGCCGCGCACTGCCTCCAGGACGAGGACGGCTCCAACTCCGACGCCTCGGGCCTGAGGGTCTTCACCGGGCACGTCCTGCCGCTGCGCAAGGGCAAGCTCCTGCGGGTGCGCTCGGTCTCGGTCCACCCGGACTTCGACGACGGCGCGGGCGAGGCGGACGCCGACGTCGGGGTCATCCGCCTGCGCGAGCCGCTGAACGGGATCGTCCCGATCGCCGTCGCGGCCCCCGAGGACTCGGCGATCTGGCAGCCCGGCCTGCCGCTGGGCCTGTGGGGCTGGGGCAACCGCGCCGGGGGGGAAGGGATGAACTTCCCGCTCCAGCTGCACGACGGCACGGTGGTGCGCTACACCGACGCGCGCTGCGACGACCTCTACGGCCGCTTCTTCAACCCCGCGTCGCAGCTGTGCGCCGGGCAGCCCGACGGGAGCGTCGACGCCTGTCAGGGCGACTCGGGCGGGCCTCTGACCGCCGCTCGCCCCGACGGCCGGCTCGTCCTGGTCGGCGTCGTCTCCTTCGGAGAGGGCTGCGGGAAGCCGGAGTTCCCGACCGTCTACACGAAGCTCTCGCGCTACCGCAAGTTCCTGGCCAAGGCGCTGGAACCGGTGCGGGGGTAGTCATTCCTCCTCCGCAAGCACCACATCCAGCCCCTCGGCGAGCATCGCCCGGCCCTTGAGCTCGTAGCGCACGTCGATCGAGTCGTGCTGGCGGTAGGTCCCGACGCCCCATGCCCCGAGGAACCAGCGCCAGCCGCTGATCTTGTCCTTTCGCAGCTCGGCGGCGAACGCGAGCGTCCGGTCGCGCACGGTGTAGTCGGTCCCCTCCGTCTGGAGGACCCCGTTGCGGTAGACGGTGAAGGGCGGGGAGACCTGTCGCGGGAGGACCACACAGGAGCCGGGCACGTGCCCAGCCTAGATGACTGAAAACACGTCATCTAGTCGAGGCCGTCCGGCGCGCTCCCCCGCCCCTCCGCCGCCGGTGGGCCTACCGTACCCGGGCGCATGGCCGAGCCGCTGAACCAGGATCCGATCCCCTACGCGGTGCGCCGCGCGCCGCGGGCCCAGCGCGTCCGCGTCGCGGTGGAGGCCGACGGCAGCGTGGTGGTGCTCCTGCCCCCGCGCGCCGCCGAGCGCGAGGCCGCAGCCGCCGTCCGCGAGCTGCGGCCGTGGATCGAGCGCCGCGTGCGCGAGGCGGCCGCGCGGCGCCGGCGGATGGCGCGGGCGCCGGGCGTCGTGCCCTTCCTCGGCGACGAGCTGCGCTTGGCGCCCGAGGCCGGCCGCGCCCGGGTGCATCGCCGCGGGGACACGCTGCTCGTCCCGCAGGATGCCGCGTTGCACGCGGACGCGATCGAGCGCTGGTACCGGCGCGCCGCGCGGGCGGAGATCGCCCCGCGGCTCGACGCGGCGGCGGCCGCGCTCGGGCGCTCCTACACGGCGCTGACGATCAGGAACCAGCGCACGCGCTGGGGCTCGTGCAGCGCCACCGGCGCGATGAGCTTCAACTGGCGCCTGCTGCTCGCGCCGGAGGAGGTCGTCGACTACGTCGTCTGGCACGAGGCCTGCCACCTCGTCCACCTCGACCACTCCTCGCGGTTCTGGGCTCTCCTCGCAGAGCACCGGCCGGGCTACGGGGGTCCGCAGCGCTGGCTGCGGGCCAACGGCGCGGCGCTGGTCCTGTAGGCGATGCTCGGCGTCGTCGGTCACACGGAGTGGGTCGACTTCGCGGTCTGCGACCGGCTGCCGGCGCCGGGGGAGATCCTCCACGCCCGCGAGGCGTTCTCCGCCGCGGCGGGCGGGGGCGCGGTGGCGGCGGTGCAGCTGCGCAAGCTGGCCGGCGAGGCGTTCTTCGTCACCGCGCTCGGCGACGACGCGGCGGGTCGCTGCGCGCGCGAGGACCTGCTGCGGCGCGGGCTCGTGCTCGAGGCGGCCACCCCGCCCGGCGCGGCGCAGCGCCGCGTGTTCACGTTCCTCACCGACGACCACGAGCGCACGATCACGGTCCTCGGGGAGCGCCTGGTGCCCGAGCGCGACCGCGACGCGCTGGCCTGGGAGCGGTGCACCGGTGCGGACGCCGTCTACTTCACCGGCGGGGACGCGGACGCCCTGCGCGCGGCGCGCCGGGCGCGGGTGCTCGTCGCCACGCCGCGGGCGCGGGAGGCGATCCGTGCTGCCGGCGTGCAACTCGACGTGCTCGTCGCCAGCGCGAGCGATCCGGGGGAGGCGGTCGAGGCGTTCGAACCGCCGCCGCGGCGCGTGGTGCTGACCGCGGGGGCGCAGGGCGGGAGCTGGACGGACGCCGTCGGCGGCAGCCAGGGTGGATGGGACGCGGCAAGGCTCCCGGGGCCCGCGGTCGACGCCTACGGCTGCGGCGACGCGTTCGCCGCGGGTCTCACCTACGGCCTGGGCACGGGACTGGGGATGCCCCACGCCGTCGCGCTCGGGGCCCGCTGCGGGGCGCATTGCCTCGCGGGCCGCGGGCCGTACGACGCGCAGCTCACACTGGGGTGAGCCGGTGGCGCGGCGGGCGTTCGTCGGTCTTGAGGGCCACCTCGCGCATTCGACCGTGCACCGTCCGAACGTCCGCGGGTCAAGCGGCCTGCGACGCGGCCAGCACGCGGCCGAGCGCGGCGTACGGCGTCTCGCCGGGCTCGGCCTCGACGAGCTGCTTGGCGATGCGGCCCGTCCACGCCTCCGCGGAGCCGTCCCCGCGGAGGTCGACGCCGCCGCGCAGGCGGCGCGGCCCGCGCAGCTCTCCGCGCGCGACGACCTGCTGCACCGGCGCGTACTCCCGCCGGAAGGCCGACCTCGGCGCGCTCTCCGGCACGACGCGCAGCGCCTCCTCGAGCGCCCGGAGCGCACCGGCCAGCTCAGGATGGGTGCTCTTGACGACCTTCGGCCCGCGGCGGACCGTGAGTGCGTAGGCGGCGCCCACCGCCGCGGCCACTACCGCGTCTCGATCGCCGCGTAGTCGCGGCCGCGGGCGCCCGTGTAGATCTGGCGCGGCCGGGCGATCTTCTGCTCCTTGTCGACGACCATCTCCAGCCACTGCGAGATCCAGCCGCTCGTGCGCGGGATCGCGAACATGACCGGGAACATCTCGACGGGCAGGCCGAGCGCCTCGTAGATGAGCCCGGAGTAGAAGTCGACGTTCGGGTAGAGCTTGCGCGAGACGAAGTACTCGTCCTCAAGGGCGATCTTCTCCATCTCGGTCGCGATCTCCAGCAGCGGGTTCTTCCCGGTGACCTCGAAGACGTCCTCGGTCGCGGCCTTGATGATCCTCGCGCGCGGGTCGTGGTTCTTGTAGACGCGATGCCCGAAGCCCATCAGCCGCTCTTCGCCCCGCTTGACGCCCTCGATGAACGCCGGGATCTCCGCCTTGGAGCCGACGCGGCGCAGCATCCGCAGCACCGCCTCGTTGGCCCCACCGTGGAGCGGGCCGTAGAGCGCGCCGATGCCCGCCGCGACCGCCGAGTACGGATCGACCTCGGAGGAGCCCACCGCCCGGACCGCGTTGGTCGAGCAGTTCTGCTCGTGATCGGCGTGGAGGATGAAGAGCACGTCGAGCGCCCGCGCGACGCGCGGATCGGGCTGGTACTTCAGCTCGGTCATCTTGTAGAGCATCCCGAGGAAGTTGCCGGGGTACTTCAGGTCGTTGTCGGGATAGACCAGCGGCTGGCCCCGGGTGTGGCGGAACGCGAAGGCCGCGAGCGTCGGCATCTTGGCGATCAGGCGGACGGCCTGGATCATCCGGTTCTCGGGGTCCTGGATCTCGTTTGCGTCGGGATAGAACGTCGAAAGCGCGCCGACTGAGCCGAGCAGCATCCCCATGGGGTGCGCGTCGTGGCGGAAGCCGCCCACGAACTCCTTGACGTTCTCGTGGACGAACGTGTGCATCGTGACGTCGTTGGTCCACTTGTCGAGCTCGGGCCGCGTGGGCAGCTCGCCGTGCACGAGCAGGTAGGCGACCTCGAGGTAGGTGGACTTCTCGGCGAGCTGCTCGATGGGGTAGCCGCGGTACTCGAGCACCCCCGCGTCGCCGTCGATGAACGTGATCGCCGAGCGGCACGACGCGGTGTTCGTGAACGCCGGGTCGTAGGTCATGAGGCCGAAGTCGTCCTCGCCGGCCTTCATCTGGCGGAAGTCCATCGCGCGGACCGTCCCGTCGGTGATCGGCAGCTCGAACGTCTTGCCCGTCCGGTTGTCGGTGACCGTCAAGGTGTCGGTGGCGACGCCGCCGCCAGGCTGATTCTCCGGGCTCAAACTGACTTCTCCTGACGATCGAGGGCGGTGACGCGGGATCCTATGAGGTGCGTCTAGCCCTCGGGCTACCCGCCGAGGCGGATTCTGCGCCGTCCGGGCTACGAGGTGAGGATCGCGCTGGCCGCCGCCAGGGCCATGAGCACCGCGGAGACCCCGTAGAGCCCGCGGGCGGCGCCCGGGGTGGACGGGAAGTCCGGTCGCGAGAGGCCGACGACCGAGAGCGCGACCGCCCAGAGGGCGAAGACGCCGCCCCCGAGGTAGAAGGGGACCTTCGACGGCTCCGCCGCTTCGGCGGCGAGGACGAGCAGCGCGGTGATCGACATGGCGCGCGAGCCTACCCGGTCGTCACGCGCCGGACGGAGGTGCCGCGCCGTAGCGCGACTCGGTGGCGTCGACCTGGCCTGCGTAGTGGGAGCCGAGCTCGGGGTGGCCGTAGGGGCGCTGCGCGGGCGCGTCGAGCGTCATGAAGCTCAGTTGCGCGATCGCCTTGCCGGGCCACACGACGATCGGGACGCGGGTGAGGTTCGTGATCTCGAGCGTCAGGGTCCCCTTCCAGCCCGGGTCGACGAAGCCGGCGGTCGCGTGGACGATCAGCCCCAGGCGCCCCAGGGAGCTCTTCCCCTCGATCCGCGCCACGACGTCGTCGGGCAGCTCGACCCACTCCTGCGTGCGCCCGAGGACGAACTCCCCCGGGTGGATGACGAACGACCCGCCGTCCTCGACCGCCACGAGCTCGGTGAGGTTGGTCGGCGGGTCGGCGAGGTCGATGACCGGGACGCGGTGGTTGTGGAAGACGCGGAAGGAGCTCCCAAGCCGGAGGTCCACCGATGCGGGCTGGACGAGCGCCGGATCCCAGGGGTCGATGCGCACGCGCCCCTCCTCGACGAGGCGGCGGATGGTGCCGTCGGAGAGGACGGAGGTGATCGCCATGGCGCGGGAGTCTGCCACCGGCCGCGCGCGCGGGGGCGCCGCCGCCACCCGCCGGCTCGCCGTGAGCTCAGCGCGAGCCGGAGCGGGGCCGGCTCGTGAGGCGGCGGCCCTTGGCGGTCACGGGGCGGCTGCGCGGCGGTGCGGGCGCGCGGGGATCGCCGTGCGGGCCGCGGCTGCGCGGGCGCGGGCCGAACGGCTCGCGCGGGCGCTTGGAGCCGCCGCCGCCGTCGGAGGCGTCCGCGTCGTCGGCACCCGTATCGGGCTCGGCCTTGATCGCCCACCGCACGATCAGGAACAGCCCGATGATCGGAAGCTTCAAGAAGACCATGAGGTAGAGGAAGGTCCAATCCATCCGGGCGCGATCGTACCCGCTGTCACGTACTTCGCGCTGAAGGTTGTTCGTGCGCCGCGCCTCGAGCGGGTCCGGGGGCCGGTTCTGCTGGCCGATGTGGGCGCTGCTTGAGCGCCAACGCGCCGCGTAGATGAACCGGCGACCGCGACCTACCGCAACCGCTCCTTACAACCAACGCGGCCGCCGACGGCGCCCCGCGGCCAGTCCTTAGGAGGACCATGTACAAGCTGAACCTGGACGAGATCGATGTTGACGGCGCCATCCGCGAGCAGGCTGATGCCGTTTCGGGCGACACCCGCCTGGCCTTCATCCGCAAGGGCGCCCTGGGCGCAGGTGCCGCCGTCGGCGGCGGCGCGATCCTCAGCGGCCTCGTTGCCGGCCCGGCCGCAGCAGCCGGTCCGAACACCCGTCCCCCGAAGGCGTTCGGCAAGGGCGACATCGGCATCCTGAACTTCGCGCTGACTCTCGAGTTTCTCGAGGCGGCCTTCTACACCGAAGCCCTGGCGTCGGGCGCCATCACCGATCCGCAGGTCGTCGCGTTCCTGAAGACGGTCGAACGAGACGAGCGCAAGCACGTCTCGTTCCTGCGCAAGGCCCTCGGCGCCAAGGCCGTCAAGAAGCCGAAGTTCGACTTCATGGGCACCACCAAGGACGAGGCCATGTTCCGCGCCACGTCACAGGTCCTGGAGAACACGGGCGTTCACGCCTACCTCGGCCAGGCCAAGAACATCAAGGCCCCGACGATCCTCGGTGCCGCCGGCTCGATCCTCACGATCGAGGCACGTCACGCCTCCGTCATCGGGTTCCTGAACGCGAACACGGCGAAGGGCATCGCACCGGACGGCGCGTTCGACGTCCCCTTCAGCGCCGCCAAGGTGCTCAAGGCCGTCGCCGGCACGAAGTTCATCAAGAGCTGATCGGCTCCGGCCCCCGGGCCGGCGGCACCGCAGGTCAGAGAGCCGCCCCCCGGGGCGGCTCTCTTCGTGATCCGCCGGGCTGCGGGAACCGATACAAACAGGTATGCGCCTCCCCGCCTTCCGTCGGCTCGCCGCCGCCGCCGCCCTCCCGCTCCTGGCCGCCGGAGTGCTCGCCGGTCCTTCCGCGCACGCGGCGGCCGGCCGGTCCGTCGTGCTGAAGAACATCGCGTTCACGCCCTCCAAGCTCACGGTCGCCCGCGGCACCCGGGTGACGTTCCGCTTCCAGGACGGCGACACGAACCACAACGTGACGTCCCGTGGAGCCAAGCGCTTCAAGAGCTCCCCCACGAAGGGGAGTGGCACCTACGTCGTGCGCTTCGCCCGGGCGGGCGTCTACCGCTACGTCTGCACGCTCCACCTGGGCATGAAGGGCACCATCACCGTCAAGTAGCCGCCGCGAGCCGAGGCCGGACCGGCCGCGGCGCCCGGATCAGCCCCGCAGCGCCACGGACCGGTTCTCGAAGCGCGTGATGCGCTCGAGGACCGCCACGCGCTCCTCGATCTCGTCCGTGGTGAGGACCGCCACGCGCTCGGTGCCGAAGTCCTCGACGTTGTAGGAGGCCAGCGCGGTGCCGTAGGCCATCGCGTTGACGAGCACGTCGTGGCTCGCCTCGCCCCCGACCGCCGCGACGTACCCGACGAAGCCGCCGGCGAAGGAGTCGCCGGCGCCGGTCGGGTCGGCGACGTCCTTGAGCGGGAAGGCCGGCAGCGCGAACTGGCCCTCGTGGGTGAACAGCTGCGCGCCGTACTTGCCCTGCTTGGCCACGACGCTCGTCAGGCCCCAGCCCAGCAGTTGGTCGGCGGCGCGCACCGTGTTCGGGGCGCCCGTCAGCAGCTCCAGCTCCTCGTCGTTGAGGATCAGGCAGTCGACGCCGCGGATCGTCCGCTCGAGCGACTCGCGCGCGATGTTGATCCACAGGTCCATGGAGTCCATCGCGACGAACCGTGCGGCCGAGCACTGCTCGCGCACGTCGCGCTGCAGGTCGGGCTGAATGTTCGCGAGGAAGAGCACCTCGCAGGCCTGGGCGGCGCCGGAGAGCTTGGGCGCGAACGTCTCGAAGACGTTGAGCTCGGTCGCGAGCGTCTCGCGCTCGTTGAGGTTGGCGGTGGGGTAGACGCCCGACCAGAAGAACGTCTTGCCGCCGACGACGTGCTCGACATCGTCGGTCAGCGTCCCGCGCGTGCGCAGCGTGGCCCAGCTCTCCGGATCGAAGTCGTCCCCGACCGGGCCGACGACGCGGACCTCGTCGAAGAACGACGCGGCCAGCGCGAAGTGCGTCGCGGCGCCTCCGAGCATCCGGTCCCGCTGCCCCGCGGGGGTCTTGACGGCGTCATAGGCGATGGATCCGACCACGGTGATGCTCATGTGCGGGCCACCCTAGTGGGCGCGGCCGCAAGTTCTGGGTGGATTGGCCGCGCGGATCGTCGATGGCCGGGCGCGTCAGGTGCGACGAGACGCCCGGGGAATCCCGCAGAACTTCTGGCCGCGTCCACTCGTCGTGCGAGCGGCCTTCAGCGCGTCGTCGCGTGGATCGTGCGGGAGCGTGGGCCGAGCCGCCCGGAGACGTTGTCGCGGGCGACCACCGCGAAGGAGTACGTCCGGCGGCGGCGCAGGTGCGTCACCCTCAGCGTGAGCCTGCCGCCGAGCTTGACCGCGGGGAAGCGGCAGGTCCCTGAGCACAGCGTCTGGGCGCGGGCGAAGTCCCGGGCGCTGCGGATCGGCCGCAGCGACTGCCGGACGAGAAAGCCGCGCGCGGCCGGCGGGCGGACGCCGTCGGAGCCCGGCGCCGCGAACTCAAGGACGATCGAGCCGCCGGCCGTCCCGCGGGCGGAGAGCGTGGCGACGCGGCCCGGTGTCCGCCCGAAGCGCGTCAGGCAGCCGCGGCGGCCTGCGGCGGCGCGCCGGCCGATCAGGCGATGGGCCCGGCGGCGCGCCTCGACCGCGCGACCGCGCCGCGACGCAGGGACGCGGCTGCGCTCCTGCCGGGCCCGGCGGTCGACCGCGACGCGGCAGGCGCGCAGCGCGGCCAGCCGGCGCGCCTCCTCCGTCCGCGGATCGGCCGTCACCGGCGCAGGCGTGCTCCCTCCGCCGGCCGCCGGCGCGGCCGCGGGCGGCACGGCCCCGGGCGCCTGGGGTTCGGCCGTGGCCGCAGGCGAAGGCTCGGCGCTCGCGCCCACGGGCGGGGGTGCGGGCCGGCAGCCGGCCCCCGCGGTGTTCGGCACTCCAAGGTCGATCGGGCCGAGCGATCCCGGGGCCTCGTCGTCGCCGATCGTGCCGCGGGTGCAGTCGCCGAGCTCGCCGTTGGGCCCCTTGCCCCAGCAGCGCGAGCTCCCGTCGTCGAGGGTCGCGCAGGTGACGTTGCCGCCGGCGCTGATCGCCACCGCCCGGCGTCCTGGCCCGAGGTCGACCGGCCCGGCCGCGGCTGGCGTCTCGTTGTCACCGATGCTGGCGGTGTTCGCGTACCCCAGGGCGCCGTTGGCGCCGAGCCCCCAGCAGCGCACGCTGCCGTTGTCCAGCACCGCGCACGTGTGGTCGGCGCCGGCGGTGATCGCGGTCGCGGTGCGTCCCGGCCCGAGGTCGACGGGCCCGACGGCGTCGGGTGTCTCGTCGTCGCCGACGACCTGGGTGCTGGCGTAGCCCAGGCGCCCGTTGCCACCGAAGCCCCAGCAGCGGACGGTGCCGTCGTCGAGCAGCGCGCACGTGTGGAAGTTCCCGGCGGTGATCGCCACCGCCCTGCGTCCGGCCCCGAGCTTGACCGGTCCGACGCTGCCGGGGGTTTCGTCGTCCCCGATGCTGTCGGTGTTGGCGTAGCCGAGCTGGCCGTTGCCGGCGAAGCCCCAGCAGCGGACGCTGCCGCCGTCGAGCAGCGCGCAGGTGTGCGAGTCCCCGGCGGCGATCGTCGTCGCCGTGCGGCCCGCGCCGACGTCGACTGGGGCGACGGAGGCCGGAGTCTCGTCGTCGCCGATGAGGTTCGAGCTGTTGGCCACGTTGTTGCCGTAGCCGAGGCGGCCGTCGAACCCGAAGCCCCAGCACCTCACGACGCCGTCGTCGAGGACCGCGCACGTGTGCGCGCGGCCGGCGCTGATCGCCTTGGCCGTCCGCCCGGGGCCGAGATCGACCGGGTCGACGGAGCCAGGGGTCTCGTCGTCGCCGATCGTCGTCGTGTTGCCGTGCCCGAGGCGACCGTCGCCGCCGAAGCCCCAGCACTGCACAGCGCCGTCGTCGCGGATCGCGCAGGTGTGGACCGCTCCCGCGCTCAGCGCGGTGGCGGTGCGTCCGGCGCCGAGGTCGACCGGCCCCGTCGTCGCCGGCGTCTCGTCGTCGCCGACGTTGGCCCGCGTGGCGTAGCCGAGCGCGCCGTCGTTGCCGTAGCCCCAACAGCGGACGCGCCCCCCGGGGATGACCGTGCACGCGTGGTACCGGCCTACGTCGAGCCGCCCGGCCGCCGGCGACGACGGCTCAGACGCGGGCTCGGCCACCACCCGCGAAGGCGACGCGGTCACCGCGACCGCGGTCACGGACAAGGCGGCGAGCGTGACCGCCCGGAATCTGGTGGGAAGCCTCACCCTGCGCCAGCCTACCAGCGCGCTCTCGGTGACCACTAGGTGTCGAGAACACTTACGCGGACGTCGCCGATGGGCGTAGGTTTGCGCGGCTCCGGCGGGCGATGCCGCAGCGCCACGCCGAGAGGGGAGACGGGATGACGACAGCACTTGCGGGACACCGCGCACCGGCCGGGGCAATGGCGGGTGCGGCTTGCGCCGGAGCGCTGGCGCTCGGGGTCCTCACGCTGGGGCTCGTCCCGGGCCCGGCCGGCCCGGCCGGCGCGCCTGCGGCCCACACCAACGCGGAGGTGAGCCGGCAGTTCGCGCGCCTCCCGCTGCGCTTCGAGGCCAACCGCGGGCAGGCGGACGGCGCGGTCGACTTCCTGGCGCGCGGCCCCGGCTACACGATGTCGCTCGGCCGCGACGGCGCCGTGCTGGCGCTGGCGACGGGCAAGGGCCGCGGCGGCGCCTCGGGGTCCCGGACCGTGGTGGGGATGCATCTGGTCGGCGGCAATCCGCGCCCCGTCGTCTCCGGTGCGGACCGCCTGCCGGGCGCCAGCAACTACCTGATCGGCGACAACCCGCGGAACTGGCACCAGAACGTGCCGTCGTTCGCGGAGGTGCGCTACCAGGGCGTCTATCCGGGCGTCGACATGGTCTACCACGGCAACCAGCGCCAGCTCGAGTACGACCTGGTCGTGGCGCCGGGAACCAGCCCGGCACGGATCGCCCTCGGCTTCCGGGGCGCGCAGCGGCTCTCGATCACCCGCGGCGGCGAGCTGCTCATCCACGCCCGTGGCGGCAAGGTCGTCCGCCAGCGGGCGCCCGTGATCTACCAGGGCGACGGCGCTGCCCGGCACCGCGTCTCCGGCCACTACGTGCTGCGAGGTTCGGGACACCGCGTCGGCTTCCGCGTCGGGGCCTACGATCGCTCCCGGCCCCTGGTCATCGACCCGACGATCGCCTACTCGACCTACCTGGGCGGTTACAACACGGTGGTCGCGAACGGCAGCAGCCAGGACACCGCCAACGGCATCGCGGTGGACGCCGCCGGCAGCGCGTACGTGGTCGGCTTCACGGACTCGATCCCGCCGTCGCCCTACCCGACGACGACCGGAGCGGTCCAGACCGCCTTCGGCGGCGGCGCCCGCGACGCGTTCGTGACCAAGCTCAACCCGGCCGGCACCGCGGCGGTCTACTCCACCTACCTCGGCGGCAACGGTGACGACCGTGCCAGCGACGTCGCCGTCGATTCCTCCGGCAACGCCTACGTGACCGGGCAGACGACGCCACCGACGGCGGCGCCGGTGCCCTTCCCGACCACGCCGGGCGCGGCGCAGACGACGCCGGGCGGCGGCACCGACGCCTTCCTGGCCAAGCTCAACGCGGCCGGCAGCGCGCTGACGTACTCGAGCTTCCTCGGGGGCTCGGGCAGCGACGCCGCGGTGCGGATCGACATCGGACCTCTAAACGCGGCCACCATCTCCGGGACGACCTCACCCCCGAACGGCACCGCGACCACGCCCTCGGTGACCGACAACTTCCCGACGACGGCGGGCTCCTTCCAACCGACCTTCGGCGGTGGCGCGGCCTCGGCCACGTCGCCGTTCGCGTCGCCGAGCGACGCGTTCGCCGCCCGGATCAACCCGGCCGGGAGCGCCTTCGACTACTCGACGTTCCTGGGCGGCACCCAGCCGGACTCCGCCGGCGGGGTCGCCGTCGACGCCGCCGGCGCCGCGTACGTGACCGGTGCGACGAGATCGCCGGGCGTCTTCGGCACCCCCGGCGCGTTCCAGACCACGATCGCGAGCACGCTGTCCGACGACTCAGACGCCTTCGTGGCCAAGCTGAACGTCGCCGGGTCGGCGCTGGCCTACGCCACGTACGTCGGCGGCGCCCGCTTCGACACGGGCAAGGGCGTCGCCGTCGACGGCTCCGGGAGCGCATATATCACCGGCGAGACGAACTCCACGAACTATCCGGTCAAGAACGCCAACCAGCCGGCCAACGCCTCGGCTCCGGGGCCGAACGACTCGGACTCGTTCCTGACCAAGCTCAACCCGTCGGGCAGCGACACCGTCTACTCCACCTACAACGGCAGCAACACCTACGACACCGGCACCGACATCGCCGTCGACCCGTCCGGCAACGCCTACGCCGTGGGCAACACCCTGGGCGGGTTCCCGCTCAAGAACCCGGTGCAGGTGCGGACCGGGGACTACGACGCGTACCTCACGAAGTTCAACGCGACCGGCGGCGTCACGTACTCCACGATGTACGGCGGCGGCGCGCGGGACTTCGGCCAGGCCGTCGCCACCGACAGCGCGGGCAACGCCTACGTCGGCGGGCGCACGGACTACTTCTCCGACGACTCCTTCCCGGTCAAGAGCGCCTTCCAGCCCCGCAACGCCGGCTTCGCCGACGCGTGGATCGCGAAGATCACGCAGACCCCGAACTCGCCGCTGGTCAACTCCCTGCGCTCCCGGGGAGGACCCGTGTCCGGCGGGACGAGCGTGATCCTCACCGGGGTCGGGCTCACCGGCGCCACCGCGGTGAAGTTCGGGGACACCGCCGCGGCGAGCTTCGTCGTGGACTCCGACACCCAGATCACCGCGGTCGGCCCGGCGCACGCCGCCGGGAAGGTCAACGTCACGGTCACGACCCCGGCGGGGACCTCGCCCGACAACCCCGTGACCCTGTTCGAGTACGCCGAGGGCGTCTGGCGGCTGACCGGCTCGCTGGGCGCCGTGCACTACGACCAGCAGCTCAAGCTCCTCGACGACGGCCGGATCCTGATCATCGGTGGCCAGAACTCGATGTTCGGAAACGCGATCGCGACCACGGAGGTCTTCAACCCCAAGACGGGGCAGTGGAACGCGACCGGCTCGCTGGCCACCGCGCGCAGCGCCTACACCGCCACCCGCCTGGACGGACCGGCCTGCCGGGCCGCCACGCGACCCGCCTACTGCGGCGACATCCTCGTGGCGGGCGGCTCACCCAACAGCGCCGGCGGCACCGTCGCCGCGCCGACGTCGGCCCTCAACAGCGCCGAGATCTACGACGCGGCGACCGGCGCGTGGCGGGGCACGGGCAACCTCAACGTCGCCCGCGGCCAGCACGCCGCCACGCTGCTGGACGGCCCGGAGTGCCACGCGGGCTCGCCGCCCTCCTACTGCGGCAAGGTGCTCGTGTCGGGGGGCTACCTGTTCACCCCCACCACGGTGCTGAACTCGGCCGAGCTCTACGACCCGGCGACCGGCCAGTGGACGGTCACCGGCCCGTTCCAGCACACGGCGCGCCTGACGTCGTCGGTCCTGCTGCCCAGCGGCAAGGTCCTCCTGCCCGGCGGGACCGGCAGCGACCGCGCCGCCACCGAGATCTACGACCCCGCGTCGGGGTCCTGGAACACGACCGGTCCGCTGAACATCGGCCGTGAGCGCGAGACGCTGATCGTGCTGCGCGACGGCAAGGTGCTCGCCGCCGCCGGGACCACGCCGGGGGATCCCGCCTACCTCGGCACGCAGCCACGGGCCGGCGACACGGCCGAGATCTACGACGAGGCCACCGGCGTGTGGACGCAGCTGCCCGACCGCTCCATCGGGGTCGCGCGCAACAACCACGACAGCGCGCTGCTGCCGAACGGCAAGGTCCTGGTGGCCGACGGCGGCCGCGGAGGCCTGACCGCCGAGCTGTTCGACCCGACCGATCGCAAGTGGCGCTCGGCCGGCCTGCTGAACATCTCGCGCGGGTCCGGGCACCCGCAGACCGGGTCCTACGACACCGTGGTGCTCTCCAGCGACCAGTCGCGGTTCGCCGCCGACTCGGCGGTCTGCGGGAACAACTGCGGCAAGGTGCTGGTGGCCGGCAACAACGACGACCGCACGACCGAGCTGTACACGCCGGAGCCCCGGGTCGACGCGCTCGACCCGACGACCGGTGCCGCCGCCGGCGGCACCTCGGTGAAGATCACCGGCCAGGGGTTCACCCACGGAGTCCGATCGGTCCTGTTCGGGACGACGCCGGCCACGAGCTTCACGGCCGACTCCTACGGGCAGATCACGGCCGTCGCCCCGCCCGGGAGCGGCGCGAAGACCGTCACGGTGATCAACGAGGGGGGCACGGCGACCTCCTCCGGCTCGTTCACCTACGCGGCCGCGGTGCCCGAGACCACGACGCCGGGCACGACGCCGCCGCCGGGGACGCCGGGGGCCACCACGCCGGGCGTCACGCCCCCTCAGATCAAGCCACCGGCGGGCACTCCGGTGGCCAAGGCGCTCGTGCTGCGCCTGGCGCGCTTCGGGAAGCCGCGCGTGGCTCGGGGCGTGGGTGTGAGGGTCAGCTGCTCGACCGCCTGCGCCTTCACCGTGAGGCTCACCATCAGCGCGGCGACCGCCCGCAAGTACGGTCT
Organism: Solirubrobacterales bacterium; assembly: GCA_038321325.1. Lineage (GTDB taxonomy): Bacteria > Actinomycetota > Thermoleophilia > Solirubrobacterales > Solirubrobacteraceae > Paraconexibacter. The sequence goes on from JBBQEV010000047.1 coordinate 26,746, forward strand.
CGGCCGCAAGACGCTGACGATCGGCACCGTGCGCGGGAGCCTGAAGGCGGCCGGCGCGAAGAAGCTGACCGTCAAGTTGTCGGCGCGGACGCGGCGGCGGCTCCGTCGGGCGCGGACGGTGTCCGCCACGCTGCGGGGCAGCGCGCGCAGGACGGGCGGCAAGCCCGTGAGCAAGTCCCTCCGGGTGAAGCTGCGCCGCTGAGGCCGGCAGCGGGGCGGGGAGCGGCGGCCGGACAACTACTCTGTCGTCCAAATGACCACGTTCGCCGACCTCCGGCTCTCCGAGACCTCCCTCCAGGCCCTGAAGGACGTCGGCTACGAGAAGCCCTCCCCGATCCAGGAGCAGGCGATCCCGCCGATGCTCGAGGGCCGCGACGTCATCGGCCAGGCGCAGACGGGCTCGGGCAAGACCGCGGCGTTCGGCCTGCCGATCATCGAGTACGTCGATGTCGACGTGCGCGAGGTTCAGGCGCTGGTGCTCACCCCGACGCGCGAGCTGTGCATCCAGGTCACGCAGGCGATCAGGGCCTACGCGACGCGCAAGGGCGTCGACGTCGTGGCCGTCTTCGGCGGGGCGCCGATCCGCTCCCAGCAGGCGCAGCTCAAGGGCGGCGGCCACGTCGTCGTGGGCACCGTCGGCCGCGTGCTCGACCTCATCTCGCGCCACTCGCTCGTGCTGCACGACTGCCGCTTCGTCGTGCTCGACGAGGCCGACGAGATGCTCGACCTCGGCTTCCTCGAGGACGTCGAGAAGATCCTCTCGCTGACGCCGAACTCGCGGCAGACCGCGCTCTTCTCGGCCACGATGCCCCCGCCGATCCGCGGGCTGGCCGACAACTACCTGTACGACCCGGTGCACGTGAAGGTCGTCAGCGACACGCTCACCGTCGACACCGTCGAGCAGTTCCGCGTCGAGGTCAAGCAGGCCGACAAGGCGGAGAAGCTCGTCGAGCTGCTCGCCTCCGAGAAGCCCGACCAGGCGATCGTCTTCGCCCGCACGAAGATCCGCGTCGACCAGCTCTACAAGAAGCTGCGCGACGGCGGGATGAACGTCAAGGCGCTGCACGGCGACATGAGTCAGGGCTCGCGCGACGGCGTGATGCTCGCCTTCAAGGGAGGGCGCCTGCCCGTGCTCGTGGCCACCGACGTCGCCGCCCGCGGGCTGGACATCTCGACGGTGACCCACGTCGTCAACTTCGACGTCCCGATCTCCCCCGACGTCTACGTCCACCGCATCGGCCGCACCGGCCGTGTCGGGCGCCAGGGTCGCGCGGTGACGTTCGTCGAGCCCAAGCAGCAGAAGGAGCTCGAGGCGATCGAGCGCCACGTCAAGACCGAGCTGACCCCCTGGGCCCCGGGGGCGCGGACCCGGGCGAGCGATCGCGGCGCCTCCGCCCCCGAGGAGCGCGGCGGCGGCGAGGGGGTCGAGATCGCGGCCGTGGTGCCGGGTGCCGGCGTCCGCGCCGCGGAGGAGTCGGCGGCCGACGGCGCCACCGCCGAGGCCGCGGCGCCCAGGCGGCGCCCGCGCCCGCGGCGCCACGTCAAGCCGCAGCTGACGCGCAGCGCCGACGAGCCCTACGTGCGCCTGCTGGCGGGCGTCGGCGCCGCCGCGGGCGTGGAGGTCGCCGACCTCGTCTCCGCCGTCACCAAGGCGACCGGCCTCGACGGTGAGGCCGTGCGCGACGTCAAGGTCCTGCAGCAGTTCGCGCTGCTCTCCGTGCCCGAGAGCGAGGCGACCCGCGTGGTCTCCGACCTCGAGGGCGTCGAGGTCGCCGGTGCGCAACTTCGGGTGGCGCTCGCGCGTTCTTGAGGAGGATCCGGCCGCACGGAGGACGAACTGTGCGAGGCTGGGGATTGACCCGTGGACACTTCTGAGACGACACCCGACGCTCCTGCGCGCCTCTGCGCGACCTGCGGCGCGGGCATGCAGCGCCACCAGGACTGGTGCCTGGAATGCGGAACCGCCGCGACCGGTCGCCTCGGCGGCCTGCGCCCGGGCTGGCGCGTCGCCACCACGACCCTCGCGCTGACCCTCGTGCTCGTCGGCGGCGCCGGCGCGGCGAGCTACGCCGCGCTCAGCTCGGACGCCAACCGCGAGGCGCTGACCGAAGCCCAAGCGGGATCCGGCACTCCGGTCGCGCAGGCGCCGCCCGCCGTGCCCGCGCCGGCCGCGCCCGTCGTCGCCGCCCCCGTCGCGCCGGTCGGACCCGCCGTGCCGACGGTCGTCGCCCCGGCGGCCAAGCTGCCGGTCGCGCCCAAGGTCACCCCGATCGTCCCGGACAAGAAGACCGTCGCGCAGGTCACGCCGCTCCCGGCCACCGCGACGCCCAAGCCGAAGTCGACCCCCCGCTCCGGCGACACCGCCGCCGGGGACCGCGGCGAAGGCACGAGCGCCGACGGCGCGGCCGCCGCGCCGGGCGGGAAGCTCACGCCGATCGCGCTCGGCGCCGACGCCATCTCCGTCTACGACCCCTACAAGCGCGCCGTCAAGCCCGGCGACCCCGCCGAGGCCTACGACGGCGACACGCAGACCACGTTCGAGATCGGGGCGCCCGACGACGGCAAGGAGATGCAGGTCGGGATCGTCATCGACCTCGAGTCGGCCAAGCAGGTCCGGGGGTTCGAGTTCACGACGACGACGCCCGGCGGGCGCGCGGAGATCTACGCGACCGACAGCTCGTCCCTGCCGCCCGACATCCTCGACACGCGCTGGGACCATCCTGCGTCGCGGTCGGACGTCGACGGCGGCAGCCGCGGTGGCAACAAGGCCGGCGACGGCGTGGAGCGCATCGTGCTGCCCAAGGGCGGTGCGAAGTACCGGTACGTGTCGCTGTGGTTCACCACCCCGCCCGAGGGCACCACCCGGGTCGGGCTGACCGAGGTCAAGGTCCTGGGCTAGCGCGTCGGGCCGGCGCGCAGTCGTCACCCCGCGCGTCGGCCAGCAGTTCCACGCGGTTGCCCCACGGATCGCTCGTGAAGAACCGGCGGACGCCGGGCAGCGCGTCATCCCACGCGACGTCGGCCCCCGCCGCCGCGAGCCGCTCGGCGATGGCGTCGAGGGTCCCGGCGGTGCCCCGGAGCGCCGGATGGGCCTTGCGGGCCGGCGCGAAGGGCTCCTCGACGCCCACGTGGAGCTGCTGGGCCCCCAGCGCGAACCAGACGCCACCCCGCGCGCGCAGCGGCTCCGGCTTGGCGACCTCGGCCAGCCCGATCAGCTCGCCGTAGAAGCGGCGCGCGGCCGGCTCGCACCCGGGCGGCGCCGCGAGCTGCACGTGGTCGAGGCCCAGCACGTTCACGGGCGCCAACGCTATCTCGGGCGAGGACCCCCGGCGGAGGGACGGGCGCCGCGCGGCTAGCCTGCGGGGCCCGTTCCCCTCCGAAAGGACCCGCGATGTCCACCGCCACCATGCAGACGACCCAGGGCGACATCACGATCGAGCTCTTCGACGCCGACGCGCCCAAGACCGTCGAGAACTTCAAGAAGCTCGCCGCCGACGGCTTCTACGACGGACTGTCCTTCCACCGGATCATCAAGGACTTCATGGTCCAGGGCGGCTGCCCGCTCGGCACCGGCACCGGCGGCCCCGGCTACACCTTCGAGGACGAGTTCAACGATCACAAGGTCGTGCGCGGAGCGCTCGCGATGGCGAACTCCGGCCCGAACACGAACGGCTCCCAGTTCTTCATCGTCACCACGGGCGCCGCGCCGTGGCTCGACGGAAAGCACACGGTCTTCGGCGAGGTCACGGGCGGGCTGGGCGTCGTCGACGTCATCGAGCGCCTGCCCACCGACCGCTCCGACCGCCCCAAGGAGGACGCGAAGATCACCGCGCTCACGGTCGCCGGCTGACCGGCGGGGTGACGCCCGGCCCTGCGGCCCCGGTACCCTGACACCCAGTCAGGCATTCGAGGAGAGGGTCCGGGCATGACCACCAAGGAGCAGGCGATCGCGACGTCGGTCGACAGCACGGTCCCCAACGCAGACGCCACGCAGATCGCGGTGGAGAACCCCGCCACCGGCGAGGTGATCGCCCACGTGCCGGTTGTCGGCCCGGACGCGATGGCGGTGATGGCCGTGCGCGGCCGCGCCGTGCAGCCGGCGTGGGACGCGCTCGGCTTCGAGGGCCGCGCGCGCGTGCTCTCGCGCATGCAGAAGTGGATGACCGACCACGCCGAGCGCGTGATCGCCGTGGTGATGTCCGAGACGGGCAAGGCCTACGAGGACGCGCAGCTCGTCGACTGGGCCTACGGTGTCGCCGCGTTCGGCTTCTGGGCCAAGAACGCCGAGCCGTACCTCGCCGACGAGAAGGTCAAGACCTCCTCGCCGCTCGTGCAGGGCCGCAAGCTCGTCGTGCGCCACGCGCCGCTCGGCCTGATCGGGGTCATCGGGCCGTGGAACTATCCGATCACGAACTCCTTCGGCGACTGCATCCCCGCGCTGGCCGCCGGCAACGCGGTGATCCTCAAGCCCTCCGAGATCACGCCGCTGACCTCGCTGCTGCTGCTCGAGGGCCTTCACGAGTGCGGGCTGCCCGAGGGCGTCATGCAGGTCGCCACGGGCTTCGGGGACACCGGCGCCGCGCTGATCGATCAGGTCGACATGATCATGTTCACGGGCTCCACGGCGACCGGGAAGCGCGTCATGGCCAAGGCGGCCGAGACGCTGACGCCCGTCTCGCTCGAGCTCGGCGGCAAGGACCCGATGCTCGTCCTGGCCGACGCCGACGTCGACCGCGCGGCCAACCTCGCGGTCATGTACTCGATGCTCAACGGCGGGCAGACCTGCATCTCCGTGGAGCGCGTCTACGTCGAGGCGCCGGTCTACGACGAGTTCGTCGCGAAGGTCACCGAGAAGGCGCGTGCGCTGCGCAACGACATCTCCACCGGCCCGGGCACGGCGGACGTCGGCGCGATGACGTTCGCCCGGCAGGTCGACGTGGTCGAGCGCCACGTCGAGGACGCGAAGGCCAAGGGGGCGCGGGTGCTCGTCGGCGGCCACCGCGGGCACGAGGGCCGCGGCGGCAACTGGTTCGAGCCCACCGTCCTCGTCGACGTCGACCACACGATGGCGTGCATGACCGAGGAGACCTTCGGGCCGACGCTCCCGATCATGAAGGTCGCCGACGCCGAGGAGGCCATCCGCCTGGCCAACGACTCCCCGTACGGCCTCGGGGCGTCGGTGTTCTCCAAGGACCTCGCCCGGGGTGAGGCCGTCGCGCGCCGCCTGCTCAGCGGCGCGGTCTGCGTCAACGACGCGCTCATCAACTACCTCGTGCTCGAGCTGCCGATGGGCGGCGCGAAGGCCTCCGGGCTCGGCACCCGCCACGGCAAGGGCGGCATCCGGAAGTTCTGCCAGCACCAGTCGATCCTCGTCACGCGCTTCGCCCTGAGGAACGAGCCGCAGATGTATCCGTACAAGAAGAGCGTGACCAAGGGCCTGCAGAAGGCGATCCGCCTGTTCTACGGCCGCGGGGACCGCGGCTAGCGCGCGGCGCGGGGGCTCGAGAAGGCCGATCCGGTTGCTCTGCGACCGCTTCCGCCTTCTCGCGGCCGGGCTCAGGCCGCGTCGGCCGCGCGCGCCCAGAGGACGAGGCCGGCGACGAGCAGCGCCCGCTCGGCCTGGCGGGCGTCGTCGGCGGCGAAGCCCGCGCGGAGCGCACGCGCCCACTCCGCGCCCAGCCACTCCGGTAGGCGCGGGTCGGCGAGGAGGTCGTCGGCGACCCAGGTCCGCAGCGCGGGGCGCTCGTGCCAGAGCCCCGCCCAGGGCCACGCGGGGACCGGGGCGCC
>JBBQEV010000048.1:0-32219 GCA_038321325.1 Solirubrobacterales bacterium
GGCCACCCGGACACGGCGCGCACGAAGCGGAGCACGGTCTGGGGGTCCATGGCGTGCGGGTCGATCATCTCGCCGTCCTCGATGCCGGCGGCGATCTCGGACTCTTCGGGCTCGAGCACGTAGAGCGTGCCGGGCGGCCCGTCGCCGCGCATGACGTCGATCAGGAGCAGCGAGTCGTAGCCGCGCATGACCTCGTAGGCGAGGTCGAGTCCGCCGGTGCCGAAGTCCTCGATCGTGACCCCCGGCTCGGGCTCGCGCTGCTTGAGGACGCGCACGACCTCGGCGCCGAAGCCGTCGTCGCGCATGAACGTGTTGCCGACCCCCGCGATCAGGATCTGTGCGTGGCGCTCGGTCATGCCGCCCTCCCCAGCTCGAGCTCGCCGGCGAAGAAGAAGAGGAACCGCCCGGTCTCGCGCATCAGCTGCTGGCCGGGATCGTCATCCACCGTGACGCCGAAGTAGAGCTTGTCGTCGTAGTCGAGGACGATCCGCTCGACGGTCGCTTGACGCCCGTCGAGGATGCGGTCGGAGGGGTCGGAACGACCCACGAGGCGGAGGGTGACGGTGTCGCCGAGCCGGAAGGTCGTGCCGTCCACGGTCGCCTCGGTCTCGCCGGGGATCTCGTTCGAGAGGTGCGGGTCGAGGCTGTTCACGGAGCCGCCTCCTGGGATTCGGGGTCGCTGAGCGTCATGCGTCCGTGCAGCGCGAGGATCTCGGCGGGCGTGGCCGCCGCGGCCCGTTCGATCATCGCCCGCACCGCGGGGTCGTCGCGTTCGATCGATGCCCGCTCGTCGTCCGAGAGCGCGAGCACGTGCAGCAGCAGCGCCTCCTCGATCTCGGTGCCGTCGAAGAGGTCCCCGCGCGACTCCGGCGCGAGCTGCGGGTGGTCGGGCAGCACGATCGCGGCGCCCAGCGCGACGTCGTCCTCGTGGCTGGCCAGGACGGGGAACGTGTTGACGTTCGCGCAGGCCATGTTCGCGGTCACCGCGTGCGGCGGCGGCGCGGTGGGGGAGATGAGGCGCGCGTCGAGCGCGGCGCCGGCCCCGCCGGCGACCCGCGCGATGACGTGGGTGGAGAGCATCGAGGAGCGCAGCGCGCCCGGCCGGTCGAGCCCCTCGCCGACCTCCGTCGTGTTCTCGACGAGCGCGGTCACGCGGACGAGGCCGTCCTGGAACGCCTGCGCGGCCATCCGCACCCGGCCCCGGACCGCCTCGAAGGCGAACTCCACGGTGACCGGCTCGGCCTCGAGCTGCGCGAGCGTGGTCGCCGGCAGCTCGATGCGCCGCTTGGCCGCCTCGTGCCGCGGGCCGCTGGGCTCGAGGAACAAGACCGAGACGGCGAGCGTCGCGGCGCCCGGATCGGCGACCTCCGCGATGAGCTGCAGGCGCAGGTGGTCGTAGGTCGTCGGGCTCTCGACGGCGTAGACCGGGGGGTAGACGATCCCGAACGGCGTCGGGGTCGAGTTCTTCGCGGCGCCCGGCGTATAGGGGTAGAGCGCGTAGCCCTCCATCAACAGGGTCTGGGCGAGCTCCTCGACGTCGGTCACCGCGTTGCCTCCTCGGTGTCGAGCAGCGCGCCGACGGCGTCGTCGAAGCTGCGGTGGCCGCCCGCCGCCTTCGCGGCGGCCAGGCGGTCGAGGGTCTCGGGCGCGAGGCGGACCCACCCGCCCCCGGGGTACTGCTCGTCCATCGCCTTGCGCCACGCGGTGATCGGCATCCGCCACTCGGCGTAGCAGCTCCACGGGACCGGCATCACCTGCAGGCGGTCGTGCTCGCCCTGGTAGAGGACCATGCCGCTGAAGTGGAACGTCAGCGGGACGGTCCCGTCGCGCAGCCCGTGGAAGTACTTCGCGGAGGCGACCTCCAGGTCGTAGGTGCACGGCACCTCGACCGAGAACGAGGTCGCGCCGGTGAAGCCGGGCACGAGCGCCTCGATGCGCGCCCACTGGAACGGGTGCGTCGTGGCCGCCCACCGCTCCGGGGCGCCGAACAGCTCGACCAGCCGGGCCTGCGTGCCGGCGTCGTAGGTCCGCTTCGCGGGCTGGATCTGCACCTGCGTCGACAGCGCGATCGCGTGGACGCCGCGCCCCGCCGGGTCGGTGACGTGGAGGTGGAAGCGCAGCGTCGGGGTCGCGGCGTGCCGGACGGACTCGACGTCGAGGACGGTGAACTGCGGCTCGTCGGCGGAGTCGGGTCCCCGCCCGGCACCGTCGCCGTCGGTGATGACGTGCAGGCTCATCCGACCTCCGCCCGCTCGTGCATCGCCGTGAAGAACGTGCTGACCGAGCGCTCGACGGCGTCGCCGCCCGAGATGCCCTCCCAGCTCTCCTTGATCGCGCCGACCAGCCGGTAGCACTGGTCGATCGGCACGAGGAGGTGCTGCCCGCCGTCACCGCCGCCGGCCTTCTCGAGGCGGTTGACGACCAGCGCCTCGGCGTCGGGCTCCAGGCGCTCGAGGATCGGGTTGCGCTCCACGAGGCGCTCCCACGCGTCGAGCGGCAGCTCGCACTCGGTGGCGCCCACCGGGCTGGGGTACAGCGCGATCACGGTGCCGCTGACGCTCGAGCGCATGAGGAAGGCCAGGCCCGTCGGCATGTCGAACGCCGCCCACACGTCGTCGGGCATCACGAAGTCGTCGAGCCGGAGGGTGCGGCTGCCGCACGGGCGCAGCTCGGGGTCCCCGGAGCGCATCGACCAGCACGTCTCGCAGACGCAGAGGATGCGGCGCTCGTCGAGGTGCAGCAGGTGGCGGTGGTCGACCGACAGGCCGGAGACGCACAGCTCGCAGCCCGTCGTCTTCTCGTCGCGGTCGGCCTCGACGCTCACCTTCACGCCCTCGGCGCCGCGCAGCAGTGGCACGGGCTCGAGCTGAAGGGTGTCGTCGGTGCGGCAGCGCCCGGCCCGCGGGAGGTCGTAGCCGCGTCCGCAGGCCACGCAGGTCAGCGTGCCGCCGAGCAGCACGCCGCTCGACAGCGGCGACGGGCAGCCCGCGCAGAAGTCCTTGTAGGCCAGCAGCGTGCCGGCGACGTTGGCCACGAGCAGCCCCTGCGAAGCCTTCACGACGCTTCCGCGACCGATCTCCGCCGCGCCCTCCAGCGGCACCCAGCTCTTCTCGCGCGCCTCCTCGGAGCCGGGGGTGACGTTCCGCGCGGGGGCGACCCCCTCGACATGGATTCCCAGCAGGTCGGGGGCGTGCTCGCGCAGCGACTCCTCGATCGCGCTCTCCAGGGTCGCCGCAGAGGCGCCGCAGCCGTCGCAGCTGCCGAGCAGCCGCAGGTGGGCGATCGCGTCCTCGATCCCGAGCAGCTCGACGCCGCCCTCGTGGGAGTCGAGATAGGGCCGCACCTCCTCGAGCGCCTCGAGGACCCGGGCCTCCAGGGAGACCGGGTGGAGGTCGTGCATGAGCATGAGGCTCGCGACGACGCTGTCCTCGGTCAGCTCCTCGCGGACGCGCCCGAGCACCGGGTCCTCACCGTCCAGCGCGGTGAAGATCCGCCCGAGGCCGTCGCCGTACATCTCGACGATCGCTCCGGCGAGCTCTTCGGCCACCGACCGCGCCTCGAGGTCTTCCAGCTCCTCGAGGCGCGTCATGAGCTCCTGGACCCTGGCGACGAGCGCCTGCTCGGGAGACATCGCCAGGTCCGTCACGTGCCTACGCCATCCCCGTCGGGGTGTGGATGACCTTGCGGACCTTGCCCTTGCCGTACATGTGCACGCCGCACGGCAGGCACGGGTCGAACGAGTGGACCGCCCGCATGATGTCGACCCCCTTGAAGTTGTCCGGACCGTTCTCCTCGAAGATCGGCGTGTTCTGCACCGCGTCCTCGTAGGGGCCGGGCGTCCCGTGCACATCGCGCGGGTTCGCGTTCCAGGGTGTCGGCGGGTAGGGCTGGTAGTTGGCGATCTTGCCCTCCTTGATCACCATGTGATGCGACAGCACGCCGCGTGCCGCCTCGTGGAAGCCCACGCTCACGGCGTCGTCGGGCACCGTGAAGTGGTTCCACGACTTCGTCCGCCCGGCCCTGACCTCGACGAACGCCTGCTCGAGGTTGTAGAGCCCCACCAGCGCCGAGTAGGCCTGGTGGTACGTGCGCGCGCGCTGGCGCTCGATCGCGTTGCTCCACGGTGGGATGTTCCACTCGAGCTCCATCTCCGGCATGAAGCCCGTCTTCGGCAGCACCATCTGGAGGGACGTCCCGGTCGCCTTGAGGTAGCCGATGTCGAGCAGCCCGGCCTTCGCGGTCACCCACTGGCGCGCGAACGGCCCGCCGCCGGTGTCGCTGGCGACGTAGCGGTCGTTCTTGGCGTCGTACATCCGCGGCGACGCGACCCACGAGTACTTGTCGGCGAAGTCCCGCGCCTGCGGCTTGGGAATCGTCTGCTTGTTCCACGGGTGCCGCGGGTCGACGGGGTTGCCGAGCGGGTCGTTCGTGACGAACGGCTGCGTCGTGCCCACCCAGTCGTCGAAGTACGAGGAGCCCAGGAGGATGCGGATCGCGAGGTTGATCTCGACGAGGTCGGTCGTGATCAGCTCGCCCTTGAACACCAGCCCCGGGGTGACGAACCGCCTGCGGCCCCACTCGGTCATGTTCCGGTAGGTGTAGTCGACGTAGTTCGGGTCGTCGAAGGCACCCCAGCAGATGAGGTCGGTCTCCCGGAAGCCGACCATCTCATAGCCCGGCAGCGCCTCGTAGAAGAAGTCGTAGAGGTCGTCGTGCATCGGGATCGAACGCTTGCAGTAGTCGACATAGCGCATCAGGCGCACGTAGTAGTCCGTGAGCGTCTGATGGGTGATGTCGGCGCTGCAGCCGCCGGGCAGGATCGTCGACGGGTGGGTGTGACGGCCGCCGAACAGGCAGTACATCTCGCGCGTGTACCGAGCGACCTGGAGCGTCTCGAGGTAGAAGTCGCCGGTGAACGCGTTGAGCGCCCGCATGATGTCGGCGATCGTCTTGTAGCCGTGGATGTCGCAGTGCGGCGCCGTGGTGGTCTCCGCCTTGGCGAGCACCCCCGGGTTGGTCTCCTTGACCATCTGCTCGGAGTAGTCGACGTTGGCCATGCAGTCGTTGTAGATCGCGTGGTCGAACATGAAGTCCGCCGACTCGGCCAGGTTGAACGCGTAGTCGCCGAGCTTCGGCGGCTTGACGCCGTAGGCCATGTTCTGGTTCAGGCAGGAGCAGGTGCAGTGGTTGTCACCGCAGATCCCGCAGATGCGGCTGGTGATGAAGTGCGCGTCACGCGGGTCGATGCCCTTCATGAAGATGTCGAAGCCGCGGAACAGCATCGACGTCGAGTAGCACTTGTTCACCTTCTGGTTCGTGAAGTCGATCTCCGTGTGGATCCCGAGCGACCCGACGATGCGGGTGATCGGGTCCCAGGACATCTCCTTGACGACGACCTTCTGGCCGCTCTTGGCGCTGGACGGGGTCTCGATTGCCATATCTAGGTCACCAGGTCTTCGTGTAGCCGGTGGTGAGCTCGTTGCGGTTGTGACGCCACACCGGCTCCTTGTCGAACTTGCGCTTGATGGACTGGCCGCGGCCGAAGCGCAGCAGCGGTCCGTAGCTGAACTTCGCCAGGCTCGAGGAGAGCTTCGCGTTGTTGTCCTCCTCCATGAACGGCATGTACTTGTCGGGGAAGCCCGGCATGGTGCAGGCCATGCAGATGCCGCCGACGTTCGGGCAGCCGCCGATCCCGCTCTGCCAGCCGCGCAGGGGGACGTTGCACTTGACCACCGGGCCCTTGCAGCCGAGCTTGACCAGGCAGCGGTGGTCGGAGCCGTACTCGGTCGCGAAGTCGCCCTGCTCGTAGAAGGCCGCGCGGTTGCAGCTCTCGTGGGCGGTACGGCCGAACAGGTGCGTGGGCCGCCCGGCGTCGTCGAGCTCGGGCAGCGGCCCCATGCCCGCGAGCGCGAACACGAGGATCATGAGCATCTCGGTCATGTTGTCCGGCTGCGCGGGGCAGCCCGGGATGTTCACGATCGGGATGCCCGCCTTGGACTTCCAGTTCCAGCCGAGGTAGTCGCGGACGCCCATGGCGCCGGTCGGGTTGTTCTGCATCGCCGGGATGCCGCCGTAGGTGGCGCAGGTCCCGACCGCGACGATCGCCGCCGCCTTCGGGGCGAGGCGGTCGACCCACTCGTTGACCGTGATCGGCTGCTTGGTGGCCTTGTCCCAGCCGAAGCCGGTCCAGTGCCCCGCGCCGTTGATCTTCTCGTTGCCGAGCGAGCCCTCGATGACGAGGACGAACGGGTCGAGCTTGCCCTGCTCGGCGTCGTACCAGGCCTGGGTGTAGTCGTCGCCGTACTCGTAGGCGAGGACCTGGTTGTGGATCACCGTCTTCGGCATCCCGGGGATCGCCCCGGTGATGATGTCCTCGAAGCTCGGGTTCGTGGCGGAGGTCATCGCGACCGTGTCGCCCTCGCACGAGAGCCCGACGGTGATCCACAGCACGTGGGCCGTGATCCCCTCGGTCTTCGCTTGGTTGGGTGCAAACTCGACAGCCATCTCAGTTGCTCCTCTCAGCAGATGCGCGGCAGCGGGTCGCCTACGAGCTGGTCCATGACCCGCCGTCCGCCGAATACCGTCTCCACCAGCACCATGCCGGTGGGTTCGGTCCTCACTTCTCCGATCAGGGCGGCTCGCTCGCCACCCGGTGTCTCGCGCAACGCGGCGAGCGCGTCCGCCGCCGCCTCGGGGGCGACCGCCGCTACGAGGACGCCCTCGTTGGCGATGTGCATGGGGTCGAGCCCCAAGATCTCTGCGGCGCCGGCGACCAGCGGGTCGACGGCGACCGCGGTCTCCTGCACCAGCATCGCGACGCCGGAGGCGCGCGCGAGCTCGTTGAGGACCGACGCGACGCCGCCGCGGGTCGCGTCGCGCAGGCAGCGCAGGTGCGGCCCCGCCGCGTCGAGCAGCGCGTCGACGGCCGGCCACAGGCAGCGGGTGTCCGAGAGGATCTCGGCCTCGAGCTCGAACTCGCCGCGAGCCAGCATGATCGCCATGCCGTGGGCGCCGATCGGCCCGGAGAGCAGGAGGTGGTCGCCGGGGCGCAGGGCGGCGGGGGAGAGCGACGCGCGGGCGTCGCGGATCCCGATGCCGGCGGTGTTGACGTACATGCCGTCGGCGCTCCCGCGCTCGACGACCTTCGTGTCCCCCGTGACGATCGCGACCCCGGCCGTGATCGCGGTCGCGGCCATGACCGCGACCTGCTCGCGCAGGACCGCGCTGTCGAGGCCCTCCTCGAGGATCAGCCCGAGGGTGAGCGCGAAGGGCCGGGCCCCGGCGCACGCGAGATCGTTGGCGGTGCCGTTGACCGCCAGCTCGCCGATCGAGCCGCCCGGGAAGACGAGCGGCTTGACGACGTAGGTGTCCGTGCTCAGCGCGACGTCGGTGCCGGCGACGGAGACGATGCCGGCGTCGCCGAGCGCGTCGAGCGCGGGGTTGGCGAACGCGGGCACGAGCAGGCCCTCGATCAGCCCGGCCGTCGCCTTGCCGCCCGCCCCGTGGGCCATCGTGATCCGGTCGTCGCGGAACTTCGGCCGCTTGCCGCGGGCCGTCTCGATGATCCCGAGGACCTTGTCCTCCCGGGCGTCCTGCTCCGCGCGCCGAGCTTGTCCGCTCGAGGAGACCGCTTCGCTCTCGGTGTCGCTCTCCGGACCTCGCAAGCTCGGTCCTCCGATCGACGTCACGTGAGGACCCGGTCGCGCGCGAAGCGCCCGTAGTTGTAGTACGCCGCGCAGGCGCCCTCGGAGGAGACCATGCAGGTCCCGATCGGCCGCTCGGGCGTGCACGCGGTCCCGAAGACCTTGCACTCGAAGGGCTTGATGACGCCCTTGAGCACCTCGCCGCACTGGCAGGCCTTCGGGTCGGCGACCCGGACCCCCGGAACGGGGAAGCGGAGCTCCGCGTCGAGCTCGGCGAAGGCGTCGGAGATCCGCAGCCCGCTGTGCGCGATGAAGCCGAGCCCGCGCCACTCGAAGTGGGGGCGCAGCGCGAAGACCTGGCCCATCGCCTTCAGCGCGGCGACGTTGCCGTCGTAGGGGACCACGCGCTTGTACTGGTTCTCGACGCCGCAGCGGCCGTCGGCCAGCTGCCGCAGGACCATGAGGACCGACTGCAGGATGTCCACCGGCTCGAAGCCGGAGACCACCACCGGCTTGCCGTAGTCGGCGGGGATGAACTCGAACGGGCGGGCGCCGACGACCGTCGCGACGTGGCCCGGGCCGATGAAGCCGTCGAGCCGCAGGTCCGGTGACTCGAGCAGCGCCCGCAACGGCGGCACGATCGTCACGTGGTTGCAGAAGCAGCTGAAGTTCTGCACCCCCTCCTGGCGGGCGCGCAGGAGCGTCAGCGCGGTCGAGGGCGCCGTCGTCTCGAAGCCGATCGCGAAGAAGACCACCTCGCGCTCCGGGTTGGCCTTCGCGATGCGCAGCGCGTCCAGCGGCGAGTAGACGATGCGGATGTCGGCGCCGGCGGCCTTGGCCTCCAGCAGCGACCCGTTCGAGCCGGGGACCCGGATCATGTCCCCGAAGCAGGTGAAGATGACGCCGTCGGTGTGCGCCAGCGCGATCGCGTCGTCGACGCGGCCCATCGGGATCACGCACACGGGGCAGCCGGGGCCGTGGACGAGCTCGACGTTCTCGGGCAGGAGGTCGTCGACGCCGTACTTGTAGATCGAGTGCGTGTGCCCGCCGCAGACCTCCATGACCTTGACGTGGCGGCCGGGCTCCACCGCCTCGGCGATCTCGCCGGCCAGGATCCGCCCGAGGTCGGGGTCGCGGAACTCGTCGACGAACTTCATGCGGGCTCCAGGACGGCGAGCGCGGTGCCGGCGTGGACGAGGAGCACGGTGCCGGGCGACGCGGCGTCGACGAGCGCGACCTCGACCGACGAACGCAGGCCGGCGGCGTCCTCGCAGAGCGCGATCCCGCGCTCCTCGTCGAGGGCCACGACGGTCAGCGGGCAGCCCTCGTCTGAGCAGGTGATGCAGTGGTGCTGATCGTCGAGTCCGGAGATCACTCGATCACCGAAGCCTTGAGCTCCTCGAGCTCGGCCTCGAAGTCCTCGCCCATCCCCTGCAGCAGGCTGAGCGTGGCGGCCGCCTCCTCCTCGTCGATGCGCGAGATCGCGAAGCCGACGTGGATCAGGACCCAGTCACCGACGGAGGCCGGGACGTGGTCCGAGTCGAGCAGCCCGACGTTGACCTTGCGTCGGACGCCGGCGACGTCCACGAGCGCCAGCCGGAGATCGTCGTCGACGATCTCGATGATGCGCCCTGGTATCGCCAGGCACACGTCTTCACCTCTCGTCCGGGAACGGGTGCGGGCCCCTGCCGCGCCTCCGCCGGTAGAACTACCTGAGGCCGAGGTGGACGATCAAGGCCTTGACAAGGTGTGGTCTACTGGCATTCCAGATGCCTGTCCCCGACGGTCACGGTGCCATTCCCCGGCACCTCCTCCGCGACGATGCCTACGACGCCCTGCGCGCGGCGATCGTCTCCGGGGAGCTCGAGCCCGGGGAGCAGCTCAACGACCGGGAGCTCTGCGAGTGGCTCGGCCTGAGCCGGACGCCCGTGCGCGACGCGCTGGCCCGGCTCAACGACGAGCGCCTCGTGGAGGTCGAGCCGCAGCGCCACACGCGCGTCGCGCCGCTCGGCGCGCAGGACGCCCGCGACGTCTTCCCGGTGCTGGCCGCGGTGCATGCCCTGGCCACGGAGCTCGCCGTCCCCGGCCTGGAGGGGGAGCACCTCGAGCGCCTGCGCGCACGCAACCGGAGCTTCGTCGTCGCGCTCTCGGAGGGCCGGGCCGACGACGCGTACACGGCCGACGACGAGTTCCACGGGGTGTTCGTCGATCTGTGCCGCAACGCCGAGGTCCAGCGCATCGTCGCGCGCATCGCCCCGCGACTGCGCCGGCTCGAGCTCCTCCGCCAGGGCGTCCTGCCCGGCCGCCGCTCCGTCGCCCAGCACGAGGCGATCATCATGCGCGCCGGCCAGGGCGACGCCGTCCGCGCCGCCTCGGCGGTGCGCGAGAACTGGCTGGAGTTCGGCGGGCTCGTCGAGCGCTCGCTGCGCTAGGCGCCGGCTGGGACCTCGCCGGCTTCGCCTGCGCCGCTCGAGCGCCCATGAGCGCTCAGGGGGTGGGTGCTCCTGGGCGCTTGGCCATGTCAGGGCCTCATGCGCCCTTGCGGGCTCGCCCGAACCGATAAGCACCATCGCGGTGACCTTCGTTCGGCCGGTCGCATCTGAGCCCGTGCCCGGTGGACCGACCAGGTGGGAGCATCCGGGCATGCCCTCGATGCTCGTCCACACCTGCGTGCGCGTCCTCGACGCCGACCGCTCCGTCGCGTTCTACGAGGCCCTCGGCTTCGAGCGCCGCGGGCAGCTGAACTTCGACGCGGCCTACAACGTCTACATGGGGCTCCCGGGCGGGGGTGACACGCTCGAGCTGACGGTGAACGTCGGGCGCGGGGAGCCCTACGAGCTCGGCGACGGCTACAACCACGTCGCGGTGACCACCGTCGAGCTCGACGGGCTCCTGGCCCGGCTGGCCGACCTCGGTGTGCAGCCCGAGAAGCCGCCGTTCCACGCCGGCGGGCGCGACGAGCTCCCGCGCATCTGCTTCGTCGCCGATCCCGACGGCTATCGCATCGAGCTCATCGAGGGCGAGACGTTCGTCGCGCCGCAGGACGGGCCGCACCCCTCCGCCGGGTAGCGGCGCGGCGCGTCCCGTCGACTTGGAGACGCGAGCTCTCGCGGATACGCTCCGGCGATGCCGCGCCGCCTCGTCCTGGCCACCGTCGTCGCGGCGGTCGCGCTCGTCGCCGGCGCTGCGCCGGGGGCCTCCGCGGCGTCCCTCGCCTGCTCCAAGCCGGCGGTGAGCACCGTCCTGCGCGCGCAGGTCCCGACGTTCGCGGAGACCGAGATGAACTCCGGCGGGCTCGGGGACATGCGGTGCGCGGACTTCACCGGCGACGGGACCCGGGACGTGCTCTACACGATCCTCAGCGGGGGCACCGGCGGGGCGTTCGTCTGGGGCATGATCGCCGCGGACGGCGCGGCGCCGAAGGTGGTCACCACCGGCGGCGGCGGGTCCAAGCTCGCGATCGACCGGCTCGGCGCTCGCCCGCAGGTCCTCGACCCCATCTACCGCCGCGGCGACGGCAACTGCTGCCCCACCGGCGGTGCGCGGATCCGGACGTTCCGCTGGAACGGGACCCGGCTCGTCCTCGCCTCGACGCGCAGGGTGCGCCGGGCGCCGGAGCGCTTCTACCGTTGACTCACACCCCCCGGCGGCTACCGTGGCCCCGGTGTCCCGGCCGCCGCGCGCCCCGCTCCTGCTGCTCGCCGTGCTCGTCGCCCTGGGTGCCGCGGCGGTCGCGCTCGGCCAGGCCAGCGGTGGCTCCTCAGCGCCTCGCACCGGCGCGACGGGTCCCACCGGCGTCGATCCCGCGCCGCTGCCCGCTCCCTCCGTGGCGCTCCCGCGCGCGGACGCCGGCCTCGCCGCCGCGCTCACGCAAACCACCCGTCGGCTGCGCCTCGCGATCGCGGCCTGGACGGCGCGGGGCGGGGCGGGCAGGGCCGAGCCTCCGCGCGACGTGACGCTGCTGGCGCTCCACCAGCAGCGGCTCTACCGGAGCCTGGCCGACGATCCCGCCCGCGCCGATCGCGTCGTCGCCCGGCTCGGGCCCGAACTGCGCGCGGAGGCCCGCGAGATCGTCCTGGCCCGTCGCGCTCTCGGGCGCATCAGCCGCTCGGGCCGCCCGCCGGCCGTCCGCACCGCCACCGCGGCGCCGGCCGAGACGCTGCGCCGGGCCTACGCGCGCGCCGAGCGGCGCTTCCGGGTGCCCCGCGAGGTGCTGGCCGCCGTGAACTTCGTCGAGTCGGCGTTCGGTCGCGTGCGCTCCGCGAGCGAGGCGGGCGCCCGCGGGCCGATGCAGTTCCTGCCCGCCACCTGGCGCCAATACGGCCTCGGCGGGGAGATCGACGACGACGCTGACGCGATCCTCGGCGCCGCGAACTACCTCCGCGCGTCCGGCGCGCCCGACGACCTGCGCCGCGCGCTGTTCGCCTACAACCACTCGGCCGCCTACGTGTCGGCGATCCTGCGCTTCGCGCACCGCATGCGCACCGACCCCCGGACGTTCTACGCCTTCTACGCCTGGCAGGTCTTCGTCCGCACCGACGCCGGCGCCCGCCGGATCACCGGCCCGCGGTGAGGCGTCCCGTGAGAAGTCCGTCATCCTCTTAGGGCCGCCACATCCGTCCTCGTGAACCTCAAGGCATGACTCGAACCGTCCCCTCTCCCAAGCTGCTGCTCCTGAGCGGCGCCGTCGTCGTCGCCTCGGCCGCCTACGCGATCGGCACCCAGTCCGGCGACGGCACCGCCGGCGCCGCGACCAACGGCTCGTCCGCCGCGCGTTCCTCGCCGGTGGGCGCGACCGGAGGGACCGGAGCCACGGGCGCCACCGGCCGCTTCGGGCCTCCCGGCCGCCGTGGGCGTGGGCCCGGGCGCGGCTTCGGCCCCGGACTCGCCGCCGCGGCGAGCGCCCTCGGCGTCTCGGAGGCCAAGCTGCGCACGGCGCTGCAGGAGCTCCGCCCGACGGGTGAGCCGCGCGATCGTCGCGACGACCTCGCAGCCGCGCTGGCCAAGTCCCTGGGGCTCGACGCCGCGAAGGTCGCCGCCGCGCTCGACGCCCAGGGTCCGGGCCGCGACGGGGGCCCGGGCCGCGACGGGGGTCCGGGCCGCGCCGCGCACGTCGCCGCGCTGGCCCAGGCGCTCGGACTGAGCCCCGAGAAGGTCGAGGCCGCGTTCCGCGCAGTGCGGCCGGAGCGCCGCGCCCAGGGCGGCACGCAGGACGGTCGCGACGCCTTCCTCACCGCCCTCGCCGCCGAGCTAGGCGTGACCAAGGAGAAGCTCGCGACGGCGCTCGGCACGGTCGGTGGCCCCCGCGGTCCGGGCCCCGGCGGCCCCGGACACGGCGGCCCCGGCGCGCCCGGCGGTCCCGGGCCCGGCGGACCCGGTGAGCGCGGCGGGCCCCGCGGCCCGATGTTCGACACCGCCGCGCTCGCGAAGGCCCTCGGCGTCGAGGAGTCCAAGCTCATGGCGGCGCTCGACGCCTATCGCGCCGACGAGATCAAGCAGCACGAGGCGCGGCGGGCGGCGTTCGTCAAGCAGCTCGCCGACAAGCTCGGGGTGCCCGAGGCCAAGGTCGCCGAGGTGTTCGGCCGCTTCGACGGACCCGGTCGCCGGCACGGCCCCGGGCGCCCGTAGCACGGGGCGGACGCGGAGCGTGCCCGGACGGGACCTCCGCGTCCTCGTCGTCGACGACGAGGCCTCGATCCGCGAGTCCCTCGAGCGCGCGCTGCGCCTCGAGGGCTTCGCGGTGGAGACCGTCGACGGCGGACGGGCCGCGCTCGCGGCGGTCGCGCGGCAGCCCCCGGCCGTCATCGTCCTCGACGTGACGATGCCCGATCTCGACGGCGTCTCGGTCCTGCGCCGCCTGCGCGCGAGCGGCATCGACGTCCCGGTCTGCGTCCTCTCCGCGCGGGACGACGTCGAGGACCGCGTCGCGGGGCTCCAGGCCGGGGCGGACGACTACCTCGTCAAGCCGTTCGCGCTGGAGGAGCTCTTCGCCCGCCTCCACGCGCTCCTGCGCCGCCGCGGGGCGGACCCGTCGACGACGATCGTCCTCGGCGAGCTCGTGGTCGACCACGACCGGTACGTCGCGACGCGGGCCGGTCGCGAGCTCGGCCTCACCCGCCGCGAGTTCGAGCTGCTCGACACGTTCGCCCGCCATCCGGGCAAGGTGCTCTCGCGCGACCAGCTGCTCGATCAGGTCTGGGGCTACACCACCGACGTCGAGACGAACGTCGTCGACGTCTTCGTGGGCTACCTGCGCCGCAAGCTCGAGGCCGGCGGCGAGCCGCGCCTCCTGCACACCGTCCGCGGCGTGGGCTGGGCGCTGCGCCCGTGAGGCCCCGCCTGCCCGGCAGCCTGCGGGGGCGCGTGACCCTCGGCGCCGTCGTCGCCACCACGATCGCGCTCCTCGTGGTCAACGCCGTGCTGCTGGCCGCGGTCGCGCGCGAAGGGCGCGGGGCCGTCGACGACGAGCTGTCCGAGCGCGCCGCCAGCGTCACCGACGGGCCGCCACGCGGGGGTCCTCCCGGCAGCCCGTTCGGCGGCGGGCCGCGGCGGCGCGGGCCCGAGCCGCTCCTGGCCGGCTCGGGCACCTTCGTCCAGGTCGCCCTCGGCGAGGAGATCATCGAGCAGCGCGGCGACGTCCCGCCGGACGCACCCGGAGTGCCGGCGACGCCGGGGCTGCAGACCGTGGACATCGCCGGCGTGCCGTGGCGATCACTCACCGTCGCCGGACGCAGCGACCTCGGTCCCGTCCGCCTCGAGCTCCTCCAGAGCCTCGCGGCCGTCGACGAGCGGGTCGCCGCGATCCGCCGGATCGTCCTCGGCCTCGGCGCCCTCGCGCTCGCGCTCACCGCCGGCGCCGCGCACGTCCTGACCGGCCTGGCCGTCCGGCCGCTCGCGCGCCTGCGCGACTCCGCCGCGCGGGTCGGCTCGACGGAGGACCTCGCGACCCCGCTGCCGGCGGCGGAGGGCCCCGACGAGGTCCGCGAGCTCGGCGCGACGCTGAACGCGATGCTCGCCCGGCTGAGCGCCTCGACGACCGCGTTGCAGCGCGCCCTGGAAGCGACCAAGCGCTTCGCCGCCGACGCCGGCCACGAGCTGCGCACGCCGCTCACCGGCCTGCGGGCCAACGTGGACGTCCTGCGCCGCAACCCCGGGCTCCCCCCGACCGAGCGCGACGCCGTGCTCGAGGAGATCGCCACCGAGCAGGAGCGCATCGTCCACCTGCTCGACGGGCTCACGGCGCTCGCCCGCGGGGAGGCGGCCGAGGGGCTCCCGCGCGAGCCGGTGGAGCTCGGTGACCTCGCCGACGCCGCGGTCGCCGCCGCCCGCCGGCGCCACCCGGACGTCGACTGGACGCTCGAGGAGGACGTGGGGGGCGCGACGATCCAGGGCTGGGCCGGTGGGGTGCGGCTCATGCTCGACAACCTGCTGGAGAACGCCGCGCTCCACGGCCGCAGCGGCGGCCGGGTCCGCGTGCGCCTCCGCGAGGACGGAGCGCGGCTGGTCCTGCGCGTGGACGACGACGGCCCGGGCATCCCGGAGACCGAGCGCGAGGCCGTGCTCGAGCCGTTCCGCCGGGGCCTGAGCCCGCGCGGGCCCGGGACCGGGCTCGGCCTGGCGATCGCCGCCCAGCAGGCCGCGTTGCACGGAGGCGCGCTCGAGCTCGCGGTCTCCGACCTCGGCGGCCTGGGGGCCGCGGTGGCGCTCAGCCGGGCGGCCCCGCCGGCGGGCTGACCCGTTTCCCGCGTTCAGGGGCGGTCGTCGCGGGTAGAAGCCCACGGTGACCAATCCCGAACGACCAGAAGAGCCCGCTGGGGGCATCGTCGGCAAGCTTGCCGGCAAGGCGAAGGAGGCCGTCGGCTCGGTGACCGGCAACGACGACCTCGCCCGCGAGGGTCGCCTCCAGCAGGCCTCCGTGGGGGCCGAGGCCGACGCGGCGCGGGAGGCCGGCGACGCGACGCGCGCCGAGGCGGCCACCGAGCTCGTGGAGGAGCGCACCCAGAACGAGCTCGAGCGCGAGCGTCTGCGCACCGAGCTCGAGGCCGACGAGCGCGAGGAGCGCGCCGAGGCCGACCGCGCCGTGCAAGAGCAGCGCGCCGAGCAGCGCGCGGCCAACGAGCGCGTCGGCGCCGAGGCCCAGCACCGCGTGACCGAGGCGGCCGTCGACGACGCCGAGGCGATCGCCGAGCGCGAGCGCATCGCCCGCGAGCAGGACGCCGCGCGCCTCGAGGACGAGGCCCGCCGGGCCGAGGCCCGCGCCGACGCGATCGACCCCAAGGAGTCCGCATGAGCCTTCTCGTCACCGTCCCCCGCCTCGTCGTGGAGACGACCCTCAAGGTGGTCCGGCTCCCGATCGACTCCGTGCTCAAGCTGGCCGGACGCGACCGCAGCCTCGCCGCGGACGCCACCGAGGTCGCCGTCAAGGACGCGGCCGCGACCGTCACCGGGGACGACCGGCTCAAGGCCGACGCGGCGGCGCAGCGCGTCGCCACCGACGAGCGCCGCAAGGCCGCGACGCTCCGCGACGCCGCCACGCAGGCCACCGCGAAGGCGGAGGCGGATCTCGCCGAGGACCAGGCCGCCGCGGAGCGTGAGCGCAAGGCGGCCGAGAAGCGCGCCGCCGAGCGCAAGCGCAAGGCCGAGGAGAAGCGCAAGACGGAGAAGGCCGCTGCCGCGCAGGCCGAGCGCGCGCGCAAGGCGAGCGCGGCCAAGGCCGCAGCGGCCGAGAAGAAGCGCCTGGCCGACAAGGAGCGCCGCGAGCGCCTCGCGCAGCTCGACCGCGAGGCGGGCGCGCTGGGGGAGAAGGAGGCGGCGCTGACCGCCGCCGACGAGGCGCAGCGCCTCAAGGACGCCGCCGCCGCGGCCAAGGAGAAGCGCAAGGCCGACTGAGCGCCGGTGCTGCGGTCGGATCGGGTCGGGTCGCGCCCGGCTGACGCTCAGGCGAGCTGCGCCTGGAGGCGGCGCATGCCGGCCAGCCAGCGGTCGGGATCGTCCGCGCGGCGGCGGGCGAACGTCGCGACCTCGGGGTGCGGCAGGATGAGGAAGCGCTCGTCGCGCAGCCCGTCGACGACGACGCCGGCGACCTCGGCGGGCGTGAGCACGGCTCCCGCGGCGAGCACCGCCCGCGTCGCCACCGCCGCGCCGTCGCCCGCGCTCGTGCCCGCGTGCAGCAGCCCGGTGTCGACGCCCATCGGGCATAGGCAGCTCACCCCGATGCCGCGGTCGCCGTAGGCCACCGACAACCACTCGGCGAACGCGACGGCGGCGTGCTTGGAGACCGCGTAGGGCGCCGCGCCGATCTGGGTGAGCAGACCGGCCGCCGACGCGGTGGAGATGAACCAACCCGTGCCGCGCTCGAGCCACTCGGGGACGAGCAGCCGGGCGGCGTGCACGTGGGCGCGGAGGTTGACGCCGAGCGCGGCGTCCCACTCGTCGTCCGGCGTCTGCTCGTCGGTCCCCACCGTGACGCCCGCGTTCGCGCAGAAGAGATTGACGGGGCCGAACGCGGCGGTGGCGCGGTCGACGAGCCGCACGTTCTCCTCGGGCCGGGCCACGTCGCACGCGATCCCGACCGCGCGGCCCGGGTGGCGGGCGGCGATCTGGGCGGCGGCGCGCAGCGCCCCGACCTCGTCGAGGTCGGCGACCACCACGCCCGCGGCGCCCTCGTCGGCGAAGCGCTCCGCGAGCGCGCGCCCGATGCCCGAGGCGCCGCCGGTGACGACGCAGACCTTGTCCGCGAGCTCCATGGCCCGACGCTACACGGGTCGGCGCGGAGCAGCTCGCATCGGCGCGCCCGAGGCAACCGATCGGCGTCAGGCCACGTAGGGGGCACATGAACCCACAGACAAGGAACGCTCGAGACATGACCTTCCGCACGCCTGCCGCCCTCGTGGCCGCCGCCGCTGTCGCCCTCGGTGCTGCCGCCTGCGGCAGCGACGCGGAGACCAGCTCCACCACCGCCGCCGCCTCCACCGGTCCGAAGCCGGCCGCCGAGGTCATGAACCTCACCGGCAAGATGACCGAGGTCACGCTCGACGCGGGCTTCGTCAAGGCGCTCACGTCGCTGAAGGTCACCCCGGGCCCCGTCGGCGACGCGACGATCTCCAAGGCCGGCGTCGCGAGCTTCCCGATCACCGGCGGCAACGTGAAGTACTACACCCCGGGCACGGTCTCCCCCTTCGTCCAGGGCATCATCAACCACGACGGCTCCGGGCTCTCGCTCGAGGCCGGAGGCAAGAAGGTCGACCTCGAGAACTTCAACGTCGACCCGGGCAAGTCGGTCCTGACCGGCAAGGTCTCCGTCGACGGCAAGACGGCCGTCCCGGAGGCGCCGCTGTTCTTCCTCGACGGCCGCACGCTGAAGGCGCTGCAGGCCAACAACGACGGCACCGCGGTGCTCGAGGGGACGACGGTCAAGCTCAAGCAGGAGGCCGCCGACCTGCTGAACAAGACGTTCGGCATCAAGGCGCTCAAGGCCGGCCTGGTCATCGGCGTCGCCAAGATCACGATCAACACGAAGTAGCCGCGCGCCCGCGGCGGCGGCCGGCCCGGCGGCAGCGTTCGTCCGTGGGCTCGCCAGGCGGGCCCGATGTCGAACGCCGCCGGCCCGCCCGCGACCGCGGCGCGCCGTGTGACCCCGGCGGGTAGCGTCGGGGGGGTGGATCCCGAACTTCTCCTGACCGACCTCGCCCTCGACGCCGCGGTCGGCGCGCTCGCGCGGCGAAACCACCATCACTTCGACGCGATGACCGAGGCCGAGCGCTCCCAGGCCCTCGACACCTGGCGCGCGCTGGCCACCGACGTCCTGGTGGCCGTACGCGCGACGCTCGCCTCCGAGGCGCCGGACGCGCCGCCGGCGACCGCGACGGGTGGCCGTGCGGTGCTCGTCTTCGAGGACGCGGGGGAGGAGGACGTGTCGGTCCACGCCGCGTTCCACCCCGAGCTCGAGGAAATCGGGCCCGAGGAGGTCGCGGGGACGCCGGCGCAGGTCGTCGCGCTGTCGCTGATCGAGCAGCTCGGCGGCGAGCAGCCGCCGGAGTAGCACTCCGGCGGCTGCCGACCCGCGACGGCGCCGGGTCAGGCGACACGGCCGCGCCCGCGCGAGCGGCCCATGACGAACACCACCAGCGCGACGATGGCCAGGGCGAACAGGACCGGGTGGACGACGGTGCCGCCGGCGATGGCGACGATGAGCAGGACGACGCCTGCGATGAGCCACAGCATGTGGTGCTCCTTGGGTCGGGTCTGGGGCGAATGCCTGGTCAGCACCCTGCCCCGGCGCGCGACGCGCCCACCGGGCCACGTCGCGGCCCGGACGTCCGGGCCAGAACATCCGGCGGGAGGGCATGGCCGGCCCGATCCGGGGTAAGGCCCACGCGTGCCCCCGCCCGCCGACGCTCCCGCGGTCTCGCTCGTGGACGCCGATCCCGACTTGGCGGACTGCGTCGGCGCCGAACAGCTCCTCCGCGCCCGTCGCGACGCGCTCGCCGCGCTCCGGAAGCTGAGCCCCGGGCCGTGGGACGTGCGGACCGCGCTGGAGCCCGACGTCCACCACCGCGGCTTCCTCGTGGTCGACGGCCTGCTCTCGCGCGCGGTCGACGTGCTCGGCCGCGGCTGCGTCGAGCTGCTCGGCCCGGGTGACGTGATGCGCCCCTGGTCGTGGGACGACGAGGGTTCCCACGTGCAGGCCGAGGTCGGCTGGACGGTCCTCGAGCCCACGTCCCTGGCCGTCCTCGACCGCGCCCTGGTCGAGCGGCTGATGCCCTTCCCGGCGATCGGCGTGGAGCTCTTCACCCGGGGCACCCGCCGTGCCCACGCGCTGGCCGTCGCGCTCGCCATCGCCCACCATCAGCGCGTCGACGACCGGCTCGTGCTCAGCCTGTGGCACCTCGCGGAGCGCTGGGGCCGCGTGAGCGTCGACGGCGTGGTGCTTGCGCTGCCGCTCGGTCACCAGCGGCTCGCCGACCTGGTGGGCGCGAGCCGCCCCTCGGTGACCACGGCGCTCGGGGAGCTGGCACGCGCGGGCACCGTGCTGCGCCGCGCCGACGGCGCGTGGCTGCTCCCGGGAGCTCCGCCCGAGCAGCTGCGCAACCACCGCCTCGCGCCCGCCGTGATGAGCTGAGCCGCGAGCGGGGACGTCGTCGGGAACGCTGGTCGCCTCGGCGTCGGCGGCGCCGAGGTCGGCGAGGTTCTCGGGGCGCGGGCCGCGCGCCGTGGCACAGCTCCCCGGACTCGGTCGATCGTCAGCGCACCGGTGTCGAAGAGCGCGCCGCCCAGTCGGGCCACCCCGATCGGGCGGCCGCCGCTCGGGGTCAGCTCTCGGCGGGCAGGGGCGCCGCGGGACGGGATGCCCGCGACTCCCGCGGCGCGGCCGGGACCCGCAGCACGCGGGCCGCGATCTCGGGCAGCCACCAGTTCCACCGGCCGAACAGCGAGACGAGCGCCGGGACGAGCAGCGCCCGTACCACCGTCGCGTCGAGCAGGATGCCGGCGGCGAGGCCGGTCGCGAAGATCTTGATCGTCGTCTCCGGCCCCGAGGCCAGCGAGGAGAACGCGAGGAAGAGGATCAACGCTGCGCTCGTGACCAGCCGCCCCGTGCGGCCGATCCCCTCGACGACCGCCAGGTCGGTGGAGCCGCTGCGGTCGTACTCCTCCCGCATCCGGGCGAGGATGAACACCTCGTAGTCCATCGACAGCCCAAACAGGAACGCGAAGACCATCAGGGGCACGAACTGCGTGATCGCCCCCGTCGCCGGGATGCCGAAGATCGCCTCCGAGCCGTGCCCGTCCTGCCACACGAGCACGAGGATCCCGTACGCCGCCGCGACGCTCAAGACGTTGAGCAAGACCGCCTTCAGCGGCAGCAGCAGCGAGCGGAAGGCGCGGGCCAGCAGCCCGAACGTCACGAGGACGACCAGCCCGATCATCAGCGGAAAGTTGCCGTAGACGGCCGAGACGAAGTCCTTGGCCTGCGCCGCCGGGCCGCCGTAGCGCGGCGTGCCCGGCAGCCCGCTGGTCGCCGCGCGCAGCCGGTCGAGCGTGTCACGGCCGGATTGCGCGTTCCCGTCTTCGGCCGGGATGACGCTGACCAGCGCCGTGCCGCCGCGGCGCCAACCGGCCTGCCGCGGGGCCACCGCGCCGCGGACCCCCGCGACACCGCGGGCCGCGGCGGCCACGGCAGCCGGATCCCCGCCGTGCAGGAGCCCTTCGAACGGGGTCAGCGCGCCCGTCCCGATGCCCGAGCGCTCGAGCGCGGTGAGCCCCGCCCGCGCCGGGCCGCCGGAGGCCAGCGAGTCCGCGGCGGGATCGCCCGGGAAGAGGCGGAGCGCCGGGATCGCCAGTGCGACGAGCACCGCGAGCGCGAGGCCGGCGGCCAGCCCCCGATGCCGCACGACCAGGCGCGCCCAGCCCGTCCAGGCGCGGCTGGCGCTGTCGTCGTGGCGCAGCCGCGGCCAGTCCAGGCGCGGGCCGACCGACGCGAGGATCGCCGGCAGCAGCGTGAGCGCGACCGCCACCGAGACGAGCGGGATGAGCATGCCCCCGTAGCCCACGCTGCGGAGGAAGGGCACCGGCAGCACGACGAGCGCCAGCAGCCCGATCGCCACCGTCGTCCCGCTGAAGACCACCGCGCGGCCTGCGTGCTCCATCGCGATCGCGATCGCCTCGTGGTTGTCCGCGCCCTTCTGGCGCTCCTCGCGCCAGCGCACGACGATCAGCAGGGCGTAGTCGATCGCCACGCCGAGCCCGATCAGCGCGATCAGGAACTGCACGATGAAGGACACCTCGGTCACCGCCGTGAGCGCCCAGACGAGCAGGAACGTCGTCAGGATCGCCACCGCCGCCATGAGCAGCGGCACGACCGCGACGAACGACGCGAAGACGAACGCGAGCACGACCAGGGCGCCCACGCCGCCGATCAGCGCCTCCAGCAGGACGCCGGGACCGCCGCCGCCACCTCCGCCGGCCGACAGCACGTCGGTGCCCGTCAGGCGGACAGGCGCGCCGGCGACCTGCGCCTGCGCCGCCGCAGCGCGCGCCGCTTCGAGCTGGGCGGGCGGGAGGTCGGGCCCGTCGAACGTGGCCGACGAGATCTCGGCGAACGTCGTCCGGCGATCGGCGGAGACGAACAGGCGGTCCTGAGTCGAGGCGAACGAGACCACCCGCGAGCCCGGCAGCGCGGCGGCCACCGAGCCGAAGGCCCGGCCCAGCTCGGCCCGCACGCCGGGGGTGTCGACCGTTGTACCCGCGGGGAGGGTGACGACCGGAACCAGCGGCGCGCGATCGCCCCCGGATTGGTAGCGCGCGGCGATCTCCTGGTTGGTCTCCGAGCCCTCGCGGCCCGGCACCGTGAACTGCTTCGACAGCGCGCCGGTGGCCGAGGAGACCGAGGCCACGCCGACGACCGTGACGACCAGCCAGGCCATCATGACCAAGCGCCGGTGTGCGAGGACCCACTGCGTCAGCCGTGCCATCGCGCCGGACTCTAGGCTGGCGCCGTGAGGGTTCTCTGACGATGCCGGGAGGGCCGGGGCGCGCACGGCGGCAAGGAGCCTGTGTGTACGGCGGAGCCCGCCGGGCGGGTCGAGCTCGCTGCGACCTTGGGCCCACAGGCTCCAAATTGGAGCCCCTCGGTCCAATCGTCGCCTGGAGGGGAGTTGTCCGCCCGCACCGCTCCGCTCGAGACGAGCGCCCGCGAGCTCCGCGCCGCCGCCACTACGCTCGCTGGCGATGCGACCGCGGATCCTCGTCGTCGACGACGACCCGGCGGTGCTGCGGATGCTGGCGCGCACGCTCACCGCGGAGGGCTACGACGTGGAGGCCGTCGCCGACGGCGGCGCCGCGCTGGCCGCCGCCGAGCGCCGTGCACCCGGCGCGGTCGTGCTCGACGTGGCGATGCCCGGCCTGGACGGGCTGGCCGTCTGCCGGCGCCTTCGGGCCCACGGCGTCGCCGCGCCGATCCTGCTGCTCACCGCGCGCGACGCGGTGGCCGACCGGGTCGCGGGCCTGGAGGCCGGCGCGGACGACTACCTCGTCAAGCCGTTCGCCGTCGAGGAGCTGCTGGCGCGGCTCAAGGCGATCGGGCGTCGCGGCGTCGCGGCCGACGGCGTGCTCGCCGTGGGCGCGCTGCGCCTGGACCCGGCCGCGCGGAGCGTCGAGCGCGACGGGCGCGGCATCGGGCTCACCGAGCGCGAGACCGCCCTGCTCGAGCTGCTCCTGCGCCACCCGCGCGCCGTGGTCTCGCGGGACCGGGCGATCGAGGAGATCTGGGGCGCGGCGGCCGTCGACAACGTGGTGGACCGCTACGTCGCGAACCTGCGCCGCAAGCTCGGCGATCCGCCGCTCATCCGCACGGTCCGCGGGGTGGGGTTCGTGATCGAGCCGTGAGGCGGCCGGCGCTGCGCACGCGGGTCGCGCTCGCGGCGGCCGCCGCGGTGTTCCTCGCCGTCGGCCTGCTCGGTGGCGCGACCCAGCTGCTGACCGGCCACGAGCTGCGCTCCTCGCTCGACCGCGGGCTAGAGGGCCGCGCGACCGACGTCGCGCGGCTCAGCGTGTCGGCCCCCGCGCTGCTGACCGCTCCCGGTGCCCTCGACGCCCCGTACGGCGGGCGCGACCTCGTCGTGGAGGTGCTCGACCGTCGCCGGCGCATCGTCGCGCGCTCCGCGGTGCTCGGCGGGCGCCTGCTGCCCGCGTCGCAGCTCGTCACCGCGGCGATCGGCGACGGGCGGACCGGCTTCGGGCGCGTGCGCCTGTCCGGAGACGACGTCCGCGTCTTCGTCGCCCCCCTGCCCGAGGGCGGGCCCGCCGGCGGGGGCGCGGTGATCGTCGGCTCCTCCACCCAGGAGATCGAGCGCACGAGCGGCCGGCTCGCGCGGCTGGGCCTGCTGAGCGCGCTGGCGGCGGCCGCGCTCGGCGCCGCCGCGGCCGCCGCGCTCACCTCACGCGGCATGCGGCCGCTGCGCCGCCTCAGCGCGGGCGCGGGGGAGATCAGGCGCACGGGCGACCCGTCGCGGCGCCTGCCGCCGGAGGGGACCGGGGAGCTGGCCGAGCTCACCCGCACGCTCAACGGGATGCTCGACGCGCTCGAGCGTGCGCGCGCGACCGAACGGCGCTTCCTGGCCGACGCCTCGCACGAGCTGCGCACCCCGGTGACCGCGCTCGTCGGCAACGTGGCCTACCTCGCCCGTCACGGCGCCGACGCCGTCGTGCTCGCCGACCTGCAGGCGGACGCCGCGCGGCTCGCGCGGCTCATCGACGACCTGCTGACCCTGGAGCGTGGGGACGACGCGGCGGCCCGCCGCGATCTCGTCTCCCTCGCGGCGCTGGCGCGCGAGGCCGCCGCCGCCCACCCCGCCGACGCCGTGCGCGTCTCCGCCGCGGCCGCCGGCGGCGGGGACGCGGTCGCGGTGCGCGGCGACCCCGAGGCGCTGGCGCGCGCCGTCGGCAACCTCGTCGCCAACGCGCTCGTGCACGGCGCGCCGCCCGTGGTCATCACCGTGTCGAGCGCGGACGGGCGCGTCCGGCTGACGGTCGCCGACTCGGGTGCCGGGCTCGAGGCCGCCCACGCGGAGGCGGCGTTCGGGCGCTTCTGGCGCGGGGCGCAGGCGGCGGGCCGCCCGGGCTCCGGGCTCGGGCTGGCGATCGTCCGCGACATCGCGCGGGCGCACGGCGGCGACGTGGAGGTCGCGGGCGCCGCGTTCACCCTCGAACTGCCGGCCGCGCCGATCGTCAGAGAGCCTTCAAGCTCCGGGTCTACCGTTGACGCCATGTCCCCTCACCGGTCCCCGTCATGAACAGCGCACGCACCGCCGCCGCCGTGGCCGCGGCCGTCGTCGTCGCGGGAGGCGCCGCGGCCGTCTCGGGCGCGTTCGCCGGCGCCCCCAGCGTCCCGCCCGCGAAACCGCTCGCCGTCGCCGTCCACGACGCCGTCACCGCGCCGAAGGTCACCGGCATCACCGCGCGGATCTCGTTCACCAACAAGCTCATCGACTCGTCGAGCCTCGCGGGCGGCGGACCGCTCCTCGCCGGGGCCAAGGGCCGCCTGTGGCTCGCCGAGGACGGCCGGGCGCGCCTCGAGCTCCAGTCCGACCGCGGCGACGCGCAGATCGTCAGCGACGGGAAGACCGTCACCGTCTACGACGCGACCACGAGCACCGCCTACGTCGCCACGCTCCCGGCGGAGAAGACGCACACCAAGGACGCGCCGGACGCGCCGCCGACGCTCGCGCGCGTCCAGGACGCGCTGGCACGGCTGGCCAAGGGGGTCGACCTCACCGGGCCGGCCGGGACGAACGTCGCCGGACGCGAGGCTTACTCCGTGCGGCTGGCCCCCCGCCACGACGGCGGGCTCATCGGCGCCGGCGAGGTCGCCTGGGACGCCGCGACCGGCGTCCCGCTGCGCGCGGGCGTCTACGCCGCCGGCTCCTCGGATCCGGTGCTCGAGCTCGAGGCCACCGACATCTCCTACGGCCCGGTGGACGCGGGGGCCCTCAGCGCGCCGACGCCCCCCGGAACCAAGATCGTCCGGGTCGACCTCGGCGGCCGGGGGCCCGGCGGCCAGGGCCAGGAGCCCTCGTCGGTGACGGGCGCGGCCGCGGTCGCCCGGGCGGTGCCGTTCACCCTCGCCGCGCCCTCCACGCTGGTCGGCCTGCCGCGTAAGGAGGTCCGCCTCGTGGACGTCGCGGGCGCGAAGGGCGCGCTGGTCACCTACGGAGCGAACCTCGGCGGGATCGCCGTGCTCGAGCAGCCCGCCGAGGCCGCGAAGCCCGCGCCCTCCCAGAAGGGCGAGGGCGCGCAGCTCCAGCTGCCGAAGATCTCGATCGACGGGGTGGCCGGCGACGAGTTGGCCACCGCGCTCGGGACCCTCGTCCGGTTCACCCGCGGCGGCGTCATGTACACCGTCGTCGGCTCGGTCCCGCCCGCCGCCGCCGAGGCCGCCGCCCGTGGCCTCTAGCGCCCCGGGCGAGCCCGCGCCCGTCGAGGTCCGCGGGCTGGTCAAGACCTACGGGGAGGTCACCGCGGTCGACGGGGTGGACCTCACGGTCGAGCCTGGTGACGTCTACGGCTACCTCGGGCCCAACGGCGCGGGCAAGACGACCGTGCTGCGGATGCTGCTCGGGCTCATCAGCCCCACCGCCGGGCAGGTCCGGGTCTTCGGGCGCGACCCGCAGGCCGATCCCGTCGGCGCGCTGCGGGGCGTCGCGGGCTTCGTCGAGGCCCCGCGCTTCTACCCCTACCTGACCGGCCGCATGAACCTCGAGCTGCTCGCCGCGCTGGACGGCGGCGACGCCCACGGACGGATCGACGCGGCGCTCGACGTCGTCGAGCTCGCCGACCGCGCGAAGCACAAGGTCGGCGGCTACTCGCACGGCATGCGCCAGCGCCTGGGGGTCGCGGGCGCGCTCCTGCGCGACCCGAAGCTCCTGCTCCTCGACGAGCCCGCCACCGGCCTCGACCCCGCGGGCATGCGCGACATGCGCGCGCTCGTCGCCCGTCTCTCGCAGGCCGGCACCACCGTGCTGCTCTCCAGCCATCTGCTCAACGAGGTCGAGGAGCTGTGCAACCGCGTGGCGATCGTCCGCACGGGCAGCATCGTCTACGAGGGGCGCCTGGCCGACCTGAAGGCCACCGTGGGCGGGGAGTGGCGCCTGCGCACCACCGACGACGTGCGCGCGCGGGCGATCTGCGAGGCCCAGCGCGGGCTGAGCGCCGTGCGGGCCGACGGCCTCGAGCTCCGCTTCGCGGCCGCGGAGGCGGCCGTCGAGCAGCTGTCGGTCGCGCTCGTCGAGTCGGGCCTGGCGATCCGCGCGCTGGCCCCGCACACCGCGGCGCTGGAGGACCTCTTCTTCCGCCTCACCGAGGGGGACGCCGCTACCGGGGATCACCGCGCGTCCTCGCCCCGCGACGCGGCGGGGGTCGCCTGATGGTCTCCCTGCGCACCGTCTACGCCTGGGAGCTGCGCAAGCTCGTCCACCAGAAGCGCACCTACCTCGGCCTGGCGGTGGCGGTCGCCGTGCCGCTGATCTTCGTGGTCGCCCTCGCGGTGCAGGCCGGCCAGCCCGACGACGTCGCCTTCGGGCGCTACGTGCGCCAGTCCGGCCTGGCGATCCCGCCGGTCATCCTGATCTTCGGCTCGTACTGGCTGTTCCCGCTCGTCACCGCGCTGGTGGCCGGGGACATCGTCGCCGCGGAGGACCACAACGGCACCCTCAAGACGATCCTCACCCGTTCCTCGGGGCGCGGGCGCATCTTCACGGCCAAGGCGCTGGCGGCGTTCACCTACGCGGCGGCGGCGCTCGTGCTCATGGGGCTCACCGCGATCCTCGCCGGTGTGCTCAAGTCCGGCTTCAACCCGCTGGTCACCCTCTCGGGCAGCACGGTCTCCGCCGGGCGCGGGCTGGAGCTGATCGGCGTGAGCCTCGCGGTCTACGCCCTGCCGCTGATCGCCGTCGCCTCGATCGCCCTGCTGCTGTCGACGGTGACCCACAACTCCGCCGCGGCCGTCGTCGGCGCGCTGATGATCTCGCTGATGCTGCAGCTCCTCACGATCCTGCCGGGCCTCGGCGGGCTCCAGCCCTACCTGCTGCCGACGCAGTTCAACGCCTGGCAAGGGCTGCTGCGCGATCCCGTGGACTGGTCGCCCATCGTCCGGGCCGCCTGGGTTTGCGCGGCCTATTCGGTGCCCTGCCTCGGCGCCGCGTACCTGAGCTTCACACGGCGGGACGTGACGGGTGGCTGATGTCCGGGTGACGGCGGGGAGCCGCGACATCTGCCTTCTTGCACGGTAGAGAAGTTAGTAGCAGGGGAAAACTGTCGACGGCGCCAGGGGTCACGACCGCTGGCCGCCCGCGATGACTCCGGAAATGTGTCCGCAGAGGCGTGGTTCTGACCTCGCTGGGCAATACGATGGCCAGCAAGGAGTCGGAGAGCCTGGGTAGGGCACCTCAACTCTGGAAGTGCCAGCCGGCACCGGGGGGTGCCGGGACCCAGACACAAAGGATCATTCATGAAGTCACCAACCAGGGTGGTCGGCCTCGCGCTGGCCGTCACCGGGATGGCGCTCGGCGCCGCCACGAGCGCCGGCGCCGCCACCACCGCCACGTGGAGCTGCCGCGCTTCCGCCATCGAGCTCCAGCTCGCCAACAACAGCCGCGTCACGCCCGTGGTCTCCGACCGCACGCCGTGCTCGGACGGCGTCACGGGCGTCCCGAACGTCGGGCAGGCGCTGGGTCTGGCGCCGGGCGTCACGGCGCAGACCGCCTTCGCGTCCACGTCCGCCGCACCGCCGACCGTCTTCCCGAAGGATCAGACCGTCGGCAGCGCGTCGGGTATCGAGGGCCTCGAGGTCAAGCTCCTCGGAGGATCGCTGACGATCGGGGTCGACGCCGCGCGTTCGGCGGCCACCGGCAAGTGCGTGGGGGGCAGCCCGGTCTTCACCGGCGACTCGACCGCGGTCAAGCTGCGCATCAACGGGCAGGAGATCATGCTCGACGGGCTGCTCTCGAGCATCGTCGACCCGATCTCCAACTCGCCGCTGGGCCAGGTGGTGCAGGTCAAGCTCAACGAGCAGATCAAGGACGCCAACGGCATCACGCAGCGCGCGGCGCACGTGATCGTGCTCCCGGGGGCGGCCGGCGGTGCGCCGCTCGTCGACCTCGTCATCGCCGAGGCGAAGGTGAGCTCGGCCTCGGCCTGCGACCCGAACGCCATCAACAACGGCGGCGGCGGGACCTCGGGCTCGGGCGGCAACGGCACCGACGGGCTGCCGCAGGTCTGCCCGACGGGCTCCACGCTCGACCGCGCGCGCGGCCTGTGCATCATCGCGGCCGACAAGTCCGGCGGCCAGGGCGTCATCATCATCGGCGTCCCGTACTCGGGGCCGTCCGGCGGCACGGTGCTCTCGCTCGTCAACGCGCGCAAGCGCTACAAGAGCATCTGCCTCCAGGGCCCGGGGCCGAAGTTCGCGACGGTCGGGACCAACCGGGCCGACCGCATCACGGGCACCAACCGGCCGGACCGGATCCTCGGGCTCGGCGGCAACGACGCCATCGACGGCGGCCGCGAGAACGACTGCCTCGACGGCGGGACCGGCGGGGACAACCTCTCCGGTGCTCTCGGCAACGACCGGGTCTACGGCGTCTCGGGCAAGGACCACCTCAACGGTGGCTCGGGGAACGACCGCCTGTCCGCCGGCTCGGGCAACGACACCATCAACGCCGCGTTCGGAAAGGACATCGCGTTCGGTGGGTCGGGCAACGACTTCATCAACGTCGCCACCGCCGGTCCGGCTGCGAGGGTCGACTGTGGGTCGGGCCGCGACAAGGTCCGCATCAACAACAACGAGAAGCGGCGCATCAAGGGCTGCGAGACGTCCTACGTGTTCCGGGACCGCTAGCAGCGCGCTCGTCCGCTACCTCGCGCCCCGGCTGCTCGCAGCCGGGGCGCGAGTCGTTCTCGGCCGTCGGCGGGCTCGGGGCTCGTGGTCGTCCTCAGGCGGTCAGGGCCAACGCCCAGACCAGCGCGCCGAGCAGCGACGCGGCGGCCACGAGCGCGGCATCGTAGGTGCGGCGCTCGGCGGCCCACGCCGCCGCGAGCACGAGACCCGCCAGCGGCAGGGCGGCCGCGATCGCGAAGGGGAGGATGGTCGCGGCGCGCTCCTTCATGCATCCGCACTCTGGCACGTCGCCGCGACGAGGTGCCGGGGGCCCGCGGCGAGTGTCCGTCCCGCCGGCGCGGTCATCCACCGGCCCTGCGCGGTGCCCCGGGGGGTACCCTCGTGACGTGCACGTCGGCCGGGGGCCCTTGGGAGCCGTTCTGCGGTTCGTCGGCGCCGTGCTCGCGACCGCCGGTGCGCTGCTGCTCGCCGACGCGGGGCTCACCCTGGCCTGGCAGGAGCCGTTGACCGCGCTGTCCGCGGCGCGTGCGCAGTCCGAGCTCGACGACCAGCTCGGGCCTCAGCGCCGCCTGTCGCGTGCCGACGAGCGGGCGCTGAGTGCCGTGCGGGAACCGCGCCGGCGCCTCGCCGCGCTGGCCGCGAAGGCGCGGCAGCGGGCCGGCCGCAGGCACCCGGCCATCGGGCGCATCGAGCTGCCGACGCTCGGGCGCTCCTACGCCATCGTGCAGGGCACCGACACCGCGACGCTGAAGCGCGGGCCGGGGCACTACCCCGGCTCCCCGTTCCCGGGGCAGCGGGGCACCGTGGCGATCGCCGGGCACCGGACCACCTACGGTGCGCCGTTTCGCACGATCGACCGGCTGGGCCGCGGCGACCGGATCGTGCTCGAGATGCCCTACGGCCGCCTCACCTACGCGGTGACCACCACGCGCATCGTGCTCCCGACGAACCTCTCGGTCCTCAAGCGGGTCGGCTACGACCAGCTCGTGCTGTCGGCCTGCCATCCGCTGTACAGCGCGGCACGGAGGATCGTGGTGTTCGCCCGGCTGCGCAGCTTCGCCCCCGGACAGCAGGCGACGCGCCCGTCTGAAGCGAGGACGCGTCTCGCGAGGACAGCCACGAGAGCGCAGCGATGACCAGGGCGAGGGCGACGACCACCACGGCCAGCCAGTACGCGACCTTTCCCGCCCGTCTCACCGCGCCGTCCCCACGGTCGACAGGATAGGTGACCCCGATGCGACCGCCGGCCGCCGGCGGGCTGCGGCGCGCCGGTGCGGGTGCGCTTGGTAGTTTGCCCCGCGTGAGGGCCGGGCACCCGCCGGGGGGGCAGAACCGACGCTCCGGCCTGCCGCTCACCGTGGCCGCCGTGCTCGCCCCACTGGTGCTCGCGCTGGCGCCCGCGGGCGCCCTCGCCGGGCCGTCGTCGCAGCGCACCGTGCGCGTCCGTTCGGGTCCCGAGCCCAACGGCGCGAGCGCAGCCCCCCGGCTCTCGGCGTCGGGACGCTTCGTCGCCTTCGACTCCGCCGCCTCGAACCTGGGGCCGCCCGATCCCAACGGGAAGGTCCGCGACGCGTTCTTCTTCGACCAGAACAGCGGCAGCGTGCTCTCGCTGTCGAGGACGGCGGACCCCGCGGGGGCCAACGGCCCCTCGTCCGCGCCCGTCCTCGACGCCGCCGGGGACATCGCCGCGTTCACCTCGCGCGCCTCGAACCTCGTCGCCGGGGACACCAACGGGCATGCCGACGTGTACCTGCGTTCGGCCTCCGGCCTGGAGCGCGTGTCGCTGGCCACCGACGGCGCCCAGCCCGGGGCCGACGCGCTCGATGCCGACCTGTCCGCCGACGGGCGCTTCGTCGTCTTCTCGTCGGCGGCGGACAACCTCGTCCCGGCCGACACGAACGGCAAGTCCGACGTCTTCGTGCGTGATCGCGCGGCCGGGGTGACCACGGCGGTGAGCCTCACCAAAGACGGCGGCCTCGCGAACGGTGCGTCCAGCGGGCCCGCGATCAGCGCCGACGGGCGGTTCGTGGCCTTCGCCTCGACGGCGAGCGATCTCGTGGCCGCCGACACGAACAAGGTGGCCGACGTCTTCGTGCGCGATCTCCAGGCGGGCACGACCACGCGGGTCACCGTCTCCAACAGCGGCCGTCAGCAGGGCAGGGCGATCTCCGCGCCGTTCACGCAGGTCTCCGACATCTCGAGGGACGGGCGCTACGTGGTCTTCGACTCCGACGCCCGCAACCTCGTGCGCGGTGACGACAACTCCCAGACGGACGTCTTCGTCCGGGACCGGCGGCGTCGCACGACCCGTCGCGTGAGCCTGGCCACCACGGGTCAGCAGGCCGACAGCGACTCGTTCGCGCCGGCGATCACCGCGGACGGCCGCTACGTGACGTTCGAGTCCTTCGCGAGCAACCTGACGCCGGAGGACCCGTCTCGCGAGGACGTGTTCGTCCGCGACCTGGTGCGCGGCCACACGGTGATGGCGGACGTGTCCTCGCGGGGCCGGCCGCGCGGGCCCGAGCGCGTCCGCCAGCTGCTCCAGCGCCCGGCCCTCGCTGACGACGGGGCGACGGTGGCCTTCGTCTCCACCGCGACGAACCTCGTCGCGCGGGATCGCAACCGGGCACAGGACGTGTTCCTGCGGCGCCTGACCCCCGCGCCGACTGCCGTCGCCTCCCCGCGCGCCGAGCTGCGGGGCGGCCGCCTGGTCGTCACGTTCTCCTCGCCGAACCCCCAGGCGGGGGCCCTGCTCTGCCGCCTGGACCGCCGGCCCCGGGCGATCTGCCCGCTCGGGCGGGCGCTGCTCCCGGCCCTTCGCGACGGCCGTCATCGCCTCGTCGCGTTCCCCGGCGGGAACGGGTCGTGGTACGCGAAGCGCCCGGTGAGGGTGGGCATCGTCGTGCGCAAGGGCCGAGCGCGGGTGCGGGTGGAGAATCCGCTCGACTCCCTGGGGTGACGCCGTGGCCGCGTGTGCGAATACGCATGCAGGGGATGCGAGCGTCCGCGGAGTGCAGTAGGTTGGCCGAGCCCGTCTGGGCCTTAGGGCTCGTCGATTAATTACCTAGCAGGAGCGGGGCGGGCGTCGTAGAAGAATGGGTGTGTGGCTGATGAGATTGCGATCGGTGAGCGGTTCCGGGCGCTGGCGGGTGAGCTGAACGAGCGTCAGCGCCGGCTGTTTGCGG